>NZ_CACSLH010000072.1 GCF_902706605.1 Enterococcus sp. CSURQ0835 | reverse complement strand
TCTGATTTGTCAAATTAAGCTAGACAATATATCTTTATCTATGCATCTCAAAAATACTTCCAATGGTGTTCGGTAATTTAGTGATTTTCTTGGAATATGGTTTCTTTTTGAAGCAACGGATTGAATAAAGGTTTCATCCGTGTCTCTAAAGTCCATTGTTTTAACTAAGCCATCTCTTCTAAGCAAGCCATTTGAGTGCTCATTCAGCCCTCTTTGTGAAGGTGTTCCTGGATCTGCGAAAAAGATGGCAATATCATTTGAATTACTTATAGATCGCCAGTTAGAAAATTCTTTTCCACAATCAAATGTCATCGATTTAAATAGATGTTTAGGCATGGATTTGAACCATTCATTTAACCTGTTTTCGATATCTTCTGCTCGTCTGCCTGTGGGTTTCAAAGTAATAATGACCTTTGATAAACATTCAACCAATGTAATAACAGTGCTCTTATGTTTGACTCCCACAATAGTGTCGCCTTCAAGATGTCCAAATTCTTTGGACAGGTGTGGATAAAGACTGTTCCGTTCATGAATCGTTCTGCGAAAGGCCTGTTTTCCACGCTTTTCTTGATGATTATTTGGTTTGCGTTTTCCCTTCATTGGTAACGATTGCGTGTCAAAGACGCCTTTTTTAAACATCCGATAGAGTGTGCGAGCAGAACAATCAATTGGAAACTCGCCACGGCCGATAATCACATCAGGTGACCATCCTTGAGCTACCTTCTCTTGAACATACTTTGATTGTTCATCAGATAGAACGGTTGAACGTCGCCCACAACGGGATTTATTTTGTTTGTATTGACGATAATAATCTAGCACATTTTTTCCTTGTTTGAGGAATGAATAAACGTTATAGATGGTTTGTCTAGAGCGATTTAAACTTTGTGCGACAATAGCGACAGGTTTCTCGCTATTGAAATAAGACTCTATCAAAACAAGTTCGTCTGTTGTAAGATGGGTATAGGTCATTTGTACTCACTCCTTATAATTCTTTGGTCGGAACTATTTTGAGTGTAGCACAAGTGACTTTTTTAGTTGTCTAGCTTAATTTTACAATCGGCG
>NZ_CACSLH010000071.1 GCF_902706605.1 Enterococcus sp. CSURQ0835 | reverse complement strand
CTTTCATTGTCACCAAGAAAATAAGCAAACCATTATCAAATGGGGCTGGAAAAAGGTTTCGATCCTCTTAAATGACGTAAGCAACTACAAAACTATTCTTCGAATCGTTAAACAGCGGTTTAAATGTAAGGCTTGCGGTCGGACTTTTTTAGCCGAAGATACGGTCAGTGATCGCCACTGCTTTGTCGCACGCCGAGTGAAACAAGCGATTCTCGAACTCTTGACCAAATCCATTTCAATGTCTCTTATTGCTCGATTAAAACACGTATCCCCGACTACCGTTGTCCGAGCCTTACGCAGTTTTAAAGCCAAAACCGTTACCCCGACAGATACTCTTCCTAAGGTGCTGTGTTTTGATGAATTCAAGTCAGTCAAACGAGTCGCTGGAGCGATGAGCTTTGTCATGATGGATGGGCAAACACATCAATTATTGGACGTTGTGGACAACCGGCAACTATCTAATTTACGCAACTATTTTATTCGTTATCCGAAAAAGGCCAGAGAAGCTGTACGTTTAGTGGTAACAGATTTCTATAGTCCTTACCGGACCTTAGTTAAGGAGCTTTTCCCCAATGCGCAGCTTGTGGTAGATCGCTTTCATATCAGCCAACATATCGGTCGAACCTTTTTACAGCACCGGATTCAAGTGATGAAAACTTTTAGAAAGGAACAGTATCAGCACAAGCACTTAAAACGTTATTGGAAATTACTTCAAAAAAATGCGTGGGAGCTAAATTACGAAAATCGGCGTTGGCAACCGTCTTTCAAGGCGCATCTAACAGAGACAGAAATTGTTGACCGCCTGCTTTCCTATGATGAGGGACTAAAGAAAGGCTATGACGTTTATCAATTATTTCTTTCGGCTATTAAGGGACGGAACGTCCCTTGCTTCACTCAATTGCTCAATGAAGATTATCGTAAGTTGCCTCAAATTTATCATAAAGTGATTACCACATTCAAAAATTACAAAAAAGAAATTAAACGCTCTTTACGTGTTCCTTATTCCAATGGCCCACTAGAATGCTTGAACAACCATATCAAGGTATTAAAACGTGTCGCCTATGGTTTCAGAAACTTCTATAATTTCAGAGAACGAATCTTTTTATACAGAGGAAAGTATTTTAGAAAACTAAAAC
>NZ_CACSLH010000070.1 GCF_902706605.1 Enterococcus sp. CSURQ0835 | reverse complement strand
CACTAGTGTTGCAAAGAACTTCAAATCATTAAAAGCATTGCTATAAAGCTATTCATGCACAAAAAAATCCTTTATACTGTTCTCGGATGACTTATCCAAGACCAATAAAAAGGACTTACACATGGATAAGTATAACTCAAAAACATCATTTCAGAAATGGCTTTCCTCCATTAAGTTGGATGAATTGTCCAAAAAGTCTAGAACCAACATTAAAAACTTCGATCACTACAGTAAAAAGCTCGATTTTCGCACTACAACAAAGGTGCTCCTGTACGCCATTTATGAAGAATTAGCTAGTTTCCGAGAAATCGATCGTGCTTTCCTGGATAAACGACTTTGTAAAGAGGTCGGGATTGACTCAATATCCCACAGTTCCATTTCTAGGCGAACAGCTGAGATTGACCAGGAGGTGCTCATGGAAATATTCACCGATTTGTTTGGCAAAATTGCCAAACAAAAGCCGAGTTCGAAAACAACTAGTTTGCAAATCATTGATTCGACAACCATTCCATTGAATAAAACTTGGTTTCCTTGGGCAAAGTTTCGCAAGACAAAATCCGGTATCAAGCTCCATTTGAACCTCTGTTACTTGGATAAGGATAACCAGTATCCAGAGAATTTTACGATTACCAACGCAAGTGAACACGATCGCAATCACTTCGAAGTATTCGTGGACAAAGCGGAAGCGACTTACGTGGTAGATCGTGGCTATTTCGATTATCGGCTATTGGACAAAATGAATCGTGATGGGTATTTCTTCGTCACTAGAATCAAGAAGAATACCAAAGTCACTGTGCTAGATCAATTCGAGGTTGAGACTCCTAAGCTGACTGATGGCCAGATTATCAGCGACCAGCAAGTCATTCTCGGCGGTGGCGTTAACCATGTCACAGAACGCTTCAGACTAGTGACCGTTCTGACAAAGGGGCAAAGACTTCTGCGGATCGTAACGAATCGTTTTGATGTAACGCCAAACGAGGTCGCAGACATGTACCAAGCCCGCTGGCATATCGAACTGTTTTTCAAACATCTAAAGCAGAATGTAGCCATCAAGAACCTCTATTCTCAAAGTGAGCAAGGCGCGATAAATCAAGTAATACTAACCCTTATCGCGACCTTATTGACCTACTTGGTGAAGATAGAGCTCAATACTAAAGCGACACTGTTTCTATTGAAGAAAACATTTCATTACCTAATGTTTGACCCGGCCGAAGATTGGCTTGGGCAGTTCAAACCAGATGATTGATTAGAAAAGAATGTTGGTGTCGCTCTTGAATTCAGTTTAATAAAACGTACAATTTCTGGAATAAAAGTCATCCGCTGCGTAAGCATTTGATTTTTGGGCAATTTTGAATGAAATATAGTTTTCAGATTTTTCTGAAATTATTTGTGCAACACTAGTG
>NZ_CACSLH010000069.1 GCF_902706605.1 Enterococcus sp. CSURQ0835 | reverse complement strand
CACTAGTGTTGCACAAATAATTTCAGAAAAATCTGAAAACTATGTTTCATTCAAAATTGCAAAAAAGTCGAATGCTTACGCAGCGGATGACTTTTATTCCAGAAATTGTACGTTTTATTAAATTGAACTCGAGAGCAGCACCAACATTCTTTTCTAATCAATCATCTGGTTTGAACTGCCCAAGCCAATCTTCGGCCGGGTCAAACATTAGGTAATGAAATGTTTTCTTCAATAGAAATAGTGTCGCTTTAGTGTTGAGCTCTATCTTCACCAAGTAGGTCAATAAGGTCGCAATAAGGGTTAGTATTACTTGATTTATCGCGCCTTGCTCGCTTTGAGAATAGAGTTTCTTGATGACTACATTCTGCTTTAGATGTTTGAAAAACAGTTCGATATGCCAGCGGGATTGGTACATGTCTGCGACCTGGTTTGGCGTTGCATCAAAACGATTCGTTACAATTCGCAGAAGCTTTTGTCCTTTTGTCAGAACAGTTACCAGCCTTAATCGTTCTGTGACGTGGTTGACGCCACCGCCGAGAATGACATGTTGGTCGCTAATAATCTGTCCGTCGGTCATCTTAGGGCTGTCAACTTCAAATTGCTCTAATACTGTTACTTTAGTATTTTTCTTGATTCTGGTGACAAAGAAATAACCATCACGATCCATTTTATCTAGCAGTTGATAATCGAAATACCCCCGATCAACCACATAAGTCGCTTCCGCTTTGTCCACGAATACTTCAAAGTGATTGCGATCGTGTTCACTTGCGTTGGTAATCGTAAAATTCTCTGGATACTGGTTATCCTTATCCAAGTAACAGAGGTTCAAATGGAGCTTGATACCGGCTTTTGTCTTGCGAAACTTCGCCCAAGGAAACCAAGTTTTATTCAATGGAATGGTTGTCGAATCAATGATTTGCATACTAGTTGTTTTTGAACTCGGCTTTTGTTTGGCTATTTTGCCAACCAAATCGGTGAATATTTCCATAAGTACTTCTTGGTCCATCTCGGCTGTTCGCCTAGAAATGGAACTGTAGGATATTGAGTCAATCCCGACTTCTTTACAAAGTCGTTTATCCAGGAAAGCACGATCGATTTCTCGGAAACTAGCTAATTCTTCATAAACAGCGTACAAAAGCACCTTCATTATGGCTTGGAAATCGAGCTTTTTACTGTAGTGATCGAAGTTTTCAATGTTGTTTCTAGACTTTTCGGACAATTCAT
Source organism: Enterococcus sp. CSURQ0835 (assembly GCF_902706605.1). Taxonomy (GTDB): domain Bacteria; phylum Bacillota; class Bacilli; order Lactobacillales; family Enterococcaceae; genus Enterococcus_A. Next base: position 179 of record NZ_CACSLH010000069.1, on the reverse strand, counting down.
CCAAATTAATGGAAGAAAGCCATTTCTGAAATGATGTTTTTGAGTTATACTTATCCATGCGTAGGTCCTTTTTATTGGTCTTGGATAAGTCATCCGAGAACAGTATAAAGGATTTTTTTGTACATGAATAGCTTTATAGCAATGCTTTTAATGATTTGAAGTTCTTTGCAACACTAGTG
>NZ_CACSLH010000068.1 GCF_902706605.1 Enterococcus sp. CSURQ0835 | reverse complement strand
TCAGACTGTAGACAAAGTCATGAAAATGACTTAAGTTTACAGTCTTTTTTTGGTATAATATAAGTAACAAATACAGTAATATCAAGGGGTTGATCTTATGATGAGCAGACGTACGAAGGACTCTAGAAATTACTTTGAGTTTGTATCAATTGAAGATTTTGTACCCGAAGATCATCTTGTTAGGAAAGTGGACAAAGCACTCGATTTCGAGTTTATTTATCCACTCGTTGAATCAATGTACTCAGATATTGGTAGACCGAGTATTGATCCAGTCATCCTTTTCAAGATGGTCTTTATTCAATACCTTTTTGGAATTAGATCAATGCGGCAAACGATTAAAGAGATTGAAACGAACATGGCTTATCGCTGGTTTTTGGGTTTGGAAATTTCTGAGAAGCCACCACACTTCTCAACCTTCGGAAAAAACTACGTTCGTCGATTTAAAAATAGTGATGTGTTTTACCAAATTTTTCTACAGATTCTAAATGCGGCAAACGCACGCGGTTTTATCGATGATGAAGTCATCTTCGCAGATTCAACGCATATCAAAGCAAATGCAAATAAACATCACTTTACGAAAGAAATGGTGGCACAAGAAGCAAAAGTATACCAAAAACAATTGGAACAAGAAATCAACGAAGTGAGGGTTTCAGAAGGAAAAAAGCCTTTTGAATTTGATAGTCGTGAACTGAAAGAAAAGAGGATAAGTACGGTTGATCCAGAAGCTGGGTATTTCGTAAAAGGTGAAAAAGAAAAACAATTTGCCTATTCTGCGCATACTGCCTGTGACAAGAACGGGTTTATCTTGGGAACAATAGTTACCCCCGGCAATATTCATGACAGTCAGATTCTCCCTCCGCTTTTAGAACAATTAAAAAAATTACCATTTTACCATCCTTACGGTCTAGCAGCTGATGCCGGTTATAAAACATCGACAATCGCTAAAGTGCTTTCTGAGAATGCCCTTCGGGCGATTTTACCTTATACAAGACCTAAAGGAGATCAAGACATGTTTAGAAAAAATGATTTCCTTTACGATGAATATTTTGATCAATACATTTGTCCTAACGAGAAAACTTTGAAAGTTAGCACGTTGGATCGCAATGGCTACCGAACGTATCTCTCGAATAAGAAGGAATGTAAAGTTTGTCCACTGCTAAGTCAATGTACGAAAAGCGAAGGACATCAAAAAGTAATTAAACGACATATATGGCAGAATTTTCTTGATGAAGCTGAGGAATTGAGATACACGATTTATAATAAGCTGATGTACAAGAAACGCAAGGAAACAATTGAACGAGTCTTCGCGGATGCAAAAGAAAAGCATGGGCTAAGATGGACGAAGCTTCGAGGTAGTGTAAAAAATCAACACTACGCGATGCTTGTTTTTGCCGCAATGAACCTCAAAAAATTAGCCAGTTGGCTATAAACCATACCTAATAAGCGGGTCGAGTTACCCGAAACTATTGAAAAAGTACTAACAAAATACATATAAAAGTAAAAATCCCTTTTCGAAACCA
>NZ_CACSLH010000067.1 GCF_902706605.1 Enterococcus sp. CSURQ0835 | reverse complement strand
TACTCCTTGTATATTGTATTTAGGGTTTTAATCTTCACGATTTGTAAGGACAACCCTATGAACCTGTGTTATTAAATTTGGTATTACCTCAGTAGCTCTGAGATAATATAGATAAGGATTGAGAGGTAGGCCGCCGACTCCTTGAGCTATGAACTCGCACTTGAAAGACTGGCCCCTCTCTCTGTTTGGCAGATTGCGAATGAGTTAGATGTTGAAGGTCTTGTGCCTTACTCCGTATCTCGAACAAGGTAGTGACGCTTTTCAGATGAGTGGCAATCAATCCTAATAAACTTAAGAAGGTGAGAAGGTGCGCTTATGTTTTACCTGGGTATTGATATTGGCAAACGTACACACGCTGCTTCCATTATGGATGAGGCCGGTAAGGTTCTCCTCAAAGGTTTCTCTTTTTCAAACTCGTCTGCCGGAGCTGAGGCGCTCTTCGGTGCCTTACATAAGTTTTCTGGTTCTTCTGCGGACTTCATCGTTGGGATGGAGGCAACCGGTCATTACTGGCTCGCACTTTTCTCGTATCTTGACGAAAAAGGTTTTCTAATACATGTTTTAAATCCTATTCAAACGGATGGCTGGCGTAACGCCACCGAGATTCGTAAACGAAAAACGGATACGATTGACTCGGTGCTAATTGCGGATCTCATTCGGTACGGTGATTTCACGCATACAACCCTCACGGATGAAAATGTGATGTCCTTGAAGAACCTTTCTCGTTACAGAACTTATCTAGTCGGAACAACGAGTGATTTCAAAAGGAAGGTCATCGCTGTCTTAGATCAGTTGTTTCCAGAATACGAAACTTTATTTAACCGACAAGGATTGTTCGGTGCCGCTTCAAAGGAATTGCTTCTTACCTACAGCTCACCTGAATCACTCGAAGAAGTCACCGCTGACGAAATTGCGCAGGCTTTAAAAACTGCGAGTAGAGGTCGTCTTGGAATAGATAAAGCCGAAGCCATCAAGCAAGCCGCATCATCATCTTTTGGTGTTCGCTTCGCTCAAGAAGCGTATGTCTTTCAGCTTCGTTCAATGATTGAACAGATTAAGTTCTTAGAAAACCAAATCAACGAAGTTGAGAAAGAAATTAAAAATATTATGGATCAGCTAGATTCTGTTATCCTGACGGTTCCAGGCATTGGTCCAGTCAACGGGGCCGCAATTCTAGGCGAAATTGGTGATATCACCCGTTTCTCAACTGCCTCTAAACTAGTTGCCTATGCAGGAATTGATGCATCAGTCACTAAGTCTGGAGAATACGAATCTACGCACAATGTGATGAGTAAACGTGGATCACCCTATTTAAGAAAAGCCTTATTCTCCGCAGCTTTTATTGCATCCTTTAATGATCCAGTATTCAGTACTTACTATCAAAAAAAGCGAGCAGCAGGGAAACATCACCTCACTGCAGTTGGCGCAGTAGCTAGAAAGCTTACGTATACGATTCATGCGATTCTTACGAAAAACGAACCTTACAAAATACAGATTTAAAAAAATCAACTATTTATTAAGTCTATTTGGTGTGCACATATTTTAAGATCTATTGTTATTATTCGCATTTCTGGAATCTATGATTTATCACTTGACTTATAATAGTTAGTCTTTC
>NZ_CACSLH010000066.1 GCF_902706605.1 Enterococcus sp. CSURQ0835 | reverse complement strand
CAATTAAATAGTGTGGTGGCGATAGCATGAAGGATACACCTGTTCCCATGTCGAACACAGAAGTTAAGCTTCTTAGCGCCGATCGTAGTGAGGGGTTGCCCCTTGTGAGAGTAGGACGTCGCCACGCTGTTATTCCGGCATAGCTCAGTTGGTAGTAGCGCATGACTGTTAATCATGATGTCGTAGGTTCGAGTCCTACTGCCGGAGTTTCTCAATGAGAAAATAAAAGTTAGAGTTATGGGCTGTTATGCTCCAATTCTTGGAGAGTTGTCCGAGAGGCCGAAGGAGCATGATTGGAAATCATGTAGGCGGGCTAATCCTGTCTCAAGGGTTCGAATCCCTTACTCTCCGTTAGTTTCTAAATTTTTGTCTTATGGCCCGTTGGTCAAGCGGTTAAGACACCGCCCTTTCACGGCGGTAACACGGGTTCGAGTCCCGTACGGGTCATTAATTAAATATCCTGGAGGTTTAGCTCAGCTGGGAGAGCATCTGCCTTACAAGCAGAGGGTCAGCGGTTCGATCCCGTTAACCTCCATTCGGTTCCGTGGTGTAGGGGTTAACATGCCTGCCTGTCACGCAGGAGATCGCGGGTTCAAATCCCGTCGGGACCGTATTTTATTTAATTATTTTGATAATTTAATATTATCCTATGGCGCGGTAGCTCAGTTGGTAGAGCAACGGATTGAAGCTCCGTGTGTCGGCAGTTCGATTCTGTCCCGCGCCACCATGGAGGAGTAGCGAAGTGGCTAAACGCGACGGACTGTAAATCCGTTCCTTCGGGTTCAGTGGTTCGAATCCACTCTCCTCCATTTAATAGGGGCATAGTTTAAAGGTAGAACAGCGGTCTCCAAAACCGTTAGTGTGGGTTCAATTCCTGCTGCCCCTGCCATGGCGATCGTGGCGAAGTGGTTAACGCACCGGATTGTGGCTCCGGCACTCGTGGGTTCGATTCCCATCGATCGCCCTTTATTATTATTATTGGGGTATAGCCAAGCGGTAAGGCATCAGACTTTGACTCTGACATGCGTTGGTTCGAATCCAGCTACCCCAGTTGCCTATTTTGAATATGGCGGTATAGCCAAGTGGTAAGGCAGAGGTCTGCAAAACCTTCATCACCGGTTCAAATCCGGTTACCGCCTTTACTTATTTTCAAAATATGGTAAAATATAAGCATGCCGGCGTGGCGGAATTGGCAGACGCGCTGGACTCAAAATCCAGTGCCCGCGAGGGCGTGCCGGTTCGACCCCGGCCGCCGGTATCAATGAACACACCAACGTAATTTATGTTGGTGTGTTTTTTTTAGAAGTTCTACAAGATTGCAGTGTCAGTTTTCAGATTGTTAAAATAGCAATATGAAGCTTGATATTTTCTTTGTTTAAAAAAACATCAGAATTTTTGTAAAAAATTATTGAATTCATAAATGAAGAACTGTATAATAGCAAAGTACTCATTAAGAGGCCTATCATGGCGGATATGGCGAAGGGGTTAACGCACCGGATTGTGGCTCCGGCACGCATGGGTTCGATTCCCATTATTCGCCCTAGAGAATGGAAAAAGTCAAGCGACATTGTTCGCTTGACTCAGACTGTAGACAAAGTCCCTTTTTGGATGATGTTTACAGTCTTTTCTTTTATAATAGAATTGAAAACGAATTCAATGCTATTGAAAGGAATGAGAGCGATGATGTCAAAACATCCGTTAGATG
>NZ_CACSLH010000065.1 GCF_902706605.1 Enterococcus sp. CSURQ0835 | reverse complement strand
ATCTCTTTTTCTGTTTAAGGAGGAACTAAATTTGAGTAAAAATGGCACGATCGTGAATGAGTGGGAAAAATTAACAGCCCTCTCTAACAGGCGGTTAAGTGTGCAAACTTTGACCACCCCCCTAAAAATGCAGTGGTCAATCGACCGAATTACGATTGTTGGAAAACTGAAGGAAAATATTTATTATCACACCCGAAATGATGTGGTGACGGTCGATTTTGAGCGATTGATGCGGTTGAACGAAGACAAAGCTTATTTAAAGGCAGTGAGCAATAACGGTTGGCAGTTGTTGGACCAATACGGAGAAAACATTGCCTATATTGAAATTTTGAAATGGCAAGAGGGAAAAGGGCGAATTGACTTTAACCCTAATAAGATTAACCAATTTTTAGCCAGCTCGATGAAAAATTTTATCCACGATTTATTTTTGGAACCTCATTTTTCACGTGCGGATATTGCTTGCGATATTGTCGATGTACCTGATGAATTTATTACACAATATCGGGTAGTTGATCCGGTTTCTTTTAAACCCATTTATGGGCGGTCTGGCAAATTGGAAACGGCTTATTGGGGAAGTCGCGCCAGCGAGCGACAAATACGGCTGTATAACAAAAAGTTAGAACAGGAAACCAAGCGTAAGATTGTGCCGCCGGAAGTAAAAACTTGGTGGCGTTTAGAATTGCAGTTACGGCGTGGGAAAGCGGCTGATTGGTATGCTATGGTTCATGAAAGTTTAGACAGTTTTGCTAGTCCTCATTTTTTACCGATTGATACAAAGCATACGGATAGGGTTATGATTGCGGGTTTGATTTCAGACCATTCTTTGTGGGCTGGATTATCTCGTCACACAAAATATAAATATCGTGAATTATTGAAGCAGGAAAGTCAAAATGATGAGTTAACGAATCATTTGCGTGAAACGTTTGCTGAATCGGCAGATGATTTAAAAAATGAGTTGGATACTTGGTTACAAGGATTTGACGTGACAGAATCAATAAATAACAAGTAATAAAGCATAAAATGTAATACATTGTATTACAATCTGTGTTTTTGAGTGTAATACAATGTATTACTTTGGTATTACAATGTATTACATTTTTTCGTGGTTTGTTTTTATACTGCGATTTTTGATGTAATACAATGTATTACTTTTTGCTATTTTGGGAGTTTAAGTAAATCTGAAGAAACGCCGACACTGTCGGCTTAACTGCTATAGCAGTTAACTGTTTCCCTTATGCTCTTACTCGAATTCCAGTTTTATTGTGAGATTGAGTAAGTCAAAGTAAGTTAGTAGTTCTTCAAGATTTGGAATATAACTGCCGAAGAGGATTTGATTTAGTTCTGAGACTGAAATATTTAGTTTTTGGGCCATATCTGATTTACTCAAATTGTTTTGCTGCCAAGTTGCTAACTGTGCGGTTAAGCTGATTTCTAATTGACGCTGAAGGCTTAAAGGACTAGAAGATCTCGCTTTTTTCCATTGTGTCATATTAATTCCCCATTTCGTTTTGTTGTATGTATCATTTAATGCGTGTATTAGCTGATTTAACAAGAGAAGTTAATAAATCGTGCAGTCAACGGTAAATCGAATTAGACGCTCTTAGAACGCCTGTGAGGGCTTCTTAGAGCGTCTTTGAGGCTTTAAGGAGTTGACGGCTATAAAATTTTACTCGGACGCTGTGGGTCTTCCCAAACCTACTGTTGGGGACGCCCCCGACTGGCGAAGTCGAAAAGTTTGGGGTTTGCCCTTTTCAAAGGGCAAGGTCTTGGAGTATGATTGGTTTAACAAATACATCAACTGAAAAAGAGTAAAAAAAATAGCCGAATGGTGTTGGAAGCACCAGTCGACCAATTACGGAAACTATCGCACTAGTTCCGTAACTCAAGTTCATTATACGAATTTTTTTAGGTTTCTTCAAGACTAGAGATTTTTGGTTATGAATTTTTTAGAGTTACGAGAACTCTGAAAATTCTTTCCAGAAATCTCTTTTTCTGTTTAAGGAGGAACTAAATTTGAGTAAAAATGGCACGATCGTGAATGAGTGGGAAAAATTAACAGCCCTCTCTAACAGGCGGTTAAGTGTGCAAACTTTGACCACCCCCCTAAAA
>NZ_CACSLH010000064.1 GCF_902706605.1 Enterococcus sp. CSURQ0835 | reverse complement strand
CATGCGTAGGTCCTTTTTATTGGTCTTGGATAAGTCATCCGAGAACAGTATAAAGGATTTTTTTGTACATGAATAGCTTTATAGCAATGCTTTTAATGATTTGAAGTTCTTTGCAACACTAGTGATTTGTTTTAATATTAGAATTTTTAACTTTTTCAGCAACAGAAATAAATCTATTTTCTTCTTTATCTCTTAAACCATATAAATCAATCGCAAGTTTGTTATGAACGTATAGATTTAAAAATTCAGTTAACTTATCTTTATATTTTTGTAGTTCATTAGATAACGAATATACTTTTCTGGATGTTAACCAGGATATACATAGAAACAACGGAATTGTAAACATTACGTTTATAGTTAATTTCAAACTTAAATTTGATAAAGCTACACTATATAAAATTATTAATAAAACATTTGGAATACCGTTTAATAAAATTGTTAATAACTGGTTACCTATTATTTCACAGTCGCTGATAATAGCATTTATGAATAGTCCATTTTCTTTAGAGTTTTCCTTTGATGAAAGAAACTTTTTACTAATCTCTTTACGAAAATCAAAAATTAACATCTGAACCCATTTAGAAGAGCTATAACTAACACCAATATTAATAGGTACTTGTAAAATTATTAGAAAAACCGTATAAATTAGTATAGGTCGAAAATTTGTTAACTTACCTTTCAACAAAACATCATCAATTATATATTTTGTTATGTAAGGAAAAATCGTACTAATCATCACTTGTACTAGAACTAATCCAAATAATAAGATAAGAATAGCTTTATGATTTCTTATAGCTGATTTTATATCAAATTTCATCAATGCTCTCCCTTAGTTATTATTTTATGTACAAGCCTACTCTTTAATTCGAGTAAGCTTATACATATTTCACCACCAAATAAATTAACTGGTAAATGCAGACTGTAAAACTGTTTCTGTTTGATATTTTTTCAATACTCTTTCTTCTACAAAATGATAGTTCTCAGCAATAGCAGATCTTATTTCATTAGACTGATATAAATAAGCACAATACAAACATTTATGATAGAATTTTGGCGCATCCACTCCCAGCCATTCACTAGCTTGTTTTACTATAACTTCTGGACCTTCTGTAAAAATCCATAATTTTAAAAAATCGTCTTGTTGTGCCAAATACCTTTCATACACATTTCCTTCAGATATTTTTCCAAGATGCAACTCTTGAATATGATTAGAAGTAATACCACAACATCCCATTAAACCAAAAGAAGGTTCTATAGAAATGGTATCAAAAATCCCTTCACATCCTCCAGAATTTCCGATAATTTCACCGTAGTCGTAATTGTTATTATCATGGAAAGATACCCACACAGTTGGTTCTATAGAAAAAGATTTTTCTAATTCCCTACCTCTAATATTATTTACATATAATTCATTTTCAAGAATATCTTGTGGCTTAAACTTGCTACTACTTGTTGACTCTACCGCTATAAATACTTTCATTCCCAATTGTAACGCTGCAACGGTAGCGTTCATTACACGCTCAATAGGAACAAATTTTTGATGACTATCGCCTGTTGAAAAATTCAATTCAACTAATCCACTTTGCTTTAGAGGTAAAAGTTTTTTTGTCGCCTGCTCAATTGAACTGGCCCAAAATGCATTTGAAACACATCTAGAATTAAATCCTTTTTTCTTTGCATAATCAATACCTAAAGTAAGTGTTTGGTATTCTAAAAAACACTCACCACCTGACCAAACTAATAATTGTATACCATCCTTCTTACTAATTTGATCGATAAATTCCTTAATTTTTTCAATATCAAATTTAGGGCTATTTCTATCTGGACTGCATTCAAAACAACACTCATCACATTCTGCATTACATCTATATGTTAATAGAATAGCACCTAATCTAGGCAGTACCTTACTAGTTTGCATAGTTCAAATCCATATCTTCATTTTCTAAATAATAGTTATTTACCATTCCAAGATAAAGTTTCCCTACTTTTTGTGCAAACTTAAGTCCCCCATACTCAAGAGCCGAGGCAATTAGAGCTGTTGAAAATTCATTGTTAGCTAATCTCAATTTCATTTTTTGAATATTTACATCTTTATCATCTCTTACTACATCAATAACTATTGCCGCAACTGCACCCGCTAAAACAAAATAGACAGCTACATAATTAACTTGGTAAACAACATCTTTTGTTTCTGCTTCTGTAGCCATAATATCAGAAAAAGATAATTTTTTATTATCCCACTAGTGTTGCACAAATAATTTCAGAAAAATCTGAAAACTATGTTTCATTCAAAATTGCAAAAAAGTCGAATGCTTACGCAGCGGATGACTTTTATTCCAGAAATTGTACGTTTTATTAAATTGAA
>NZ_CACSLH010000063.1 GCF_902706605.1 Enterococcus sp. CSURQ0835 | reverse complement strand
CGTTCGCCACTCCTTTTCTCTCGGTGAACCGAAGTTCGATGAAAGAAAAAGCGTTCGACTTGCATGTATTAGGCACGCCGCCAGCGTTCGTCCTGAGCCAGGATCAAACTCTCATATATAAGTTCAATACGATACACTTGTGTCGATGTTGAACTATAGTCAAATTTTCTAAAAGAACAATTTGACGTCATTTGAATTTGTTAAGCTCAAATAAAATTGATTCGCTAGCATAAATTGCTTGCTGTATGTTGTTTCTACAAAATAGAAACGCCCTACACATTTGGTTCGTCTTATTTCGTTCAGTTTTCAAAGGTCTACATGGTGTTTCGTGTTGCATCAGCAACTTTTATATCTTATCAGCTTTCCAGCTGAAAGTCAACAACTTTTTCAATTTCTTTTTTGAAGTTGTTTGAAGTGCTTGATGCGACTTTGTTAGAATACCTAATCTCAAGCTGTTTGTCAACAACTTTTTTTAAGTTTTTTCTAAGCTCCCAAGTGAAGCAAAGCTCCCTTAGAACAGGATTAACTATAAACTTCTCGACTACTTTCGTCAATGGCCTAATCGACTTTTTTGTGTTTTTTTCGAATAGTCGACAGATACATTCCAAAACCGTTACAACGTTCGTTTTTTACTCTTTTCGATATTCCTTTAACAAAAAATATAGACGCACCTAAATTGTGTCTCAAACGTTTTGCAACCCCTTTCTGATTTTGATTCTGCTAAAAACGTATCATTCGTTTGCTCTTTCAGTGATTTTTCATTTAAAAAAGCGAACGCCTTAAATCAGACGTTCGCTTCATTCAATGACACTTTAATTAACTGACTGTCCCTTTTGCTCTACGGCTTTTAAACCAGCCGAACAAGTTGAAAAGAACGGTCCAAACAATCGCGCCTAACGCTGGCAACAAAGACGTTTTGTTGAAGAACAAGCTGACAAAGATCAACCCGAAAAAGGCTAACGTTGCCGGACTAGTAAATTTGTAAAACGGCATTTTGAAGCCATCTGCTAAATAATCTTGGGATAATTTGTATTTACGATGGGAATAAACCGCTAACGCATAAACGATGATGTACATGTCGCTTGAAACAGAAGTGACAAAGACAAAGGCACTCCCGATTTGAGGGACGAGTGAAATGATCGGAGCGATCAGCATCAAGGCAGCCGAAGCTAAAATCCCGCGCGCAGGTACACCTGTTTTTGAGATCTTATCAAAATGGCGGAAAACCGGCGAATGAGATTCTTCAGCCAATTGGTAAAAGTGACGCCCGGCTGAAAAGATCGCACTGTTTAATGCCGAAGCTGCTGAGGTCAACACGACGAAATTAATGACCGTCGCAGCTGCCGGTAAACCAGCTAGCGCAAACACTTCAACAAATGGACTTTGCCCTGGATTGATCGTTTGCCACGGCGTGATACTCATAATGATCACCATCGCACCAATGTAAAAAATCAAAATCCGATAAATCGTTTCATTGATGGCTTTTTTCAGCACTTTCCGTGGTTCTTTCGTCTCCCCGATCGTGATGCTGATAAATTCCATCCCTTGAAAGGCAAAGAATACCATCGGGAAGGAAGCTACGAATGTCGCGATCCCATGAGGAAACATTTGAAACCCTTTAAAGACATTGCCAAACGTCGCATAGTTTCCATCTGGTGCTTTAAACCCGGTAAAAATCAAAATAATCCCTGTGATGATCATGGAAATGATGGCGATGATCTTGATCATGGCAAACCAAAATTCCGCTTCCGCAAAAATCCGAGCAGCGATCAAATTAAGCGAAGTCAACAAAATCAAAAAGAGAACTTCGATTAAACTCGTGTTGGCTTGCGGGAACCAAAACTTGATATAGGTCGCAATCGCAGTCAATTCAGCCATCGCCAGAAAAACTAAGCCGATCCAATAACTCCAGCCAGCGAAATTCCCAGCTCGTTCGCCGATGTATTTCGTAATAAACGCGACAAAGGTATGTTGGTCAGGATCTTCATACAGCATCTCACCGATCGCACGCATCATCAAAAAGAAAAAAGCGCCGATAATCATGTACACTAGAATAATAGATGGCCCGGCCTTACTGATCGAGCTTCCCGAACCTAAAAACAATCCAGTTCCGATCGTTCCACCGATCGCGATCATTTGGACGTGACGATTGGACAGGGTTCGCTTGGTCCCATCTTGATTTACTTGTTGTTGGCTTTTCATGGTAAGCCACTCCCCTCTCTCTAATAGAAGAAACGCATCTTCGTATCTCTTAGACCTTTTAAATAGCAGAACGATTTTAATTTTTTGCTGACCACTTCTCCTGTAATCGTTTTTATTATGGTTAATTTATATACCCAGAAAATTTTTTTCGCAACTAAAAAAGCTCAGAAAATTGCGACCACTTGATTTTAAGCAAATTTTTTCGCTGGTTTGAATAAAATAGGCGGCCATAAGGAAACTTCCTCCACGCTGCACTGGATTATTTTGAATACAAAATAACGCCCCTCACTTTACCGGCAGCTAAACAGCTGGAAAACTGTTAAAATAAAAAAAGAGCAACTTGAGTGAAAGACTAACTATTATAAGTCAAGTGATAAATCATAGATTCCAGAAATGCGAATAATAACAATAGATCTTAAAATATGTGCACACCAAATAGACTTAATAAATAGTTGATTTTTTTAAATCTGTAT
>NZ_CACSLH010000062.1 GCF_902706605.1 Enterococcus sp. CSURQ0835 | reverse complement strand
GGTGCGAAACGTTCCTACTTGAAAAGAGTAGGCACAGCACTTCATTAAATCAATATTTAATGTGTGTTGGAGAACTAAACACACGAATAGTCGAATGACGGGGTAACGCCCTGAAAGGCTACTTTAATACTCCGACTGGCAGAAACTTGAGTAAACAAGGCTCTGTCAGAAGCTCGGTGAAGTCGGCAGACAGACACCGTAACAGATAATGCTGACGAAAGATTCCCAGAGGTGGGCGTTGTGTCCTATATGCCGGAAGTCTATAAAATATCTATGGTTAGAATGTAGATGAGAGGTCTACTGACGAATCCTTGAATGTACAGGTCTATATCGGGGCTGGATAGAAATGTCCAGTGACACAAACAGTGTCGCTACTGTGGGTGAGTAAGACTCCGCATTTATGAAAATCCATATAACGTTAAAGGCGTTATCAAGGTAGCAGGCTTATAGAGGAAACCTAAGGATATATGTACAGATAGTGTGTTTGGAACGTTGAAAGCTGACAACATGGAGATTTTACTGTCTGTGAAGTGTTCACATTAGAAAGTTATTGTGAGATTAGCAATGATATAAGGTGTGTTAATGTCAGTGAGAGTGGTGGCACAGTACCTATGAAACCGTGATAACAAGCGGTGGAGGGATAGCCACTAGTCATATGAAGAATAGAATTACTAAGAAAAATGGTATGGGTTCGAGTAAGACTAAGAGATGTACTTGCTCCTGCAAACAAGGAGGGTACAGACCATGCTAAAGAAAAACAAGCTCCGCTATAACGAGTATTATGATATGCAACATATTTATGACGAGTTATACGCACAGAGCAAGAACGGTAATAACTTTTATAAGTTACTTGAAATTATTGGTTCGGAACAAAATATTTGTTTAGCTTACCGTAATCTGAAATCAAACAGTGGCAGTAAAACGGCTGGAACGGATGGAATGACGATAGACGATATAAAACAACTCAGCAATGCTGAGATTGTTGCTACCGTTCGGGAAAGCCTTAGCAACTACCGCCCCAAATCAGTCAGACGTGTTTTCATTCCAAAAGCTGGGAGCGATAAAATGCGTCCATTGGGGATTCCGTGTATCTGGGACAGGCTGGTACAACAATGTATCCTGCAAGTCCTAGAGCCGATATGCGAACCAAAGTTCCATAATCATTCCTATGGATTCCGTGCGAATCGAAGTGCCCACCATGCAGTCAGCAGAGTAACGACACTGATAAATTTATCAAAATATCATTACTGTGTTGACGTAGACATTAAAGGATTTTTCGATAATGTCAATCATGGAAAACTATTAAAACAAATCTGGACACTTGGTATTCGGGATAAAAGATTGATTTGCATTATCAGCAAAATGCTGAAAGCCGAAATTGACGGCGAGGGTGTCCCAGAAAAAGGAACGCCACAAGGCGGTCTGTTAAGTCCACTGCTCTCCCTCATAGTCCTTAATGAATTAGACTGGTGGGTAAGCAGTCAGTGGGAAACATTCCAGCCGAAGAACCGCAGTAAAAATGGGTGGCTTCAATACGCAAAGAAATATACCAAACTGAAAAGCGGTTTTATTGTACGTTACGCTGATGATTTTAAAATCATGTGTTCAACCTATGGAGAAGCACAAAGATTTTACCACAGTACCGTAGATTTTCTTAATAAAAGGCTGAAATTAGAAATCAGTCCAGAGAAATCAAAGGTAGTAAATCTGAAGAAAAATTCATCAGATTTTCTGGGTTTCAAAATCAAAGTCATCCCAAAAGGAAGAACGAAACACGGTTATGTTGCCAAAACAGATATGAACCAAAAAGCATTAAAGAAAGCGAAAACAAATTTAAAGTTAAAGGTAAAAGATATAGCCAGACATACGACTGGCTTCAATATCAGCAGATATAATCTGACAGTTATCGGTATGCAGAATTACTACTGCATAGCAACTAACGTATATAACAACCTGACAGAAGTAAGTTACGCTCTCTTACCGACCATACGAATCCGTTTAAGGAACATTGCAAAATCAGTTCCATTTGAAAGTACAAGTTCAGAATTTCAGAGCAAGACAAAAGGAATCAGACCAAAAACAAAAATAGTGATGATTGCGGATAATCCGCTATTGCCGATTCAAGGAGTACAACACAAAAATCCTATGAATTTCTCGCAAGATATTTGTAATTTTACAAAGCAAGGGAGAAACAAGGTGCATGAGGACGTTGTAGTTGTAACAAAAGAAGAAATCCGAGCGTTGTTGGAAAATGAAAACCCTGCCGATAGCGTAGAGTTTAACGACAATCGTATTTCGGCATATATCGCACAACAAGGCAACTGCTATGTAATGAATCGTCGAGGAACTCCGTCCACTCTGATATGTATTCACAAATCAGACAAAGGAGATAACCTTGATAGATATTCTAATCTGGCATTTGTGGAAATTCCCATTGCAAAGGCAATCCTAACAGAATCAGCAGACGAAGCAAAATCACTGTTAAAAGGTTATGTTCTTAATAGTCAGCAGAAGAAAAAACTGAACAGAATACGGACGAATTACGGATACCAGACAATAACTGGGAAATAACTTATAAATCTATTTGGATATGATGGAACGCCGTATGAAGCGAAAGTTTCATGTACGGTGTGAAGCGGGGGAAAACTTGGAGATAACATCAAAAAGTTACCTATCGCTATAACGTGG
>NZ_CACSLH010000061.1 GCF_902706605.1 Enterococcus sp. CSURQ0835 | reverse complement strand
TTTAAAATATTGAATTACAAAAAGCAAAAATCACGGATTAGATCTCTTCAAAAATATTTTTGTCATTTCTATTAAATAATAAACTCTAAAAAAGAAATAAATAGAAAGAAAATTTAAAAAGAATCAAATCAACAATCAATAGATTTTTATTGTTTTATGACTTAATTTTTTAAATCAAATGCAGCACTTTTTTGAAAAGACTTAAACAGGTAATTTTCGATCTAAACATTTTCTAAGTTAATTTTTTTGTTAATCTGCTGATCTTCTAGAATGTTCATTTTTCGTCTTTGGAAGATAACGTCTGATTAAAACGAAGGTGTTCTCATTTATTTCATATGCTTTTAGAGCATGGGCCTATGTGAAATAGGCATTGGACGGAATGTAAAATAGGTTGAGGCTAATTATGTTGAACAGCTGGCGTAGCTTTAGTTTACAAGGAGGGATTTAGGTGAAAGCAGCAGTCGTCTTTTTTTTCTCGGTCAGGGGAGAATTTCGTTGGTGGGAAACGCCAAATGATCACGATCGGCAATACGGCAATCGTGGCCCAAAAAATCGCCAGTCAGTTGAAGCTCGAACCGATCGAGTTAAAAGCACTTGAAGCGTATCCCGCTAGTTATGATGAAACAGTCCGACGAGCAGAAGCTGAAAAAAGCTTGCCAAACGAGTGGCTTATCAGCCTTTTGAGTTGGAACGTTCAAAACTTGAGGCTCTGTTTCTAGGCTATCCTAATTGGTGGGGCAGTTATCCGCAAATCGTCGCGACTTTTTTAGCTGACTTTGAAACAACAGGGCTGGACATCTATCCTTTTTGTACTCATGAAGGCAGTGCGCTTGGCAGTAGCCTAGTTGATTTGAAAAAATCATGTCCAGCTGCGACCATCCAAACAGGACTTCCCATTCGAGGTTCCTGTGCTGAACAGTCTGAAGCCGCCGTCAAAAATTGGTTAGCATCTTGGCGGTGAAAAATTTAGGAATGGAGGAATGTACGATGGCAAAACATGAAGAAGTAAAACAAGGTGTCATTTTTCCAAGTGGAGCAAAAAATGACGCTTTCGCTCAATATTTTATTGGCCAAAGTTATTTACAAGGTTTAGTTTCTGATCCTGAAATTAGTGTGGGGGTCTCAAATGTAACTTTTGAACCTGGTTGCCGCAATAATTGGCACATTCATCATGCTGGCTTTCAATTATTATTAGTAACAGGTGGCGAAGGCTGGTATCAAGAAGCCGGTCAGCCAGCACGCTTTTTAAAAGCTGGCGATGTGGTGGTGACTCACGATGGCGTGAAACATTGGCACGGTGCGACAAAAGACAGTTGGTTTGAACATATTGCTATTACAGCCGGTACTCCCGAATGGCTCGAACCGGTGGATGATGACTGGTATGAAAAATTAGCCAATCCAGCGAATTAATTGAAAAACGAAAGGAGCCGAGTCAAATGAAAAAACAAACTGCTGGCAGAGAACAATTAGGAGAATTTGCTCCTCAATTTGCAGCCTTGAATGATGATGTTTTGTTTGGAGAAGTGTGGGCTAAAGAAGCTGAACTATCCGCCCATGATCGAAGTATGATTACGTGCGCGGCATTATTAGCGCTGGGGGCACCGCAACTAGAAGCTCATTTGAAGATCGCAAAAGAAAATGGCGTCACTAAAGAAGAGATCACTGCTTTGATCACGCATTTAGCTTTTTATGCAGGCTGGCCTAAAGCGTGGAGTGCCTTTTCAATGGCAAAAGAAATTTTTGTCTGATCCACTGGGTTGAAAGTTGAAATAAGTAAAACAAATACGATATGGTTGAAGCAAGAGTTTTATATTTAATTTTGATTGGAAGGAGCAGACAAGTATGATTTTACAAGAAACGTATCCGTTAAATAATGGGGTCAAAATCCCTAAAGTCGGTTTTGGCACTTGGATGATCGATGACGAGAATGTGGTTCAAGCGGTGAAAGATGCGCTGGCACTCGGATATCGTCACATCGATACCGCTCAAGCTTATGAAAATGAACGCGGAGTGGGCGAGGCGATTCGAACAGCGGGCATTGATCGTTCAGAGCTTTTTGTCACGACTAAAGTAGCCGCTGAACATAAAACTTATGAAGCTGCCGCCCAGTCAATTGACGAGTCGTTAGAAAAATTAGGCTTAGATACGATCGATTTAATGATCATTCATGCGCCACAACCATGGGCAGAATTTAGAGAAGCAAACTATGATGCAGGTAATGTTGAAGCTTGGCGAGCATTAGAAGACGCGTATCAAGCAGGCAAGATCCGGGCGATAGGCTTATCGAATTTCAATCAGCACGATGTCGAAAATATTTTGGCTCATGCTACGATCAAACCAGCTGTCAATCAAGTGTTGGCGCACATTTCAAACACACCGTTTGACTTGATCGATTATTGCCAGCAACAAAATCTGTTAATCGAAGCGTATTCACCTGTCGGACACGGTGAATTATTGAAAAATGCTGAATTGAAAAAAATGGCTGAAAAGTATCACGTCAGTGTTCCGCAATTAGCGATTCGCTACTGTTTAGCATTAGGTCTGTTGCCGTTACCAAAATCAGCAAACAAAGCGCATATCAAAGCGAATAGCGAGCTGGATTTTGAACTAACGGCTGAGGATCTAGAACAATTGAAAAAATTCAAACCGATTGCCGATTATGGGGATTCAAGTCAGTTCCCAGTGTACAATAAAAAATAAGCGCTAGGGCAGATCAAGATGCGAAGCTAAGCAGCGTTTGATCATGCCTAGCCAAATCAAAACCAGGGAACGAGCCAGTTTTAGTGGCTCTTTGTCAACTAGTGTTGGTAGAGTGAAATCAGTAGAATATTACAAGCGGCTAGGCAGCTCTTCTGTCTAGCCGTTTGTTTGTCGTTAGTTTTAGTTTTCTAAAATACTTTCCTCTGTATAA
>NZ_CACSLH010000060.1 GCF_902706605.1 Enterococcus sp. CSURQ0835 | reverse complement strand
AGAAAAGGAGTGGCGAACGGGTGAGTAACACGTGGGTAACCTGCCCTTAAGAAGGGGATAACACTTGGAAACAGGTGCTAATACCGTATAACAATTTTTATCGCATGATAAGAATTTGAAAGGCGCTTTTGCGTCGCTTAAGGATGGACCCGCGGTGCATTAGCTTGTTGGTGAGGTAACGGCTCACCAAGGCTGCGATGCATAGCCGACCTGAGAGGGTGATCGGCCACATTGGGACTGAGACACGGCCCAAACTCCTACGGGAGGCAGCAGTAGGGAATCTTCGGCAATGGACGAAAGTCTGACCGAGCAACGCCGCGTGAGTGAAGAAGGTTTTCGGATCGTAAAACTCTGTTGTCAGAGAAGAACAAGGATGAGAGTAAAACGTTCATCCCTTGACGGTATCTGGCCAGAAAGCCACGGCTAACTACGTGCCAGCAGCCGCGGTAATACGTAGGTGGCAAGCGTTGTCCGGATTTATTGGGCGTAAAGCGAGCGCAGGCGGTCTTTTAAGTCTGATGTGAAAGCCCCCGGCTTAACCGGGGAGGGTCATTGGAAACTGGGAGACTTGAGTGCAGAAGAGGAGAGTGGAATTCCATGTGTAGCGGTGAAATGCGTAGATATATGGAGGAACACCAGTGGCGAAGGCGGCTCTCTGGTCTGTAACTGACGCTGAGGCTCGAAAGCGTGGGGAGCAAACAGGATTAGATACCCTGGTAGTCCACGCCGTAAACGATGAGTGCTAAGTGTTGGAGGGTTTCCGCCCTTCAGTGCTGCAGCTAACGCATTAAGCACTCCGCCTGGGGAGTACGACCGCAAGGTTGAAACTCAAAGGAATTGACGGGGGCCCGCACAAGCGGTGGAGCATGTGGTTTAATTCGAAGCAACGCGAAGAACCTTACCAGGTCTTGACATCCTTTGACCACTCTAGAGATAGAGCTTCCCCTTCGGGGGCAAAGTGACAGGTGGTGCATGGTTGTCGTCAGCTCGTGTCGTGAGATGTTGGGTTAAGTCCCGCAACGAGCGCAACCCTTATTGTTAGTTGCCATCATTTAGTTGGGCACTCTAGCGAGACTGCCGGTGACAAACCGGAGGAAGGTGGGGATGACGTCAAATCATCATGCCCCTTATGACCTGGGCTACACACGTGCTACAATGGGAAGTACAACGAGTCGCGAAGTCGCGAGGCTAAGCTAATCTCTTAAAGCTTCTCTCAGTTCGGATTGCAGGCTGCAACTCGCCTGCATGAAGCCGGAATCGCTAGTAATCGCGGATCAGCACGCCGCGGTGAATACGTTCCCGGGCCTTGTACACACCGCCCGTCACACCACGAGAGTTTGTAACACCCGAAGCCGGTGAGGTAACCTTTTGGAGCCAGCCGTCTAAGGTGGGATAGATGATTGGGGTGAAGTCGTAACAAGGTAGCCGTATCGGAAGGTGCGGCTGGATCACCTCCTTTCTAAGGAATTATTACGGAGACTACACATTCGTCATTTCGTTCAGTTTTGAGAGGTCTACTCTCAATT
>NZ_CACSLH010000059.1 GCF_902706605.1 Enterococcus sp. CSURQ0835 | reverse complement strand
ATTCGTTCATTGAAAACTGGATATCAGAAACAAATGAAACAAACCGAGAACACCGCGTTGAATGAGTTTTTTATAATTCGTTCAATTGCTTATTTTTCTTGATCGGAACTCTATCGCTAGAGGAAAGATCAAAACCCAACCGTCAGGTTGATAAGGTTAAGTGAATAAGGGCGCACGGTGGATGCCTTGGCACTAGGAGCCGATGAAGGACGGGACTAACACCGATATGCTTCGGGGAGCTGTAAGTAAGCTTTGATCCGGAGATTTCCGAATGGGGAAACCCAACAGCTTTTGTAGGCTGTTACGAATGTGTGAATACATAGCACACTCGAGGTAAACGCAGAGAACTGAAACATCTAAGTACCTGCAGGAAGAGAAAGAAAAATCGATTCCCTGAGTAGCGGCGAGCGAAACGGGACCAGCCCAAACCAACGAGCTTGCTCGTTGGGGTTGTAGGACTCCGATCTGGTAGTCATTGAAGATAATCGAAGGACTTGGAAAGGTCCGCTAAAGAGGGTAATAGCCCCGTAGATAAAATCTTTGAGACACCTAGGAGGATCCTGAGTACGGCGGAACACGAGGAATTCCGTCGGAATCCGGGAGGACCATCTCCCAAGGCTAAATACTCCCTAGTGACCGATAGTGAACCAGTACCGTGAGGGAAAGGTGAAAAGCACCCCGGAAGGGGAGTGAAATAGAACCTGAAACCGTGTGCCTACAACAAGTTAAAGCCCGTTAATGGGTGATAGCGTGCCTTTTGTAGAATGAACCGGCGAGTTACGATTACTTGCGAGGTTAAGTCGGAAAGACGGAGCCGTAGCGAAAGCGAGTCTGAAATGGGCGTTTGAGTAAGTGGTCGTAGACCCGAAACCATGTGATCTACCCATGTCCAGGTTGAAGGTGCGGTAAAACGCACTGGAGGACCGAACCCACGTACGTTGAAAAGTGCGGGGATGAGGTGTGGGTAGCGGAGAAATTCCAAACGAACTTGGAGATAGCTGGTTCTCTCCGAAATAGCTTTAGGGCTAGCCTCAGAGTAAGAATGATGGAGGTAGAGCACTGTTTGGACTAGGGGCCCATCTCGGGTTACCGAATTCAGATAAACTCCGAATGCCATCCATTCATCTCTGGGAGTCAGACTGTGAGTGATAAGATCCATAGTCGAAAGGGAAACAGCCCAGACCACCAGCTAAGGTCCCCAAATAACTATTAAGTGGAAAAGGATGTGGGGTTGCACAGACAACTAGGATGTTGGCTTAGAAGCAGCCACCATTTAAAGAGTGCGTAATAGCTCACTAGTCGAGTGACCCTGCGCCGAAAATGTACCGGGGCTAAATAGTTTACCGAAGCTGTGGAACGTATCTTTGATACGTTGGTAGGAGAGCGTTCTAAGGGCGTTGAAGGCAGATCGTGAGGACTGCTGGAGCGCTTAGAAGTGAGAATGCCGGTATGAGTAGCGAAAGACAGGTGAGAATCCTGTCCACCGAATGACTAAGGTTTCCTGGGGAAGGCTCGTCCGCCCAGGGTTAGTCGGGACCTAAGCTGAGGCCGATAGGCGTAGGCGATGGATAACAGGTTGATATTCCTGTACCCGTTGTTTTTGTTTGAGCAATGGAGGGACGCAGGAGGCTAAGAAGTGCAGACTGTTGGATATGTCTGTTCAAGCAGCAAGTCTTGAAATGAGTCAAATGCTTATTTCTTTAAGGACAAGCTGTGATGAGGAGGGAAATAATAGTACCGAAGCTTCTGATGTCACACTGCCGAGAAAAGCTTCTAGTGAGAAAACAACGGCCCGTACCGCAAACCGACACAGGTAGTCGAGGAGAGAATCCTAAGGTGAGCGAGAGAACTCTCGTTAAGGAACTCGGCAAAATGACCCCGTAACTTCGGGAGAAGGGGTGCTGATCGTAAGATCAGCCGCAGTGAATAGGCCCAAGCGACTGTTTATCAAAAACACAGGTCTCTGCAAAATCGAAAGATGACGTATAGGGGCTGACGCCTGCCCGGTGCTGGAAGGTTAAGAGGAGTGCTTAGCGTAAGCGAAGGTACGAATTGAAGCCCCAGTAAACGGCGGCCGTAACTATAACGGTCCTAAGGTAGCGAAATTCCTTGTCGGGTAAGTTCCGACCCGCACGAAAGGCGTAACGATTTGGGCACTGTCTCAACGAGAGACTCGGTGAAATTTTAGTACCTGTGAAGATGCAGGTTACCCGCGACAGGACGGAAAGACCCCATGGAGCTTTACTGCAGTTTGATATTGAGTGTCTGTACCACATGTACAGGATAGGTAGGAGCCGTAGAAGCCGGAACGCTAGTTTCGGCAGAGG
>NZ_CACSLH010000058.1 GCF_902706605.1 Enterococcus sp. CSURQ0835 | reverse complement strand
CAATTTAATAAAACGTACAATTTCTGGAATAAAAGTCATCCGCTGCGTAAGCATTCGACTTTTTTGCAATTTTGAATGAAACATAGTTTTCAGATTTTTCTGAAATTATTTGTGCAACACTAGTGATAAAAAACTCTGGTTCTAATTATAGGCGAAACAAATTTCATTTGTAAAGATTTTTCTGATAATTGCGGTAAAAAAATATCTTTTTCCTCCCCTTTTCGTGTCAGGAAATATTACATATGAATTTTATTGCTGCCTTTGATCTAATTTTTGCAGTTGTCTTCCTATTAAAAAAAGGGTACTATTTGAAAGAAGGTTTTTAACCTATAACTTATATTGAAGAGAAAAGGTGACCGCTATGAAAAATACTATTTTGACTGGCGACCGTCCGACTGGGCAACTCCATTTAGGACATTACGTCGGTTCCTTAAAAAATCGGCTACGTTTACAGCAAGATGAAAATAATCAACTATTCATTATGATCGCTGATATGCAAGCCTTAACAGACAACGCCAAGACACCAGAAAAAGTGTCTTCCAACGTTTTACAAGTCGCACTGGATTATTTAGCAGTCGGCTTAGATCCAACTCGCTCGACATTGTTCATTCAATCCCAGATCCCTGAGCTCGGTGAACTAACGATGTATTATTTAAATCTTGTTTCCGTTGGCCGCGTGCGCCGCAATCCAACTGTCAAAGCAGAGATCGAGCAAAAAAAATTTGGTGAAAGTGTACCAGCGGGCTTTTTCATTTACCCCGTCTCACAAGCAGCTGACATCACAGCTTTTAAAGCTAATCTCGTACCTGTCGGAGAAGATCAAAAACCGATGTTAGAACAGACCCAAGAGATCGTTCATTCCTTTAATCAAACATATGGCGATGTATTGGTGGAACCAAAAGGTGTTTTTCCGGCAAAAGGCATGGGCCGCTTACCAGGCATCGATGGCAATGGTAAGATGAGTAAATCGTTAGGCAACGGGATTTATTTAGCGGATAGTCAAGAGACAGTCGCAAAAAAAGTCATGAGCATGTATACCGACCCCAATCACATTCACGTAGCCGATCCCGGTCAAGTTGAAGGCAACATGGTCTTCACTTATTTGGATGTCTTTGGTACAGACACAAAAAAAATCGCTGAGTTAAAAGAACACTACCGTCGTGGTGGTTTAGGTGATGTGCAGATCAAACGCTATTTGATCGAAGTCTTAGAAGCAGAGCTTGCGCCGATCAGAAAACGGCGTGAGGAATTTGCCCAAGACCCAGAGCATGTGATGCAACTGTTACAACAAGGTAGCCAACAAGCGCAAGCTGTAGCGGCTCAAACATTAAAAGAAGTCAAACAAGCGATGGGTATCGCCTACTTCGCGTAAAAATAAAACATTCCTCTGATAGTTTTTTGCTTAAAAATAAGCTAAACTAGCAGAGGAATTTATTTTTTATTGAAAGAAGGAATTTTAATGAAGAGATTGGTGACGTTTGCTTTACTGATGTTGGTGTTTTTTTTAGCGGCTTGTTCACCCAAATCAGCGACGGATGATTCAGAAAAAACATTGACTTTAGGTGTGATGCCATCAAATGATAATATCCCGTTGATCGTTGCCCAACAGCAAGGGTTTGATCAGAAGCATGGCTTCAAATTGAAGTTAGAAAATTTCAAATCACCAAAAGAACGTGACGCCGCTTTTCAAGCAGGAAAAGTAGATGGGATCAATACGGATCTCGTGGCGGTCGCACTAGCGATCCAAGGCGGAATGGATGTCAAGATCACCGGATCGACTTATGGTACATTTGATCTAGTTTCAAATGATCCGGCAGTCCATCAGTTGAGTGATTTAACTGACAAAGATGTCCTTTTAACTCGAAACAACAGTACCGAATACGCGGTCGACCAACTGTTTAAAGCCGCTCACGTTACTAGCAGTACGATCAAACGCGTTGACTTGCCGCAAGTCCCCACTCGCTTAGAGCTCCTGAAAAATCATAAAGCAGCCGCTGCGATCTTACCCGAACCTTTTACGACTATGGGCAAAGCAGCTGGGATGAACGTTTTAGCTTCAACTCGAGCAAGCGGGATCAATCCTTTTGTTATGGCATTTGAAAATAAAACGATCACCAAAAAAACCAAAGAAATAAAAGCGATGTACGCTGCGTATAATGATGCGGTCGCTTGGATGAAGAACAACCCAAAAGAAAAATATTTGGATCTCTTCATTAAAGAGATCGGCTTTCCAAAATCACTGAAAGACCAAATCGAAGTTCCAGCTTATCCTGAAGCTAGCCAAACCACTACGCAAGATATCACAGCGGCATTTGCTTGGGCCAAAGAAAAAGGACTCTTGAAAAAAGAAATCCAACCGAAAGACGTGTTGAGTGATGTCTACTTCAAATAAGATCCAGCTAAAAAATGTCAGCTACACGTATGATCAAACTCCGATCTTACAAAATTTGAACCTGGAACTGGCTGCTGATACGCGTTACACCTTGATCGGCCCATCAGGTGCTGGAAAAACCACCCTGCTCAATTTATTAGCTGGCTTATTGGAAAAAACAAGTGGGAGTATCACCCAAGCTGATCAGCCTTATTTAGCGAACAAAGTCGGATTAGTCCCTCAAGATTACGGACTTTTACCTTGGCAAACAGTTGAAAAAAGTGTAACGGCTGCCGTCTTGATCCGCCAACAACAAAAACACTTGACCCGCGAACAACAACTGAAATTACAACACTTGTTTGAAGCATTAGGACTGACAGCATTAAAAAGTTATTATCCGCATAAATTAAGCGGCGGCCAAAAACAACGAGTCGCGTTAGCTCGAGCATTTGCTTTGCCTAACGACCTTTTATTATTAGATGAACCGTTTGCCGCTTTAGATGCGTTGACGCGGGAAAAATTGCAGCACTTGTTTTTAACGATGTGGCAAAAGCAGCCGACCACTTCACTCTTCATCACTCATGATATGACGGAAGCTGTTTTATTGGGCCAGCAGATTCTTGTTTTGACTCGGACTGGGCAATTGAAAACGATTTTGTCCAATCCCTTCGTTGAATCTAGCCAGCCTGATCCAGCACGACTGGCATTCATCCAGCAATTGAAAGGAGCGCTACGTGATGGGCCGTAATTTACGCCATTTTCTTCCAGTCGGATTCGTTTTTATCTTCATCCAACTAGTCTGGCTAGGACTGACGAGTGTGTGGCACACCCCGATCTTCCCTTCGCCACTTGACGTTTATGCTCAGTTGCCAGCTACACTTGAAGCGGGATTAGTTTGGCATTTAGGTTATAGTTTTGGCCGGATCTTATTGGGCTTGATCCTAGCGTTGATCTTTGGCGCCAGTCTTGGTTATGTGATGGGTCGCAGCTCATTTTGGAATAAAGTTTTAGGCCCGGTGCTGTATTTAAGTTATCCAATCCCCAAAATCGCATTGCTGCCGATTTTATTACTATTGTTTGGTTTAGGGGAAAGCTCCAAGATCTTACTGTTAGTGTTGATCATCGCGCCGCAAGTTACATTAGCCGTACGCGACAGTGTGTTGCAACTACCCGCTAAATATTATGCGATCTATCACACTTTACAAGCTACCCCTTGGCAAACGTTCAGCCAAGTCACCTTTCCGGCTGCACTGCCAGCTTTGTTTAGTTCATTGCGTGTCTCGTTAGGAATGGCGATCTCCGTTTTATTTTTTGCTGAAAATTATGGTACGGTCTATGGAATGGGCTATTATATTTTAGACGCTTGGACGCGGTTAGACTATCCGACGATGTATCTAGGGATCATCGTGTTGAGCGTAACAGGACTGCTACTCTTTAGTTTGCTGGATCTAGTAAGTCGTCTACTGATCCGTTGGCAATAAGCAAGTCTTGCCACAACGAAAAAACCTTTGAGCGTTTTGCTCAAAGGTCAGACTGTAGACAAAAGATTCATAGAAGGTGTAGAAATCCAATTTCTACGCCTTTTTTGTACACTCTACTATATGTAAGTTCAAAAAAAGCCAAAAAAATAAAGGCCTACTGCCTTTTGTATAAC
>NZ_CACSLH010000057.1 GCF_902706605.1 Enterococcus sp. CSURQ0835 | reverse complement strand
CAATTTAATAAAACGTACAATTTCTGGAATAAAAGTCATCCGCTGCGTAAGCATTCGACTTTTTTGCAATTTTGAATGAAACATAGTTTTCAGATTTTTCTGAAATTATTTGTGCAACACTAGTGACTTAATCGATATTTTTTTGTTTGATCTTCCCTTGCCATTCGTCAAAGCCGCCTTTTAAAATATACAGATCAGTAAAGCCATTTTTTCGTAAAAGGTTCGCTGCTCGAGCGGCCATTGCTTTACGCTGATCGTAAATATAGATCGGCTGATCTTTCCGTAATGAACCAAGCGATTGTTTTAACATACTGATGGGAAAATTCCGCGCGCCTAAAATATGTTTCGCGTTGAATTCATCCCGTTCTCTAACATCGATGACTTGGGCTTTTCGCATCCCGTTTTGGAATTCTTCTTGATCCAACCACGTTGCAGAACGTCGCACCATTAGACGGACCCACGCTTCATTTAGTACAAAGGCTAAAATGATCGCAAGTAAGATGATATTGATTGTCCACCAAATTGACATTGACTCGTTTCCTTTCTATTTTGCAAATTGTAACGCAAGTGACGCTGCACCGATCACGCCAGCTTCATTTCCTAGTTCCGCTAATTTCACTTTCGTACTGTTGCGAACTTGTGGGAAAGTGAATTCCCGGAAATAATTTTCGACCCGACCGCGTAAGAATTCACCCGCAGCAGATACGCCACCGCCGATAATGATCGCAGATGGGTTCAATGTGTTTCCAAGATTGCCGCATGCTAGACCTAAGAAATACGTCACGCGATCCACGACCATCAACGCCAAGTCATCATTGCCTTCTGCTAGCTCAAATACATCTTTACTTGAGACATCTTCCCCATTATCTAGGCTCGCTTTTAATTGCGAAGTCCCCGCATATTCTTCAGCCAGCTTTCGTGCCACGCGGACGACCCCTGTCGCACTTGCCACCGTTTCTAAGCAACCGCGCTTGCCACATGTACATTCAAACCCGTCAGGATCGACCGTCACGTGTCCGATCTCACCAGCACAGCCAGCTACACCGTGAAGCAATTGGCTGTTCATGACGATCCCGCCGCCAACGCCAGTTCCAAGCGTCATGAAAATAACATCTGGATCATTTTCGCCGGCACCTTTCCAACGTTCGCCTAACGCTGCAACATTCGCATCATTATCCAATGCAAACGCGATCCCTGTTCCGCGTTCGATCTGATCTTTGACTGGTTGTAACGTAGTCCAGTTCAAATTATAAGCGCCGATCACCGTTCCGCGCTCAATATCGACACTGCCGGGAGTCCCCATGCCGATGCCGATAAATTGTTCGGGCTTCATCTCATATAATTTCAAATGATGATTGATCGATTCAATGATATCAGGCACGATGTGTTTGCCATCATCTAAAATATTGGTGTCGATGCTCCACTTTTGTTGGATCTCGCCTTCACTTGTCAAAATGGCAAATTTTGCGGTCGTCCCGCCTAGATCGATCCCTAATAATTTTTTATCCATTCGTTCCACCTTCTTGTCGACTTTCTTCAATGTGATGTTCGCGTTTTAAGATGCGCCAAGCTTGTAAATACGTTTCTTTGTCGATCAAACGGCCTTCATAAACATTGCGTAGCTCGATCTGCATCAGCTCGATATCATAGATCCGTTTGCCGACATAGACATAAATGCCAAACTGCTTCAACAGTTGCTGGACATCGTATAAAGTTTCCATCTTATTCACATCCTCAGACATTATACAGGTAAACCTAGTTTTTTAAAACCTAATAATACACAGATCACCGCAAAAAAAATAAAAAAGATGCCCGCCGTGATTCGGCTACGCGGTGCAAAGCGCTCTTTTAAAACCGGTAACGCCGTGATCTCACCCATCAACGCACCGCCAATAACGCCGCCTAAATGCCCCCACAGATCGATTGTCGTATCAAAAATCCCAAACGCAAAATTCAAAACGATAAACAACGCAAATTGTTTCGTCAACGCTTGCATCGCCGGATTGTCGCGAAAATGCCAACCGATGACTAAAAAAGCGCCGAACAAGCCGAACAACGCAGTACTAGCGCCCCCAGATAAGGTCGTCGGGTTATTAAATGCAAAACTAGCGAGATTGCCCATCACACCACTTAAAAAGTACACAAGAGCAAAGCGTCCATGCCCAAAGATCAATTCGCACTGTTTGCCCATATACACTAAGACCACCGCGTTCAACACAAAATGCATCAATCCGAAGTGAATGAACATCGGCGTGACAAAGCGCCAATATTCATGCCGGAACGCGACAGATGGCGAGAACATCCCTAGCTGCTGTTCAACGTGGAGTTGCGGTAACAGATATTGGGCGGCAAAAACCAAAGTATTTACGATAAAAATGCCGTACATCACATACGGTTTTTGATTTGTTTTCATGGTCATTCCTTTCTTGAATGGACTCGATCAGTTGTCAGTTGCCGTTCCAACGAACAATTTTTGGATCGGAATATCAAACGGTTCGACTTCCCAATGATCATGGAGCTGTTCTGCAAACACTAGACTGACCGTTTGACCAGCGTAATCTGCTAAGTAACGATCATAAAAACCACCGCCAAAACCGATCCGATAACCATTTGGTCGATAAAGCAAACCGGGAACGATCAGAAGATCCAATTCATTTTTGTCAGCGACAGCTTCAACTAGTGGTTCATCAACGCCAAAAGGGGTCGTTTCATATTCCGTTGCTGCATCGACCCAGTGGAATTCTAATTTCCGTTGTGGCAATGATTTTGGAACGGCGATTTTTTTCCCTTGAGCTACTGCCAGCCGCATGATCAACGCTGTGGGAAATTCCAAAGCAGTCGAGATCGTCACACCGATCGTTTGCGCCTGTTGCCATTCGGATGAAGCAAACAGCGCTTCTGAGATCTGTTCTACTTGCTGGCGTTTATTTTTCGTTCCGATCAACGCCTCCAGTTGCGCGATCATTTGTTGTCGTAATAATTTTTTGTCCATCAACTGACTTCCTTTCTATTAGAGCTTAACAAAATTCACGCTAAATAAAAAGAGCGAACGCGCGCTCTTTTTGCCTAACTTTTCACTAATTGGTAAATAAAATACGGTGCTCCGATGATGGCTACGACGATCCCGGCTGCGATTTCACCCGTCGGCAAGAGTACCCGACCTAAAATATCGCCATAAAGCAACAACACCGCCCCCAATAAACCCGTTAAAAGAAAGCTGTAATTATTCTTTTTACCCGTCAGACTCCGAGCCATATGTGGTGCGATCAGGCCAATAAAACTGATACTTCCTGCAACCGCTACACTAACAGCTGCTAAACAAACTGCTGCAATTAAAAACCAAAGTTGCGTTTTTTTCAGTCGAACGCCTAGTCCCAAGGCTGCCTCATCCCCGAGATTTAAAATCTCCAACGTTCTCCCGTGGGCCAAAAGCAGCGGGATGATCACGACGAGCCACGGTAAAACGAGCCCGACATGTTGCCAAGTCGTCCCCCAGATCGTCCCGGAAAGCCAAGCTGTTACAAATTGATAACTGTCTTTTGATACTCGGATCGTCCCGATCAAAGTTAAAGCGGAAATCCCCGCATTAACGGCAACGCCCGCTAACAATAACCGATTAGGAACGATTCTTTCAGCTTGTCGGCCGCAAAAATAAACGAGTAAAGCGGCAAACAGTCCCCCGACACACGCAACTAACGGCAACAGCCAACTCATTTGATTATTAGCGAAAAAACCTAAGTAAAACAAAACGAACAGTCCCGCACCCGCATTGATCCCTAAAATTCCCGGATCAGCTAGCTCATTATGCGTGATCGTTTGAAATAAATACCCTGAAAGAGCTAAGCCACAGCCTGCAAAAAGTGCGATCAATAGCCGCGGTAAACGAAAATCAAACACGATCAAATTGGTCGCGTGATCCGCCGTACCGGTCACAACGTGGAGCAGATCACTCAAAGATACCGCCATTGACCCGGTCGTCAAACTGATCACGATCCCCACAATCAGCAACAACAAGCCGAGTAACCCGCTGTACTTCATTTTCATAGCGCGCCCCTCCTTAGTTGTACCAATAGAAAAGGTACACCGATCAATACGACCAGTACTCCCACCGGCGTTTCTAGTGGAGGTGCAACAAGCCGAGCCCCAATGTCCGCAAACACAAAAAAACAAGCACCTAATAAGGCCGTCGCTGGGATCACATAGCGGTAATCATAGCCGACAAAAAAGCGAACGACATGGGGGATCAATAAGCCAATAAAACTGATCGTCCCAACTAACGAAACCGCAGTACCGGCTAGTAACAACACGAGCCCCATCACCAAGCGTCGGATCAAAGCTGGATTTTTTCCTAATGAGATCGCCGTATCATCGCCCAAACTTAAGAGCGTGATCTGAGGTGCGATCAAAAAAGAGCCGATCAAGCCAAGTGCGATCAACGGTAAAGCAAGTTTTACTTGGAGCCAAGAAACATTCCCGGTTCCACCGACAAACCAAAAAGCGAGATCTTGGTTCAAATTAAATAACAAACTGATACATTGACTGACCGCGGAAAAAAAAGTACTCAAAGCAGCCCCCAACAGCACGATCTTAACTGGTTGCAAGCCAAATGAACTTTTTGCCGATGCAAGATAAATAAACCCCAATGCCACTAGTGCACCGCAAAAAGAAGCCAAGATCGCTACCAATGGATTCGGCGATCCCGTCAGTGCAAAGACGATCGCTAAACCTAGCCCTGCTCCCGCATTGATCCCTAATAAGCCTGAG
Source organism: Enterococcus sp. CSURQ0835 (assembly GCF_902706605.1). Taxonomy (GTDB): domain Bacteria; phylum Bacillota; class Bacilli; order Lactobacillales; family Enterococcaceae; genus Enterococcus_A. The sequence goes on along the minus strand of NZ_CACSLH010000057.1, from coordinate 2,335 downwards.
TCAGCCAAAGGGTTGGCGGTGATTCCTTGCATCAGACCACCAGCCGTTGCCAGGGCTGCACCGACTAAAACTGCCCCCAGCATGCGCGGTAAACGTAAGTGATGGATCAATTGCTGAGCGGGATTATTTTTTTGAAAATCCCATAACGCCCCCGCTACATCTTGCCAGCGATTGTCCACCGCGCCATATTTCAATGAAGCCAGCATTCCGACTACTAACAGCAACGCCACAAGTGGAAAAAATAATCTTCGTTGGAGCATCACGAGGCCCCCTTTAAATCATATTGCACAATCAACGGGTTTTTCGTTCCAGCCGGCGTGAAAAAAGTCGCTTCGATATCAAAGAGCAGCTGCATATTTGCTTTAGTAAAAACCTCAGCTGGACTGCCTTGTAGCAGTAACTCGCCAGTTTTCATGCCTAAAATATGATCAGAAAAACGTGACGCATGGTTCAGATCATGGATCGTCATTAAAATCGTCTTGCCTTCACGATTGATTTTCGTCAATAGTTGTAAGATCTCCAACTGATGAGCAGGGTCCAAATAGGTGATCGGTTCATCCAAAATCAAAATATCCGTATCTTGGGCAAGTGCCATCGCGATCCAGACGCGTTGTTGTTGTCCCCCGGATAAAGTCAGTAGTCCTCGCTCTTTCAAATGCGTCAAATTAGTGGCTGCCAATGCCCACTCGATCAATTCCAAGTCGCGTTCTTTTAAGCCAGAAAAGCCTTTTTGATAAGGAAAGCGACCGTATGCCACGATTTCTTCAACACTCAGCCCAGCAACTTGACTACTGGACTGAGCCAGTGACGCGATCTTTTGTGCCACTACGCGGGTATCCAAAGTACTGATATTTTCATCATCTAGTGTGATCACGCCACTCGTCGGTTGTAAAATCCGAGCTAGTGCTTTTAACAAAGTCGATTTGCCACTGCCATTTGGTCCGATCAGACTCGTGATCTGACCTTCTGGGATCTCGATAGTCACATCATTTAAAACGGCTTTTTTTTCATAGCCGGCACATAAATCATTCGTTTGTAATTTTGTCATAAAGGTTCCTCATTTCTAGTGATAACCGTTCTCAATTATCGCTTGAAACACGCTGGGCGTCAACCTTCTTTTTTTCTTTGAAATTCTGATTGACAGCGTTTTTCTTTTCAGTAATAATAGCAATTGAGAAAAATTCTCAATTATAAAGACAGAGGAGTTTACCATGAAGAAAAAAATTTTATTGGGAGCAGCCGCTCTACTAACGATAGCCGCTTTAGGTGCTTGTGGCCAAACGAAAGCCAAAGATGAAAGTATTGGCACACGAACATTAACGGATGCACAAGATCACCAAGTCAAGATCCCGACCAAACCCAAACGCGTCATCGCCTCTTATTTAGAAGATTATTTAGTTGCGTTGGACGAAAAACCCGTCGCTCAATGGACAGTAGGCAAAGGTAAAATCCAAAATTATTTACAAAAAGAATTAAAAGGCATTCCGACCATCAATTACGACTTGCCTTATGAAAACGTGTTGAAATTCAAACCTGACCTCTTACTGATCGGCTCCAATGCAACCGTTGAAGGCGGTAAATATAAAGAATACCAAAAAATCGCACCGACCTATGTCGTTAAAAACGGCGAAAACGTGACCTGGCAACAGCAATTAAACGAAATCGGGAAGGTCTACAATAAAGAAGACCAAGCCAAAAAAGTCGAAGCTGACTATGACCATTTAGTCAAAGAGACCAAAAGCCAATTGCAAGCTAAGATCGAAGGTAAATCAGCAGCTGTTTTATGGGTGACCAACAATTCTGCTTTCATGGTAGCCGAAAAACGTTCCAGCGGGCGGTTGCTTTATGGCGATCTTGGCTTTGAAGTACCTGGTCTAGTCAAACAAGTCAGTGAAAAAGCAACTTCTGATTGGTCTCCTGTTTCATTAGAAAGTTTGTCACAACTCGATGCAGACTATCTTTTCTTAGTCAACAGCGACCAAGGAGCTGCGATGTTCAACGATCCATCGTGGCAAAATATCCCCGCCGTTAAAGAAAAACACTTATTTGAATTCGGACCTGAAACTAGCTGGCTTTATAACGGCCCGATCGCGTATACAAAAATGGTGGAAAATGTAAAAGAAGTGTTGAAGTAATCAACACTAGCAGATAATCACTTTGCTAAAAAATGAATCAAAACTAAACCAGGGAACGGGCCATAACTAAAACGGCTCTATAATATCTAGTGTTGGTGGCAGAATCTGTCGCGAACACTTTTTTATCTTTTTTTGAAAAAAAGCAAAAAGACATCTTGAAATCCTTTAGAATAAAGTCGACAAAAACCAATCAAAAGGAG
>NZ_CACSLH010000056.1 GCF_902706605.1 Enterococcus sp. CSURQ0835 | reverse complement strand
TCTTCAACTCCTTTCTATATTTGTATTATATATCGGATACATAAATAAGTCAATAGATATTAGAATAAAAGTGAGATAAATTTGCATTTTTTTTGCGACCTTTTTAGCGTCTACGCAAGTGATTGCTGGAACGATGAATGTAGAACGGATCAAAGAGATCGCTCAAGCAGCTGAGATCACTTTGTCACGAGAAGATTGGTATACAATCTACTTAGCGGCTGGGAATGATTTGCCATAGCTTTTAAAGCTAGAACAATCGAAATGTTCTAGCTTTTTTTTGTTGCAGATGGCTATGAATAGTCCAGTTCACATATTTGTTTTTTTAATTTTATAAAAAATTATGAGAGAAAAATTGCAAAAAAATATAAAGGGCGTTATAATTCTAATTGTAATATTAGTCAAAATTTAATAGTGTTCTGTGATTTTTTGATTGGAATTTTATGAAGGGGGAATTTTTTTATGGAAGTGCAGGTAAAGAAATAGAAAAATCGTTTGCTAGTCACCTATGTTCGTGTGATACTCGCGTTGTTTTTATGTTCCGCTAGTGTCAATCTCAATGTCTTATTTTCACAAGCTGCTGAGACAGGTGCCAATCAACCTGCGGCATTAGACACTGGATCGGTCAACAATATTGATGGCTACTTGAGTTACACTGGCTGGTATCGACCGAAAAAGATCCATTATGGCGGGACTGAATGGAAGGACAATCAAAACGACTGGCGACCGCTTTTGATGTACACGTGGCCAAATGATGACGTGGCAATTGAATATTTGGAGTATTTCTTGAAAAATGGTTTTCAGTCAAGTGCTAATCAACTAACGGTCAAGAAAGTTGAGGAAATGAAAGCGTTGCCTGAAAAGGCGAAAAAAGCAACACTGAAAAATTATGTCGCGGTGATGCGAGATAATATTGAAGCGGATCTTAAAAAGAACAATAATAATAACCAAAATTTAGTTAACACGCTGAATAGCTTTATCGCTCAAAATGATTTCTTATCCACCAAAAGTGAGCGATCCGTGCAATACTCTAAGAAAGATAAGTATAAACCCGATCCATCAGGGACGACTGATGATGATCAAATTATTTTTGGCTCTAGTAGTAACACGCCACTGACTAGTAGTAAGTATCGCAAATTGAATCGAACCACCACGAATCAGACGAATGAATTTGATCCAAGTAATGTCAATGGACTTTCACCAGAGTTTTTAGTCGGGAATGACATTGATAATTCAAATCCAATCGTTCAAGCTGAAACGTTGAACTGGGAATATTTCTTGTTGAATTATGGCACGATCACAGCAAATGAACCAAAAGCAAATTTCGATGGCTTCCGCGTGGATGCAGCAGATAACTACGATGCTGACTTGTTAGATCAGCTTAGTCAATTGATGGATGAGATGTACGGATTGAAAGGTAATTCGCAAGCGTTGAATGATCATTTGACTTATAGTGAAAGTTATCAATCTAGTAATGGTGATCGGATGCGCAATGTTGGAAGCCCACAGTTGATTATGGATGGTGGCTATTTTTATACGTTGAATAATCAGTTGGGCTACGGCGATTCCAAAAATAGTAATTGGCAATTACCGAAGTTGAACACGTTGGCTACGAATAGTTATGTTAATCGCACGAATGATAATCCAGCAAACACCGCGTTGCCAAACTGGAGCTTTGTTAATAACCATGATCAGCAAAAAAATCGGATCAATCAAGCTATGATCGATCTGAATCCAAATGATCCGACGATATTAGCAGATGGCTATACACCTGAAAAAGAAAAAGCTGCAATCAAAGTTTTCCAAGATAATAAAAATTATTATCAAACGATCAATTTGCCAGCCCAATACGCATTATTACTGACGAATAAAGACACGGTGCCAACGGTGTATTACGGTGATATGTATGACGAATTTAGTCCGTATATGAGTAAGAGGACCGAAAATTATGAAGCGATTGAAACTCTACTCAAAGCGCGGAAAAAATATGTTGCAGGTCCGCAAAGCACCAGCAATCAAAATAATGAAACCCTTTTTGCTAGTGTGCGAGAAGGGAAGGATCGTAATTCAGGGATCGCAGTCATCGTGACTAATGGAGAATATGGCAAGTCGGAGACAGAAAAAGTTTCGTTAGGGCAGCAACACGCTAACCAAGAGTATGTGCGAATCTTAGGTAATGATGGCGATACAGTTACGACGAGTCAAGAAACAGTCACAACAAATGGCAATGGAGAGGCTACTTTCCCAGTCAATGAGACGGCTAGTTTTGCAGCTGCGAATAAAAAGCCAAGTAATCCGAACATGGTAGGGCATTTAGGGGTCTGGGTGCCAAAAGATGCACCAGCTAATCAAGATGTTCGCACGCAGCCAAGTGAAGTTACTGAGCCAGCTGATGGTAAGATATACCACTCTAATGCAGCGATTGATTCACATGTTATTTACGAAGCATTTAGTTTGTATTTGCCAGATGAAAAAAATATGTATCAAACGATTGGGGATAGAGCTGATGAGCTAGCTGGTCTAGGCTTGACGGATATTTGGATGCCTCCTGCTTATAGAAGTTTCAACATGACGCGTTATGGTGAAGGCTATTCAATAGCAGATCGTTATGATCTTGGAGAAAATACACCAACTAAATATGGAACAGATATTGAGCTGCGAGGTGCCTTGGTTAAAATGCATGATCAAAATTTAAAAGTACAAATGGATCTAGTACCTAACCAGGTTTTAGGAATGGGCCAACAAGAGGCGGTTACTGTTTACCGTGGGGATCGTTTTGGCCGCAACTTTAATCAATCGGATACATTGCAAAAATATTTGGATCAAGATATTGCTGGTGAGTTTATTTACTTCCCTTATACAAAAGGAGGCGGTGACAAACAAAAACAATATGGTGGAGAATTTTTAGCCGATTTACAACAAAATTATCCAAGTCTCTTTAATACACCCGCCAAATCCACTGGTGAAGCACCTGACCCAAGTGTTAAGATCAAACAATGGCAAGCCAAATATCAAAATGGTTCGTCGTTACAAAACTTAGGGATCAATTTGGCGATGAAAGTCAATCAGAATGAGTATGCATATTTGAAGGATGGGGATAATCAAGTCAAAGAGACTCTGCTACCAGAAGAATTACGCGGTGATTACGAGGCTGGCGTCCGAACGGGTAATCATGTTTTTGATGGAAAAGTGTACCGTTATGACAGTAAGGGTATCTTAACAACCGCTTCACCTCCGACTCCACCGGCAAAACGCGAAACGTTATATCGTTTGTATAATCCAAATTCAGGTGAACATTTCTATACTTTGCACAGTGGTGAGAAAGAACATTTGATCAAAGTCGGTTGGAATGATGAAGGCTTTATCGGCGAGACGCCAACTACTGGTGAGGATGTTTACCGACTGTATAATCCAAATGCTGGGGATCATCATTACACGAAGAGTGTCATTGAACGAGATCACTTAGCAAGTGTCGGCTGGAAAGCTGAAGGGGTTGCATTTAAATCTGGCGGACCGGTAGATGTTTTACGAGTCTATAATCCAAATGCTGTGACAGGTAGTCACCATTACACCCAACATGAAAGTGAGAAAAATCAATTAGTCAAACTCGGTTGGCTCGATGAAGGAATCGGCTGGAATTGTTACTAAAAAATACCGCGTGCAACGTAACTCGTTGCATGCGGTATTTTTTGGATTTTATTGATCAGCTTTCCGAATTGACTAAGGGAGTCTTGCGAGCTTTTAGGATATATTGGATACCCGTGTAGACGATGATCACGATGACTAAATAAGAAATCACAGTGATGTCGAGCCCCATTAAAAATTGAGATGCGATGATCACACCTGGAATCCCACCGATCGTAATAGCAAGTGCGATTTTACGATCATAGGCTTTTTCACGAATGAAATTGATGCTAGCAACGGGTTGTAAGCCAGCACATGAACACATCATGATCGGAAAAGCAGCCAGCGGTGTCATGCCTAACATGTAGATCATAGCCATACAAGGCGCGTATAATCCAACGCCAACTGTCATCAAAGCACCAAAGATAAAGTTGCCGATGATTCCGATCGCTAATTTGATCCCGGTCAGTGAAGTGGCTGTATTACCTTTTCCTAACAGATCGATCAAGTGCAATTGACGTAACAACATGAAAATAGCCGTGATCAAAAGTGCCCAGCCGATCCATTTTTGCACGGTGCGTTCTGAAAATTTCGTCACGGTTTTGGAACCGATCCAAGAACCCGCGATCGCTGCTACGATCAACGCAACAAGGGTCACGGCATCAACTTTGATCACAGTCACGAAAATGATTGCTTCTAGTAAAACGGGGATTGCGTGGCCAACATTCAAAATGCCTGGCAGCTTACGGTCGTTTTCCAATTGTTTGGTCGCATTTAACAGCATCGTAGTGATCGCAAAACTCCCAATCCCCAACGTGTCACAAAAATCTGCGATAAACCCGATGATCCCACTGACTAACCAATTGCCCTTACCAAGATCGTCTCGGTGAGTCAAAACGTCTTTTAATAAAAGGACAGCTTGAAACGCCATCAAAAGAAGTAAAATATAAAAAATAATCTGTGCCATAAATCCACCTCATAATTTCATTTGGTTTTAATTATATCAGGAAATGAAAAAAAAATCTTGTTAAATTGTACACATGACAATGGATCAATGATTTATTCTAAACTGAAATAGTTCTTTAATTGCAGCAAAACTTGTCTTTTCTAGTAAACTAGCTATGCTTTTTAACGCTTAAATAAGCATATTGAGTGTGTGATTAAGCTGTAATTGTGTAAATGCACAAACAAATTTGTGAAACTTCCAATTTTATTTTTAAAATTAATCGCTAAAATGAAAACGTAATCAAAAATAAAAGAGATGTTTCACATGCCTCAAATAACGATTCCATGGTTCGCTGCTATTATTGGTCTATTGCTTGCGATCTTTTTGATTTTACAAAAAATCAATCCCGTTTATTCATTATTTTTAGGCGCAATTGCAGGGTGTTTGATCGGGGGTGCTTCACTGACTGACACCGTCAATATTTTAGTTGCTGGAACACAAAGTATTATGGGAACAGCGATTCGCGTTTTAGCAGCTGGGATGTTAGCCGGCGTGATGATGGAGTCAGGCGCCGCAGAATCGATTGCACATGCGATCGTTACCAAGCTAGGTGATAAAAAAGCTATTTTATCGTTAGCGTTGTCGACGATGATCATTACTGCGGTGGGTGTTTTTATCCCGGTGGCTGTTTTGATCGTCGCGCCAATTGCTTTATCGGTCGGTAAGCAAACCGGGATCAGTAAAATCGCGTTGTTAACTGCTTTGTCAGGCGGTGGGAAAGCCGGGAATATCATTTCGCCTAATCCGAATACGATTGCTGCTGCGAACGGTTTTAAGTTAGACTTGAGTAGCGTGATGATCGCTGGTTTTATTCCAGCGTTGTTTGGCTTAGCTGCGGCGGTGATCATTGCCAGTTTGATCCGAAAAAAAGGTGAGATGGTCCGAGCAAGTGATTTGCCAGCAGAACAGATCACAAATTTGATTCCATTAAGCAAAGCATTGATCGCACCAGTCCTAGCCATCGTTTTATTGTTGATCAATCCGATCGGAACCATTTTGAAGATCCAAGTATTGGCGAATTTAAAAATTGATGCGCTGTACATTTTACCCTTTGCTTCGGTTGTAGGAACGATTGCGATGGGACACGGAAAACAGTTACGGGAATATACAGCTGCCGGCATTCATCGTGTGACTGCAACGGTCTTGATTTTGATTGGTGCCGGTGCGATTGCGGGTTTGATCTCTGTATCAGATCTTTCAAAACAAGTAGTTCACTTGATTTCAATCGTTGGGATCTCAGGAACATTTTTGGCACCGATTTCTGGTGTTTTGATGGGACTAGCGGTCGGCTCGACCTCGACTGCGGTAATTTTAGCTACCGGTTCCTTTGGCGGTGCGATCTTAGCGACCGGAACGGCGCCACTAGCTGCAGCGGTCATGGTTCATACCGGTGCGGTCGTGATCGACAGTGTCCCTCAAGGCAATTATTTTCATATCACGGCAAACAGTATGCACATGACGATCAAAGAGCGGATGAAAGTTATTCCGTATGAAGTCTGTATCGGTGGTTTGATGATGATCGTCGCAACTGTATTATATGGGTTTATTTTAAAATAAGGAGCAAAAGCAATGACAAAAAAATTCGTCTTAGCACCGGATTCATTTAAAGAAAGTATGACTGCCAAAGCTGCTTGTCAAGCGATGGAAGAAGGAATTTTGCGTGTGTTTCCGACTGCTGAAATCATGCAAGTTCCGATGGCCGATGGCGGTGAGGGAACCGTAGATGCGTTAGTTGCCGCAACGGGTGGGAAAAAAATACCGGTCACCGTTGCCGGCCCATTTCCTGAAAAAACCATTACGACTTATTATGGTCTTTTAGGTGATGGGAAAACGGCCGTGATCGAAATGGCTAAAGCCAATGGGATCGAGTTAGTCGCCAAAAAAGAGCGTGATCCATTGAAAACTTCAACATATGGGACAGGTGAGCTGATCAAAGCGGCGTTAGACCAAGGGGTTGAAACTATTATTATTGGGATTGGCGGTAGCGTGACCAACGATGGTGGTGCAGGAATGGCACAAGCATTAGGAGCTCAGTTGCTAGATCACGAAGGAAGCGAGTTGCCAGCTGGTGGTGGCGCGCTAGCTCAATTGGCAGAAATCAACTTAGATACACTTGACTCACGTTTAGAAAAAACCGAGATCTTGATCGCAAGTGATGTGACCAATCCTTTGACTGGACCAGAAGGCGCGTCTTATGTGTTTGGACCGCAAAAAGGAGCGACCGCCGAAATGGTCCGACAGTTAGATCAAAATTTAAAACATTACGCGGCAATCATTGAACGTGATTTAGGCATTTCGATTGCAGACGTATCTGGTGCTGGTGCGGCTGGCGGACTTGGTGCTGGTTTGTTAGCTTTTACTCAAGCTAAAATGCGTTCAGGTGTTGAAACGGTGATCGAACACACTAAGTTAGCGGAAAAAATCGCGCAAGCAGATTATGTTTTTACCGGTGAAGGTGGGATGGATTTTCAAACCCAATTTGGTAAAGCACCTTATGGCGTAGCAAAAGTTGCTCAGCATTATCATAAACCGGTCTTTGCTTGTGCCGGTTACATCGGTGAGAATGTCGAAGTTTTATATGATGAAGGGATGACCGCGATCTTTGGGATCTTAGCCCAAGCCAGCGCATTAGACGAAGCATTAGCAACAGGCGTTGAAAATCTCACGCGAACGACAGAAAATATTGCACGCGTATTGAAGGTAAATAGCTGATTCATTGGATGAAAAGTAAAAATTTAGTACAATCAAAATAAAAAGAAAGCGGATAATAATGAGTGATTTGTTAACAAAAGATCAAGCGAGCTTGATCGCAGACTGTAGACAAAGTCCCTTTTTGGATGATGTTTACAGTCTTTTCTTTTATAATAGAATTGAAAACGAATTCAATGCTATTGAAAGGAATGAGAGCGATGATGTCAAAACATCCGTTAGATGGTC
>NZ_CACSLH010000055.1 GCF_902706605.1 Enterococcus sp. CSURQ0835 | reverse complement strand
TTAAAGTAGCCTTTCAGGGCGTTACCCCGTCATTCGACTATTCGTGTGTTTAGTTCTCCAACACACATTAAATATTGATTTAATGAAGTGCTGTGCCTACTCTTTTCAAGTAGGAACGTTTCGCACCTGCTTTTGGGTCTACAATCACTGCTTGTGCCCCATAAAGCACCGCATAATAGACGATAAGGTTATTCGCAAAGGATTTACCACCACCCAGCGAACCAACAAAAGCCGACGCTAACGCATTGGTTACTGAACCCTTAACCCCTTGACTGGCAAGAGCAGGTTTCAGATAGACATTGCGTCCAGTATCTAAGCTGTAGCCAACATAAATCCCCTCATTTTCCCCCAGCATTTGAGTAGCACCAAAACCTAAACCAGCGAGGAAATCAGAGGTCACGTATTGAATATAATCATTCATATAACGCTTGCTGGCAGGTAAAAATTCTTCATGTAAGCCGAGCATATCCCCAAATGGTCGTACCAGTTTTACGCTTAAATCGTCATAAAAATCTTTCACTTCATTACAACGACGTTTGAGTTCGTCAAGATCATTTGCTGATACCCTTACCACATAAGACAGCTTGTACATAGATTCCTTGCTTTGGTCTAAATTGGTTTCCAGCTCATTCACACTTTCCAGAGCTTCCGCCACATTGGAGCTGGTTTCATTATCACTTTGCCAAGCGTGGTTATCCAAGTCTTTCAGTTCTTTCTTTTTATTGCGGACAGTAGATAGGGCTTTACGATTCGCTACAATTTCCACATTCATTGACGTATCAATCGGGAATGTAAATTGCTGTTGCTGGTAGTAGAAGATTTCAGAGGACGGGAAGTCCAGTTCTCCGACAATGCTGTTAATGGTAAAGTAAGCTACATAGACGGTTTCATCTTCCTGCTGGATTTTCAAATATCGCTGTTTTTCTTCCACCAAACAGCGAGTAGGCTTAATCAAGTCATAGTATTTAATCAGCGTTTCATTATCCAGCTTTTTCTTTGATAGATGGTACTCATACTCTTCATAGGCAGTGCCTGTCTGTCCGTAAAGGTGTTCAATCAGATAGCCGAAGTCGTCCTTATCTAACCTGCGGATTTTGAAACGACGAGAGATTTTATTTTCTAAGAGCTTTTCCATCTTCTGAAAACGCAGGATTTCATCATTACTCATACTAACAAAATCGCCCATCAGCTTATGGTTCACATCATAGACAAAATCAGACAAAGCATTTTTTGCTTCAACGGTAAGACTTTTCATAGAAAACTCCTGATCGTTGAGAAGCAACTTAAAGCCGATAAAGAAACGGTAGTTCACTTGATTTTCGCCAATCATGGATATTAAAGCGTCTGTCTGTTGGTCGATTTTGTCATAGGCAACCGCTTTGAGCTTGCCAGTGACTTCATTTTTGGAACGCTCTTGTGCAGAACGTATGCTGGATTCTGTACTGATTTGTAAAGCATGAATTTTGCCATCACGATTTTGTGCGATAAGCTGTCTGAAAGAATCATGCACTTGTATTTTCTGTTCTGGACTTAGAAATGAGTAATTGTAAGGAACAAGCTCATAGTAAGCATAACATTCCCCGTCTTTATTCCAGACGAGATTGTTTTCAATGTATTTAATTGGATATGCCATAAAATTCACTCCTAACTGCTGTAATGGCTTCTTGTGGCTGGTTTCTGCCAAGCGTTACTTTTTTTCCTGCATAGGTCAGCTTTGGTCGCAGTGCATAAGCAATGACAGACTTCAAAAATCCATAAGGCTTTTTACCATCAAAAGTTTTTGTAGACATAAACCATGTGAAAGCCACAGGAATCCCAAAGTATTTGAGAAATGCTCCCTCTATCATGGAAAGAGGGGGCAAGTTGCCAAGTATCATCACTGCAAAGAGTGACACGACAAACCATGTCATTTGCGTAAAGGTTATGGGAAACGGAAGTCTAAAATCATTGATAGAATACAGTACCTTTTCCACAGACCAGATACTGGTATAGCTTCGTATTTTCTTCATGTAATCAATCCTTTCATAAAAAATAGGGGTAGCTGATTGAGCCACCCCGTAAAATAGAAAATCTGCCAGTAGTAATGTACCGACAGATTTAATAGACGATTTCAAAAATCCCATGATTGGTTGAGATAAACGTTCCTGAAAGGTCTAAATCCCGACCATAGGCTTGATAATCAATATAGTTTTGAAGACTAGCTGGTACTTCGCCTAAAGCACCCGTTTCTTCAATGTAGTAGCGTGCCACGTCATACATATCATCACAATCGGAATGAATGATAATATCCTCTTGATGTTCGCTTAGTTCTTCAATGCTTGAAAAATGAGTGAGCAGAGCAGATAGCTCCGATTGTAATTCTTCGGGTAATTCCGATACCATTTCCCATAGTCGATTGAGTTCGCCAATGGAAGTGTATTCGTCAACCGTAAAGGGTAACTCGTAGTCATGAATGGCGTATTCCTCATATTCATCATTCAAGCCGATTTTCTCTTTGACTTCCTCAAAGTCAATGGGAAAGGTAAACCACGCACCGACCAATTCGCCCTCATTGTATTTGCCTAAATTCGCAATATAGACTTGCATATCGTCCATATATTCACGTCCTTTCTTTGTAGAGATTCAAAAATCCCTACCGCACTTCGTTTGGTGTACCATTCCTTTGCGGAACATAAGAAAACCACTTATATTCCACAAAAGAACGGTTTTATTTAAGCACCAATAATGCGATTGAATAGCTCTAGTAAAATGTCTTTTACTCCAGCAGCGTTGAAGACTAAGCCAACCGCAATAATCGCAATAATTAAAAAGCCAATCAGTTTGCTAAACTCACGCTTGAAGCCAAGATACAAGCCAATCACAACGATTGCTAAAAGCACCAGTGATTGAGCGTTTGATAGAAACCAGTTATAAAGGTTTTGTCCAAAATTCATAAAAATGTTCTCCTCTCTATATTCAATGAATTTGTATTTGAGTTATTTTTTTGTTGTTATCACGTCCTGTTCTTTTACTGACTGTTGCTTCAAAATCTGCTTGTGTCGGTCTGTCAGTTTCGCATGGTCGAGAATGTCTTTTACAACCTGCGTCTGGTTGATTTCATCAAGTTTAATCGCAACCTTTAAGGTCGGGGCAACTTGATGAGATAGCCAGTTCAGCGTCCTTTGGAAGGAGTAAGGCTCTGGTTTTGTGGTTAGTTTTAATCGTTCACGATTGTTCCCAATAAACCAAGCCCATTCTTCATTCAGTTTCCAATCAGAACGAGGTTTGGAATCGTCTTTATCTACAAAACGGATATACCGATTGATAATTTTAAAGGCGGTATGCTCTGGATTGTCATAGACGAGTAAATCACGGACTGCATAATAGGCACGCTCATTTTTCAATCGAATCTCAAAACGGTTTTTTACTTCTGCGTCTTCAATGGGAATATCATTTTTCTTGTACTGCTCGTAGTCCTTTTCATAGATACAGAAATAAACTTCACTTTGTAATGAACCGATATAGAGGGTGTTTCCCATACATTCCTTTTCCTCTTTGCGTACCAGTTCGCCACTGCGATAGCTTTTAAAACTGCGGAAGACGGAGATACATTCTTCCTGTTGGCACTTTTCAGTGAGTACAGGGATATTCAAAATCCCTGTCTTATCGTTAATGGCAAGGTCAAGGCGTTTCATCACACCGCCAGCCACCAAAACGTCCATAAAGAACTCATACCAGCTTCTTTGTTGTGCCAGAAGATAGCTTTCAAATTGTCTGCACCCACGACCTTTCAATTCCACCAGAACTCCTTTGTCCAGTTCATGGGAGCAAAGGACGAATATGTCGCCTAAAGCATAATGCTCTGAATAAGAATAGAAACCATAGTCCTCATGAAGAAAATAGGACAGTTTCAGTTGTAAGATGTTTTCGACCACCTGCTGTACGTCTGTTGTCGGAAAGCGAATCCTTACATAATCAAACAGCATTTCAAGGGGAGCGTCGGGATTGAAGCGTTCCAGAGCTTCCCAAAGGGACTGCTGTAAATCCTCTGATGGCTTGACTTTTCCTGTTTCAATATCGCTTAGATACTGCCTTGTAATACCAGTCGCAACAGCTAAACGGTTTTGAGATAGTCCATAAGCCAAGCGTTTTTCTTTTAAATGCTGTAACCAAGTTTGTTCATTCAGTAAAAATCCCTCCAATCAAAAAGGCGTATGTCAACTTTTAAAGCCCATTTGACATACGCTGAAATTTTGTAAATCCCTTGTAACCAAAGGATTTTCTAATGTTTTTTTGACTGTTTCCTGTCGATTTGTACCCCCCTGTTAGATACGGGGGGTTAAGTGCTGGCGTGGCTATTGCCACACCAGCCAGCAAGATCAGTCCACACCTGCGACTTCCGCTTCGCACGTCGCCTGCGTGGACTGTCTGCTGTTGGATAACTTTTTAATTTCCTCCAAGAAATCATATCCTTTTGGTACAAGGGGAGTATAAAACTCTGATATGACACTTGTTCCTACATCAACATAGCCACGACCTTTGATTCGCTTTAAGAAGAAATCCTTTTGTACGTCACTGCCAAACATCATGCCATAGCCCATTTCAGACATACGACCTAAAGCCACTCTGAAATTAAACTGATCACGGATTCCGTCGCCTAAATATTTTGCGTCTGGACGTTGACAAGCCAGTATTAGAAAGAAGCCAGCTTGACGACCTAACATGACAATCTGTTTCAGCTTATTCATAACTGCGGTGTTTTCTTTTGTTCCCAGCATTTCCATGAAAGCGACGTATTCATCAAAGATTAAGAAGTGTGCCGGGAGACCTAAGTAAGCATAATTTTTGCCAGTCTTATAGTTCTTCATCTGCTTCATTTCCTCACTACGTTTCATCATTTCTTCATAGAATGTTTCAATGCAAGAAAGCAAGTCTTCTTTTCTATAGTAGACATTTGCCATCACAGAACCTAAGTCCGCAAGGTCAGCATTTTTCGGGTCAAGAATATACAGTTTTGAATCTGTATGAAGCAAGGCTTCAATCAGTGTCAGTATAAAGTAAGTTTTACCGCCACCTGTACCACCAGCAATCAACATATGAGGGAGCTTATCATATTCCCACCATACGTTTTTCATTAAGCGAAGTTTACCATCTTTAGCTTCTACTTCATCAATAGAAATACGACTGGCTATGGTGTCATAGAGCAAAGTATATTCCACATAGGAATCCTTTAACTCTTTATCCGTCAGCTCACAGTACAAGCCACTCTCTAATTTCTTTTCCAAGTGTAAGAGTTGGTCTTGATATTTTCCCAGCGTGATTTCCACCCGTATCTGTATCAAGCCATTTTTAAGTCGATAATACATTTTAGGGAAGTAGGTTATCTTTTCCTTTGTACGACCAGCACTATCTTTAAAGAAACCCTCTGTTTTGACCTGTTCAGATTCATACCACTTGTTTTCAAGTATCATCTTTGCCAGTTTTTGACGGTGGTAAAGTTGTTTAACCGTATCATAGCGAACCCGTTTGAATACAAACGCTACCAGCAAGCAGATAAGAATTGCGACACTGAAACTGATAATTAAATAGGGAATGTCAATCTTATCTGCTTGTGATAGGTTAAAATCCTGCCAGTTGATCTGCTGGATTGTCTTCACATGAAACAGTCCGACAACCAGCAGGAAAACAGGCAGGAGTGACGCTATCGTAAAATGAAAGACTAAATCTTTACCAGATGGGCGAATCCTTTTACCACGCTGTTTCATGCGAAAAAGTCTCCTTTCTACCTAGCGACTATTTGTCTTGTGTCGGTTCTTTCTTTGCTTGTGGTTGAGCTTTGAATGAACTAGAATCCTTTGTCAGCACAATATCGTCTGCCTTGATATACCAGTCAACATCTGCTCCTTGATAGGTGGCAGTAGCAACGGTGTCCGCAATGGGATTGATAAGTTCCACCCGTGCGTTATAATCAAACTCTTTCAAAGGCACGCTGGCAGGAATACTTACTTGAATCATGCGTCCTTGTCCTTTGGATTTTAAGTCATAGGTACGTTCCTTGATTTCATCTGAAACCGACCCGTCTTCATTTTGGATTCTCACTTCACGACGTAGAGCAGAGAATTTCAATTCTCCAAAAGTCGTGTCTTTATCTAATACAATGCCATTTGCTAATCTCATCATTTTTCCTCTCTTTCTTTATTCTTTTATCATGTCGTCAGCATGTAAAAGGTAATTTGTAAAACCACGAGTGCCGATTTTGTAGCCCTCTGCGGTAATACGTGGATTGACTAACTTCACACGTTCCTCAAAGCCGAAATGTTTTTCGCCAGCTTCAGCAGGAAGCACCACCACAATATCATCTGCTCTTTGAACATCAGAATAGAGATTATAGCTTCTTGATAAGACAGTTAGCCGTCCGTTGATTCTTCGCTGAACGACTTTATCCTCGCCAGCAAATTCTAAATTGCCGAATGTTTTTTCCATGTTGGGAATCACAAATTTAAGTTCCATATTTTTACCTATCCTTTCTTTTTTATTGGCTGAATGAATGTTTGATGGTCTTAAAGAGTGGGGAACGACCTTTTGATTCTTGATTTTTTGTTTTCATAAGTTCACTTCCTTTCAAAATCGGGTAAAAAAATAGACACCTCATTTTTTGAAGTGTCTACCTATTAAATATTCAAATTTTATTGGAAGTATCTTTATATCTTCACTTTTCAAGGATAAATCGTCGTATCAAAGCTCATTCATAAGTAGTAAATTAGTAGTAAATTGAGTGGTTTTGACCTTGATAAAGTGTGATAAGTCCAGTTTTTATGCGGATAACTAGATTTTTATGCTATTTTTAAATTAAAAATAATATAAGTTCATAACGCGTGGTTACAGGTTTTTATTTTCTAAAATATCTTTCTTAATTTTTACTATTTGCCACGTAGCGTGTCGTAGAATTAAAAAGCTTGATATAGAGCAATTTATCAGTCGAATATAAATGACTATGTCGAAATAAATTTTTATTAACCGCTTAAAGAGTTACTCTAACACACTGTGTGAGAAGTGTTAATATTATTCAATATAATAACGAATATAAATTATACTTCAGCTATTAAAAGTTAACTTATTACCATAAATAAAATAAAATCAAGGAAATTGTGTTTTATTAAGTTTTTACATAATAAAAAAACAGCTAACTGATGAAAAAAGGGCTTTCTTAATAAATGGTAACCATTTATAATAAACGAAACAAATTTACAGGAAAGCGTTAGGTGTGGGTATGTATACTTTATTTAGATCTCCGAATTATTATTATATTTATAATGCTAACTCGAATAAAATAGTAAAAATAAGTAAGAAAGCATATATTAATATAAGCAATAATGAGATAGATTATAATGATGCTGAGATAATTACATTAAAAAAACAGGGGTGTTTCGATAGAGAAACAGTAAAAATTTTGAAGCACCCAGAAACAGATTCAATTATGTATCAACTGGATAATAATATGACTCAATTAGTTTTGCAAGTTACTCAAGACTGTAATTTACGCTGTTCTTACTGTCCATATTCTTGTGCATCAGAAGCACAACGGTCACACAGTGACAAAAAGATGGCAATATCAATTGCTAAAAAAGCTATTGATGTATTTTTTAAAAAGAGCATCGGCGTGAAAAAGCCAGTAATATCTTTTTATGGGGGAGAGCCATTATTAAATCTGAATTTAATTAGAGAATGTGTCAAATACTCAAAAGAAATTTTCTGGGGAAAAGATTTACAATTTAATATGACGAGTAATGGAACCTTATGGACAGAGGATGTAATGGATTTTATGATTGAAAATTCATTTCAAATCACATTAAGTATAGATGGACCTCAAAAAATACATGACAAGCATAGAAAATTTAGGAATGGACATGGCTCTTTCGATAGAATCATTCACTATATTAGTAAAGCAGAAAAAAAATACGGAAAAGAATTAACATCCCGTATGTCTGTCAACATGGTAATGGATCCTCAAAATGATTTTGACGAGATTTCTAAACTTTTCGAAAATGAAATTTTCAGAAAAATTAATGTCATGGGTGATATCATCGATGATGATTTAAATATCGAAAAAAATAAATACAGTGAATCTTTTACTAGCAAAAATGCTTATCATCAATTTTTAGCTATTATAAATCATTTCAAAATTGTAAGCGTTAGTAGTGTATCGCCTCTATCGGGTAAAATTCCACTAATAATGGAGCAAGAGTATGAATCGTTTTTGCTTAATTATGACAAGTTACCAGAGTCTTTTACTCCATCTGGTCCATGTATAGCAGGACAGAGAAGACTTTTTGTCGATACGAACGGTCAACTATTTCCTTGTGAAAAAATTAGTGAGAATACGAGTTTCATGAATATTGGTAATTTAGAAGACGGAATTGATTATGCTTCTATTAGTGATATTATTAATATTTCAAAAATCACTGAAGATGAATGTAAAGAATGCTGGGCTTTCAGACTATGTGATCAATGTGTGAGAGCATGTGATGATGGCGGTTCCATATCAAAGGTGAAAAAATTGAAAAATTGTGAGAAAACAAAAAATGAAGCCTTTTCAAAGTTAGAAAGTACAATTTTTATTTCAGAATTGCATAAATTATATAAATAGGAGGCTTTACATGAAAAAAAATATTATGATTTTCCCGTGCAAATCTGAGCACAAAGATTTGATAGGATACTTAATAGATTATATAGATGATTCAAAAGGCATTACTTTAGTAACTCCTAAAAATTGGAGTAAGCCCGTTATTTTAAATAGAGATCTAAGCTATATAGATGATATATTATCCTCTAATTTAGAAAATATTGAAGAATTATTAGTATTAAACGTTGAAGAGTTACAACATATCGATTTATATTTAAAGAAAGTTTTTGACATGTTTGATGCACACAATATTCCAGTTAAATTACTGTGTAATGATACGGAAATCATTCATAAGTATAGGAACTACAATAACGTAATTCCTCCAGCGACTTCAAAATTCTATTTTGACAAAAATAAAAAGAGCTTGTATAAACCTCAAGCTATTATTATGGGGTTAGGAAAAATTTTATCTGTGATGAACACAGATAAGTACATTTTATCCATTTTAAAAATTTACAACAAAAAAGGTCTAACTGTCAAGATTATTTCAGATAATCCTAACTATTTATACTTAGATTGTGTATTACCTTTTCCCACTAATTTTATGAAAGAAGAATCTGATAACTCGATACTATTATTAAATGAATTTATTGAATCGGTAGATAAAGAATTCAAACCTGATCTGATTCTAATTGACTTTCCAAAAGCAATGATGAAATTCTCGGAATTTTGGTGTGAAGATTTTGGTGTATCTTCATTCGTTATCAGTCAAGCAGTTGATTTTGATTATTTTTATGTTTTAGGCCCCTTAGATATTAATGATGAAGAATTAATTAATACCTTGATTAGCGTTTTTGAAAAAAAGTTAAATATTTACGCAGATAAATTTTTATTGGAGAATTCATTTTTAGATTTAAATGATTTGAGAGAAAGTGATCGTATTGGATTTAGAGAGAATAATTCTGAGAAATTAAGAATTGCTAACCACAAAAATGTGTCAATTCCAATTCATGATACGGATTGTTTCAATGTTATTGAGGAATCCATAACAAAACTCTCCGAATATGAAGTAAATATTTAGATAAGTACATGCCAATTCCTAAGAATAAAAGTCCTGTTGCCGAATTAGAATATTTGGTACCGCCTCAATAAACTAAGACAAAATAAAAAAGCACCTCCTTGCTGGTACTGAAACCCAAAATTAAAAAATAAATAAAAACACTTCGTAATTAGGTTGTTTGCTCTCTGTATTGAACGGGGACAAATAGCCTAATTTTTGCTGAATTCTTTTTTTATTATAGTTTTTACACTAGTGTTGCAAAGAACTTCAAATCATTAAAAGCATTGCTATAAAGCTATTCATGCACAAAAAAATCCTTTATACTGTTCTCGGATGACTTATCCAAGACCAATAAAAAGGACTTACACATGGAT
>NZ_CACSLH010000054.1 GCF_902706605.1 Enterococcus sp. CSURQ0835 | reverse complement strand
ATACAGATTTAAAAAAATCAACTATTTATTAAGTCTATTTGGTGTGCACATATTTTAAGATCTATTGTTATTATTCGCATTTCTGGAATCTATGATTTATCACTTGACTTATAATAGTTAGTCTTTCTTATAAAAAGAAAGAAGGAAAGAAAATAAGAAATTGCGCTGTTAAAGATTCTAACAGCGCAACATGAAGTTCATATGCATTTTTAATAATTTGTTATTTAGCTTGGAAAGAGTATACACCGAAATTTCCTGAAGCTAAATGCTCCACCATAACTTTATCAGCATACTCTACAATCCAATCTGTTGCTTCATCTTCAGTGTCAAAAACTTTAGACCCTCTAGGAATGTTCAAACCTTGATTCTTTTCATGATCAGCTGTAAACCAAACTGTCCACTTAATCACAAAGTCTTCATCACCTGTATTTCCTCCCGGAGCTGGATCAGGATGCTGTTTACCTACCGCTTGGAAGGCAACACCCTCATCACGCCAACCCTTGCTTACAAGCAAATTACGCTCAAGCGGATTTAACGTATAATGGTGCATCCCTTGCTTCGCATTTGGGTTATATACACGATAGACAGGAACATCACCCCCTGATTGAAATGCAACGCCTTCATAATGCCAACCTTTGTCTACAAGCATGTTTTTCTCATGCCCATTGACCGTATAATGATGATCGCCATTATTCGGATTATACATACGATAGACCTCTTGACCCTTATCAGGTGTACGCCAAGCTAACCCTTCATCGTGCCAACCTTTTGAGACTAACACGCCTTTCTCGTCACCGCTTTCAGTGTAATGATGATGACCCGTATTCGGATTATACAACCGTAACAACTCCGCCGCTTCGCCTTTTACAGCGCCCCCAGCTACCGCTAAACCTGCCAATACTACCGATGCCAATACAATATTTTTCGCTCTCATGATGATGCCCTCCTTTAAATTTATGATCTCTAGTCCTCTTCGTTTCACGTGGAACGCACATTTTATAAACCGCTTACAAAAAATGTCGTTATCAAAAATTATACCGGGTTTGTTCTTTTTAAGCAAACAGTCTAACTTAATTTAAGGAGACTAAATCTAGGTGACCACTCAATTTTTATTTGGATTTTTTATATCTTATTTAACGTTTTAAATATTTATATTTTGTTATTATTTATTTTTCACTTTGTTTACTTCATTAATAATTTTGTATGAGTTTTTTGAAATACTTATAGTAGCTATACAGGTGCACGATGTATCGCGGGCGGAGGATGCACAATATATAATTGATAACCTATAGTAGAAATTTTTGAAGCGCCCCTTAAGTGTTAGATTTTAGTCTAACTCTTGGGGGGCGCTTCAGATTATCCTTTGATAAGGGGCTTTCTTTATATCGCTATTTTCGCTTTTTTCCAGCAGTCTTGAATAGTCTAGTAGGAGCTACTGAACTGATTGAAAGATAGTTAGTTACGACCATTCTTTTTTCTTCTGAACCGATAGATACCTACCACGGTTAGGATAATAACAACCCCCGCATACGGCAACCATTTAACTATCTCGTCTCCTGTATTAGGTAAAACTTTTCCTGAACTATTAGTTACGGAGCTGCCATTAGAGCTGGAACTAGAATTAGCATTAGAGCCTGAGTTTCCATTAGAATTGGAATTTCCGCTAGAAGAAGTCTGGTTGTTTGGCGTATCTGCCACCGGGTTTTTAGTATACACATATTTCACAACTTGTTTTTCTGCTGTCAATTCGCCTTTACCATTTTCAGGCAGTTTGCTTTCGTCTAAGGTGTAACCGTCAATCGCTAATTTATACTTGTCGGTCGTCGCATCGTACGCTTCACCGATTTTCCCACTGATCATTTGGCTAGCATGAATTTTTTTATTGTGTTCATCAACGTATTGAACGGTTACGTTTTTCGCTACCGAATTTTTAGTATACACATACTTCACAACTTGTTTTTTAGCTGTCAATTCGCCTTTACCATTTTCTGGCAATTTACTTTCATCTAAAGTGTAGCCATCGATCGCTAGCTTATACTTATCGGTCGTCGCATCATATGCTTCACCGATTTTCCCGCTGATCGTTTGACTGGCGTGAATTTTTTTATTGTGTTCGTCGACATATTTGACCGTTATGTTTTTCGCTACTGGATTTTTAGTATACACATATTTCACGACTTGTTTTTTAGCTGTCAATTCGCCTTTACCATTTTCTGGCAATTTACTTTCGTCTAAAGTGTAGCCATCGATCGCTAGCTTATACTTATCTGTTGTGGCATCGTACGCATCTCCGACTTTACCACTGATTGTTTGGCTGGCATGAATTTTTTTATTGTGTTCATCGACATATTGAACGGTCACATTTTCAGCTTGATCGCGCTCACCGATCCAGACTTTATTTTCGTAATGACCGGCTGGGATCGCTACTGGATAGACTTTATTGTTAAAGGTCACTGCTAGTGAAAGTTCTTTTTTCAAATCCGAAGTTACATGCACAGATCTGCCTTTCGCATCTGCTTGGGCTTTATCCGCGATGACTGATAGTACACCATTCGCACCTAAACTCAGATTGTTTATCCCATTTTCATCTGTGCGTTTCAAATTCCAATTAATTTTATTATTTGGCAGATCACTATTGATCCCAACGATATGTTCTAATGATAACGTCAACGGCCCGATTCCTGTCCAACCAACAAAATTATCTTTAACAATATTATCAGAGCCGCCAGCTTCATTTAGCTCATCTCCCGCTTCATCCGTAGCCGGCGAGATGTATTTAGCTGCATCGTCTAATGTTTTTTTGGTGACCTGATTGTGATTTCCTTCTTTTCTACCAGTAAATGAATGATTGATATAGCTTCCTAGTTGTTTTTCTGGTGCGTAAGTCTCCCAAAATGTTCCGGTATAGTCGTAGACCTCAGCTAAGCCATCCAAATATTTTTGAGTAGCTCGGGAAGCTTCATCATCAAAGCCATTTTTCTTCAGGCCTTCGATCGCCATATAAACGGTAGGCGCCCAAACCCCGCCTTTCCAATAATACCCTTTATTTGAATAGCGCTGATCTGATTTAGCTAAAGTCGGAAATGGCATATCTGTCCAATACATATCTTTGTTGAACAAAGCTTCTTTTAATTTATTCGCCCGATCCGGTGTGGCTACTTCAGTGATCAAAGTCCAAAATCCAGCTAAACTATCGACTTTATACTGAGTACCATCTGCTTCAAGTTCATAATACCGATTGTCATCATCATTCCACATATACTTGTTGATACGATCTTTTATATCAGTAGCCAGATTTTGATCTCGGGTAGCATCATCCGCATTTCCGATGATCGTATTGATTTTAGCAAGGGAATCATACAGCATCGATAGCTGAGAACTCATGTCAACTTGACCCGTTCCCGTACCATTTCCGCCTTGGCCCGGCTGCGTAGGTAAATTATCCATCCCATTACCGTTCCCATTGTTCCAAAAAAGTTTATGCGAACTATTTTGCGACCATTTTTTTATCGAGATCCAGTCAGCGTATTCTTGTAGCACTGGTGCAATCTTTTTCAGCCGCTCTACATTACCAGTCAGTTTATAATTTTGTAATTCAACATACCCATACAGTGGCGGATTTACATCTCCTGGTTCTGCTGCCCATCCATGAGGCTTCCCATCTGATGAATAATACGCTCGATAAATTTGGCCTGTCCCAATTTGTGACATATAAAAATTGTCGAAGGTCAACATCGGATCAAACGCTTTGTTCCCATACATCGAAAACAATACCGCAAAGCAGCTATCCCATTGCCAGATAATATTTTTTGAATCAAAGCCCGAACCAACATACGTATTATACGGAGAGTCTTTTTTAGGATTCACGATGTTGTAATCGAAAAGGATGCGCCAAGCATTATTGTATAAATTCTCATATTTAGGATCAGCTTGTAACTTGATCGACGGTAACAGCGTTTTCACTTTCTCGTAGTTAAGTTCTTCTCCAACTGTAGGCTGTTCACTGAAATATTGTTGCTGCGACTTATAATTGATCTCTTTTCCAGCCTTCTGATAGGTCAGTCCGCTAGCTGAATCTAAAAGCGAAATATCTTTTTCGTGATCACTTACTACATTCACTTTTGCTGGTTTAAAATGCTCAACATCTAAAACAGCACCACCAGTAGCTAGATCCGGCCGTTTTTCATTTTCATTCCAATAACGGAACCATAACTTAGCGTTTCGATATTCAACTTCGAAATTAATCACGTCATTATCACGCAGTTTGATCGTTTTACGGCTTTCTTGATACGTATTATCTTTTCCAGCAAGGGTGCCGTATTCATTTGAGATAAAGATAGTCGAGTCGGCGGTGTCTTTTTCATTCAAAATATTGACATAGATGTTTTGATCATTCTCATCTTGAATATCAAAAGCAAACTTTAAGCCGGCTGTCTGATTTATTTTGATTTTGGTGGTGTAAGTAAAATTATTCCATGCTTGCTGTTCAGCTAACGCGCCTAATTCATCCGATTTTAACGTATAACGATCTGACTTAGCAGCATCAGTGTCACTAGTATCACTGGCTTGACTGGTCGTTGTTGTAGCCGTAACTTCCGCTTGATTGACCGTACTTGTGGCGGTCGTTTCAGTAGCAGATTCTGAGCTACTCACCTCATTAGCTACTGGTTTACTAGTAGCCGTTGCTTCTTTGCTAGTGCTTATTGCTGTTGTTTTATCAGTCGCGATCGCGTTTTTAGATGTGCTGACATTAGTCGGACTGGCTGCTTGAGCCACTTGGTGAACAGACGTTACGAAAGGTGTCGTTGTCAACAAAGCAGACAGCAATATACAAAAACTACGCTTATATTTCATTTTTAAAATTCCATCCCTTGTTTAATTTAATTACGCAACCAATTTGTTCCATTCAATTGATTTTTCCCAGACTGAATGTTGACTTTCATTTCGAGGTGCATTATTTATCTGAAGACTAATTCGCCGATTGAAATGTTAGCCGATTTTTCTTTAATTCCTGCTACTTTTGCCTATTTCCTATTTAATAAAATAACTGTCAATTGGGCGATCAATACCATTACATTCATTCTGGGGACAAGTCTTTTACATTATCAAAGATTGAGATCATCACAGATAGCACCTCCCGAATAATATATGTAGAGAATACTTCCAACTCAGTTAAATTACAATCGTTAGAAATAACACATTAATTAATTCACAAAACAAAAATAAATAAATAAGATTTCTCTTTTAGCAATCGATAACACTAACTAGCCCAATAAATAAAAAAACAATCTTGTAACTAACCTGTGAGTTAGCTAAAAAATAAACTGAATGATTTACCAAAATAAAATAAAAATTAGTACCATCTCGAGTCCGATACGCTAAAAAACACTTGATTAGTTGAAATTTGACTCTTGATCTCGTTAGTTGAATAAAAGCCATCCACAATTTTTGTAAACGCTTTTCAATCTTTATGATCTGAAATGATGTCCATGAGTTGAAATATGCCGAGCAAGATTACAGTCACTGACGAAAAAAATTACTTATATTTACAATACTTTTGTTCTCTAATAAAAGTATTGTAATTTTTTCGAGCGAAAATTTTTTTATTTATGGAAACTAACAGCGGCAGCTTCCAGTAGGATTAGTGGCGCAAAATATATTTACTGGCCCTTTCACAAAATTGAACTCATTTTCTCCTATGTTAAACGGAACTAGCTTAAACACCCTTATAGTAGACGTTCATAGGCTTGGACAGATTTACACTGAGTCAAAGCAAAAACGCCTCAAGCACTACAAACAAAAAAACTTCTGATCTATTGGTAGTATCACCAATAGATCAGAAGTTTTTAGCACTCAAGTTGCTGTAAATAATGCTCAATTTTCTTCGTATAGTTCGCTGTTTGCTGTAAAATCATCTCTTCTAATTGCGCCAACTCATCAAAGTTTGGAGCTTCAACGAGAACCACTTCCAACACGGAATAGATTGGCCGCTTTGTTAATTGCTTATTCCACTGCGAATCTTTGAGCAACGCCCAATAATTTGCTTGGACTTTTTCATTTTGCCCTAATAGCCACAGTTCAAAGCACATCTTCTGATGATTCAAAACTAAGCCAAAGCGTAATTTATGTTCTTTCAAAAAATCATCATAAAAATAAAAATACGTGTAATCCATATAACCAGGAAAAACACTTCCAACCGTGTATTGCGGCAACGTTTTAGCATATCCTGCTCTTAACGTTGAAACAAATTTTCTCAGCGCTACATACGCAGTTTCGATGTCTCCAGCATGTAGCAAATCTTGATAGATTTTGACTTGCCTGTTCAAGCTTTTTTTCATGAGCCACTTCCTTCCCATTCATAACCAGAATAATCTTTGCACCACATTCCTATTCTCGCACCCAACTCATTTTGTATTCTACTTCTAAAGTCTCTACATCGACTTGTTCTGACACAATCGTAAAACCTTGTGCACGATAAAATTTGATTGCTGCACGGTTTTTCTTATAAACAGACAAGCTTAATTCATGGTGCTGACTTTTGGCTTGCATGATTAATTGTTCTCCGATTCCTTGGCCTCGATAATTTTTTTCTACAAAAATCCCAGCAAGATAATGATCAACAATTCCCACAAAGCCCACGATCTGACCAGCTGAATTTTTAAAACCATAAAGTTCTGATTCCGGCAATTGCAACTTGACTGCTGCAACATTTCCTTCCCAATATGCTTCAGCAATAAAGGAATGGGCTTCTTGATTGGACGTAAGCCAGATTTTCATTAGCTGATCGAGTTCAGCCTCCGTGATAGGATTTAACTTTACAATCATTTTCTCACCTCAATGGTTAATATTAATAGTATAGCACGAGGCCAGCTGATTGGATTTAGCGTAAAAATCATTTTTCGATTTCCCGATCCAAGAACAATTATTCGCCTTTTTTTTCGATTGGTAGTACACTAGCTTTAAGTTACAAAAAGTAAGTAATTTACTTTTTAAATTAGAGGAGGTACTCCAGCATGAAAAAAATCGGCTTTTTGAGTTTTGGGCATTGGATGCAACAAGGCTCCTTAGTCAAAACTGCTAGCGATGCGTATTTGCAATCGATCGAATTAGCAGTGGAAGCAGAAAAAATCGGGATCGATGGCGCTTATTTCCGCGTGCATCATTTTGCTGATCAAATCGGTTCACCTTTCCCACTACTTTCAGCGATCGGAGCTAAAACCAGCAAGATCGAGATCGGTACGGGCTTAGTGGATATGCGTTACGAAAATCCCTACATGATGGCAGAAAATGCCGGCTTGACCGACATCATTACACAAGGTCGAGTGCAACTAGGCGTGGGTCGTGGCTCACCAGAACAAGTCTTAGACGGCTGGAAATATTTTGGCTACGACTACAGCGAAGAAGAGATCAAAGAAGTGACACGTGAGCGGACATTAGAATTTTTGAAACTTTTAGAAGGTGAAAAATTCGCCGAACCAAATCCGCAACCAATGTTCCCGCAAGGTCCTGGAAAATTACGTTTGGAACCTTATTCAGCTGGTTTACGTCAGCGTATTTGGTGGGGTGCTGGCTCACAACAAACTGCGATCTGGGCAGCCCAACATGGAATGAATTTACAATCGTCTACCTTAGTGAACTATGAGACGAATGAACCGTTCCACGTACAACAAGCTAAACAATTGCGTGCCTTTAAGGAAGCTTGGAAAGAAGCCGGGCATGATTTTGAACCCCGCACTTTAGTCACGCGTTCGATCCAACCGATCACGACTGATTTGGATCGTCAGCTGTTTGGCTCTGACGGCATGCCACAACAAGACCAAGTCGGCTATCTAGCTTATCACCGCAACCCGACGATCTTTGGGAAAACATTTGCGGGTGAGCCTGACAAATTAGTCAAAGAACTAGCCGAAGATGAAGCGATCAAAGAAGCCGATACGGTGTTAGTAACGATCCCGAATACATTAGGAGTGGAATACAACATCCACTTATTAGATTCAATCTTGAAAGATATCGCGCCAGATCTAGGTTGGCGTTAGTTTCTCGACTAGTTAAAAATCGCTCACTGCCAGAAAAAAATTCCGGTAATGAGCGGTTTTTTGTTTATTCTATGATCTTCGTAAATTCGGTAACGTCTTTTCTGATCTTTGGATAGCCACTAGCTGTCGCCTTGCCAACTGGGATCATCATGATCGCTTCCCAACTTTGCGGCAAATCCAGCTCTTTTTTGATTGCAGTAAAATCGGTTCCTCGCATTGGGACTGCTTCATAGCCAAATACACGAACCACATGGAGCAAGTTCATGGCAAATAGCCCGCCATCTAACATCAGGCTTTCGGTTCCACCTTCAGCTGCAGACAATGCGTAAAATTTTTTCATCTTGCCTTTAAAAGCCGCTTCATCTTTTTCCGTTAACAAGCCATTAGCGACGTTGTAAGAAAATAATGTATCGACATCATAAGCCGCCGGATCGCCAAAGACTAAAAAGACTGCAGCCGCCGTTTCGACTTGTGGCTGGTCAAACGACAGCGCCCGTAATTTTTGTTGCTGCGCTTTATTTTTGACGACCACGACTTGCCACGGTTGCGTATTGTTGCCAGAAGGTGCGGTGGCAGCTAGCGCTAAGATTTGCTTGATTTGTTCCGTCGACATTTCTGCCTCAGGATCAAACTGCCGAACTGACGCACGTTGGCTTAAAAAAGTTTCAATAGTTGAATTCATAACGTAACGCTCCTTTTATTTTGAATAAAATTAGTATATGCTTAACAGACAAAAGTACAAGTACTAACATTTTTGTTACTGTCAAACGAAAGGATGATTCGATGCAACTTTCAATCAATCGCTGTGGGATCTCACAAGTCATGCTGCGCTTAGGTGGCAAATGGAAACTATTGATCTTATGGCGCATCCACCAACAAGAAGGCATTCGCTTCAATGAATTAAAACGACAAACAAATGGGATCACTAATGTCATGCTGACACGTTGTTTGAACGATTTGATCGCTGACGGTTTTGTCACACGGACGGATTTTCAAACGATCCCACCCCACGTTGAATATTCATTGACTGAACTCGGAAAAAGTTTTCTGCCGATCATGGAAACGATGGACAGCTGGGGGAAAGAGCATTTGGGGAGTTGAGAAACAAAACAAATTTAATGAGCATATCCCTTCACCTTCCTCCGATCTTTGCAGTAAGGTGGATTTAAGGAGTTGGTCACTATGACAAAAAAAACAAGTCTGTTAACACTCGCTACAGCAGGTGCAGCCGCAGGATTAGTTTCTGGTTTAGTAAAATTAGGTTGGGAAGCCTTGCTGCCCCCACGCACACCGGAACGCGATGCTACAAATCCGTGATAGCAATCAAAAATCAGACGATCAGCTACTACTTTAAATATATTTTTCACAGTGAAAAACTCGTGTCAATCACTAATGACTTCACGTTTGCCTCTTTGATCGGCGTCCTGATTACAGCTGGTTTATTTGAACTATCCAGCTACCAATCCGATACTGTTCAAAATGCCACGACCATCCAAATGATCAAACTAAATTATGCTTGATTGCCAATACTGATCTATAGCTTGCTACTGATCTTGATCCACTTTTATCCTGAAAAGAAAATGGCGCGCGCAACTCAAACAGCCAAAGTCGAAGCAGCTTTGGCTGTTTGAATGGCTAAATTATCAGTAGCCTATGTTTCTTTTGAGAGAGATAATTGGGAATGTTTTTCGAAAAAGGAGTCGTTGGTTCATAATTCACCATGTTAAAAGAAGCATTCGAGGTCAGTATCTACAATCAAAATGGGAGATAAATCAGTTTTTCTGATTCATCTCCCACTCGCTATTTATTTAGTCAAATATTTTCATTTAGTAGATAACCAATCCAATAAAAGTTCATCCTCTACCTAATTCTAAAATTTTATATTCAGATGGTTGCAAAAATTTATCTAATGATCCATGATTTACAATAATAACAGTTAAATTAGTTTCTTTAAAGTAATTAACTAATCGACAAATTGAAGCTTCGTCTATGTTAGCTAAAGTTTCATCCAAAATCAAAATATCAGGATTACTTAATAGAGCTCGAATTATTTTTATTTTTTGTAATTGTCCAGTACTAATCTCTATTCTAAATGGAGTAACTCCTTTGTTAAAATCCACATCAAAAGACAATAATCGAGCTATTTTTTCTAGTTGTATTTCATCATATTCTTTAAGTCCCATAACTAGATTACTATAAACTGTTCCTTCAAACAAAAAATCATTTTGTGGAACATAGACAACCTTTCTATTCTCTTTTATCCATATCGAACCAAAAAAATCTAGATTATATTGAGCTAAACATTTCAATAGAACTGATTTTCCAATACCATTTATACCAACCATTCTTAACGTTTCTCCTTGAGATAATGAAATATTTATTGGTACTTTAAGCAGTTTCTCCCCATTAATACAAGGAAATAAATTTTCGCATTTCAAAACAATAGCTGAATCCTGAGCAAGTATTTTATACTCCCCTGCTGTATTTGCTGCATTAATGCTAGAAAATTTTAATTGCTCTATTCTCTTTAAAGAAACTTTAATTTGAGCAAATAAAGGAATAATATTTAATACTTTACTCCACGGAGAAAACAGTAAAGCTGTGTAACTATTAAAGGCTATAAGTGAACCTAATGACAGTTCACCATTAACTACCATAACACTTCCCAAAAACAGAGCTATTAAAGGAATAACTACTGTTAGCACCCCTGAAATAGTACTAAGCGAAGCCATTATTGTATTTGTTTTCACTAGTGTTGCACAAATAATTTCAGAAAAATCTGAAAACTATGTTTCATTCAAAATTGCAAAAAAGTCGAATGCTTACGCAGCGGATGACTTTTATTCCAGAAATTGTACGTTTTATTAAATTG
>NZ_CACSLH010000053.1 GCF_902706605.1 Enterococcus sp. CSURQ0835 | reverse complement strand
CTTTTAGAATCAGCGAGTAGAAGTGGTGCGGAAGGGAGACCTTTCAGAGGGCCTTTTAGGCCGTGGCCGGTAATAGAGGCTTTCAGCCGAAGAGCAAACCACCCGTTCACACGGGTGGTTTTGATTGTTTTCTCATTTGTTATTCGGCGCCTATTTGTGGTAGGCTGGAAGAAAAAGATGGATGGAGAAAGAGATGAAACTTTCTGTTAACCGAAAGCTAGTGCTTAATCTACTTTTATTTGCGGTAGTGATCGGTTTGATTTATTTTGTGATCCGCGATTCATTGAGCGCGATCTTTATCGAATTACTAGCTACCTCTTGGCCGATTTTATTGGGGGTAACAGCTTTAGGTGTGGCAAGTTTGTTCGTGGAAGGCTACACGATCAAAAATATCGCGGGCTTATATCAGCCGGGGTTCACGATTTTTGATGGGGTGATTGCGTGCGCGTATATGATGTTTTATCGCGTGATTACATTTGGGACTGGCTCGCTCGTTGCGGAAGTCATTTATTACCATAAAAAAGAGTTGAAGATCTCTCAAGGGACTGGTGTGGTGGCACTGCGCATGACACTTTATAAATTAGCGATCTTATTTTGGACATTCGTCTTACTACTGACTCAGCTGAAGACCTTACAACGTGAATCCCCTCATGCGATTTATCTAATTGTTTTAGGAATGGTCGCAACGCTTGCGGTAGTAGTCGTTTTGCTAGTTTTGAGCAGTAGCTTAAACGCGCAAGTTTTTTTGATCACGTTGTGCAATCGTCTGTTCAAAAAACCGAAATCGCGCGCGGCAGTCGACCAGATCAACTTACAGATCTATTCTTTGCGAGAGACGATCCAAACGTTTTTGGCAAATCGACCAGTCATCTGGCGAGTTTTTTTATCGAACAGTGTCAAGCTGGCTCTTTGGTTTTTGATCCCGTATTTTGTGTTAGCAGGGCAGCATCCTAAGTTAGATTTGATTTTAAGTATCGCACTTGTCAGTTTTACAGTCGTGTTAGCCGGTGTGATCCCATCACCTGGTGGGATCGGTTCTTTTGAATTTATTTATGTGATTTTATTTCGGCAATTAGTCGGCAAAGTCGATGCTGCCTCGTCGTTGTTGTTGTATCGTTATAGTACGTATCTGTTACCGTTTTTAGTTGGCATGCTCTACGTGTTAGTCACGAAACAAAAACAAATCAATTCAGAGCTGAAAGAAGCAAAAGTGGGAAATTCACAATCGAATAAAAAGGATTGAACAAAAAAACTGCTGAGAAAAATTTCCTCAGCAGTTTTTTTAGGGTTTGAAGACTTTTAAAAGTGGATCACGAGTTTGCCGATCATTTGGTCATCTTCGATCATTTGATGCGCGCGGAAAAAAGTTTCAGGTGAAAAGCCTGGCAACACTTTCGTTAACGTCGATTGGATTTTTTTAGCTTGCAACAACTGGATCAGTTTCGCTAAAATTTCACCTTGACTTTCAACTTTAAAATCATAATCCGTTTTAGCGAACATGTACTCCCAATCAAAACTAGCGGCTTTGTTTTTCAAGAGTCGCAAGTTGATCTCATGACTAGTCTCGACGATCGATGCAATGTGTCCGAATGGTGCGACGAGTGCGGCCATTTCATTGAAGTATTGGTCGGTAGAGTGCAAGATCAAAATATTTGGTACGAAATCAAAACCTAATTTGTGGACTTGTTCTGTGATATTTTGATGGTGGTCGATCAAGTGATCAGCTCCCATTTCTTTGACCCAAGCACGACTTTCTTTTCGGGAAGCTGTAGCTAAAACTGTCATGCCAGCCCACTTGGCTAATTGGATCGCCATTGAACCTACTCCGCCAGCACCATTGATGATTAATAGTTCACCGGTATTAGCTGCTTCTTCGGGAATCAGATTCATTTTCTCGAACAAAGCTTCATACGCCGTCAAAAAAGTTAAGGGCAGCGCTGCCATTTCGTCGATCGGAAAATCTTCTGGTAACTTAGCGGTGATGCGTGAATCAACGACTTGATGCTCACTGTTGCTGCCAAAACGTTTGGTCGTTCCAGCAAAAATAACGCGGTCGCCAACAGCTAAGTCGGTGACTTTTTCACCTAGCTCCGTTATGATGCCAACGCTATCAAAGCCTAAAATATGGGGCTGCTTGATCCCTTTCGGATTTTGTCGCAACTTCGTGTCGACAGGATTGACGGAGACCGCCAACGTTTTAACTAAAATATCTTGGGCCGAAAGTTTCGGCAACATGATCTCAAATGTTTCAAACTGATTACCGCCTGCGATTTGGAAACCTTTTTCAAAACCGATTGCACGTGAAATCATCATATCACTCCTCTTAATCGTTTAACAAATTGTAGCTTTTTTTTGCAAAACTTCCAACTAAAAAGATTCTGAATATTGAGCGTATTGTTTGACCAAGTTTGACCAATGAGTTAAAATAGTTTTTGTGAATGAGATTCACTAGGAAATTTTTGTGGGAGGTAGTTATATGAATATCGAAAAAATGACCACAACGTTACAAGAAGCCATCGCAGAAGCACAACAAGTGGCGGTAACGCGAAAACATCAAGAAATCGACATCATCCACTTATGGAAAATATTTTTACAGCCGGAACACTTCGGCCGTAATTTTTATACGGATCTCGGAGTCGACCTCGCAGCTTTTGAAGCAGAGATCGATTCGGAGTTGGATCACTATCCGACTGTTGCTGGCAGTAATGTCCAGTACGGGCAAAATTTGAGTCAAAATTTATTTTCATTATTGAATGAAGCGGATCAGTTGCGAGAAAAATTTCAAGATGAATACTTATCAACTGAAGTCGTTTTATTAGCATTGATGAAATTAAAAAATTATCCTTTGACGAAGTATTTAGTCGCTCAAGGAATCAATGAGAAAGAAGTAACACAAACTATTCAAACTATGCGAGGAGGAGAACGTGTGACCTCACAAAATCAAGAAGAAAGTTACAAAGCATTAGAAAAATATGGTGTTGATCTCGTTGCCCAAGTTAGAGGTGGCAAACAAGATCCCATCATTGGTCGCGACGAAGAGATCCGAGATGTGATCCGGATCTTATCACGTAAAACGAAAAATAATCCTGTTTTGATCGGTGAGCCAGGTGTCGGGAAAACGGCGATCGTTGAAGGTTTAGCCCAACGGATCGTACGAAAAGACGTGCCGGAAAATTTAAAAGATAAAACTGTTTTCTCATTAGATATGGGATCATTGATCGCCGGAGCCAAATTCCGCGGTGAATTTGAAGAACGGTTAAAAGCCGTCTTAAAAGAAGTCAAAAAAGCCGATGGTCAAATCATTTTATTCATCGATGAAATCCATAATATCGTCGGGGCAGGGAAGACAGAAGGCAG
Organism: Enterococcus sp. CSURQ0835; assembly: GCF_902706605.1. Classification (GTDB taxonomy): domain Bacteria; phylum Bacillota; class Bacilli; order Lactobacillales; family Enterococcaceae; genus Enterococcus_A. Next base: position 8,003 of record NZ_CACSLH010000053.1, on the reverse strand, counting down.
TATGGATGCCGGCAATTTATTGAAACCGATGTTAGCACGAGGCGAATTACATTTGATCGGTGCCACGACGTTAGATGAATACCGACAGTACATGGAAAAAGATAAAGCGTTAGAACGCCGCTTCCAAAAAGTTTTAGTCAAAGAGCCAACAGTTGAAGATACGATCAGTATTTTACGGGGATTAAAAGAACGTTTTGAGATCCACCACGGCGTTAATATCCATGATAATGCGTTAGTTGCAGCCGCAACATTATCGAATCGTTATATCACCGATCGTTTCTTGCCAGATAAAGCAATCGATTTAGTCGATGAAGCGTCAGCTAGCATTCGGGTGGAAATGAATTCGATGCCGACTGAGTTAGATCAAGTCACACGCCGACTGATGCAGTTAGAGATCGAAGAAGCCGCTTTGAAAAAAGAAACTGATGATGCTAGTAAAAAACGGCTCGCTAGTTTGCAAGCTGAGTTAGCCGATCTGCGCGAAGAAGCTAACAGTATGAAGCTGCAATGGGAGACTGAAAAAGAAGAAGTCAATGCGGTGTCTAACAAGCGGGCAGAAATCGATCAAGCCAAGCATGAATTAGAAGACGCTGAAAATAATTATGATTTGGAACGCGCCGCTGTCTTACGTCACGGTACGATTCCTAAATTAGAAAAAGAACTAATTACCTTAGATGAAAAAAATCAACACAGTGATTTACGCATGGTCCAAGAATCGGTGACGGAAAATGAGATCGCCCAAGTCGTCGCGCGTTTGACGGGGATCCCGGTGACAAAACTCGTCGAAGGAGAACGGGAAAAATTACTTCATTTAAATCAAACGCTCCATGAACGCGTGATCGGTCAAGATGAAGCGGTGGACGCGGTCGCTGATGCTGTCTTACGCTCGCGGGCGGGACTGCAAGATCCTAACCGGCCACTTGGTTCATTTTTATTCTTAGGGCCAACGGGTGTCGGAAAAACGGAACTAGCCAAAGCGTTAGCTGAAAATCTATTTGACTCTGAAGATCACATGGTACGCATCGACATGAGTGAGTATATGGAAAAACATGCTGTCTCGCGTTTAGTGGGAGCACCTCCTGGTTATGTCGGTTATGAAGAAGGCGGTCAGTTGACTGAAGCAGTTCGACGGAATCCGTATACGATCATTTTATTAGATGAAATCGAAAAAGCCCATCCCGATGTGTTCAACATTTTGTTACAAGTTTTAGATGACGGGCGCTTAACGGATTCGAAAGGTCGAGTCGTTGATTTCAAAAATACGGTTTTGATCATGACGAGTAATATCGGTTCACAAATCTTATTAGACGGTGTGACTGAAGACGGTGAGATCGAAGACAGCGCAAAAGAACAAGTTCAAAACTTGCTGCGCGGTCATTTCAAACCTGAATTTTTAAATCGGATCGATGACACGATCTTGTTCACGCCGTTAAGTTTAGCCAATGTTACAGGGATCGTTGACAAATTGATCCAACAATTAGCCAAACGTCTAGAAGAACAAGAGATCCAATTAGAGATCTCTGAAAAAGCGAAAACTTGGATCGCCGAAAATGCTTACGAACCCCAATACGGTGCGCGGCCATTGAAACGATTCATCACGCGAGAAGTCGAAACGCCATTAGCAAAAGAAATCATCGCTGGGAAGATCCTGCCAAAAACTAAAGTCGTGATTGATCTTTTAGCTGATAAATTAACTTTCCAACAAGTATCGTTGACGGAAGACGTGACGACAGACGAATGATTTTAAAACCGTCAGCAAAAAATGAACAAATAAAAAGCGAGCCTGATCGAAGTTGTAAAAAACAATTCGATCGGCTCGCTTTTTTGTAGTCTGACACAAACCTACTTGTTTCAGTTATAGGAGTTTACGATAAATTTAAATTCTCAATCTTAGTAGTCATAATTCTGTAGATTTTTTTGTTATGATGGAATAAAGGAGGGAGTTACATGAAGAAAAGTTGGCCGTTACTGATCGGACTCGTTGTGGTAACTGAAGTCGTGGGATTTATTTCAGGCATGTTGGCGGGTGATAGCCGCGGTATTTATGAATCATTCAATCAGATTCCATTTGCACCACCCGGTAGTACGTTTGGGATCGTTTGGCCGATCCTTTACGCAGCCATGGCGCTTTCTCTTTATCTCGCTGTGACGAACGTGATTAAAAAGCAAGAAGTGTTAACTGTCATTGGGCTTTATGGATTGCAACTGGGTTTGAACTTTTTTTGGAGTATCATCTTCTTTGGTGGAGATCAATTATTTCTAGGCGCGTTGATCATTATCGCATTACTAGTCGTTGTCTTTTTCCAATTTCGGTTTTATTATCGGATCAAACCGGTGGCGGGGCTATTGCTCATTCCCTACTGGCTGTGGTTAGCCTTTGCCTTGTACTTGAATATCGGATTTGCACTAGTCAATTAAATCCGACTAAAAAATTTTAATTGCGTCCGTTTTCACTGAGATATCGAAAAAATCCGTACAAAAAAATCTTAAAGCTCGATTTAATTCGGAGATAAATTTGCTCATTTAACTTTAATCTCTCCTAGAATCGCTAGACAGTTGCTGATTTCGTGCTATAATAAGCAACATCATATTTCATTTCTTTAGAGATGAACTGCTTGTATATCGTCAGGATTTGGCTGACAGTTTCTACCTTGTGCCGTAAACACAAGACTATGAGCAAAAATCGTACGGTTTGCGTACCTTTTTTGCTTAAGACGAAAAAGGTACGCTTTTTTGTGCAAATTCGACGAGCTGTCTGTATTTAAGCGAGAGTTCGTTTAATGAATGATTAAAACCAATTTTTTGAGAGGGAGAGAGTTATGAAAGAATTAACAGATCGTATCAAAAAAAACGGACGGGTCCTAGGAGAAGGTGTCTTGAAAGTCGATGAATTCGTGACGCACCAAGTTGATCCGGAGTTGATGGACGCGATGGGCAAACGGTTAGCTGACGTGTTTGCTGATAAAAAAATCACCAAAGTCGTAACGATCGAAGCGTCTGGGATCGCCCCAGCCGTTTATACCGCTCAAGCATTAGGTGTTCCGATGATCTTTGCCCGGAAATCAAAGAGTTTAACGATGGATGAAGAATTATTGACCGCATCCGTCTATTCTTTTACAAAACAAGTGACCAGCACGATCTCGATTTCACGTAAGTTTTTATCGGCAGAAGATAATGTGTTGTTGATCGATGACTTTTTAGCGAATGGTCAAGCGGCAAAAGGATTGATCGAATTATGCCGCCAAGCAGGAGCTCACGTTGCGGGGATCGGGATCTTGATCGAAAAATCTTTCCAAGATGGTCGAGCATTATTAGAAGCCATGGACATTCCAGTCGTTTCACTTGCTCGGATCGATTCATTACATGACGGCAAGATCGAATTTTTGAAGGAGGACGCCTAAGTTGAACAGACAAACAGATGGCAAAGCAGCTGTATTAGGGTTGCAACATTTACTGGCAATGTATGCCGGTGCGGTCGCTGTACCTTTATTGATCGGGACCGGACTTGGGTTCAATGAATCCCAAATGACGTACTTGATCTCGATTGATATTTTTATGTGCGGCGTCGCGACGCTGTTACAATTAGCGGTGACGAAATTTTTCGGAATCGGGTTGCCAGTTGTTTTAGGATGTGCGATCCAAGCGGTGGCACCTCTGATCTTGATCGGTCAGACTCATGGGATCGGAACGGTCTACGGGTCGATTATTGCAGCTGGGATTTTCGTCGTCTTGATTGCTGGTTTCTTTTCCAAAGTGGAACGGCTCTTTCCACCGATCGTAACGGGAACCGTCATCACGACGATCGGCTTGACGTTGATTCCCGTTGCGGTAACGAAAATGGGTGGTGGTAATGCTAGTAGCAAACAATTTGGTGATCCAAAAGCGTTGCTGTTAGCTTTTGTCACGATCGGCTTGATCTTAGCGATCCAAATTTTTGGCAAAGGTTTTGTCCGTTCGATCGCGGTTTTAGTCGGCCTAATTGGTGGAACTTTGTTGGCTGGTGCTTTAGGCTTAGTTGATTTTTCTGCGATCGGGCATGCGCCTACTTTTCACGTGCCGCAACCCTTTTACTTTGGAACGCCAAAATTTGAACCTTTTTCGATTCTTTTGATGATCATTATTTCGATTGTCAGTATGGTAGAGTCGACGGGTGTCTACTTTGCTTTAGGTGATATCACCGGCAAAAAAATTCAAGAAGCGGATTTGAAACGTGGCTATCGAGCAGAAGGGTTAGCGGTAATTTTAGGTGGGATCTTTAACACCTTTCCTTATACTGGCTTTTCACAAAATGTTGGTTTAGTGCAACTATCTGGTATCAAAACTCGGCGTCCGATTTATTTTTCAGCTTTCTTTTTGATCATCTTAGGTTTATTTCCGAAAGTGGGCGCATTGGCACAAATCATTCCGGAACCTGTTTTAGGTGGTGGGATGCTCGTCATGTTTGGGATGGTAGCTGTTCAAGGAATGAAAATGTTGTCGAAAGTTGATTTCAATGATGAAAAGAATCTATTGATCATCGCGATCTCTCTCGGCTTTGGTCTAGGCTTCAATTCATTGCCTACGCTGTTTGCGAAACTGCCAGCCACTTTACAAATGTTTACGGGGAACGGCATCGTCATGAGCAGCCTTAGTGCGATCGTGTTGAATCTACTGTTTCATGGTTATCCTAAAAAAACGAGTGAAAAGGAAGTACAACCTAGTGTTTTGACGGGAAAAGAAATCACGCAACATTAAAATTGATCGACGAGCTTTTGTCACTTGGACAGGCTCGTCTATTTTTTAGCTTCCAGCACCTAAACACGAACAAATATAAAAATAAAACGTTTATCATTCGAAAATTATTTTGACTTTGCCAGATTCACTTGCTAAAATGTGGATGAAAAGTGAAAGGAGCGAATTATGAAGCCACAAGTTGCAGTTATCATGGGAAGTACTTCGGATTGGGAAACGATGCAGCATGCGTGTAAAAGTTTAGAGTCATTGGAGATTGATTACCAGAAAAAAGTTATCTCTGCTCATCGGACACCTGAATTGATGGCTGACTTTGCAAAAAATGCGCGGCAAGCAGGGATCAAAGTAATTATCGCAGGAGCAGGCGGTGCCGCTCATTTGCCGGGGATGGTAGCCGCGCAGACGACCTTGCCGGTGATCGGAGTACCGGTTCAATCAAAAGCGCTGAACGGATTAGATTCATTGCTGTCGATCGTTCAAATGCCTGGTGGAGTACCGGTAGCCACGACAGCGATCGGAAAAGCAGGCGCTGTCAATGCCGGACTACTTGCAGGTCAAATGCTTTCAATGTATGATGAAAGAATAGCGGAAAAATTGGCGGATCATCGCCAGCAAATGAAAGAATCTGTATTGGAAAGTAGTGAACGACTTGGCTAGACCTTTACAACCAGGAGCAACTATCGGCATCGTTGGCGGCGGGCAATTAGGTCGGATGATGACGTTGAGTGCCAAAGAAAAAGGCTTTCGCGTTGGTGTGGTGGATCCCACCGAAGATTGTCCAGCGGCGCAAGTGTCAGATTGGCAAATCGTAGCAGAATACGACGACCAATTTGCTTTAGCAGAACTAGCACGGCGGACCGATGTGATCACGTATGAGTTTGAAAACGTGGATGTCGATGCGTTGAATCAAATTTTAAATCAAGCAAACATCCCGCAAGGCACCGACCTGTTGGCGATCACACAAGATCGGTTGATGGAAAAAACTTTTTTGGAAAGCAACAATGTGGTGATCGCACCATATGCGACGATCATCAGCCCGACAGATATTCAAGATGCGATTGAAGGGATCGGGTATCCGTGTGTGTTGAAAACGACTCGGGGCGGCTATGATGGCCACGGCCAGTATGTGTTGAATGGACCGGAAGACTTGGGACCCGCGATGAAATTATTACATGCAGGAACGTGTGTGCTAGAGGCTTGGATTCCGTTTGAAAAAGAAATTTCTATCATGGTCGCAGGTAACGGCTATGAAGATTATATTACGTATCCAGTCGTGGAAAATATCCACCGTCAAAATATTTTACATGAAACGATCGCACCGGCAAATATCCATGGCGATGTTGCGTTAGAAGCGAAACGAATCGCGCGTGTGATCGCTGATGCCGTTGGACTAGTGGGAACATTGTGTGTCGAGATGTTTTTAACTAAAGATAATTTGATCTACGTCAATGAACTAGCACCTCGGCCTCACAACTCAGGTCATTACACGATCGAAGCCTGTTCTTTAAGTCAATTCGATGCACATATTCGCGGTATTTGCGCGTGGCCGCTAGTTGAACCGAAATTGTATCAAAAAGCGGTGATGGTCAATGTGCTAGGGGAACAGTTAGTAAAAAGTTACGAACTGATCGACGAGAAATTAAATTGGCATTTTCATTATTACGGGAAAACGGTGGCTAAGCCGGGGCGGAAGATGGGACATGTTACGATTTTAACAGAAGACGTCGACAAGACCCTTGAAGCGGTGAAAAAAACTCAAGTTTGGGATTAAAAGGAGAAAACAATGATACCTCGTTATACAAGAGCAGAGATGGGCAACATTTGGTCGGATGAAAATCGTTACCGCGCATGGTTAGAAGTGGAGATCTTAGCCGATGAAGCGTGGGCCGAACTAGGTGAGATCCCAAAAGCAGATGTTAAAAAAATTCGAGAAAAAGCGAATTTTGATATGGAACGCATCTTAGAGATCGAACAAGAAACGCGGCATGATGTCGTAGCGTTCACTCGTGCAGTTTCAGAAACGTTAGGCGAAGAACGCAAATGGGTCCACTACGGTTTGACTAGTACCGATGTCGTGGACACAGCTTACGGCTATTTGTACAAACAAGCAAATGATATTTTACGCCAAGATTTGAAAGACTTTCTAGCGATCATCGGTCAAAAAGCGAAAGAACATAAAAATACGGTCATGATGGGGCGCACTCACGGGGTCCATGCTGAACCGACGACTTTTGGTTTGAAATTAGCGACTTGGTATTCTGAAATGAAACGCAATATCGAACGCTTTGAACATGCGGCAAAAGGCGTAGAAGCTGGTAAGATTTCTGGTGCGGTGGGGACTTTTGCCAATATCCCACCATTTGTTGAAGAATACGTTTGTCAACATCTTGGTATCAGAGCCCAAGAAATCTCGACTCAAGTATTGCCGCGCGATTTACACGCGGAGTATTTTGCTGCGCTAGCCTTGATCGCAACGTCGATCGAACGATTTGCAACCGAGATCCGCGGATTACAAAAATCAGAGACGCGCGAAGTCGAAGAATTTTTTGCAAAAGGTCAAAAAGGTTCGTCTGCGATGCCTCATAAACGAAATCCGATCGGTTCAGAAAATATGACTGGGTTAGCCCGAGTCGTTCGCGGACATATGGTGACGGCCTATGAAGATGTTTCATTGTGGCATGAGCGGGATATTTCACATTCGTCAGCGGAACGGATCATCGTACCGGATACGACGATTTTAGTCGATTATATGTTGCAGCGCTTTGGCCGGATCGTAGAAAATCTAACGGTCTTCCCGGAAAATATGAAACGGAACATGGCTGCGACTTTTGGCTTGATCTACAGTCAACGTGTGATGTTGAAATTGATCGATCACGGTATGACGCGAGAAGAAGCTTATGATTTAGTTCAACCAAAAACAGCTTACGCTTGGGATCATCAAACGCAGTTCCGACCTTTATTAGAAGCCGATGAAAAAATCATGGGTGTCTTGAGCTTGACTGATTTAGATGATGCGTTTGATTACAATTACCATCTGCGGAATGTGGATACGATTTTCAAACGCGTGGGAATCGAGTAACATCAACTAACTTTTTAAAATAGCAAAAAGCGAGCATGATTTAGGTTGTAAACCTAAATCATACTCGCTTTTTTTGTATGATTTGAAAACCACCTGCTATGCGGGTGGTTCCAAAAAGCTTTTAGCGTGGTATCAAAAAATCCTCCCAAAATGATAAGATAATGCTGGTTGACCGACCGCATCACTATCAGAT
>NZ_CACSLH010000052.1 GCF_902706605.1 Enterococcus sp. CSURQ0835 | reverse complement strand
CATCTAACGGATGTTTTGACATCATCGCTCTCATTCCTTTCAATAGCATTGAATTCGTTTTCAATTCTATTATAAAAGAAAAGACTGTAAACATCATCCAAAAAGGGACTTTGTCTACAGTCTGCGACTAGCTTTGTGCTAGTCTTTTTTTGTAGCCAGCAGATCGGGTAAGGTTTTGAGAGGTTAAAAAGTGTAAAAAAGCGTTTAGTTGAAGTCCATTCGCAACGTGTTTCGATTGATTTTGTGGTAAACTATGGCTAGTTAAATTATTGGAGGAACGAAAATGAAATCGAAAGAAACACTCAAGACTGTTTTATATTTCGTGATTTTAGCTGCTATTTTGATCGGCTTGCGGGTGTTCGTGTTTACCCCCGTCAATGTAAAAGGAGACTCGATGGACCCTACATTAGCGGATGGTGAGCGGACGATCGCATTGAAAAATAGTGAGATCAAACGGTTTGATATCGTGACATTCCCAGCGCCTGATGAACCAGGTCAAACGTACATCAAGCGAGTGATCGGGCTACCTGGTGACACGGTCGAATACAAAGATGATACGCTTTACATCAATGGAAAAAAATATGCGGAACCTTATTTGAATCAATATAAAAATGAATTGACAGATGGCTTACCTTTGACCAATGAGTTTACGTTAAAAGAAGTCACCGGTAAAGCAAAAGTTCCCAAAGGCGAGTTGTTCGTGTTAGGTGATAACCGACGGATCTCAAAAGATAGTCGCATGATCGGAATGATCAAAGAAAAAAATATCAGTGGCGATGTTAAATTCGTTTTATGGCCGCTAGATCGCTTTGGAACGATCGATTAAGAAGTGAATCGTAAAAGAAGGCAGAACAACTGTTTGTTTTGTCTTCTTTTTTGTTATAATAGGAACAACTTGAAATAGAAATGAGGGAGAACATGCCGTTACAATTTCTGATCGGTGCGGGTCAAAATGACAGCCAAGAAAAAATGATCCAATTAGCTCAAAGCTGGACAGCTGAAAATCCGCAGCGGCGGGTCTTCTTTTTAGTCCCGAACTACAATAAATTTGAACAAGAGTTGCTCTTGTTAAGCACGTTGAATCAGCAAAAGGAAAAAATTTTTAGCACGATCCAAAGTCAAGTCTTCAGTTTTGATCGCTTAGCGTGGTTCTTTTTGCAAAAAGATGGCAAGATTCCGGGAAACACATTGTCAGATGCAGGAAGCGCGATGATTTTTCGAAAAGTCTTGCAGGAAAAAAAAACAGAGCTGACGCTGTTTCGTGGCGAGATCAATAAAACCGGATTTATCGAGCAGTTGAATCGTTTTTACCAAGAGATGAAGCTGGGGAATTTAACGGTGGAAGATTTTCAACTCGTTCAAGATGAAAAAAATGATCAAGCTTTGAAGTTGCATGACTTGCAGTTGATCTATCAAAGCTATGAAGAAAATCTATTAGCCTATCACGTTCAAAATGATGATCCGTTGCAACTTTTGGCTGACTATTTGAGTTGTCATGAATTGGCAGATGATTTATTCATCGTCAGCGGTTTTGCTGAATTTACAGCTCGCGAGCTCCAAGTGCTCCAACAATTGATGACTTGCAGCGAGTTGGTCGTGTCACTCACTTTAGATCGGCCGCAAATCCAAGAGATGAGTCTTTTTTATCAAGGACAGAAAACATATCAGCAACTAAAACGATTAGCTGACTTGCAGCAAGTGCCAGTCAAATTTGATTTGAAAGCAGCTGAAAAAAAATCTGTCTTCAATCAGCTGGGACATTTTTGGCAAGGTGAAAAGGTCGCATCTTTAAAAAGTGAAGCAGTCCAAATCTGGCAAGCGCCAAGCTTAGCTGATGAGGTCAGGCAAGTGGGCAATGAGATTCGTAAGTTAGTACAACAAGGCTATCGTTACCGGGAGATCCAAGTTTTGATTCGCGATCTTGAACGTTATGAGGGAACTTTGGTGCCGCTATTTGCTCAACTGGAGATTCCGATCTACTTAGATCAAAATCAAGTGATGGTCAATCATCCACTGATCGAATTTTTAGAAGCGTTGTTTGCCGTTGACACGTATCATTACCGCATCAATGATGTTTTCCGTTTGTTGCGAACAGAATTATTCGTCCCATTTGATTGGCAAGCTGATAATTGGCAAAGCAAACAGCAAGTCTTTCGAACACAGATCGATCAGTGTGAAAATGCGTGTTTAGCTTACAATTTTAAAGGCAGTCGTTGGACAAAGGCGGAGCCGTGGCAATTTGTGGATGAAAAAGCCAGCAAGCAAGCAAAAGCGTTAGCTCAAGTACAAGAAACAGCAGCCAATACTGTTCGTTTAGCAGTCCAGCAGTGCTTACCGGCGTTTTTTGAAAAAATCAAAGCAGCTCACAACGGTCAACAAGCTGCCGGAATCTTTTATCACTTTTTAGAACAAGTCGGAGTGAAACGGCAGTTGCTCTTTTGGCGTGATCAAGAAGTGGCACGCGGTGAATTGGAAAAAGCCCGCAACCACGAGCAAACATGGCAAGCATTCGTCGCGTTGTTAGATGAATATGTCTTGATTTATGGTGAGGAAGAGTTTTCTTGGCTAGATTTTCAAGCGATCTTTTTAGCGGGGCTCCAAAATTTAGATTATGGTAAGATCCCAACTGCGATCGACCAAGTCAACATCAATGATTTGGAACTTGCACGGATTGGCCAATCGAAAGTCACTTTTGCATTAGGCTTGAACAGTAAAACGTTTCCTGCTCGTTTTGAAGATCAAGGATTACTCTCACCAGAAGAACGGGAACAATTAAATGCTGTGTTACCGACGGGAAAATTTTTGCCTGCCGCTAACAGCAGCCGAGTCAATGACGAACCGTATTTAGCTTATACCGTTTTTTTGTCGGCGACAGATAAATTGTATTTGACGTATGCCGCAAGCTTGGACGGAGAAAAGCGATTGGAGATCTCGAACTTTTTGACCCGCTTGAGTAAAGGATTGGCGATTCCGGTCCAGCAGCAGGGGAGTTTGAATCTAACGACTGAAGTACGAACTTACTTGGGGAGTTGGCGAACGCTTTTGACGGATTTGAACTGTTTGCAACGTTTGGCCCAAGATGCACATCAGCCATTGCCAGCTGATTGGTTGAGCTTAGGGCAGCTGATCAAAAAAAGTTCGCTCTCAACTTTAGCTAAACGAGTTTTTGCAAGTTTGACAGCCTTGAATGTTCCGCAAGCGTTATTACCTGAAACAGCTGAGAAAATGTATGGTAAAAATCTACACGTTTCTGTTTCGCGGATCGAAAATTTTTATAATTGTCAGTACAAGTATTTTGCTAATTTTGGCTTAGGGCTGAAAGAACGAACCGTTTATGGCTTAACGCTTGCTGATGCGGGTGAATTTTATCATGAAGCACTGGATCGCTTTTTCAAATTGATCCACGAACAAGGATTAGATTTGCTGCAATTGACCGAAAACCAGCGGACACAATTAGCGGATCAATTGTTACAACAGATTTTTGGTGAGAAGCGCTATCGGATCTTAAGCGAATCAGCCCGAATGAATTATATCCGCTACCAACTTTCTGAAACGATCCGCAAAGTCAGCTGGGGCTTAGTCCAGCAAAATCTACGCACTGATCTGAAGCCGTATGCGACAGAAGTCATTTTCGGTTCGATCGCAGGAGAAAAAGGAATTCCTGGGATCGATTTGCACTTGAATAATGGTGGCGAACTAGCGATCCGTGGGAAGATCGACCGGCTAGATACATTGCGGGGACCTGAGTCTGACTATTTGAGTGTCATCGATTATAAATCCAGCAGCCGCAGTTTTGATTTAGTCGACGCGTATTACGGTTTGGCTTTGCAGCTGATCACGTACCTCGATGTCGCGTTGCGTGACTTTGGGCAAACTAAAAGCGTCAAACCAATCGGCGCGTATTATTTGCACGTTCACAATCCTGTTTTGAAATCCGCTGAGAATATCAACGAAGAGATTTTAAAAGCTTATCGCTATGATGGATTATTTGCGAATGATCCCGCGATTTTCGAACAATTGGATCATAGTCTGGCAGAAGGAGAATCATCACTGATTTTTCCGCTAAAAAAAGACAAGCAAGGCCAGTTAGTGGTGAGCCGGGCGAAAGATAAATTTTATACGGATGAAGAAATCGAGTTGTTACGTACTTATAATCGCCAGCAGATCTTAACGGCGGGTAATGATCTGATCAATGGGGAGCTGAAATTAAATCCCGCGTATAAAAACAAAGAACGGATCGCCTGTCAAACTTGTCCGTTCCGCAGTATTTGTAAGTTCGATGTGATGTTGAAAGAAAATAATTACCATCGACTAGAAAATTTGGAAAAACCGGAGATTTTAGAACGGATGAAAGAACAAACGGATATGAAACCAGAAACAAAACCAGAAACGGGGGGTGCAGACGATGAAAAATAGATCAGTGATTCCGCCTAAGACCCCGAATGAACGTTATACAGATAACCAGTGGCAAGCGATTTACGATCAAGGAGACAATTTATTAGTTTCTGCTTCTGCAGGTTCTGGGAAAACGGCAGTCTTGGTTAGACGAGTGATCGAAAAAATCAAACGCGATCATTTATCGGTTGATCAATTATTAGTGGTGACCTTTACGGAAGCTGCGGCAGCCGAGATGAAAGAACGAATCCAAAGTGCTTTGCAAGAAGCGATCAATGAAGAAAGCGATCAAGAATTGAAAAATCATTTTACCCGACAACTGGCACTGCTACCGTTAGCCAATATCTCTACTTTGCATGCTTTTTGTTCGAAAGTGATCCAGCGTTTCTTTTATTTGATCGAATTAGATCCGACGTATCGGATGCTAACAGATGAGACGGAGACATTGCTATTAAAAGAAGATGTCTGGGACGAATTGCGGGAACAGTTTTATGGTCAGGAAGATCCGGTCTTTTATCGTTTGACGGAGAATTTCTCTAGTGATCGCAGTGATGACGGGTTAACGACGCTTATTTTGGCTTTATATGAATTTGCGCGCGCCAATCCTGAACCGTTTACGTGGCTTGAATCATTGCTGAAAAATTATCAGGTCGCGCAACTGACGGATTCACCGCTTTATCAGACGACTCTCAAACCAGATCTGTTACTGTCGTTAGAAAATAGCGAGACTCGTTACCAGCAAATGATCCAATTGACTGAAGCAGATGACACGTTGTTAAAAATCAAACAGCTAGCTGCAACCGAATTACAAGCGGTCCAACAAATCAAAGAAAAAGTTGCTGCCGATGAGTTGACTGCAGCGTTTGAACTGGCACAAGGAATGAACTTTGAACGTTATCCTAGTCCGCGAGGGAAAAAAGCGACGCCTGAGATCAAAGAAGTGTCCAACCAAGCGAAGGCACAACGGGATCTCAACAAAACGTATTTGACCGATTTGAAAACAAAAGGGTTGTTTGCGGTATCACCAGAACAACAAGTTGCGCATTTGCAAGCAGCTGGCGAATTGGTGGCTGAACTCGTTCGCGTTGAAAAAGCATTCATCACTCAATTTACGGCTAAAAAACGAGAAAAAGGATTGTTGGATTTCAATGATTTGGAACACTTTGCTTTGCAGATCTTACAGACTGCAGAAGCCGGCGAGTATTATCGGGGGCGTTTTCAAGAAGTGTTGGTGGATGAATACCAAGATACGAATCAACTGCAAGAGACGATCTTGCAGCAGCTGACGAGAACTGATCCGGGGAATCTATTTATGGTTGGCGATGTGAAGCAATCGATTTATGGTTTTCGGTTAGCTGATCCGACCCTTTTTATCGAGAAGTATCATCGTTTCGCCCATGAAGCGGGTGGTCGACGGATCATTCTAGCTGAAAATTTCCGTTCGCGTAAAGAAGTGTTGGATTTTACTAATTTGATTTTCAAACAATTGATGGACGAGCAAGTCGGTCAGATCGAATATGATCAAGAAGCAGAACTGGTCAATGGCTTTCTTGATTTTCCCGCTAGCTCGAATTTTGCGACAGAATTATTGATCTATGAAAAAGATGCACCAGCACCCGATTGGATCGAAGATAAGACGGCCGGTGAAGTTTATTTGACAGGGCTTAAGATCCGTGAACTGGTGGATCAAGGTTTTGAAATCTATGATAAAAAATCAAAAACCATGCGCCCGATCGCCTATCAAGATATCGTTTTGTTGGCTCCTACGAAAAATAATAATTTAACGATCTTAGATGTGTTCAAAGAGTTGAATATCCCGCTCGAGATCAATGATACGCAAAATTATTTTCAAACAACAGAGTTACAGACGATCATCTCGCTTTTGCAAGTCATCGACAATCCGTATCAAGATATCCCGTTAGTGGCAGTCTTACGTTCACCTATCGCGGGGCTAGACGAAGAAGAATTGGCCCAGATCAGGATCAGTGATCGGCAAACAGATTTTTATCAGGCAAGTCAAACGTACTGTAAGCAAAATCACAATGAGACAAGCGAGAAGTTGACAGCTTTTTATCAACATTTAACGACTTGGCGGGAATTTGCTCGCCGAGAAGCACTGGCTGATCTGTTATGGAAGATTTATGACGAGACTGCCTATTTGGATTATGTTTTAGGACTGCCAGCAGGAGCGCAACGCCATGCCAATCTATTAGCGTTAGTAGATCGCAGCAAAGACTATGAAAAGACGAGTTTCCGAGGTTTGTATCAGTTCATTCGATTTATTGAAAAGATGCAAGAAAAAGATAAAGATCTAGGTGAAGTCCAAAAAGCCGAAAATACCGATGCTGTACGCGTCATGACGATCCACGGGAGTAAAGGACTTGAATTTCCAGTCGTCTTTTTATTAGATCTCAGCAAAGAATTCAATGTGACGGATTTGCGGAAAAATTATGTTTTTGATGAAGCATTAGGTTTGGGGATCAAATTTTTAGACCCACAACGTGTTCGCATTTCCACTTTGGCTTTTGATGCAGTTCGCAAAGTCAAAGCCCAAAAATTATTGTCAGAAGAATTGCGAAAGTTGTATGTCGCCTTGACGCGAGCAGAGCAAAAATTATTTTTAGTCGGTTCTTATGCCGACCAAGCAGAAGCTGTCAAAACATGGAGCAAAGCGGCTACAGAAAACGAATTAGTTTTGGGCGTGAAGCTACGCGACAGTGAAAAAAATACGCCACTGAACTTGATCGGACAAGCGTTGTTCCGTCATCCAAAATTAAAACAAAACGACTATGATGTGGTAAAACTTCCAATGCTGCAACAAGATCCAACACCATTTGAGCTGACTTTTGTCACACCAGAGGAAATTGAGCGACGCCTTTCAACTTTTACTTTAGAAACAAGTGAGCTACCAGAGGTTCAAGTTGTTGATGTCAAAGAGTTCGAACAACAGTTGAACTTTATGTATCCGTACAAGGAAGCGACGACTACGACTAGTTATCAATCGGTCTCTGAATTAAAACGTCTCTATGACGATCCGGATAATCGGGATGCCGATCCGCTGAGCTTAGAGCAAGCGACAACCCAGACACGTTATCGTTTTACCGCAGATGGCTTTGAAGCACCGCGTTTTTTACAACAGACGGAACTTTCAGCTACTGAGATCGGGAGTGCTACGCATTTAGTCATGCAACTATTACCGCTTGAGGAAACGATCACTGCTGAATTTTTAGCTGATTTTATAACTGGACTGGTTGCCCAAAAAACATTGACACCAGAAATCGCAACAGCCATCGATCAACAAGCCATCTTAGCCTTTTTGGCAACGGATTTAGGCCAACTGTTGCAAAAAGACGTGACACGACTGTCGCGGGAGGAACCGTTTGCGATGTTATTACCGGCTCAACAAGTCTTTAAAGAGTATCAGGCGGCTGATTCACTGCTTGTGCATGGGATCATTGATGGGTATGTGGAATATGATGATCACTTAGTAGTCTATGATTTCAAAACGGATCAATTTTCAGCTGCTCGCAAAGACGCGTTGATCGCTCGGTATCGCGGTCAATTGTATTTGTACAAAGAAGCGTTAGAAAAAGCGAAAGATAAACCGGTTACCTCCTTGAATCTCATTTTCCTGCGTGGTCAGCAAACCGTAGACCTATTAGAAAATTTCAAAAGTTGATCCAAGTTACTTATCATTTGTAAGTAATGTGGTATACTGAGGGAGAACCGAGGTGAGACAAATGGAACAAGTAAAAACAACGGAGTTTTCATTATGTCCGAAGTTTGAAAAAGCCTTTTCGATCTTAGGAAAAAAATGGAATGGTCTAATCATCGATGTCTTATTGGAAGATGGTCCGCAACGCTTTGTTGATCTCACAGCCAAAATCCCGAATGTCAGTGATCGGGTGTTGACGGAGCGCTTGAAAGAATTGGAATTAGAAGGTTTAGTCGGCCGCTCAATCGCCTGTGAAAATCAAAAACGCATGGATTATTGTTTGACGGATAAAGGATATGCCTTAAAGCAAGTGATCACCGAATTACATGTTTGGGGCGAAACGTGGATCACCGATCAAGAATGTAGTTGCTAAAAGAATTTTTTTCTTGTAAGATGGACACATAGTTGAATACGACAAAAAGCGTTGATGAAAAAGAGTAATTTGGCGAACCTTGTAGGGAATGACTGCCGCAGACTGAAAGCAGACTAAGGATTCAAAAAATGAAGTTCACTTTCGGAGCTTGTCATTTTGACCGGTCATGGACCGTTAAATAAGTAAGTGCGTTGGAGATTTTCAACGAATTAGGATGGTAACGCGAGACCTCGTTCCTTTAGATAGGAAGCGAGGTCTTTTTTTGTTGCTTTTTAAGCGCTCGACCAGCCATTTTCGTGACCCAAAGCAAAAAGAAAGGAAGAAACAGATGAGTTTACAAGACCAATTAGAAACCCTAAAGACTCAGACGTTAGCTAAGATCGCCGCTGCAGATGAGTTAAGCGCGGTCGATCAAATTAGAGTCGAGACCCTAGGAAAAAAAGGTCCCATCACAGAAGTTCTGCGAGGGATGAAAGATTTAAGTGCGGAAGAACGTCCTAAAGTCGGTGCGTTTGCAAATGAGATCCGCGATTTATTGACGAACGCGATCGAACAACGAAAAGCTGAATTAGAAAAAGTTGCTTTGGAAAAAGCTTTAGCTAGTGAAACGCTCGACGTGACATTGCCTGGAAAACGTTTGACTCATGGCACTCGTCATGTTTTGACTCAAGTGATGGAAGAAATCGAGGATACTTTTGTTGGCATGGGCTATCAAGTTGTGGAAGGCCAAGAAGTCGAGACCGATCACTATAATTTTGAACGGATGAATTTACCTAAAGATCATCCGGCACGTGATATGCAAGATACCTTTTACATTTCAGATGATATTTTGATTCGGACGCATACGTCACCAGTCCAAGCTCGGACGATGGAACAACATGATTTCTCTAAAGGCGCGTTGCGGATGATCTCACCAGGAAAAGTGTTTCGCCGTGATACCGATGATGCGACTCATAGTCATCAATTCCATCAGATCGAAGGCTTAGTCGTTGATAAAGGTGTGACGATGGCGGATTTAAAAGGTACATTAGAAGTCGTTTTAAAAGAATTATTCGGAGCTGACCGCAAGATTCGTTTGCGTCCTAGTTATTTCCCGTTTACTGAGCCTTCTGTTGAAGTGGATGTCAGCTGTTTTAAATGCGGCGGCAAAGGCTGTAACGTTTGTAAATATACCGGCTGGATCGAGATTTTAGGTGCCGGCATGGTGCATCCTGATGTCTTGAAAATGTCTGGGATCGACCCAGAAGTGTATTCAGGTTTCGCATTTGGGATCGGACCAGACCGGGTCGCGATGTTGCGTTACGGAGTCAATGATATCCGGAATTTCTATCTGAACGATCAACGTTTCTTACAACAATTTAAGGGGGAATAAAGCGAGATGTTAGTTTCATATCAATGGTTAAGTGAATACGTCGATCTAACAGACGTGACACCTAAAGCGTTAGCCGATCGCTTGTCTTTGACGGGGATCGAAGTCGAAGGGACACATGTACCGGCTGAAGGATTGAAAAAAATCGTCGTAGGAGACGTCAAAGAATGTGTACCGCATCCAGATTCAGATCATTTGTCGATTTGCCAAGTGGATATCGGAGAAGCTGAATTGACCCAAATTGTTTGTGGCGCACCCAACATCAAAGCAGGGGTCAAAGTAATCGTAGCTTTACCTGGTTCGCGAATCGCCGGCAACGTCAAGATCAAAAAAGGCAAGATGCGTGGGCAAGTTTCAAACGGCATGATCTGCTCATTACAAGAGATCGGGTTTAGTGATTCAGTCGTACCGAAAGAATTTGCTGATGGCATTTACTATTTGCCAGCTGATGCAGTAGCTGGAGAAGCTGTTTTTCCTTATTTAGACATGGACGACACGATCATCGATCTTTCGGTTACACCCAACCGCGCCGATGCGTTGAGCATTCGCGGGGTCGCCCATGAAGTCGGAGCGATCTATGGCAAAAAAGTGAATTTTCCAGCCGTTGAGTTGACCGAGGGGAACACATCAGTCGCTGATAAGATCAAAGTGACCGTCACCGATGCTAAAGATGCACCTCATTACGAGATCCGGGTAATTGAAGGCGTCAAGATCGCACCGAGTCCGAAATGGTTGCAAAATCGTTTGATGAATGAAGGAATTCGTCCCATCAGTAATGTCGTCGATATCACCAACTATATTTTGTTATTATTTGGTCAACCGCTTCATGCCTTTGATTACGATAAGTTAGGCAGTCAAGAAATCGTCGTTCGCCGAGCAAAAGACGCGGAAGATTTCACGACTTTAGATGGGGAAGCGCGGAAATTAAACCCAGCCGATATCGTGGTGACTAATGGAGAAATACCGGTGGCTTTAGCAGGTGTGATGGGCGGTTTAGATTCTGAGATCACAGATTCAACGACGACAGTAGCACTAGAGATGGCGCTTTTTGATCACACTCATGTGCGCAAAACGTCACAACAATATAATTTACGTAGCGAGTCTTCTATGCGGTTTGAAAAAGGAATCAACCAAGCGACGATTAGTCTAGCGGGTGAACTAGCTAGCGCGCTGATCGTGGAGTTAGCCGGCGGAACCGTTTTAAAAGGTTCTGTCAAAGGGACTGAAGTGACACCACAAGCGGTAGAAGTCACCACGACTTTAGCACATGTGAATCGCTTCTTAGGGACGCAATTGACCGATGAAGACATTGAACAGATCTTTCACGCATTAGACTTTCCGTTAGAAAAAATCGGTGAGACGTTTGTGGTCAGCGTGCCACCGCGCCGCTGGGATATTTCGATCGAAGCTGATTTGATGGAAGAAATCGCGCGTATTTACGGTTATGACCGTTTACCTTCAACTTTACCAAGCGGTCAAACGGTAGCAGGCTACTTGACGCCTGAGCAAAAAACAACGCGAAAATTGCGGAGCTTAGCAGAAGGTGCCGGATTGACTGAAGCCATCAGTTATGCGTTAACAACAGCAGAAAAAGCTCAGCAGTTCAGTTTGCAGACGAGCAAATTGACTCAAGTTGCTTGGCCGATGAGTGAAGAGCGTTCGACATTGCGTCAAAATCTAATTACCGGCTTGTTAGAAGATCTAGCGTATAACGTTGCACGGAAAAATAAAGATGTGGCTTTTTATGAGATCGGTCGGGTCTTTTACCAAGCGCATGATCCCAAAAAAGATCTGCCGCTGGAAGAAAATCATTTTGCGATCGCTTTGACTGGAAACTGGCAGCCAAAAACGTGGGCGCAACAAGCTGAAGCCGTCGATTATTTCACGGTGAAAGGGCTGGTAGAAGAAATCTTTGCCGGTCTTGGTCTAGCTGATCAGCTCAGCTTCAAAGCGACGACTGAACTTCAAGCGATGCATCCAGGACAAACCGCAGCGATCTATTTAGCAGATGAGGTGATTGGTTTTGTCGGGCAAATCCACCCAACGATCGCGCAACAATACGAAGTCAAAGCGACTTTTGTGGCTGAATTCAATCTAGCGGCCGTTTTAGCCTTTGAACAAGCGCCACTTGTTTTTGAACCAGTTTCAAAATATCCAGCAGTCAATCGCGATATCGCATTACTAGTCGATGAAACGATCTCAAACGCTGATATTATCGCTACGATCAAAAAATCCGCGAAACGGTTCTTGCAACACGTAACGATCTTTGATGTGTACCAAGGTGAAAAGATCGAAGCTGGTAAAAAATCACTGGCGTACACGTTGACCTTTGTTAATCCCGAAGCGACATTAACAGATGAAGAGATCAATAGTGCCATGAAAAAATGTACCAAAGCATTAGAAAGTGAATTGGGCGCAGTGATTCGTTAAAGCTAAAAAACCTTTGAGCAAAACGCTCAAAGGTCAGACTGTAGACAAAGTCCCTTTTTGGATGATGTTTACAGTCTTTTCTTTTATAATAGAATTGAAAACGAATTCAATGCTATTGAAAGGAATGAGAGCGATGATGTCAAAACATCCGTTAGATGGT
>NZ_CACSLH010000051.1 GCF_902706605.1 Enterococcus sp. CSURQ0835 | reverse complement strand
TCAATTTAATAAAACGTACAATTTCTGGAATAAAAGTCATCCGCTGCGTAAGCATTCGACTTTTTTGCAATTTTGAATGAAACATAGTTTTCAGATTTTTCTGAAATTATTTGTGCAACACTAGTGAATTAAAAAACATGCGGATTTCATTTTGGACGGGCTATTTTTACTTGAACTGAAGTATTTGACTTCAGAGAATCTACTTGATGCGGAGCTAGTTTACCGATGCGGGTATATTTGTAGTGGGTCGGAAAATCTTCATAAAAAATGACTAAAGTCCGCGAACCGAATAGTAAAACATCCCCTTTGCGGATTTGTTGGATTGGTTGTTCATCCGTGGGTAATTCAAACGGCAGCTCTTGAAATTTCTCATTGCCATTTAGCTCCTGTAACGTCAATTCTAGTGGTAATCTTTTTATAAATGCGTGCGTGGTGTCATTGTTCGCTAAATGGAGCTGATAAGTTTTGCCTTTGATCTTTACAGATACAGCTGAAAAATTTTTTTCTTTTGGACTTGGTTCTTTTGGCAATTTTACTGGCTTCACACTTTGGCAAGCAGTCAAACCGAAAAACAAACTAATAAGTATTAGCAACTTAAAAGCATGCATCAGACTCTCCTCCTTTATGCTTAGCATACTGAAAAAAGTCAGCGCTGACTAATACGTAATTGGCATAAGCTATTATGCACTACAGCTATAATACAAAAAAGTCGTGACCGAATTCGTTTCGATCACGACCTTTTTAGTTTATTCAAAGATAAATTTAGTTCGCGTATATTTATAAAAAATCCCACTGACTAAAACTAAGATACTTCCGATCAACGGGATCAGGTGATTATCTTTTTCACCAGTCTTTGGCAAGACCCGTGTTTTCCCATTTTTATCGATCACTACTAACGAACCATCTTTTTGAACTTTTGCCCCAACTTCGGCAGGTGAGGCGACGATGAGTTTTCCATTAGGCTTTTGGACGATCGGCAATCCTTTTTTCATACCGATGATTTTAGAGCCGTCGGGAAGCGTAATCGGATTTTTCAAAGATGGATGGCAATTGACTGGACGGATCTGCTCTTTGGTAGATTGCGCGTTGTCTTCTGCAAACATCTGCTCTTGCAGCGCTTGTGCGATTTGGGCTTTATCCCCCACTTCGATTTGTCGTTCCATTTTTGCTAGCGCCGTTCGAAGAGCTCTGTCCGTTTTTTGTCCAGTATGGTTTTTGGTACCTACTGAACTACTTTCAGTTTGAACACCAGTAGCTGATGTCGATTGTTCACGACTGCTTACTGAAGTCGAGCTTGAAGCAGTCGTGGTTTCAGTAGTTGATGTGCGGGATTCACTAGTTGTTGTAGATCCTTCCGTTGTAGTCGAACTTGTCGGTTCTTCACTATGTGCTGGCCTGGACGATCCTGAAGTCGTTGACTGCCCTGGTTTTGCAGGCTGAGAGCTAGGTTCAGTCGTGTGTCCAGTCGATTGACTCGGCACTTCTGTCGTCGTTCCTGTTGTTCCGTTGGGCTGTGAGGTTGTTGACGTTCCAGCAGGATCAGCTGACGTGCTAGGCTGCGGGTTCTCCGGCTCAGTTGAATTTTTTCCAGTCGTTTCATTAGGAACACTCGGAACGCTCGGTTGGACTGTACTAGGTTCGCTTGGGACAACTGGTTGCGGGACTTCTGATTGATTGGTCGTCGCAGGATTTTCTGATCCTTGGGTTGTCGAATTGGATTGGATTTCATTTTGATTAGGATTTGCTGGTTGAGCTGGCGAATTAGTTTGCTGGGTCGGAACTCCAACTTGATTCGTTGCAGCCGGCTTAGTTGTTTGAGCGGGCTTGCTGGCTGGCAATGAAGAAACACTTGTACCGGTTGCTGCACCTGATTCAGTCGAATTTATTGTCTCACTAGAAGTTGGATTCTCGGAATTTTTTGCAACAGTTGACGTATCAGTTAAGACTGTCATAGTCGAATTTTTTGTAGCTGACACTTGAACT
Source organism: Enterococcus sp. CSURQ0835 (assembly GCF_902706605.1). GTDB lineage: Bacteria > Bacillota > Bacilli > Lactobacillales > Enterococcaceae > Enterococcus_A. The sequence goes on along the minus strand of NZ_CACSLH010000051.1, from coordinate 10,811 downwards.
GTTTGATTTTCAGTTGCTAGCGCCGATACTGATAATGTGAAACTTTCAAAAACTACCACCAGCAAACTAGTTAAAAAAGTTTTTTTCATACTCCATCCTCTCCAGTCTAGGCCTTGTCTCAGACGTTAGTTTAGAGTATAAAAGGTGGCGTTCAAGCCGTCAACTGATGAAACGCTAACTATAACGCACCTTATTTATTTTTGTTTATCACCGTAAGATGTAGTTTTAGTCAAATAACAAATTAAATTTAGATGACAAACGGCTGGTTTAATCTTATCTTAAACGTTTGAAACTATTATACCCAAACGCCAAACTACCGCTTAATGCAAAAATGATCAAACTGATTTTTTGAAAGCCCGGTAAAGGATCACTCACGGAAAACAGCAGTAAGCCTAAAAAGAAAATAAAATTCAAACTTGCGATCACAATCTCTAAGATCGGATTCGTTTTTCGTAATGAAAACAACAACGTGACTAAAAATAAGACGACCGCGGCAAATAAAGCAAAGACGGTGAACAATAAACTCGCAAAGGAATAATTTCCTTGTGCTAGGTGCAAGAGGGTTCCGTAGCCGAATAGACCGGCAAAAGCTGCCGCGCCTAAGATCAAAATACTTAAGGTGAATTTTGTGATCACCGGTGGCAATTTTTCCCGTAAGCTAAATAAAAGAGCGGTTAAGATTTCCATTGTGATAACCCTCGCTGAATTTGATTCGATTGCATGTGATAAAAAATTTTTTTGAACATGTGACACCTCGATTGATTTGGTTTCTGCTGCTGATTTATTTTACGCTAAATTACGATCAGCTCCAATCAAAAAAGCGAGTAAAGCACAAACTTTACTCGTTTTTTAATGATTCATTCGTTCAGCCTAAAAAACCAAAACATGCGTCGCTTCGTTTGACTAGTAGAAAGCATCTACCTGCTCCGCCGAGTAGTTTTGACCAAATTTATGCTACACTGAAATTATTACTTGTAACAACGACTACTCACTTTTCTAAAAGGAGGTCTTGTCCATGCAACCTAAATCATTGACACAAACTGAAGCCCTCGCGTGGTTTGATTCCCTGCCTTCACCTGACTGTTCCCACCTCACTGGTTTATGGAAAGGAACTGAACTTACCACAGGTCATCCACTAGAAGGTTTACTCACCGCGTGTGGCTGGTATGGCAAATATTTTAAAAACCCCGAAGAAGTCTATCCTCTCGTGATGGAAAAACGGAATGGTACTTTATATGCAATGGATGCGGGGCGTCTCCCTTTGTTTGCTGGAGTGGAACAGATCCCACGCGCTGTTGTCGCGAAAATTCGCGGAGCTGCCCCATTTTTGTTACAAACAAAAAAATCCGGTGCCCGCTTACGCGAAATCGAATACCGCGAGCACATCAGTCCTGCGATGATTTATGATCAAAAAGCGATCATCGATGTCTTTCGAAAAATCGATGAACACACACTACTTGGTCTGATGGATATTAAAGAAATCAGGAGCGAGCAGAAATTCTATTTCATTTTAGAAAAAATGGTTCGTAAATAAGTAGCCGTGCTTGTCGTTTTTTTTGAAGCGAACTATTGCGGCAATTAAAATCGTAGCTTGACTTGAGCCTCAGTGTCCGTATTGCTTAAAAACAATGTGCCGCCGCTTTGGGAAACGAGTTGTGCTGCAATCGTCAGTCCTAAACCATAATGTTCGTTGGTTCGAGCTGTCTTCTCGGTGAAAAAACGCTCTTTGCCATGACGTAAGGCAGCTTCAGAAAAGCCACCACTGTTTTGGATCGTCAGCCAATAATAACCCGCTGCATGATAAGCCGAAAAACGGATCTCACCGGTTGCTGCTGTATGTTCGACTGCATTATTGAAAATATTTTCTAACGCGCGAGTCAAATCGGCGGAGTTAATTTTTTTCTGACTAGCTTCAAGTGGTCCTAGCTTGAAATTTAGCTGGTGGGCTTTAGCTAAAGCTGCCCCGATTTGCCCCCAATGCTCCACTAGCTCAATTGAAATACTTTCAGTTGAAGTTTTAGCAGGTGCCAATGCAGAGATGACTTTTAATTCATCCACATAATCATTCAGCCGGGCTAAATTTCGCAAGATCACTTGTAGCTCGGCTTGTTCAGGTTCATCTTCGGCCAGCAGCTCCACATTGCCTTGCATGATCGAGATCGGTGTTTTGATGTCATGAGTGATAGCTTGGATACTTTCCGTCAACTGCTGCTCTTTTTGCCACTGACTTTTTAATGAAGCCGCCAACTCGTGTTTCAAGCGATCCATGCCAGTGATCAACTGTTGGATCTCTGTAATCGAACTCGCGGCTGGTTCATAAGTTAAATCTTGCACCAGCAAATGTTCATTTAATTCTGCGGCTTTATGTAATTCTTGCTGCAATTTTTTAGCAAAATGGCGCAAGATCAGCAGACTGCTTACACTTAACAGCAAGACAAAACTTACGACCACCAGCAGGTCGATCCGGGGAAACAGTTTGTACAGCGTAGGATTGCGAAAATAACCAGAAATCAAAAATCGTAAGCCGACATTATACTTAGCTCCTACGATATACCGATACTCTTGCATATTAAATGCGCTGTTAGCGGTTTGGTAGCGTCCGGTGTTTTTCGCGTGAACCAAAGCTTTGTGATCACGGGAAGTAAAAGTCGAGGCGACGATCTTGCCTTTTTTATCCGTGATTTCATACGCAAAATAAGGTGGGATTTGCTGGGGAGAAAAATTTTTTTGCTGGATTTTTTGGGTGAGCTGATCGGCTTGTTGAGTTAATTCTTGGGCTGATCCGATCAGTCGACTGCCCATCAATCCCCAAATAAGGAGACTCAAAATCCCAACGACGCCTAAAAAACCCAAAACTTCCATTAGCGCAAAACGGATCAAGATGCCTTTTAAACTCCGCGCCATCGATACCCTACCCCCCACACTGTTTCGATCGGATTTAAATCAAATGTCGCAAACTTATGGCGAATGTTTTTGATTCGTTCGGTGATCGTCGTTTGGCTGTCTCCTGTCGCGTCATAACCAAAAACGGTCGTGTAGATCGTCTCTTTGGCAAAAATCTGAGGCTTATTTTGTAACAATAGCTTACAGATCGCAAATTCAGCGGCGGTCAATTCCAACGGTGTCTCGCCAACATAAAATTGTTGCGCAATTAAATCTACCCAGACCGTTCCTGATTTTAAACGCAACTGCGGACTTCTTTTTTCACGCCGCACATGCGCTGCCACCCGCATTCGTAATTCCTTCAACGAAAATGGTTTCGTGATATAATCATCCCCACCACTGGCAAAACCTTCTACTAAATCCTTCTCAAAATCTTTAGCCGTCAAAAAAATCACTGGTGGCGCGATCACAGCGCGTTGTTGACGCAAATATGAAAAACCATCTTCATCGGGTAACATCACATCTAAAATAATTAGATCCGCTTGATTCAACTGCTGGATCGTCACAGCTTTCACTGAATCGTACGTTTCCACTTGATAACCGACTTTAACGAGCGCTTTATGCAGTAGTTGTAATAGATCGTGGTCATCATCAATAACGATTATTTTTTCCATCTTACTCTTCCTTTGTATTCGCTGGATTAAACCGATTGTACCAGAATTGCCCCACAAAATAAAAAAGAGCACCAGCGCAAACACCTAAAAATAAATACCAGCCCAATGGACCACCGGTTACTAAAAGTTTCGTTGGATAAACGGGTGGTAAGAATTGCCAGAAGGGTCCTAACAAATTAAATTCCCCGCCCACTGAACTTAAGATCAACCAAAATAAACTGAAAAAAATCGGACCAGCTAGCTGAAATTTTAGCGCTAACATATAATGTAGCGGTAAGATCAATGCCGTTAAACCGCACACCACTCCGCTTGTCAACAACATTTTTCCTGTAAATGGCCCCCTGCTCAGCCACCAAAAACTCCCAATCGCCAAACTGAAAACAAGCACGAGCCAGCTGAAATATAAAACCATTTGATTCCGCCAGACTTGATTACGGGTAAAGCCCATCGTCAGATCATTGATAAAATTTCCTGCCTGCCGTTCAGTTTCCGTTACGAGGCCGATCAAAATCCCGCTCATAAATTGACAAGCTAAGAGCAATAAAAACAAAAACGCTTGATAGCTAATCGGTGTCAGTAACGCTTTGCCTTGTGTCGCTTGTACATACCAACTGAACAAACCGCTATACAACAACGGTAAGACAATTAGCAGCAGCGGAACCCACGTTCGTTTTGTTTTTAGCCATTCTGCTTTAAGAAAGCGCAGCATTTTTTGAGCCTCCGATCTTCACTTGGACTAAAAGAAAAATAATAAAAATCGCGCTACTCAAAAACAGCGCACGCCAAACATTTTGCACGGGCTGCAATAAATGATAAACCGGATCGCTCGGCTGAAGGATCGTCCCGTTTGGATGAATAGCCAGTAAACTTGCCACACTTCGCATGCTATACGTCCACGGCAGAGCCCACCAAAATTTTGTCAACGCGATCAGCGCACTGGCAATCCCTAAACCAAAGTTCACCAGTAACGTGATGATCCGATTGGACAGCTGACTGATGACTAATGAAATCGTTAGTACGGGCAACGTACAGCAATAAACAACTGCTAAACTAAACCAATAGTAACTAGGAGCTAAAAACTGCACATCACCTGAAATAAATAAGATGAGTGTCCCGATCACGGCTTCTAAACTTAAAATAATCGCAAGCTCACCACTGTTGACCACTAGCTGCCGCCAAAATAATCGTTTTTGATCTACGCCGTTACTCGTCAAAAATAGTTGTAACTGTTTTTGACGCTTCACCGTACTGTTGACTAATAACGCACACGTGATCGGCAAAAACAACAATGTATTGAGATTGATACTGACTGTGGCATACACACTGTGAACGTCATCGATCCGGCCAGCAGCACCTCGCCACAGCAAAGAAAAAGCACTGAAGCACAGTGGCATCAGCCAGATCAACCGCATGTTACCGCTCCGTTTTTCCATCAACCAACTAGCCTTAAACATGTTGTGCGCCTCCTTTGATCAGTTCCATGAAGGTGGCCTCTAAATCGTGATGTTGATTTTTTTCTTCATAGAGTAAACGACCATCGACTAAAATCCCGATCGTATCAGCAATCACTTCGATCTCGGCTAAAATATGACTAGAGATGACGATCGTCATTCCAGCTTGAGCTAATTTTTTCAATAAGTTCCGCAGTGCTTCGATTCCCACCGGATCTAACCCATTCGTTGGTTCATCTAAAATTAGAAGTTGGGGCTTTTTTACAAGTGCCATCGCGATCCCTAGTCGTTGCTTCATCCCTAATGAAAAATGTTTCGCTAACTTATTGCCGGTTGACAGTTCGACTAAGTCTAATGCTTCGACTGCGTTTTCTTCCGGTAAATCAAGCAGTAATGACAAGACGCGTAAATTTTCTGCCGCAGTCAAATTTTCGTAAATCGCTGGTCGTTCGATCAACGCACCGATTTTTTTCAAGTCAGTTAACGTTAACGGCTGGCCATCAAATAAAATCGTCCCTGAGGTCGGCTGCATGATCCCGGTGATTAATTTCATCAAGGTGGATTTCCCCGCACCATTTGGACCCAGTAATCCATAGATTGTGCCCGAGTTTACTGTCAACGTGACCTCTCGTAAAATTTGTTGTTGTTTCGTTTGATAACTCAAGTGATTCGTTGTAAGTTTCATCTTGATCCCCCCTTGAGCTAAACTTACAAAACAAATCTAACGGAAAACTAACGGAAAAAAATAAACGTTTGCCCTCAAGCTCAACCCACGTAAAAAAGAAGTCCGACTTCTTTTTGCTTTATTGTTTACAGTTTTTTGCGACCAACTTTTTACTTTAGTGTTCAACTAATAGCGCGACGGTTTGATACGGCTGTAAAGTCAATTTTTGCGTCACTTCTGTCAATTCAGTATTGGTGATCAAAACATCACCAGCCACAAATTCAGCGGGTAGCTCTACTAGCGTCTCAGCAGCATAGAAATTATTCACCACTAGTAAACTCTGATTTTCGTAGCGCCGAATAAAACCATAGACTTGCGGATGTTCTGGGACAAATGCTTCATAAGTACCCTGTGCAATCACGGGATAATTTTTTCGCAGTGCGATCAACTTTTGATAATAGGGAAAAATCTTGCCGCCATGTTTTTCAGCGGCAACGTTGATCGTTTCAGCTTGCTGGTCACTAGCTAACCACGGCGTCCCGGTCGTAAAGCCCGCATTAGCACTTGTATCCCACTGCATCGGAATCCGCGCATTGTCCCGCGATTTTTTTTGGATTATCGCAAAAGCTGCAGCCGGTGTTAGTCCTTGTGCTAGTAAAGCTTGATAGGCATTATGACTTTCAATATCCACATAATCATGAATCGAATGGTATGTCGGATCGATCATCCCAATCTCTTCGCCCATATAAATATACGGTGTGCCTCGATTCAAGTGGATCGCACTGGCTAACATGGTAGCCCCCGCTTCACGGTATTGTTCGACTTCCACAAACCGGTTCAATGCCCGCGGTTGATCGTGATTATTCCAAAACCACGCATTCCAGCCAGTCTGCTCACTCATTTGCGTTCCCCACTCGTGAAATAAGCTTTTTAATTGTTCAAAATCAAACGGTGCATCCGTCCACTTTTGCCCATTTTCGTAATCGACTTTCAAATGATGAAAATTAAAGGTCATTGTCAATTCGTGGCGCTCTGGCTGCGTGTATAAAATACAATTTTCTACCGTGGTAAAACTCATCTCGCCTACGGTAATGATCTCCGGGTCGTTGCCATAAGTCGCTTGATTCATTTCTTTTAAATACGTATGGGTGATGGGGCGATCGGTATATTCTGGCTTGCCATCAAATTGATCATTATCTTTTAGCACTTCATCTTTTCCGATCACATTAATGACATCAAAGCGAAAGCCTTTGACACCTTTTGCTTGCCAAAATTTTACGACTTCAAACAAAGCTTCTCGGACTTCTGGATTGCGCCAATTTAGATCAGCCTGTGTCTTATCGTAAAGATGCAAATAATATTTTCCACTTTGCCCAAATGGTGCCCACGCACTACCGCCAAATTTTGAGACCCAATCAGTCGGCTCATCGCGTAAAATAAAATAATCTTGATAGCGTTTATCTCCAGCTAAAGCTTTTTGAAACCACGGATGTTCCGTCGACACATGATTGAGCACCATATCTAGCATGATTTCGATTCCCAAGTCTTTGGCTTGAGCGATCAAATTTTCAAAATCAGCCATCGTACCAAATAAAGGATCGATTGCCATGTAATCTTTGATGTCATACCCATTGTCTTTTTGGGGGCTCGGAAAAATCGGATTCAGCCACACCATCTCTACGCCAAGTTCCGCTAAATAAGGTAATTTTTCAATGATCCCATTTAAATCTCCGACCCCATTGCCCGTCGTATCTTTAAATGACTTCGGATAAATTTGGTAAATAACTTTTTCTTTGAACAAAATTCTGTTCCTCCTACTTTTTAACAATTGACTAACTACTACCGAAAAGAGACAGTTAATCGTCTCCTTTTTTTCCCATTAAACGAACTAGCGATTGTCGGCGCTAAACTAGATTTTAACTGCTGATAAGATCTGTTGGGTTTGATCCACGGCTTTTTGTTCGAAGACTGGATCAACTTGGAAATCGGCGGCATTGGTGATGATGACTGGCGTTTGCGTTTCATAACCGGCTGCTTTGATTGCGGTCAAATCAAATTCTAACAACAATTGCCCCCGTTTGACTGCATCACCTTGTTTGACGTGAGCTGTGAAATATTTTCCTTCCAGCTTGACGGTATCGATCCCGATATGAATCAGCATCTCTACGCCTTCATCACTGACTAAGCCGATCGCATGCAGCGTTGGAAATAATAAACTAACTTGTCCATCAAATGGCGCATAAAGTTTACCGGCTGTCGGTTCGATCACAACACCTTGCCCCATCATTCCTTGTGCAAAAACCGGATCTTTGGCTTGTTCTAATGGCAACAACTCACCTGCAATCGGAGCAGTAACGGCAACTACTTCACCCGCAGCCGTCGTCAATTGATCCACTTCATCTAAGCCAACTGGGATTTGGGCTTCAACTTTATCAAGTTTATTGAACAGACCGACTTTGTTAAATAAAACTGTCGTGATAAATGGAACTACGATCGCAATGGCCATTCCGATTGCAAAAATCACATAATCTTGGGGGCGAATTGCCAAAATCCCTGGCAACCCCCCAACGCCGATCGATAATGCCCGCACCTTAAACAATGTGATAAAAATTCCAGCGATCCCACTGCCGATCATAGCAGCAATAAAGGGATACATATATTTCAAATTGATCCCAAACATGGCAGGTTCTGTAACCCCCAGCCAAGCAGAAATCGTTGCCGGAACTGAGATCTGCTCTTCTTTTTTATTGCCTCGGTGTAAAAAGACGATCGCCGCGACTGCCGCACCTTGAGCAATATTGGAAAGACAAACCATTGGCCAAAAATTCGTTGAGCCAAAATCAGCGATCAACTGTAAATCCACCACCATCAACGTGTGATGCATCCCGGTGATGACTAATGGCGCGTAAAAAGCACCAATCACTCCCCCAAACAGCCAATTAAGCGGTGAAGTTAAACCAGCATTTACCGCCGCAGAAATCAAAGAACCAACTTTCCAACTGAAAGGTCCCAAAATCGTATGGGCTGCAATGATCGTTGGGAGTAGTGAAAATAACGGAACAAAAATCATAGCTATTGATTCTGGAATATGTTTGCGGAAGAAACGTTCCAAGTAAACTAACAAGAAGCCAGCCAACATTGCCGGAAGGACTTGACCTTGATAACCAATTTTATCGATTGAAAAAAAGCCGAAATTCCAAGTCCAATCTTTTGCGATTTCAGCCGCAGTTGTACTGTTTACTGCATAGGCATTCAATAATTGTGGGGAAACAAGCGTGATCCCTAAAACGATTCCGAGAATTTCTGTGGCACCCATTTTCCGAGCTACACTCCAAGTGATCCCCACTGGTAAGAAGTGAAAAATCGCTTCACTTGGCAACCACAAAAAATTATTGACCCCATTCCAAAAAGGATAGACTTTGACGATCGTTTGACCAGCAAGAAAGCCCATCGGTACCGCTTCTAAAATATTACGAAAACCTAAAATCAATCCTCCGACGATAATTGCAGGTAGCAACGGCGTAAAAATTTCAGCTAACAAAGTGATCGCTCGTTGAATCGGATTTTGATTTTGTTTCGCCGCTGACTTAGCGGCATCCTTTGACACCCCTGAAACACCAGATACTGCCACAAAATCATTATAAAAAGTTGGGACATCATTGCCGATAATGACTTGAAACTGTCCTGCATTAGTGAACATTCCTTTAACACTTGGAATGTCTTCGATCTGAGCTTCTTGTGCTTTTTTTGGATCATGTAAAACAAAGCGCATTCGGGTCGCACAATGTGTCACAGCTGAAATGTTTTGCTTGCCGCCGATCAGCGTTAAAAGTTCTTTTGCATCTTGTTCATACTTTCCCATTAAGATCCCTCCTGAATAACTTGTACGCACAAGTCAATTTGTAAAACAACTATAACGAGTACAACAAGTTATGTAAAGCGCTTCCTCAAAATGAAAAGTTTCTTAAATGAGAGCAGTTTCATCTAAGGGTTCATCTTTTATTTGAAAACGTTTCTTTTATGCTTATTTCAATCAAACATGTTGGTTTTATTCCCTACAAGCAGTTCTCTTTTGACCAGTTAAATAATTTTTTTATCATTTTCTAACGACAGACTATGTTGATTATTTTACAAGCTGCTTGAAAGATCGTATACTAAAATCACTTATCCGTACAAGTTAGGAGGAAGACGATGAAGACGTATGAATTGATCTCCCAGACGATCGAGCGTAACATTTTAAAAGGAGTCTACCCCGCTGGTAGTTACTTACCTAGTGAAAATAGTTTACGGCAAAAATATGATGTTTCCCGTGATACGATCCGCAAAGCACTAGCTGTTTTAATGGGGAACGGCTATATCCAAAAAATCCAAGGGAAAGGTTCTTTAGTTTTAAAACGAGAGCAGTTGCGTTTTCCAGTTTCCGGTTTGACCAGTTACAAAGAACTTCAAAACTCTTACGGCTATGAAGGTCAAACACAAGTCGTCAGTTTATACAAAAAAACAATTGATGAACCGTTAGCAAAAATTACGGGCTTTGAAACTGGACGGATCTGTTGGTCACTTGTTCGAACCCGCCAAATTGTAGGAAAAAAAGTTATCCTAGATAAAGACCTCTTAGCCACCGATCTGATCCCTGAATTAGATACCGAAATCGCGCGGGATTCAATCTATCGCTACTTAGAAGAGACATTAGGCTTACAAATTTCCTTTGCTGAAAAAGAGATCACGATTGATCACTTGACCGAAGAAGACCATGAATTGCTTAATCTTAATCAAAACGATACGAATATTGTCAGTGTCAAAAGCCGGGTCTTCACAGCAGATGCGATCCAATTCCAATACACCGAAAGCCGACACCGCGTCGATAAATTCCGCTTTTTTGATTTTGCCCGCCGCACACCGATCATTTTTTAGTTTACAAGCACATCTCTCAGTTTTCTCAAATCATTCCTATGCTCATGCAAAAAAATAAACACGCTGCTTTTATTAAGGCAGCGTGTCAGACTGTAGACTTTGTTTATCCTATTGTTGAATCAACGTATTCTACTTTAGGGCGTCCAAGTATTGACCCCGTTGTCTTGATCAAGTTAGTGTTCATTCAATATTTATTTGGGATTCCATCTATGCGTCAAACCATTA
>NZ_CACSLH010000050.1 GCF_902706605.1 Enterococcus sp. CSURQ0835 | reverse complement strand
GGCCCACTAGAATGCTTGAACAACCATATCAAGGTATTAAAACGTGTCGCCTATGGTTTCAGAAACTTCTATAATTTCAGAGAACGAATCTTTTTATACAGAGGAAAGTATTTTAGAAAACTAAAACTAACGACAAACAAACGGCTAGACAGAAGAGCTGCCTAGCCGCTTGTAATATTCTACTGATTTCACTCTACCAACACTAGTTGACAAAGAGCCAAAAAAGAGCAAGCCGCAGCTTACTCTTCATCATCGTCGTCATCATCAAATTCGTCGTCATCGTCATCGATTACGCTCAAATCGTCTTCGATACTGCCAGGAACGACTGCTTCATCATCTTCATTGTCGTCGTCGGCTCCGATCTCTTGCAGATCCGTGTTGTAAGCTGCGATTTCATCATCGTCATCATCGTCGTCGATGTCATCGTCATCCTCATCATCCACTAGATCAGCATCTTCTGGATCATCATCATTATAATCGATCGCATCTTCGTCGTCATTAATGAACGCGTTGACTTTTTTGCGTTTTTTCCGGCGTGGATGTTCTTCGTCTTCGTCGTCTAAGCCATGGTTGACTTCTTCATCGATGGAATCGATCGCATACCATGAACGCAACCCCCAACGATTGTCTCCTAATGAGATAAAACTGCCATCAATATTTAAATCTGTATAAAATTGGGCTAATGCATCACGAATCTCGCTGTCTGATTTGCCAAGGTAATTTTGGATCTGATTGACTAAATCAGAAAAATCCATGACCTCGCCATGTTCTTCCAGGATTGCGTGTGCCACTTCAATCATTGATAATTCTTCTTTTTTCAAACCATCAAAAATACTCAGTTTCAAGTACGACACGTCCTTTCAAAGTCTACTCCTTATCATACAAAAACCAAAGCTAAAAAGCAAACCTTTCTTTGCTTAATTTTTAAGCAGTGAATTCCAAATACAACTTATAATCGCCAACTCTTTCCCCACCCATCGCTAACATATAATCGATCGTGATCGTACCAGAAAATGGTCGGTCTTTCAAACTGACGTGTAAATTGTTCGTATACGTCGTAACTAGAAACATCCCGTAAGGCGTCTTATAACTTGTCTCGACTGATTTTTTGTACGCAAAGCGCATCCGCATCCGCGCTGCTCCGGAACGAATCAGTTGGATCTGAGAGTCGGGTGTGATCTTCATCGTGACGGGAAACTCTTGACCGTCAGGCTGAACTTCTTTATACCGAATATAAAGCGTTCCATTCATTTGAACGACTTGGCCATCCAAATCAAAAACGAAATCTTCCGTTTCATTTTTTTGCGTGACTTTCGTTTGTAATTTTATTTTAACTGGGATTCCTGCTGATACATTATTCAAAATTATTCGCCCCTTTCAAATTTCATTTTTGACGCTTTTGTTTTTTTTGTCAACTAGTTACAATTAGAAAGCACCTCGTTATCGTAAAACTTAGATTTTGTTTATAATAGAGTTACCGATTGAAAGGAAGAAACTATGAACGCTTTATTGATCGATCAAATGATTTTATCCAACCAACAACTCTTCAGTCCATTTGCGCTAACTGATGTCTTAAGTGAGTTTGCTGGTGACAATGACCAAGAATTGATCCACTTTTGGCAACTTGAACAAACCTTTATCTTAGGAATGAAAGATGCACGGGTTCCTGATCTAAGTGCGGGCTTGCTGACAGTGCAACAAAAAGCCTATCAGCCGATCTTGCGTAACGCAGGTGGGTTAGGTGTTGTCAGTGATAAAGGCATCTTAAACGTCTCACTGATCGTTCCGAATCATGGGCTGTCCATTGATGCCGGGTATGAAAAAATGGTCGCTTGGTTACGCGCGACTTGGCCAGAGCTTACCATTGAAGCTGGCGAGATCGCAACGTCTTATTGCCCAGGAAAATACGATCTAGCTGTTGCGGGCAAAAAAATCGCTGGGATCGCGCAACGTCGAGTAAAAAATGGCGCAGCGATCATGCTCTATTTGAGTGTCAATGGTGATCAAAGAAAACGCGGTGAACTCGTCCGAACATTTTATGAACAGAGTCAAGCCGATACAAAAAAGATTTATCCTGCAGTCGATCCGTCCAGCATGGCGACGCTGAGTCAATTGCTAGGTCGCTCGTTGTCCATTGCTGAAGCAAAGCAACAGCTACTAGCTACTCGAGACGTTCATGATCAAAGTCAAAAAGTCGAGCTCTTTTTTGAAACGCCAGATTATCAGCAGCGCTTAAAAAATATGGTGGCTCGCAATCAGATCATAAAGGAGCATCTACATGACGAGTTATAAATATCAAATGCTGGCGATCGAAAAAGTTTTTCGCGACCCAGTCCATAATTATATCCATGTCCAGCATCAAGTCATTTTAGACTTGATCAATTCCCGTGAAGTCCAACGGTTGCGTCGGATCAAACAATTAGGTACCTCGTCTTACACATTTCACGGAGCCGAACACAGCCGCTTTGCTCATTCACTGGGTGTCTATGAGATCACGCGTCAAATTTGCGATATTTTCAAACGAAATTATTCAAAAGAAAAAATCGGTGCCGCCGGTTGGGACGATCATGAACGGTTAGTCGCTTTGTGTGCCGCTTTGTTACACGATGTAGGTCATGGCCCATATTCCCATACATTCGAACACATTTTTCAAACGGATCATGAAGCACTGACGGTGGCGATCATCACGTCTCCAGAAACGGAAGTCTTTCAAATTTTAAACAATGTTGAGGTGGGTTTTCCCGAAAAAGTTGCTAGTGTGATCACGAAAACTTATCCGAATCCTCAAGTCGTCCAAATGATCTCCAGTCAGATCGATGCTGATCGGATGGATTATTTATTACGAGATGCTTATTTTACCGGTACAGAGTATGGTACCTTTGACCTGACGCGGATCTTGCGGGTCATTCGACCTTATGAAGGCGGGATCACGTTTTCAATGAGCGGGATGCACGCTGTTGAAGATTACGTCGTCAGTCGCTATCAGATGTATGTGCAAGTTTATTTTCATCCGGTCTCACGCGGGATGGAAGTCGTCTTGGAACATCTGCTGGATCGAGCTCATGAGTTGAATCAAGTCGAACCTGAAATGTTTGCGACGCACTCACAATTTCTCGTTCCTTTTTTGAAACAAGACTTCACTTTGAATGATTATTTGAAATTAGATGATGGCGTCTTGAACACTTATTTTGCTCAATGGCGAGAAGAAAAAGATGTGATCTTAAGTGACTTAGCACAACGTTTCTTAGATCGCAAGCCGCTTAAATCCATTATGATCGATTCTAAAGCGGATCCTTTACTGATCACGATGCGAGAATTAGTGGAAAAAGTCGGCTTCAATCCCAAATACTATACCGCACTAAATTCCAGTTATGATCTGCCTTATGATTTTTATCGGCCTGAACAAGGACGTCACCGAACGCAAATCGAACTGATCCAAAAAGATGGCAGCTTAGTTGAACTTTCAAAAGTCAGTCAACTAGTCGCCGCACTAGCCGGACAAGGTCAAGGCGATGCTCGTTTTTACTATCCAAAAGAAATGACACAAGCCACGTCTCATGATTCATTATTCGCTGAGTTTTACGAAGCTTTTGCCCGTCATGTTCGAAACGGAAAATTAGTCCCATAAAAACAAACCGCAGTCGACTAATCGTCAGCTGCGGTTTGTTTGAGCCACTCTTTAACGGCCCATTGATGGCTGCCGCGTTTTAATTTTTCGATCCCGATTTGTGGTGTCACCCAGCTACTGCGGTTGCCTGCCTCAGTGGGTGCCGAAACTTTTTGCCAGCTGGTCACTTGATAAAAATAGCCTGGGTTGTAAAAATAAGTGTCACGGTGGCGCGAGAAAAAATATTCATCCGCTTGACCTAAATACTTGCCCAAGGTAACAGTGAACCCGAGCTCTTCCATCATCTCCCGCTCGATTGCAGCTTCTTTTGTCTCTGTGCCTTCGATCTCGCCGCCAGGTAAAAAATAGGCACCATTTGGAGCTTGGACCAAAGCAATCTCACCGTGTTCATTTTCCAGCACGACATACGCTGCATAGCGTGCTTGATACTTTTGATTTTCTATGCGTTGTCCGAAAGTTGGGACTGTCATTTTTCTAACCTCGCCTTTAGTTGTTTAGTTATCAGTGTACATTAAAAAAATCTCATAAACAACTAATTGTTCAAAAAATAGGAAGAAATTTTACAGTATGTTATCATAAAGATAGTTTTTTTAGAAAGGATGATCGTTATGAAAATGGCACATACTTGTGTGCGAGTCAAAGATTTAACTGCCTCACTCGACTTTTATCAAAAAGCATTCGGTTTGGTAGAAAAAAGTCGCCGGGATTTTCCCGATGCGCAATTCACGTTAGTCTACTTGAGTTTACCTGGAGACGATTACGAATTAGAATTGACGTATAATTATGATCACGAAGCGTATGACCTTGGAAATGGCTACGGTCATATCGCGATCAAAGCCGATGACTTAGAAAAATTACACAGTCAACAACAAGCGGCTGGTTTTTCAGTTACAGAGTTAAAAGGTCTGCCGGGTGAAGAGGCACATTATTATTTCATCACTGATCCCGATGGTTACAAGATCGAAGTCATTCGTTAAATCATTTTTAACGCTTAAAAGCGAACCTGCTCAGCTGTCCATGACAGCAAAAGCAGGTTCGCTTTTAGTTGTGTGACCGATCTTAAAATTTAAACTTGAAGTCCGGTGAAGTGCTTTAGCCGATGATCACACTTTCTTCAGGATATTTGTAATGAGCTAGTTGTTTCGTTTTTGCGCCATGCATCGTAAGTGAGAAGCCCACCGTCAACACACCGACCCGGCCGATATACATCAAGCCGATGATCAGTAATTTCCCAGCTACCGACAAATTCGGAGTCAACCCAGCGGTCAACCCCACTGTCCCAAATGCTGAAAAGACTTCAAACATGATGTATTCGATCCCAGAAGTTCGCGGGATGATCTCGGTGATCGACAAGACCATGATCATCGCGACACACAACGTCAACGAAATAAAAAACAACGTCAAGGCACGGTAAACCGCAGCCGGTCGAATCGTCCGCTCACTAAACTCCGCATGCTGACGACCTTTTAACATCGAAACCGCTTGGATCAACAATACACCTAGTGTTGTCGTCTTCAAACCGCCCGCTGTTGAGCCGGACGTCCCGCCGACAAACATCAAAATACACGTCAGCAAAAGTCCCGCTTGACTCATCATGCCATAATCAACTGAAAAATAACCGGCAGTTCGAGCCGTCACAGACATGAAAAAACAGTTGACGAATTTTTCGAATGTCGTACTGTGGGGAGCTAAGTATTGCGCATTTTTTTCCGTCAAGACAAATAAGACCGTTCCCCCGACTAAGAGGATCGTTGTGATCAAAAGCGCAACTTGACTATGCAAAGTCAACTTGCGTTTTTGCGGATAATATAAAATATCTCGCCAAACGATAAAACCCAGGCCACCTGCAATGATCAAGCCTGAGATCACGAGTAAAACATACGGATCAGATTGGTAGCTCACTAAACTGTCCCCAAACAAATCAAAGCCTGCATTGCAAAAAGCCGAGATCGAATGAAAAATCGCATACCAAAACCCTTTCGCAAATCCATAGCGTGGAACAAATGAAAATGCCAATAAGATCATACCGATCACTTGGATCGCAACGGCAAAGCGAATGATGTATAGCATCAGCTTCATGACCCCAGACATCTCACCGACATTCAACGCTTCTTGCAAGACGACTCGCGTTTTGAGCCCGACTTTTTTGCGAAACAGCGTAAAAAATAAAATCGGTAAGATCATAAAGCCTAAGCCGCCGATCTCGATCAAGACTAAGATCAGCAGCTGGCCCCAAAAATTCCAATGTGCAAGTGTCGTCACGGTCGTTAAGCCCGTCACACACACTGCAGAAGTCGCCGTAAAAAGTGCATCGATAAACGGCGTGATCTGCCCATCACGACTAAAAACGGGTAAGGTCAAAAGGCCGCCACCTACTACGATCAAAAATGCAAAACCCAACGCTAAAAATTGGATCGCTCGGATCTGTGGAAGTCTGACTTTTTTCTTTTTAAATTTACTAAGCACCATGTTACTGACCGCTACCCATATTTTTGACTTTGATCATCCGCGTGACCTCCGAACGCTCATTTTCTTCCAACTTCATTTGAATAAAATAGATCGTCTCTTCTAGTTGCGGAATCGTCAGATATTCTAACGCATTGACTCTACGCCGAGTTTTTTCGATCTCGATCGCCATTTTTTGACACGTTTTTTCAATCTCAGTGAGTTCTAGTAACTGCGGCAAAATTTTAGTAAAGCGTGCGACCGATTGATCCAACTCTTCATTTGAATTTAAGAAACCATATTCTAACGGATCAGCTGTCAAATCTGCTTGATGCTGAAAATTCATCACTGGCACTTTGACACTCATGATATCTTTTTCGATCACATCGACGGTTACTTTTTCTTTTGGCACAGCTAAGAGCTCATCGATAAATTTTTCATTCAACATCGCATCAGCTAATGCAAAGTCTTGCATGGCTCGAGTCAATTCTTTTTCCAATTCGTCGCGCATACGATCATTTTTTTTGATCAATTGGATAAAGCGCCGCATCAATTCATCTTGTTTGTCTTTCAACAATTTATGTCCGCGAGTGGCGGTGCTCAATTGTTTTTTCAACCGCGTAAGTTCCATCCGGGTTGGATTGACATTCAGTCGTGCCATTACGCATCGCCCCGTTTTCCTAAATACTCATCGATCATCTCATCTTTGATTCGTTTCAATTCCGTCCGCGGTAGCATCGAAAGTAGATCCCAACCAAGATCCAATGTCTCATCGATCGAACGGTTCGTATAATACCCTTGATTGACGTATTCATTTTCAAAACGATCCGTGAACTGAGCATAGATCTTATCCGTATCAGAAAGTGCCGAATCCCCTAACACGACTGCCAATTCTTTGGCTTGTTTTCCTTGGGCGTAAGCTGAGAACAACTGGTTCATGGTTGCCGCATGATCTTTACGCGTCTTCCCTTCACCAGTTCCTTTATCTTTTAGTCGAGACAATGACGGTAACACATCGATGGGTGGTTTGATCCCATTTTTATAAAGGTCCCGCGACAAAATGATCTGGCCTTCTGTAATATAACCGGTTAAGTCAGGAATCGGATGCGTCTTATCATCTTCTGGCATCGTCAAGATCGGAATCTGCGTCACCGAACCTTTCAAGCCACGGATCCGACCTGCTCGTTCATACAATGTCGCTAAATTCGTATACAAGTATCCTGGATACCCACGGCGACCTGGAACTTCACGGCGCGCAGCAGAGATTTCCCGCAGCGCTTCACAATAGTTCGTCATATCCGTCATGATCACTAAGACGTGCATCCCTTTTTCATAAGCTAAATATTCCGCAGCAGTCAGCGCCATCCGCGGCGTAGCGATCCGTTCAATCGCCGGATCATTCGCTAAATTCATAAAGACCACCGCACGATCGATGGCGCCCGTTTTCCGAAAGTCTTCCATGAAAAATTCGGCTTCTTCAAACGTGATCCCGATACCGGCAAAGACCACGGCAAAATCATCATCTGCATTTAAAACGGTTGCTTGACGCGCGATCTGAGCCGCCAATTCTTTATGCGGCAAACCAGAACCAGAAAAAACTGGTAATTTTTGTCCTCGGACCAATGTATTCAAATGATCGATCGCTGAGATCCCAGTCTGGATAAATTCATCAGGATAATCACGCGAAACCGGATTGATGACTTCACCATTGATATCGATTTTTTTCTCTGCTAAGATCTCAGGGCCATTATCTTTTGGCCGACCCAAACCATCAAACACGCGACCGATCATATCTTCAGACACACCAAGTTCTAACGGATGACCTAAAAAGCGCGCAGTTGATTCTTTTAAATTGATACCGCTAGTCCCTTCAAAAATCTGCACTAATGCTTTATCTTCTTGGACTTCCAATACTTGGCCGCGACGCAACTCGCCATTACTCAGCCGAACTTCCAGCAGCTCTTCATATTTGATCCCAGAAACTTGGTCGACTGCCATCAAAGGGCCGACCACTTCGGAAATCGTCTTGTATTCTTTAATCATCGGTCATCCCTCCTTCGGCTAAAATTTGTTGAAGCGTTTGTTTGATCTCGCTTTGGATCTGATCGAGTTTAGTGAGTTCGGTCTCAGGAACATATTTGCTCCGTGCGATTCGATCACGTAACGCAACTGTCCCATTCATGATTTCTTTTAAATAGGCGCCTAATTCTAACGCCCGTTGACCTTCAACGTTAAAGGTCAAAATATTATCCAGCATCTTGAATTGTTTAGAGCGTGAAGTGAACGTATCGACATCATCAAACGCATTTTGCTGCAAGTAATCTTCTCGGATCTGTTTAGCCGTTTCCAAGGTCAGACGATCCTTTTCGGAAAGTGAATCGATCCCGACTAATCGGACGATCTCGCTTAATTGTGATTCAGCTTGTAAAATCTGCATCCCCCGTGTCACCATGTCTGCCCAATCCGCTTGCAACTCACGATCTAAATACTCACCCACTTCGCTTGAGTAAAGTGAATAGCTAGACAACCAATCGATCGATGGAAAATGACGTTGTTGTGCCAAGGTAGCACTTAAGCCCCAAAAAACTTTCACGACGCGTAACGTATTTTGTGTCACTGGTTCTGAAGTATCTCCGCCAGAAGGTGAGACCGCACTGATCGCGGTGATCGAACCTTCTCGTTCACCCAACGTGCGTACTCGGCCTGCTCGCTCATAATATTCAGCGAGTCGACTCCCTAAATAAGCTGGGTAACCTTCATCCCCAGGCATTTCTTCCAAACGGCCACTCATCTCGCGCAACGCTTCGGCCCAACGTGAAGTCGAATCGGCCATGATCGCGATATTGTAACCCATATCCCGAAAATATTCCGCAATCGTAATTCCCGTATAGATCGAAGCTTCTCGAGCGGCTACGGGCATGTTGGACGTGTTGGCGATCAAGATCGTTCGCTCCATCAATGACTCACCCGTCTTTGGATCGATCAATTCAGGAAATTCATTCAACACATCAGTCATCTCATTGCCTCGTTCGCCACAGCCGACATAAACAACTAGATCGACATCGGCCCATTTCGCGATTTGGTGTTGGACGACAGTTTTCCCGGCACCAAACGGACCAGGAACAGCAGCCGCACCACCTTTTACGACCGGGAAAAAGGTATCGATCACGCGTTGTCCCGTGATCATCGGGGCTTCTGGACTGAGTTTTTCTTTAACTGGTCGCCCGCGTCGGACTGGCCATTTTTGAAGCATCGTAAATTCTCGCAGACCCTCGGCAGTTTCTAAAGTGTAGACGACTTCATCTAAATTAAAACTACCTGAAGTGATCTTTTTGACCGTCCCGGTGATTTGAGGCGGTACCATGATCTTGTGGGTGATCAATTTTGTTTCTTGGACTGTTCCGACAACATCGCCTGCTGAAACTTCATCGCCGACTTCAACTGCGGCTTCAAACCACCATTTTTTTTCATGATCCAATGCCGGCAATTGAACGCCTCGCGCTAAAAAGTTGCTCTTAGTCAAGGCCTTGAATGAATCGAGCGGCCGCTGGATCCCATCAAACATCTGCGCGATGATCCCGGGACCTAGTTCAACAGATAGCGCTTCACCAGTAGTTTTCACTGGTTCACCTGGTCCGATACCAGACGTCTCTTCATAAACTTGGATCGACGCGACATCGCCGCGCATCTCGATGATCTCACCGATCACACCGATCTCACCGACATAACAGATATCTTGGATCGCGGATTCCGCCATCTTTTCTGCCATGACTAAAGGACCTGATACTTTAATAATTCTTCCTTCTTGCAAATCGATTGCTCCTTTTCTCGTCTTACAAAATATTTTGTCCGACCGCTTTTTCCACTTGTTCTTGGATCATTTGTTTCCCGATCCCCAACGTTCCAGCATGACTTGGAATCAACACGATCGCTGGTGTCATCGCTTCTTGATAACGTTTCAATGTCTCTGGTACCAACTCAGCGTACTCTTCCGTGAGATAGATGATCCCATAATCAGTTTTTGCTAATTCAGCGATCGTTTGGCGGATAGTGCCAGCTTCTTTTTTTGTAAAGATCGTAAAGCCGAACAGTTTAAACGGCAAAACAGAATCTTTATCGCCGATCGCTGCGATTTTATGTGTCATAACTTTGCCGCATCCTTTCCCGTAATCTTTCTGGCGCTAGTCCGATCCGTTTTCCAACGGTGATCAAACGTAGATTTTTGATCTCATTATCTTGAGCGTTCAAATACGCTAACAGCGGCAATGGTCCGAATGCTTGGACTTGAGCTGCTTCAAATAATTGAGTCAAATGATCATCTCGAACTTTTTCTAATAGCGCTAAATCAAGATCACCTGTCGTGATAGCTGGTGCAATGATCTCTCCGTAAGGTGTCGTCAAAACGAACGTACTGAAAGCTTCCAATGGTTCTTCGGCATAGTCTAATAATTCAGCTTTTGCCAATGTCCCACTACTGGATAAAACAGTCGACATAAAGGCCCGGCTGCGTTTTTGTTTGATCCCGCGCCCTAACATGATCACGTTGGTCAAATCGATAAAACTAGCCACTTCAGCTGCAAGTTCAGGATACCCTAATGCATCACTGACTTGTTTTTGACAACGTAAAAAGGTCCGATCATAAATGATATCGATTCCTTGTAATTGATCTGACTCTTCAAAATGTTCTTTGACTTCTTGGATGCTAGTCAAAATGCTTTCCGGCAAGCCACTGCCTTGACCAGTCTTAACAGCACTTTTGATTTGTTCCAATGAATAGAAACCATCGGGAATAAATAATTCGTCAAAGGTTTCATTCAACAGTTCAGCTTTGGTCAACGCCTTTAAATTATGAAAAGTAAAACGCATCGTGTAGATCCAGACCACTTCTGGTTCTGGTGCGAGTGTCACTAATTCAGCAATCGTGTGTTCTTGCTTTTTAGCCAAAGCAGCTTCGAAATCTTCTGCAAAGTCAGCCGTCAAAAATTCTCCATACACAGTCGGCTGCAACAATTCTTTTACTTCTTTCAAATCACGAGCGTTAATCAGGCGCTCCCACATTTCTGCTGGAAGCAGCTCCATTTCTTTTAGTCGGATCAATGGATTCAACTCATGGTAACTAAATGATTTCATCACCTGCTCCTCCTAATCGAAAAATCGTTGGGCTAGTTCGAATGCAGCATCGGTTTTTAAATCTTGAATCAAATTTTGATATAAAAAGTTATACTGTACCCCACCAGCACTTAAGACAAATCCCGCTTGACCGGCGATCGTCTCTGGTGCTAACGTCAATTGAAACGGAACGAGTTGGGCCGTTTGTGCTAACCACGTTTGAGTAAAGATCGTTTGTGATTTTTCACCGCTTGTAAATGTCAAATTCCCAGACACCGTTAATTGTTGGAGTGCTTTTTGGGCAAAGATTTGTTGCTCTGTAGCACTCCAATTTTCCATTTCTTTTTGCGCATCGACGAACAATAATTCTAAAAATTGTTGTTTTTGTTTCAACGTCTTTTGTTTCGTATCGACTTGTTGCCGATTGTGTTGTTGTTTGTATTTTTGTTCTAATGCTTTTAGTTGCTGTTGTTCCTTTTTTTGAAATTCTTGTTCTAATCGCTCACTGCGAATTTTGAAATCTGCTTCGAGCTTAGTTGTTTCAGTCGCCTTTAGCGCTTCACGCTCAGCCTTAGCATCCGCATTGATTTGGCTGATGATTTTTTCAATCGCATCCATCTGATCGACTCCTTACACTTGGCCGACTAATAAGAACGAAATAACAAATCCTAAGATCGCATACGTTTCGACCATTGCGGAGAAAATGATCCCTTTAGTCGCATGTTCAGGTTTTTTTGCTAAGATCTGGATACCAGCTGCTGCAACTTTCCCTTGGGCGATCCCTGAAAACAATCCAGTAAAAGCGATCGGCAATGAAGCGCCTAAGTACCCTAAACCTTGAACGACTGAAAGATCATTCGTCAAATTCGTAAAGATCAAAAAGGCGATTACAAATCCATATAAACCTTGTGTCCCCGGTAGCAATTGCAAGATCAGTGCTTGACCAAATTTTTCTGGCTGACTCGTAGTCAGTGCGGCTGCGGCTTCCCCGGTCATCCCGACACCTTTAGACGAGCCGATCCCTGAAAAGATCGTCGCAGTCGCCATTCCTAAAATCGCAAAAATAATTCCGCCGTGGTCGTTGATCAAATAATTCATCATGTGTGTTTTCCTCCAGTATTTCGTTCTTCGATATTCAAATATTTTTCTTCTGTTTTCAAAGGTGCGAACGGTTTGCCGCCCCCTTCATAAAATTTGCCGAAAAATTCGACGTACTGCAGCCGCGCACCATGCACATAAGCTGACAGTAAGGATAAAAAGATATTTAAGCCATGTAACGCAAGCATCAAGAAGATCCCAACGGTAAAACGAGCAACAGGTGGCATAAAGCCAACTAGCATATTAAACGCCGCTGCGATACTTCCCCCAGAGATTCCTAATGCCATCAGCCGAGTATAACTAACTAAATCCCCGATATAACCAGTGATGCCATATAAACTGTAGGCCCCTTTAGCTAACCCTTTGACTTTAGACGCTGACTGCACCATCGGGATGATGACGATCGCTACTGCACTGATGATCGCAACGATCACGCCCAATGAAAACAATGCCGCTTGTTGTAAAAGTAAACGGCCAACTAATGCCAACACTAAGCCGACTAAAATCCCTTGCCACGCAAAACCGTCCGAAACAGCTTGCAAATAATTTTTGGCTTTGATCTTTTCGCGCGCAGCCAAACCTAAGCCGACAAAAATTTGGATCAGACCGAACACGATCGATAAAATCAAAATCGCAATCACATCTTTACTGGTAGAAAGTACCGGTTGATAAGGTAACGCAAAGCCAAAGTATGAATCATACAAGATGCCCCAAATAATCGTGGGAATCGCTAAGATCTTGAAAAAGTCCACGAAACGTTTCGTACTGCGTGGCAAGATCTTCAATTTATCGATGAGCAAAGTTGCCACTAACATCAAAGTGCCATACCCGGCATCTGCCACCATCATCCCAAAAAAGACTAAGTAAAACGGCATGAACCACGGTGTCGGATCGACTTCTTCATATTTAGGTAAGCTGTACATCTCCGTCAACATCTCAAATGGTTTCACTAGCGGATGGTTGTTCAACTTCGTGGGCACTTCCGCCGCGATTTCTGCTTTTGTTGGCTCGCTGACTTCTAAATAAATATCACTCGGCTCTAAATAATGAGCTAGCGTTTGTTTGAAAGCGGTCAGTTCATTTTCGGCGATCCACCCTTGAATGGTCACCACGCGCCCAGCTTTGACGTACCGATCCGCCACTTGCAATCGATTGCGTTGCGCCAATAATTGTTCTTCGGCCCACTCTAATTTTTCAACGATGATCCGTTTTTGACCAATCAACAGCGCCAATTTTTTTTGCGCTTGATGATTTGCTTTCAATGCTTGCTGGACTGATTTTAATTCTGCTCCCGGCAGTGCAGGATACGGATAAACAAATGCGACCGCACCAAAACGTTGCAAAATTTCGTTCACTTGACTCGTTGCAGCCTTTAAAAACAAATAGCTAAAATTAGTGATCTTATCGTCACTATAAATTTCTTCCACGTGACTACCACTAGCGACTAATGCTTGGCGTAATGTTTCCCAAGCGGTCATATCACACGTCGCCAACTGCCAATCACTCGTTTTCAACTGTTGGGTCGGTAAAACATCCAGTTGTTGCCACTGGATCAGCAACTGTTCTTTTTCGGTGAGCTCGGTTTCTTGACTGTTTAAAGTAGTAAACTGTTCTTGTAATGCTTCGACAGCCTGAAGTTCAGCTTCTAACTCATCCGGAGTCACTCGCTGTTCTAATTCTTTTAACGAAAGTTTTTGGCGATTCAAATGCAAGCCCTTTTCTTTAGTACTCCCATAATGGGCGATAAATTGCGTGCTAGCATTGATGCGTTCGATCATCTTCGTCAAATGTTGACTTTCTGTTTGAGCTGTCTGCGGTTTCGTTTCCGGAAAATATTTTTTCACCCAGGCATTGTTGGCACTTTCGGTGAACACGTCACGTAATTGGACTCCTTGAAAACTTTGGATCCCCCGCAAAAGTTGCTCACTATTTTTCTGCTCGGCGATGATGGTCAGCTTGTGCATTTTGCTAACTGCCATAACGAGCCCTCACTTTGTCTAAGATCACAGTTACTGCGGCTTGTTTGATCTGTTCATAATTTTTTTGCAGCGCCGCTTGTGACTGATTCATTTTTTCTGTTGCTTGCTGTTGTGCTTGAGACAGTTCTTTTTGATAATCCGTTTCTTTAGCAGTCAGTCGTTGTTGCAGTTGCTGCTGCAATTCTGTTTGGCGCGTGGTTAGCAGTGTCTCATTTTCCTGTTTCAATTCGGAAAGTTCAGCTAATAGCGCCGTTTTTAAATGTTCATTTTGCTTTTCAGCTGCTTGGATCTTTTCGAGTGCTTCGAGCATATTTCCCTCCTTAAACTAAAAAAAAGCATCGACTTCCGGACGTTCTTCTCACCCCTTGAAGAACACAATCCTTGAAGCCTACGCCCAACCATTGTTACTATATACAATCACTAGTGTTGCAAAGAACTTCAAATCATTAAAAGCATTGCTATAAAGCTATTCATGTACAAAAAAATCCTTTATACTGTTCTCGGATGACTTATCCAAGACCAATAAAAAGGACCTACGCATGGA
>NZ_CACSLH010000049.1 GCF_902706605.1 Enterococcus sp. CSURQ0835 | reverse complement strand
TTTTAGAATCAGCGAGTAGAAGTGGTGCGGAAGGGAGACCTTTCAGAGGGCCTTTTAGGCCGTGGCCGGTAATAGAGGCTTTCAGCCGAAGAGCAAACCACCCGTTCACACGGGTGGTTTTGATTTACCCCAGCGAACAGATACGTTGTAAGACACAAAAAATCGCCCACCATTTTTGCTGGTGGGCGATTTTTTAGAGCAACGCGTTACGAGTGCGTAGGTCAGCGGGTAAAATATTTTTGGCTGCATTTGTTTGTAAGTAGTCTTCTTTTTTTTTGCGGGTCAGTTTTTTGAAGGCAGCTTCAGCTTTTAATGCTTCGCTACGAGTCGCAAACTTTTCCGCGTGAATCATGCTAAGAGGTCGTCGCTTTTTGAGTTTCGTGTATTTAGCTCCTGTGCCAGCATTGTGTTGTTTCAAGCGGCGGGTGAGATCGGTCGTGTAGCCTCCGTAAAATGTTTGGTCGCGGCAAAGCAGCACATAAAAAAAGTGTTCACTTGCCATAGAGCATCAACTGGATTTCTTTTGTGTAGTTGCCGTCTGCACCGTAAGTGATCAGGGGTGGTAAAAAACGTAGACCGTCTGGCTTGCCGTCTTTGATCCCTTCAATGAGTAAAATGTTCGCTTCTTTACCAGCTTTGGGATAAACGAATTGGATTCGTTTTGGTGCGATCCGAAAGTGGCGTAAGCAATCCATGATTTCTAAAAAACGATCCGGCCGATGAACGAGTGCGAAGCGGCCGTTCATTTTTAACAGGCGGCTACTCGTTTCGATCACGTCAGCTAACGTCGCGGAAATCTCATGACGCGCAGTTGCTAAATATGGATTGGGATTTTTTTTGCTTTCCGGCAGCTCTTTGAAATAAGGTGGATTGCAGACGACAAGATCTACCGAATCGGGTTGAAACTGGGTGAAGGTTTGTTTTAAATCCAGCTGGTGCATCGTGACTTGATTTTCTAATTGATTTAATGCAATGCTGCGGCTTCCCATATCTGCTAGGCGCGGTTGTAATTCGATCTGCGCGATTTGGGCATTGGTTTTACGACTGATAAAAAGACCGACTGCACCATTTCCTGCACAAAGGTCCACGATTTTTCCGCGTTTGGGGACCCGGGCAAAATCAGCTAATAAGACTGCATCGAGCGAAAACGAAAAAACGTCGGGGCTTTGGATGATTTGGATTTTTTCGGCGTAAAGTTGATCGATTCGTTCGCCATTTTTTAACATTTACTTATACCCCCTTATAAAAATCATGCCCGTGTATTATACTACGATTAGTTGTGTTTAGAAAGCGCGAAAGGAAGAAGCTATGTTTTATCGATTTATTAAAGGCGTCGTGTGGGTCTTGCTGGGCATCATCAATGGCAATGCGCACTATCAAAATCAAGCGGCGCTCCCAAAAGATGAAAATTATATTTTAGTAGCACCGCATCGTACATGGTGGGACCCGTTTTACATGGCACTGGCAGCCTCACCGAAACAATTTTGTTTCATGGCAAAAGAAGAATTGTTTGCAAACCCAGTGCTCCGCTTTATCTTGGTTCATTTAAATGCTTTTCCAGTTGATCGGAAAAAGCCGGGCCCAAGTGCTGTCAAACGACCGATCAAATATTTGAAAGAAACGGATAAAAGTTTGGTGATGTTTCCTAGCGGGACGCGGCACTCTACGGAATTAAAAGGTGGGATGGCGTTGATCGCGCGGCTGGCAAAAGTGAAGATCGTGCCTTGTGTCTATCAAGGTCCAACGAAATTTTCGCAGTTATTTAAGCGGACACCGGTCACGATTCGTTTTGGGGAACCTATCGACATCAGCGACATCAAAAAATTGGACAAAGACGGTTTAGCTCAAGTCGAAACGCGCGTGCAAGGTGCTTTTTATGAGTTAGACCAGGCGATCGATCCGAATTACAAATATATTCCGAAGTAGCGTTTTGCCAGACGCTGCTTTTTTTGTGGGAAAAATCCTCTAGCTGCGGTATCAGTTGAGAATTTTACTGAGGAAAATGCATCAAGCGTGGTATAATGGTGGGAAAGATTCAATCAGTAGGACAGGTGATAGTGTGAAATTTTTACATACAGCCGATTGGCATATCGGCAAAAAGCTGCACGGCTATGATCTCTTAGCTGAACAAAAAGATATTTTGCAAAAGATCTTGCAGCTCGCTAAACAAGAAGCCGTAGATGCGATCGTGATCGCAGGGGATGTCTATGATCGCTCCGTGCCTTCAGAAGAAAGTATTCGGCTAGTGAACCAGACGATCGCTGAGTTTAATTTGACGGCGGGCTTCCCGTTATTAGTGATCTCGGGCAATCACGATAGTGCGACGCGCCTGGCTACCGGGGCACCGTGGTTCAAAGAAACGAATTTTTATTTGCATACGCAATTAAAAGAAGCCTTTGAACCGGTCGTCTTGCAAGATACC
The DNA here is from genome assembly GCF_902706605.1 of Enterococcus sp. CSURQ0835. Taxonomy (GTDB): domain Bacteria; phylum Bacillota; class Bacilli; order Lactobacillales; family Enterococcaceae; genus Enterococcus_A. The sequence goes on along the minus strand of NZ_CACSLH010000049.1, from coordinate 14,399 downwards.
GCGTTTTATCTGCTGCCGTATTTTGAACCGATCGATGCGCGGCTTTACTTTGCAGATGATACATTGAAAACGATCCAGCAAGCGCTGGAAAAAGTGATCGTAACTATTACGGAAAATTTTGACCCGACCAAACGGCATGTCTTGGTCAGTCATTTTTTTGTGGCGGGAAGTTTAAAGACGGATTCTGAAACGAATTTGGAGATCGGCGGCCTCGATGGGATCGCAAGTGAACTGTTGACACCGTTTGATTATGTTGCTTTAGGGCATTTACATGGCAAAGATGCGCTTCAAGCGAAAAATGCACGCTACAGTGGTTCGCCGTTGAAGTACTCATTATCAGAAAAAGATCAGACGAAAGGCGTGTATCTCGTAGATACGACGGCGGGAAAATTTACCTTTAAGCCGCTGAATCCTTTACACGAAGTCAAAGAGCTGACAGGTAGTTTTGCTGAATTTTTGACGCCGGAATTTTATCAGACGATTCAACGGGAAGATTATTTAGCTTTACAATTGACCGATCGCGCGGTGATCCCGAATATGATGAACCAATTGCGGCAAGTTTATCCGCATCTTTTGCAAGTGGAACGGCTGAACGGGCGCGAGATAGAGCACCAATTAGTGCGGCATGATCTAAAAGCTAAAACACCATTGACTTTAGTGGAAGATTTTTTTACGGAGATCACGGAAGAGCCATTGACTGATCAGCAGTTAGCTTGGGTCACTTCTAGTTTAAAAGCGGTCATGCCAGGAGGTGATCCCCATGCTTCCTAAAAAAATTGTGTTAGAAAATTTCGGACCATTCCTGCATGAGACAGTTGATTTTACGTTGTTAAATGAGCTACCGCTATTTTTGATCGGTGGGAAGACTGGGGCAGGTAAAACGACGATCTTTGATGCGATCACGTATGCGTTGTTTGGTGAACCATCCGGTGGTGTTCGCAGTGTCAATGAGTTTCGGTCGACATTTGCCAACAGCCACGAGGCGACCCGTGTTTTGTTTGTCTTTGAACATCAAGGTCGGACGTATCAAATCGAACGCAGTCCTAAACAACGGCTAGCGAAAAAACGCAGTCCGGGTTTTACCGAAAAAGCTGCCAAAGTCCAATTTACTATTTTTGATGAAGGCAAAGAAGCCCGCGCTTATTCAAAAGAAAAAGCGGTGGCAGAAGCAGTGAGGGAGTTACTCCATTTAAACAAGAAACAATTTCAGCAGATCGTGATGCTGCCACAAGGGGAATTTCGGAATTTTTTGATCGCTCCTAGCAGTGAAAAAGAGATCTTATTGCGCAATTTATTTGGGACCGAAAGTTATCGGGCGTTTACCGAACAATTGAAAACTAAAAAGCAAGAGTTAGATAGTCAGTGTCAGCAAGTAACGCAAAAAATCCAACAGTGCTTAGAACAATTACCCTTTGAAACTGGGGCGACGATCGCCGAATCGATCACAGTGGCTCAAACGAGTTTGGCCGATCAAGAAGCTGCCGTAGTCACGCAACAAGAAAATCTTGATCAGCAAAAAGTCCAACTAGAAAAAAAACGTGCAGCTGTCGCGGCTGCGGAACGGCTAGCGGAAAAATTCAAAGCGCATGCGATAGCACAACAAGCACTAGCGGCGTTAAAAGAAGAACTACCCGCGATCGAAGCGCTAAAAGATCAGATCACAGAAAGTAAAAAAATCGCGCGCTTGCAGCCACTTGCCGAACGTTTGCAACAGTTAACACAAACTTGCGAGACACTGGCTGAGCAGCAAAAAATGATGACTGCTCAACTGAAAGAAGTCGCGGAAAAACGGACTGACTGGGAACAAGCTGAGGCGACTTTTGCAACTCACGCACCTGCTTGGCAAGAAAAGCGCGACCAACAACAACAATTAGAACAACTATTGCCAGCTATTTTACAACAAGCCCAGTTGACTCAGCAGCAAACCCAGTTAAACGAGCAAATCGAAACAGAGACAGTCCAGTTGACTGCGTTACAACAAGCAGCTGATGCCGGCGAAAAAACCCAGCGTTTACTAAAACAAGAAGTCGAGACGCGTCCGGTGTGGCAAGCACGACTGGATCAAGAACGCGACTTTGCGCACCAGCTAAACGAATTGCAATCAGAAGCAGATCAGATCTACCAGCTAAAGGAAACTGAAAGTACGCAGCAAATTCAATTGGCAGTTTTAATCGAACAGATCGCAGCGACTAGTAATCAGCTGACGACCCAAGAAAAAGACTATCGCAAAGTTAAAAGCCAGTGGGCAGCACTAGAGATCACGCGGCTCAGTCAAGCGTTACTACCTGGTGAACCGTGTCCAGTTTGTGGTTCTACCGAGCATCCCGCGCCAGCCCAGCAAGCCGAGTTTACACCGCAAGAGCTCAACGCGTTGCAAATTCAAGTCGAGCGTTTAGAAACGACGATTCAGCAGTTAGCTGTCAAAAAAGCGGCAGCAGAAAAACAAGTCCAGCAAGCCCAAACTAGTTTTGAGCAACAGCAAGAGCTGCGTTACACACGACAAAAAGAATTTTCATTTGCAGTGATCGCATTTCGGGATCAGCTGGCGGATTTTTACAGCGAGAGTGAACAAGTGCCTGATCTTGAACGCCTTGCTCAGTTTATCCAGCAAAAAACACAAGAGACTGAGACCAAACTCGATCAATTGACACAAACGGCAGCTGAACTCAAGACACAAGAAGCAGAGCTAGTTGAAAATCGCCGCCAGCAAACAGCATTAACTGCAACGTTACAAGCCGCTACGAATGACTGTAGTGAATTAAAAGGGAAATTAGCTGCTTTGCAAGAACGAGTCGGTCAGCTGACTGCAACAGAAGCTAAAGCGCATTTAGCTGAATTAACCACGGAATTAACTCGCTATGAGCAACAGCTAGAAACGCATCGTCAGTTAGGCCAGCAGCTGGAATATGAACAGATCCGTCAACAAACGACGTTGCAACAACTGGAACAGCAACTAGCTCAAACTCAAACTGAACAAGCAAACAGTCAAAAAAAATTGACCGAAGAATTGGCAGCAAATCAAATCGCCCGTTCACAACTGAATGCCTATGAGCCAAATGAACTGGCTGAAAGTGAAGCACAGCTGGAAAATTTCACGCAGCGTTACGCGATTTTTCAAGATCGGGTCGCGCAATTAGCCCAAGAGTTAGCTGACCAAACACCACCAGAGCTTTCGACACTACAAGCACAACTGACGGCGCATGTTTCAGCAGTCGAAGCTAACCAACAAGCTGTGATCCGTCAAGCAACGCAACTAGCCGAGCAGCAAAAAATTGTGCAGCAAGTCACCCGCTTGCAACAAGATAATGAAAGTCAGCTGGCAAAATTAGCTGAACTGACGCAGCTGTTTCAAACTTTCAATGGCGACAATCCCCAAAAGATCAGTTTGGAACGTTACGTGTTGCAATGGTATTTAGCGGAAGTGTTGCAAAGTGCCAATCAGCAACTGGCCAGCCTCACCAATGGTCGTTATCAATTTGAATTGAATCAAGCGACAGGTAGTTATAAAGGTCAGACGGGGCTTGAAATCAATTTATTTGATGACAATGCCGGAGCTAGCCGCAGTGCTCACAGTTTATCAGGCGGTGAAAGTTTTATTGCCGCCTTAGCACTTGCACTAGGTTTAGCTGAAGTGATCCAAACTCAAGCCGGTGGAGTAGCCATTGACGCGTTGTTCATCGATGAAGGTTTTGGTTCTTTAGACGAAGAAGCGCTGCAAATGGCGATCGATGCGTTAGAAGGGATTGAAAATAAAGGCCGCATGATCGGCATCATCAGTCATGTTAGAGAGTTGAAAGAACGAATCCCGCAACAAATTTTAGTCAACACTAGCGGTACCGGTCAAAGTACGATCGATTATCGGCTAGAAGGATGGAGTGAAGATAGATGAGATGGAGTATCCCAGAAAAAGTGATCGAACGAGGGCGAACTTATTTAAAAGAGGGCCGCGTCTTATCAGTCGTACCTGACCCAGCAAAACGGGTGTGGCACGCGGAAGTTCTTGGAAGTGAGTTGTATTTAGTCGATCTAGACGGCAGCGGTAAAGAAAATGATATTTGTGCTTGTCCGTATTGGGAAGAGCACGGCTATTGTAAGCATACGGTAGCAGTGGAATTATATTTACGGGAAAAAAATATCCCGCGCGTCATCAAGCCTGAGATGAAGTTGCCGGAAAAAATGGAGAGCAATGTCTCATTTGCGGATCTCTTGAATCAAGGCTTTAATCGGTTGGAAAAAGATGCGCTGCCAGAAACTCCATTGGATGTGGAATTTGTCGTTGAAGCGCTGCCTACCAATCCATATCATCCCGAGCTCGATGTTTTAGCGGTCTCATTACGGATCGGAAGTACGACAAGCAACCGCAGCTATATCGTTAAAAATATTTATGATTTCTTGCATGCTTATCAAACCGATACCGTCTATACCGTGAACAAACAATATAAATTTCAGATCGAAGCCGGCGCTTTCAAAAAAGAATGCCGCGCGATCATTGAAGATCTAGTAGGGATCAGTGAAACCTATCAATTGTTAGGCAAAACTGGTTTGCAAGTTAAAGGGAAATTAGACAAACGGTACTTGCTACTGCCGGTCCATCGACTAGAATATTTATTACAAGCGATGGAACAAACGGGAAAGCTCAGTGTCAAACTGGAAAATAAAACCTATAGCCAATTAGTGGACGGCCAAGAGTTGCCTCTGACCTTTCATTTAACGAAAGAAAGTGAGCACTATCAATTAAAAGTCGCCGATCAGTTCACTCGCTATTTTAGTAACTATTTTATCGGCTTTGTCGACAATGCCTATTTTTTGATGAGCCATGAACAGCAAGATATTTATATCACTTTGAAACAATTGTTGAAACGCTTGAAAGAGCCTGCGATCACGTATGAGCAGCACCAACTTTCCGCGCTGTTTACTGATGTTTTTCCCTATTTACGTAAGATCGGCCAAGTCGTGATCGATGATGTGATTTCGGAGATCATTCAAGAAGAGCCGTTGCAAACGGTAGTGATCTTTCGAAAAATCAAAGGCATGATCAAAGCCGAAGCTGAATTCCATTACGGTAGTGCTTATTTTTCTACCAACGATGCGCACGCGGGTAAAGTACCCAACAATGTCGAGATCTTACGAGATCGTAAGCGGGAGCAAGTGATCTTAGATTTATTTGAAAAATACCATTACCAAAAAATCGCCAGCGGCTTTGAGAAAAAGATTCCTGCTAAAGAAGCGCTTTATGTCTTTTTCAAAATCGAAGTAGAGGAATTTCGCCGCCACGCTCAAGTCAAGATGGGCAAAAAATTGCGCCAACTATTTTTAGATGGTCAAGAGTATGAGCCTGCAATTGAAGTCGACCAAGAAGGATCGTGGTTGGATATCAAATTTGATGTGACCGGGATCAACGACAACGAGATCGACCAAGTCCTAGATAGTTTATTGCGTAAAGACCGATTCTACGCGTTGGAAAATGGCGAGATCTTATCCTTTGATTCAGAAGCGTTCCAAGAGACTAGTGAGATCATCGGCCAATTACGTGAGCGGATGAATGCAAAAAACGGCGTGATCCGAGTACCGAAAAGTCAAGGGCTACTCTTGCAAGAACGGTTGCAAGGTCACCCTGAAGCAACATTCAGTGAAAGTTTTACGGAAATGGTCCAAGCGTTGACACATCCTGAAGATTATCCAGTCGACTTGCCGACTAATTTACACGCGACATTGCGGCCTTACCAAGAAGTCGGCTTTCGCTGGCTGAAGATGTTGAGTGATTATGGTTTTGGCGGGATCTTAGCCGATGAGATGGGGCTAGGGAAAACGCTCCAAGTCATCACTTTCTTACTCGCAGAAAAAGAAAAGCAGCCAATCAAAGCGTTGATCGTAGCACCGGCGAGTTTGATCTATAACTGGCAAGCCGAAGTGAAAAAATTTGCGCCGGATTTAACTGCGATCGTCGTTTCCGGCAATCGCAATGAACGAGAAGAACAATTGAAGCAGCCGTATGATATTTTGATCACGTCTTATGCCAGTTTACGTCAAGATATCGACTTGCACGAAAAAGAAGGCTATCAGTACATGGTCTTAGATGAAGCCCAAATGGTCAAAAACGCTGCGACTAAAACGTCTCATGCATTGCGCAATCTTGCAGTACCGCATCGTTTTGCGTTAAGTGGCACACCGATCGAAAATAATCTTGAAGAACTGTGGGCCTTGTTCCAAACGATCATGCCTGGTTTCTTCCCATCGATTGGACGTTTCCGCCAAATGAAAACGGCTGAGATCGCCAAAATGATCCAGCCCTTCGTATTGCGGCGAGATAAGAAGACCGTGTTGCAAGATTTACCGGAAAAAATTGAGTCCAATATTTTGAGTAGCTTAAAAGAAGAACAAAAAACAGTTTATCTGGCTTACTTGCGCCGAATGAAACAAGAAGTCGATCAAATGGATTCAGCTACGTTCCGCAAGCAACGCGTCAGCATTTTAGCGGGACTTACACGTTTGCGTCAGATCTGTGATGATCCGCGTTTGTTCATTGACGACTACGAAGGTGGCTCGGGGAAATTAGAACAAGTGAAAGACTTGATCTTGCAAGCCAAAGAAAATGGACGTCGCGTCTTATTGTTCTCACAATTCACTGGCATGTTATCGATTTTAGAAGAAGAATTTGCTGAGATCGACATCAGTAGTTTTTATCTGCGAGGATCAACGAAAGTCAAAGATCGCTTGAAGATGGTAGATGCGTTTAATGCCGGACAAAAAGATGTTTTCTTGATCTCACTAAAAGCCGGCGGAACGGGGCTCAACTTGACGGGAGCCGATACCGTGATCTTATATGATCTGTGGTGGAATCCCGCTGTCGAAGAGCAAGCAGCCGGTCGAGCACACCGGATCGGTCAGAAAAAAGTCGTTGAGGTTTGGCGGATGATCGCAGAAGGAACGATCGAAGAACGCATGAATCAATTGCAACAAGAAAAACGCGAGTTGTTTCAAAAAGTGATCCAAGGTAATGAAGAACAACTCAACAAGCTTACAGAAGAAGATATTCGCATGATCTTGAGTATCGGCGAGTAACCGAATCACCAAGAGAATTAATTCAAAAATAAGTCCCTACCAGCGATGAGATTTTTTTGCTGGTGGGGGTTTATTAGTTGTTTAGCTAGTAAATAATGTGGTCAGTAATTTTTCTAGTTCAGCAAAGCTTTGGACTTCATAATCAAAAGCTGGCGCATCTTTTGGCAATGTACGCTTGCGATGATTGAACCAAATCGCGTGCCAGCCGGCTTGTGTAGCACCGATGATATCCATTGGAAAACTATCACCGATGTACAGCAGTTGAGGCGGAGTTTTACCGCTTAATTTTTCGGCGGCAGCAAAGATCTCACGTTCCGGCTTTTGAACACCGAGTGCATTCGAGATCAGCCAATGACTTTCAGGAATCCAGTGTGCCAGTTCGAGTGCGGTCAATTTTTCAGTTTGCCGTTTCGTTGGACCGTTTGTGATGACTCCCAGTTGGACACCCTGCTTTTTTAAAAACGTCAAGCTGCGTTTGATTTCAATGGGGAGTGTGATCTGCAGTAAAGCTTTATCGTAAGCTGCTTGGATTTCATCGGCTAGCTGATCGTTGACTGCGGATTCTGCGACATCGGTCAATGCTTCTTGCACTCGTACGCGGCGCATTTTAGTTAACGACCACACACCGGAAATCGTTTTTTCGTAATGCTCATCACTTCGATAGCGAAAACGTAAAAAAAGTTCAGCCATTTTTTGCTCCGGAAAATCAGGTAAGACGGTTTGGATCGCCGCAGCAAAAGGTTGTTGTTGCTCATAAAGAGTATCGTCTAAATCAAAAAAGACGGCTAGCAATAAAATTCCTCCTTGATCGCTCTAAGAAACGATTTTAAATTTGATTGAAGCTTTACCAGTCATAAAAGCTAAAGGCGCGTGCTGATCTAATGTAAGTAACAAAATAGTAACGGTTCTTCCATTATAGCAGAAGAAATCTTGTGCGTTTTTCGCAAGCATTTTCCAATCAAAAAAAATCACAAGCTAAAAAATAATGATTGGATTCTGACCAATCAGTTTAAAAAAACGCAGGATGATTTAAAATTTTGAAGAAAGCCAGGATAAAAGCTGAAAGCGGTAACTGTTTTTTTATTTTTGCTTCTTCGCTAAATGATTAATACAGAAGGATAAAATTCTTACATTAAGTAAATAACAGTCCTTACATGAAAATTTATTCTGAAGAAACATCTGCTCTGCTTTGTTTATAAATAGCGCTTGATATTTACATTGTGGTAACGCCTTCTCATGAGTAATAATAATCAGATAATTGAAAGATATTTTTTGAAAAAACGGATCGATTTTTTAATAAAGTTGAAAAACTACTTAAGAAATCGTTACCAATGAAACAGATTGTTACGCTGTTATATCACATGAGCTAAAGCGTAGAAGATGGCAGTTTTCTAATGAAAAATCCCCTGATAGGTGGGAATGCCTTGATAGTCGTTTTTTCAAATTAAATAACATTAATATTTGTAAAAGAAGTTTCAAGTTGCTCTTTTTTTTGACTAGTTTTTTTTGTATAATAGAAACAGATGGAAGCAAGCAGTTCGCTTCTGTTATAAAAATGAAATCAAGTCAAAAGGAGTGATACATGATGTTGACGTTATACACTTCCCCTAGTTGTACTTCTTGTCGTAAAGCCCGTGCATGGCTACAAGAACACGAGATCCCATTTGTTGAAAGAAACATTTTCTCTGAACCGTTGAATATTGACGAATTAAAAGAAATCCTTCAAATGACCGAAGATGGAACTGAAGAGATTATTTCAACTCGCTCGAAAGTATTCCAAAAATTAAATATGGATCTTGATGAGTTGTCATTGAAAGAACTATTGAACTTAGTGAAAGATAATCCTGGCTTATTACGCCGTCCGATCATGATCGATGAAAAAAGATTACAAGTTGGTTTTAACGAAGATGAGATTCGTCGTTTCTTACCACGAGATGTTCGTCAGTATGAATTACGCCAAGCGCAATTAATGGCTGGCTTATAGAATAAAAGGCCTTGCGGATGCAAGGTCTTTTGTTTTGCCAGTAAAAGGAGTGTCGTTCTGAGAATTTTTTATTAAAGGTCTGCTAAATTCGCCTGCCTTCCTTTACTTTTAGCTGTAATCGGTTAGAATAAAGGTAAAGTTAATGAGAAGCGAGGTGTGGCTGGATGGAAATGGAACACATCAATGAAAACACCATTCGAGTGATGATCGGTAGTGAAGATCTAGCCGAACGTGGGATCACCTTTTTAGATTTATTAGGGAACCACCACGAGATTGAATCCTTTTTTTACAGCATTTTAGAAGAAGTCGATATTGAAGATGAATTTAAAGGCAGTGAAGCCGTTACGTTCCAAGTCTTACCTAAAAATGATGGCTTGGAGTTGTTTATCAGTAAGAATTTGACCCCAGATGATTTGAACAAAGTCAGTGAAGGCGATGAGCTCGAATCCAATGAACTGGATCAGTTTATTCGTCAACAGATTTTGTCTTCGAAGTCAGAGCAAGAAAACGAACAGCAGTTGGAACGTTTCCGTGTCTTTAAGTTAGCGGATTTTGAAGCGATGATCGAGTTGAGTAATTATCATTTCTTAGATGATGTGTGGAGCGATTTGTATGTTTATCATGATGACTACTACTTGCAACTGTATTTTGATCCAGAGATTTTTGGGGAGATCGCAGTTGGCAATACGATCGCTGAAGTTTTGGAATATGCGGAGGAGACTCCGATCTCATCGGAAGTTTTAGGAGAGTATGGGAAACGGATCATGCACCGAGATGCGATCGAGATCACGCGGGAACATTTTCAATAAGCATTACGAGCAGGACAACAGTTGAGGTCCTGCTCTTTTTTTGTGGTCGTTTAAATGTGGTGCGGCTTTTTTTCGTAGCTTTACACGAGGTGAGAAAAATGTTAGTCGCACAAACGAAAATGAAACAATGGATCACGGCTGCAGACGCGCAGAAAACGAATCAATTTTTTTGCCCCGGCTGTGGAGGTCCGTTAGTGTTAAAAAAAGGGCGAGTGCTGAGTCCGCATTTTGCTCACGAAAAAAAACAAGCCTGTGATAGTTTAAGTGAAGGGGAGACCAGTGAACATTTAGCGCTAAAACAAAAATTGTTGGCGTGGGGGCAAGCTTCGACACCTAACTGGCAGTTGGAAGAGCCGCTGCCTGCGTTAAATCAACGGCCAGATCTGTTATGGGAAAATTTAGCAGTGGAGATCCAGTGTTCTCCGCTAGCACAAGCACGGCTAGCACAACGCCGTGAGAATTATCGGCAACATGATTATCATGATTGGTGGTTGCTGGGGAAAAAATTATGGCCGAACAAACGGTTGACGACGCTGCAGAAATATTTTTGTGATTACACACCACACTGGGGGCTGCACCTCTGGTTGATCGATGAAAAGCGGCAACAAGTCCGGCTGTGGAGTCATTTACAAGAGAGCGCGGTCGGGTTGCGGTATGAAGTAGCAGTCTTTCCTTTTTTTCGCCGGGCTTTGGCGGAGCTGTTTTATGAACGACCACCGATCAAACGCACGCCGCTTGTATTGAGTTCAGCACTTAGCAACTTGCAAAAAGAAAAATTTGCTCGTGGCTTGCAACAGAAAAAGACCAGCTTGGGTAAGATCCAACATTTCTTTTACGAACGACACACTCATTTATTACATTTAGCGAGCTGGTATTATCTTCCCAGTAGTTACCAATTATTTTTTGGTGAGCAAGTGATCGTACTTCGTTATCTCTTTGCAACAGAAGGACTTAATGCGTGTCAAAATTACATATCTGCGGAGCCTTGGTTTTTCCCTAATATCGAACGGAAGAAGATCTTAGTAAAATTTGCTCAAGAGACCGCCTACTTAATGAAAAAAATGAAAAATTTTTAAACGAGTTGAGGCGAAAAAAATTTCGGAAAGTGTGGTAAGATGTTTGGTGAATAAAAGATAGGAGTGTCTTTATGAGTGAAGCGAAACAATTACCGACTCGCGCAGAAGTCCCAGTGGCTTTGACGTGGGATCTGACGAAAGTTTTTCCAGATGATCAGTCGTTTGAACAAGCTTATCAAGAACTGAAAGAGGATTTGGAACAAACACCCGTCATCAAGCAAAACTTTAAACAAAACGCGCAAGCTTTTTTACAAGGGATCGAATTTTTACTAGCGATCTACCGCAAAGCCGAAAAGATCTATGTCTATGCGCATTTGAAAAATGATCAAGATACGGCGAACACGACGTATCAAAGTATGTATGGCAAAGCGTCAACATTGATCGCGCAAACTGGTGAAGCTTTGAGCTGGTTTGAACCAGAAGTTTTGAGTTTATCAGAAGAACAATTAGAAGCATTTTTCCGAGAAGAGTCTGGGTTACATGTCTATCATCATTTCATTGAAGAATTGTTGAATAAACAAGATCACGTTTTACCCTTAGAACAAGAAGCGCTCTTAGCCGGAGCTAGTGAGATTTTTGGCGGCGCGTCTGATACGTTTGCGATTTTGAATAATGCGGATTTGAAATTCCCAGTAGTCAAAAATGAAGCCGGAGAAGACGTTCAATTGACGCACGGCGTTTACGGCCAGCTGATGGAAAGTACGGATCGCACGGTGCGCAAAAATGCGTTTGAAGCGTTGTACTCGGTTTATCAGCAGTTTAAAAATACGTTTGCCCAAACGTTGAGTACTCATGTGAAAGTCCACAATTATAAAGCAAAAGTTCGTGGCTACGATTCTGCTCGCCAAGCTGCTCTTTCAAGTAATCAGATCCCAGAAGATGTGTATGATACATTAGTGTTGGTGGTAAATCAATACATGCCACTATTGCACCGTTATGTGGAGCTACGGAAAGAATTATTGGCAGTCGATGAGTTGCATATGTATGATCTGTACACACCGCTATTAGCTGAAGCGCCGATCAAATATACGTATGAAGAAGCGCAACAAGAAGCGTTGAAAGCTTTAGCTCCATTAGGGGAAGACTATTTGGCAGTCGTCCAAAAAGCTTTTGATGAACGCTGGATTGATGTCGTTGAAAATCAAGGCAAACGCAGCGGTGCGTATTCTTCAGGTGCTTATGATACCCAGCCGTATATTTTATTGAACTGGCACGATCGGTTAGATGAACTGTTTACCTTAGTCCATGAGATGGGGCACAGTGTCCACAGTTATTATACGCGTAACAATCAGCCGTATGTGTATGGGGATTATCCGATCTTTTTAGCTGAGATCGCTTCTACTACCAATGAAAATATTTTGACGGATTATTTGTTGAAAACGCAAAAAGATCCGAAAGTTCGCGCGTACATCTTGAATCACTTCTTGGATGGTTTCAAAGGGACCGTCTTCCGTCAAACACAATTTGCGGAGTTTGAACATTTTATCCATACGGAAGATGCTGCCGGTCATCCACTGACTAATGAACATTTGAGTAATTTTTATGGTGAGTTGAACGCCAAATATTATGGTCCAGTAGTTGAACGAGATCCGGAGATCAAAAATGAATGGACACGGATCCCGCATTTTTATTACAACTACTATGTCTATCAATATGCCACTGGTTTTTCTGCCGCCAGTGCGCTAGCGTCTAAGATCGTCGTAGAAAATGACGCCGAAGCTTTAGATCGCTACTTAGCCTTTTTGAAAGCCGGTAGCAGTGATTATCCGATTGATGTGATGAAAAAAGCGGGTGTGGATATGACGCAACCGAATTATATCGAAGACGCAATGGAGATTTTTGCGTTGCGATTAGGTGAGTTAGAAGATTTGATCGCGGAATTAAAAGAAGAAGCTTAAACGTGGTAAGCGAATAATATTTTTTTCCGTATTTTTAGTAGAAAAGGAGTCGGACAGTTGGCTGTTCGACTCCTTGGTTTTCACTTTTAAATTTGCTGTTTAAAAGACGCATATATAAAAATACTTTTTTCAGACTTTTGCCTCTAATTTTTGAATTACTTACTAAAAAAAGGGTTAAATCTAACTTTGATCCGTGAGATAATGAAAGTCGGAGGTGGAAGCGGTGGCTAAAAATAAACTTACAAAAGGTTCAAAAAAACAATTGCTCAGTCGTGTTTTCATGACGCTAGTATTTTTAGCCGGAGTCTTGATCATGTTGTACCCATTTTATGTCAACGCGTTAAACACATTAGTTGACCAACAGCGGTTAACACAACTGGAAAAAAACAATGCGGCTGAAAGTCAGCGGCAAAAAGCGTTGATCAAAAAACGAATGCAACAACAAAATGAAGCGTTGAAAAAAAACGGACTCGTTCCGCGCGCCGATCCTTTCACTGATACGAATGAAAAAAAACTCGCAAGCGACCAATATTTAAAAGAGCATTTGATCGGAGCTGTCAGCATTCCAACGATCAAGCTGACAGTCCCGTTATTTGATCAGACGGATGATCGTTTGCTTCAAACAGGTGCGACGGTTTTACAAGGAACTTCTTATCCGACAGGAGGCAATGATACCCATTCAGTGATCTCAGCACACAGCGGATTGCCAGAGAAAAAACTATTTACCGATTTGGAAGAAGTCAAAAAAGGAGATTTGTTTGTTTTGACGGTCTTCGATAAAAAGCTAGCCTATCGCGTAGAGACACTCAAAGTCGTCAAACCGGAAAATACCTCTGTCTTAAAGATCGAACCAGGTCGTGATCTAGTTACCTTGTTGACCTGCACGCCGTATATGATCAATAGTCACCGTTTATTAGTCACCGGATACCGGGTGCCTTATACCGAAAAAATCGCCAAACAAGTCCAGCAAGCCGACCAAAAACAAACGCAAAATGATGTGCTGATTTTACTAGGGGTCGCCGCGATCGTTTTGTTATTGTTGTTTAATTTATATCGGATCGGTTACAGCTATCGGTTGAAAAAACGCCGCTTTGATTTGACGCTAGTTCGGCAAAGTGCCACTGGAGCACCGCAGCAAAATATCATGTATGGCTTATATACGAAAACGGGAAAACCCGTCATTTGCGATCAGATCCCGGTGACCGGGCAAACGGATGCAACGGGAAAGATCGTGTTTAAAGATTTGCCGGGAGCTGTCTATTTAGTCAAAGAACAAGGAACGAGCGGGATTGTCTTTAAAGCTGGCTTGAAAAAAATCAAACAAGTTACGCCGCAAGTTTATCCGAGTCGGCAGTTAGCGCCGTATGTTACGGTGCAGCCAGATCAAATCAGTTTGAAAAAATAAAAACCAACGCTCAAAGTGGTCAGCACTTTGAGCGTTGGTTTTTTTTGTATGATTTGAAAACCACCTGCTATGCGGGTGGTTCCAAAAAGCTTTTAGCGTGGTATCAAAAAAGCCTCCCAAAATGATAAGATAATGCTGGTTGACCGACCGCATCACTATCAGATT
>NZ_CACSLH010000048.1 GCF_902706605.1 Enterococcus sp. CSURQ0835 | reverse complement strand
ACCATCTAACGGATGTTTTGACATCATCGCTCTCATTCCTTTCAATAGCATTGAATTCGTTTTCAATTCTATTATAAAAGAAAAGACTGTAAACATCATCCAAAAAGGGACTTTGTCTACAGTCTGTCCACTCAGCTAAACTGAGTGGTTTTTTTTTGCTAAAATGAGCTAGACTTGTAGTTTTTACTTTATTTTTACTGCAACTAAGCTCTTACTCAGATTATTGGCTGAATGGATCTACTAACAACAAGCTCAACCGGTATATGGGAAAATAATTATGTTATTGAGTGGACAGCAAGTCAAAACTAAAATTCCGAATAAATTACCAGCAGAAGTCCTGTCGGCAAATAAAACTGGAGAGTTGGCAGAAGTCGAAAATGATATCAGGCTAGTCTTTGCACCGGCGGATCCATTTGCTATCGTCGTTTTAACGGACGGAATTGAAACGGCTAGTAAGGTTCAATCAGCGATTGGGGATTTTGCCTTGGCAGCTTATCAACAAAGCAACGGTTGACAATAATCGTTATAATAATTTGAAAAACAGTTATTGAACTTGAAAGATTCTTTTTTAAGGAAGCTTTCAAGTTTTTTATCTGCTGATTAGGAGGTAGGTTTAAGTGTAATTTGTCACACAATTGAAAAAAGTCAATCAAAACCAATCAAGAATGCTAAAAATTTGCTTCTTTATGCTAAAAAAAAATAAGAAAAGCAAAAAAATAGTTTGATTTGAACGAATTGCGATTTAATTTGTCTTGCATTTATTTTTATGTAACGTTTTTATGAGCTTTTTATGAGATTTTATTAATCTGATCTAGATCGTTCAGTCTTTAAGAAAAAGAAAATAATTTTTAGCTTCTTGGGATCAATTCGTAAGATTCAGAAAATTACCTGTGAAGAAGCACACGAGAAAAAACTAAGTAATTCGTCTTAAAGTAAAGACTACTTTTGGGAAATATGAACGATTTTCGTTTTATAACAGCGGTTTAGCATTCAGCTCGCTTGAAAATTTTCGCGATTCCTTGTGAATAAAATCGCTTACAAAAAAGGATTGACTAATTTTTTTGGTTATGATTTGAATTAAATTTATTTGATGAATCCTTTAACTACAAGGCTTTAGAAGCTTGAGTTCATTAAAATTTTTGGGTTATTTATTATAATTTATAAATTTGGCAGGTTATTATTTGTAAACGGTGTCAGCCAAATGTATACTACGAAATGTAGACAAGCGAAGGAACGTGAAAAGAAAAGGTTACTCATTGAATGTTTTTTTATTTATCATTCATTGGCGAATGCGTTTTCTAGCGAGCTAGTCGACTAAAAAAAGTTTTACGGAGGAGAGATTGAACAATGAGTTCAAAAGTACTTGATCAATTTTTAGAAACTGGTTTAGAAGACTTGAAAGCAAAAGGTTTGTTCAGCACAATCGATACACTTGAAGGCGGGAACGGACCAGTCATCACTGTAAATGACAAAAAAATGATCAACTTAGCATCAAACAACTATCTAGGATTTGCGACTCGTCCTGAATTGATCGAAGCTGATGTTGAAGCAACGAAACATTATGGTGCTGGTGCCGGCGCTGTTCGGACGATCAACGGGACATTAGACATCCATATTAAATTAGAAGAAAAAATCGCTGAATTCAAAGGAACTGAAGCAGCAATTGCTTTCCAATCTGGTTTTAACTGTAACATGGGTGCGATCTCAGCTGTTATGAAAAAAGGCGATGCAATTTTATCAGATGAATTGAACCATGCGTCAATCATCGACGGTTGCCGTCTATCTGGTGCTAAGATCATCCGAATCAAACACCAAGATATGGCTGATCTTGAAGAAAAAGCAAAAGCAGCGACTGAAAGCGGCGAATACAACAAAGTAATGTACATCACTGACGGCGTCTTCTCAATGGATGGCGATATTGCGAAAATCCCTGAAATCGTTGAAATTTGTGAAAAATACAATATCATCACTTACGTCGACGATGCGCATGGAACTGGCGTTATGGGTAAAGGTGCTGGGACTGTTAAACAATTCGGCATGCAAGACCATATTGATTTCCAAATGGGTACTTTATCAAAAGGTATCGGGGTTGTCGGCGGTTATGTCGCTGGTTCAAAAGAATTGATCACTTGGTTGAAATCTCAAGCACGTCCATTCTTATTCTCGACTTCATTGACACCAGGTGCTGCGGGCGCTTGTATCAAAGCAATCGAATTAATTCAAGAACATCCTGAATATGTTGAAAAACTTTGGGATAATGCCAACTACTTCAAACAAGAGTTGAAACGCATCGGTTACGATATTGGACATGCTGAAACACCAATCACACCAGTTATCGTTGGCGACGAAAGATTAGCACAAGAATTCTCTAAAAAGTTACTAGAAAATGGCGTTTACGTAAAACCAATCGTTTACCCAACTGTCCCACTAGGAACTGGACGGGTTCGTAACATGCCAAATGCCGGCCATACAAAAGAAATGTTAGACGATGCAATTAAAGTCTACGAAAAAGTCGGGAAAGAATTAGGTATCATCAAATAAGCCAAGCTCTTTTTAATGCTTGGGTTAAAATAGCTAGCTGTTCCACTTCCAAGTTTTTTGGAAGTGGAATAAGTTTGGCTTGGTATTGAGTATCAGTAAAATTTTTGAAAAAAATGATTACATTAAAAGGAGATCTCAATTATGAAAAAAGTATTGATCACAGGCTCACTAGGACAAATTGGTTCAGAATTAACAGAAAGACTTCGTAAAGATCTTGGTGTGGAGAACGTTATCTCAACTGATATCCGCACGATCGAAGGTAGTCCAGTTGTAGAAGGCGGCCAATTTGAAGAACTAGATGTAACTGATCATGATGCGTTTTTAGCAATGGCTAAAAAATATGATGTCGACACGATCGTTCACTTGGCAGCGTTACTTTCAGCCACAGCTGAAAAACGCCCAGCTTTCGCTTGGGGCTTGAACATGGGCGGTTTGATGAACGCTTTGGAAGTTGCCCGTGAAATCGGACCAAACACGACTTTCTTCGCACCATCTTCAATCGCAGCTTATGGTCCAGATGCACAACCAGATAAAACACCACAAGACACTGTGATGCACCCAACAACTATGTATGGAGTAACAAAAGTAGCCGGTGAATTATTAGAAAACTACTACCACACTAAATATGGCGTTGATTCTCGCTCGGTTCGTTTCCCAGGCTTGATTTCTTACAAAGTTGAACCAGGTGGCGGTACGACTGACTATGCCGTTGATATTTACTATGAAGCATTAAAAAATAAATCTTACACATCATTCATCGATAAGGGAACTTACATGGACATGATGTACATGGACGATGCCATTGATGGAATCGTTGATCTATTGAATGCTGATGGGGATAAATTGATCCACCGTAATTCATTCAACATTACGGCAATGTCATTTGAACCAGAAGAAATCGCTGCTTCAATCAAGAAATTCATTCCTGACTTTGAAATGAAATATGATGTCGATCCAGTTCGTCAAGGAATCGCAAATTCTTGGCCTAACTCAATCGATGATAGCGATGCTCGTAAAGAATGGGGCTTCAAGCCAAACTATGACTTAGATAAAATGACTGAAAAAATGTTAAAAGAATTATCTAAGAAATTCAAAGCTGAAGGAATCGAAACAAAAGTTTCATTCTAAAGCTAATTGAAAATTAAAAAACGAGGATTTGATGAGGAAAAGGTAAATGTTAAATATAACATTCACCTTTTCCTTCTCTCGTGTTAGAATAATCACAGGTCACCAAACTCGCTTTCTAAAATATATTTCAATCTATTGGTATTATTATCGTTTATTTGGGAGAGATTGTGAAAGTCTGGGAGGAGACACGAAAAATAATGAAGAAGTGAACATGAGAAATTTCTGTGCTTGCTTCGTTTCAAAGGAGGAAAAAAAATGGATTCAAACGAGAAAAAAGTAGTTCAAGCTCAAGGTGAACTACAGCGTACTATGACGTTCTTCCCAGCTTTGTCTACCGTAATGGGAACTGTAATCGGGGCCGGCGTATTCTTTAAAGCAGCCAGCGTTGCAGCGGTAACCGGTTCAACAAGTCTGCATATGTTATCTTGGTTCTTAGGCGGATTGATCAGTGTCTGTGCTGGTTTGACAGGGGCGGAACTTGCTGCTGCGATCCCAGAGACTGGTGGGATGTTACGTTATATCGAACGTGCATATGGTGAATTTTGGAGTTTCTTATTAGGTTGGGCGCAAGTAATCATTTATTTCCCAGCCAATGTAGCCGCTTTATCAATTATTTTCGGACAACAGTTCAAGAACTTATTCGGTTTATCAAGTGGGACAGTGGTTCCAATCGCTATCGTAGCCGCATTAACGATCATGTTGATCAACTTCTTAGGTTCAAAGGCCAGTGGGATTTTCCAATCGATCACGTTGGTTTGTAAATTAGTTCCATTAGCTTTGATCGTAATTTTCGGTTTATTGCGTCAAGGGGATGTTGCAGTTAGCTTGTTCCCAGTTCAAGCAGGCCCGTCAGTTGGTGGCTTTGCTCCTGCATTAGGTGCCGGCTTGTTAGCAACGATGTTTGCTTATGATGGCTGGATCCACGTTGGGAATATCGCGGGTGAATTGAAAAATCCAGCGCGCGACCTACCACGGGCGATTGCAGGTGGGATCTTAGGGATCATGGTCGTTTACTTACTTGTCCAATTTGCTTTCTTAAAGACATTGCCAATGTCACAATTAGCGGGTAATGACAATGCAGCAATGGAAGTAGCTCAAAAGATTTTTGGTGGTATGGGTGGTAAATTAGTTACGATCGGGATCTTGATCTCTGTATACGGAACGATCAATGGGTATACCATGACCGGGATGCGTTTACCATATTCAATGGGTGTGGAAAAACAATTACCATTCTCAGATAAGTTAGCTTCATTGAACAAAAACAAAGTGCCTTATATCGCTGGGATCTTAGAATTAGTGATCGCGATCATCATGATGATGGTCGGTGGATTCGATATGTTGACAGATATGTTGATCTTTGTTATTTGGATCTTCTACACATTAGTCTTTATCGCCGTAATCAAATTACGGAAAACTGAACCTGATATGCCTCGGCCTTACAAAGTGCCACTTTATCCAATCATTCCAATTATCGCCATTATTGGTGGGTTGTTCATCTTAGTGATGACATTGATCAATCAGTTCTCACTTGCAATGGTGGGGATCGTCTTGACTTTGATCGGGATTCCGTTTTATATGTATTCGAAAAAGAAAAATGCATAGATAGAATGAAAAAGCCAGCTAAGCTCAAGCTTAGCTGGTTTTTTGTGCGGGTCACTTATTTAGTTGCAATGCCGTATAATCACTGAAAAGCTGATGGAGTTCAGGATTGGCTTTTTTTAACTGGACGAGCCGGTTACGAGCACTGGACATAAAACAATGTTCACTGCTTCCAATCGTGACAAGTTGTTTTTTTTGATTGTAGATTTCATAATCAAAATCTAAACGCGTTCCAGTATACCGTTTAATCAAAGGCATAATCGTAAGCTGATCACCAAAACGCACCATTTCTTTATACTGACAGCTGACACTTAAGACTGGGACCATCAAACCATCTGCTTCGATTTTTTCGAAAGGATAATCTAAATGCCGCAACAGATCGACTCGGGCTTCTTCAAACCAGCGAATGTAATTGGAATGGTGGATGATCCCCATCTTATCGGTTTCATAATAAAATGGTTCGCGAGTATAGCCAGAATAAAGTTGCATAGTTAGACCTCACTTTGAAATTTTTTTAAATATTGGGGCAGCTGCTGACTGATCTTAGTCGGCAAGACGACGTAATCAGTTTGAGCTAGTGCATCGCCGATCAAACTATGAAGATAGACTGCAGCCGCGATCGTCGTGTTGCTTTTTTTGAATTGTGCTAAAAAGCCGGTGATTAATCCAGCTAATGTATCGCCCGTTCCACCTGTTGCCATCGCCGCATTGCCGAGGGGATTTCTACAACTGGTCTGATCAGGGAAATACAGTTCAGTGCGATGACTTTTCAAAACGATCGTCGCTTGTAATCTCTGTTGAGCTGCTTGATTTTTTGTGGGAGTTTGTTGGTTGATCATAATTTTTGAGAGCCGCTCCCATTCCATTTGGTGGGGCGTGAAAACGACGTGCGCGGGAAAATTAAGGATTAAATTTTCTTGAGCGAACAGCGTGATTGCTGAACCATCGATCACGAGCCACTGTTCAGCTGTTTGCTGAGCTAAGACGCGCTTTAATAAATTTAAAATTTGATCTTCAAGGCCGAGTCCCGGTCCAATCAAAATTACCTCAGCGCTACGTAAGACTTCTTTTTGTAATGCTTCGTCTGTCAAGGAAACGACCATCGCTTCTGGCAGCCGCGTGTGAAGCGGTGCGTGATTTTTCTCGGCGGTGATCACAGTGGTCAGACCGGCACCGCTTTTGACACATGCTTCGGCACTCATGATGATCGCGCCGCCAAATTGTTCATTGCCACCGATCAAAACCGCGCGGCCAAAGGTACCTTTATGCGAATTTTCGGGTCGAATCCGGATCGTTTTTTGTAAAACTGTTTCGGTTAAATTTTCCATTTTATCACCTGCTTTGTTTCTATTATATAGAAAAACTTTTCTTTCCTCAAAAGGAGGCTTTTGTTTCTCATTTTTTGAATGAAATGCTATCATAAAATTGGTTATTCTAAAGGAGGAATGCTTGTTATGACAGATTGGAAAAAAGAAGTTGACGCACGTAAAGATGATCTCTTAAAAGATTTATTTGATCTTTTAAAGATCCAAAGTGAACGCGATGACAGCAAAGCGACCAAAGACGCGCCATTTGGTCCAGGACCAAAAGAAGCCTTGGAAAAAATGTTGGCAATCGCTGAACGTGATGGTTTCACGACTAAAAATGTCGATAATTACGCTGGGAATATCGATTATGGTGATGGGGACGAAACACTGGGGATCTTCGCTCACTTAGACGTCGTACCTGCAGGTGATGGCTGGGATACAGATCCTTACGAGCCTGTAATCAAAGATGGTAAGCTATATGCTCGTGGCTCAAGTGATGACAAAGGCCCGACTATGGCGGCGTATTATGCTGTGAAGATCATCAAAGAGTTAGGATTACCTGTTTCGAAAAAAATCCGTTTGATCGTCGGGACCGATGAAGAAAGTGGTTGGGGCGATATGGATTATTATTTTGAGCATGAGCCAAAACCTGACTTTGGTTTTTCACCAGATGCGTATTTCCCAATCATCAATGGTGAAAAAGGGAATGTCACGATGACACCGCACTTTGAAGGGACCAATGGCGGCAGTTATACTTTAGAAAATTTTGCAGCCGGCTTACGAGAAAACATGGTGCCAGGCAATGCTAAGGCAACTGTCAAAGCACCGGATGAAGCAGCTGCTAAAAAATTAGCGGATGACTTTGCAGCGTATATTGAAAAAAATCCAGTCAAAGGTAAAGCGAGCGTTTCTGGAGCTGAGGTCAGCTTTGATTTAGATGGGAAAGCTGCTCATGGTGCCAGCCCACAATTAGGGACCAATGCTGGAACTTTCTTAGCCGTCTTTTTAGAAAATTACGATTTCGGTGAAGGTGCTAAAGCTTTCTTGACCGCTGCTGCAAAATATATCCATGAAGATGCGTATGGTGAAAAATTAGGCGTTGCTTTCAAAGATGAAAAAATGGGCGAAGTCACGATGAACGCGGGCTTATTTAACTTTACAGCCGATGATAAAGATGCGGACAACCGTATCACATTGAATTTCCGCTATCCAAAAGGGATCACAGCGGATGAGATCGAACAAAAATTAAACGATTTATTAGCCAAAGCGGGCACGACGATCACACGTGGTGCACATCACATGCTACCTCACTATGTACCAAAAGCTGATCCATTAGTTGCGACTTTACTTGATGTTTATGAAGAACATACCGGTGAAAAAGGCGACGAAATGATCATCGGTGGCGGAACATTTGGTCGTTTGTTAGAACGTGGGGTCGCATTTGGTGCTCAATTCCCAGGCTTTGAAGATACGATGCACCAAGCAAATGAATACATGAAAGTCGATGATATCTTAAATTCAGCTGTCATCTATGCAGATGCGATTTATCGGTTAGTGAAATAAGAATCAGCGTCTAAAAACCATTGTGTAGCTAGTTGCGACTTAAAATCAAAAGCGAGCACGATGATCCGTTGCGTAACGGAATCGCGCTCGCTTTTTATTCAAATGTGTAGGGGTTATTAGCATCGTGAGTGTAGCGTTCAATTGCTAAGATCGCGCCAGTTTTTGCATCAGCAATGAACTCATAAGAAGCTAACTGTCCGTCTTCGATTCGCGTGATCCCACCTTCTACCGTATCTGTTTTGATGGCAAATTTCTGGACCGGCTTTGTTTCAAATGAGATCCACGAGCCTTCGATCGGTCCTTCTTTTAAAAAGGAACGTTTGACTTTTTTTAAAATATCATCTGGTGAGAGCTGACGGTGTGCTTGATAGAACAAACTGCCAACTGCACCGCCTAAGATCCCAACGACTGCCCCTAACAACAAACCTTGTGCGAACTCTTCTCTTTCTTCCATTTATCCTCACTCCTTAAGGTTTCATTTGTGATAATTGTACCACAAAGCGCGAATTTAGTTGCTGATAGCCTTTCTTTCTCAAAATAAAAAGAAACGTGTATAATTAAATTAATGAAACAAGAAGGCAGGGAGTAAAAATGATCATTCCAAAAAATATTGAAGAATTAGCTGATTACGTCGACCATGGCAACAACGTATTTTTCTTTACCGCTGATTGGTGTGGCGATTGCCGTTATATCAAACCCGCTTTACCGGAGATCGAAGCCGCATTTCCGCAATACCAATTTATTGAAGTTGATCGAGACAAGTATTTAGATGTGGTGGCAGAATGGAATATTTTTGGGATCCCTAGCTTTGTCGTTGTAAAAGATGGGGAAGAACAAGGACGGCTCGTCAATAAAAATCGCAAGACGAAAGCTGAGATCAGTGAATTTTTGGAAAAAGTGGAAGGGTAGGGATTGTAGATGTTTACGCAAACGTATAAAAGTATTTTAGTGGGAACAGATGGTAGTGAACAAGCGATGGAAGCGTTCAAAAAAGCGTTAGCGGTCGCTAAACGTAATAACGGGACGGTTTATGTCGCAAATGTCATTGACCAACAGATGTACACTTTTATGGGCTATTCACCGCTCAATGAAAATATCGTTGACCAACAAACAGAAGATGCTAAAAAATTGATCGAAGAATGTAAACAATATGGCCGCCAATTTGGCTATGAAAAAATCGAAGGAATCATTGCGTATGGCTCAGCCAAGGAAGCCATGGCACGGACATTACCGAAAAAATATAAGATCAATCTCGTGATGGTGGGTCAATCAGGTCTTAATGCGGTCGAACGCTTTATGACAGGTAGTGTGGCAAGTTATATCATCAAAGAAGCTTTGTGCGATGTGTTGATCGTCCATCCAAGCAAAGATGGTCAAGCTGGCCAGTTACCAAAGAACTAAAGCGTCTTGTTTAAAAATTAATGAAATCTCATGCAGGACCAGCAGAATTTTGATAAGATACGAGAGGATTTTATAAGGAGGTTAGTTGAGCATGATTTTTGCTTATAATAAACAAAATCTCGGTGACACGCTGTTAGTGATCGTCGCGAATGATGAACAGCAAGCCAACCAAATTGAAAAAAAAGGTTCGATCGCTCGTGTAAAAACTCCTGCTGGCCAAACCGTCGCTTGGAATTTTTTCAATGTTTCTGATTATTTACCTCTTACAGGAAATGGTCAGATCGAATTGAACCAAAAAGATGTCGAAGTGTTAAACCAGCAATTGGAAAAAGTGGGCTTTGAAGAACGATTAGACTTTGATGCTGAACCAAAATTTGTTATTGGCTATGTGAAAACGTGTGTCCCACACCCAGATTCAGATCATTTATCGATCACTGAAGTCGAGATTGATCGTGGGAAAACGTTGCAGATCGTTTGTGGCGCGCCTAATATCGCAGCTGGCCAAAAAGTCGTGGTAGCTAAGCCGGGTGCCATGATGCCAGATGGTACGATGATCTGGCCGGGTAAGTTACGCGGTGTGGAAAGTTTTGGGATGATCTGTTCAGCAAAAGAGTTACACTTGCCAGATGCGCCTGAAAAAAGAGGCATTTTAGTACTAGCAGAAGATAGTGAAGTCGGTGCGGCTTTCACTCCAGGAAAATAAGTCAAAAAAGCGTCCGTTTAGTAATAGCACATTTACGTGCAGTGGCTAAATGAGCGCTTTTTTTATTTCTTATAAAAAGGAGTGAGACCTCCATCAGGCCACACTCCTAAATAAAATTTATGAACGACTAATTACCAAACGGGTTGCTTTGCTCTTCACTTTTTTGTTCTTGCTGCTGGCTATTAGAATTAGTTAGCGAATTTGCATCAATGGATAGTTGGATATCAGCAGTTTTCTTTTTACCATCGCGATAATACGTCAACGTTACCGTATCCCCTACACTGTGTTTGTAGAGTTGTGATTGCAATTGTACGCCGCTTGAAACATTGGTGTTATCGATTTTTGTGATGACATCGTATTGTTTCAAGCCAGCTTTTTCAGCTGGTGTGTTGCTTTGGACTTTCGCGATCACCACACCATTTGTGACGGAGCTTGGAACCTTTGCGATTTGTTTTTGTTGATCCGCTGACAAAGCAGACAGATCCACCATTGAAATTCCTAAAGCGGGACGTGTAACTTTCCCATCTTTTTCGAGTTTGTTGATGATGTTGACTACATCATTACTTGGAATTGCAAATCCGATCCCTTCGACACTAACGTTTGATTCCGTTTGAACGATCTTACTGGAGTTGATCCCTACGACTTGGCCATCGATATTTACTAAAGGGCCACCGGAATTTCCGGGATTGATCGCAGCATCCGTTTGAATCGCATTGATATTGACCGTTTGACCAGCATCATTTTGATTGACGACTTGACGATTCAAGGATGAAATGATCCCTGAGGTAACAGAGTTTGCATATTGAGAACCTAGTGGAGAACCTAATGCGATTGCAGGTTCACCGACTTTTAATTTGGTAGAATCGCCAAATGTTGCCGGTGTGATATCTGCAACTTTTTCCGAGTCAACTTTCAAAACAGCCAAGTCAGTGTATGAATCGGTTCCGACTAATGAAGCTTTGACTTTTGTCCCATCTTTTAACAATACTTCCAGGCCATTTTGGCTTTCGACTACGTGATTGTTCGTTACAATGTAAGCTGTGTTTCCTTCACGTTTGTAAATCACACCAGAGCCTTCAGAAGCTTCGATCAGATCTTCTTCACTTTGACTGGAATCTTTTTTACTACTGCTACCACTTCCGTTGCCAAAAATATCGGACCACTCACCTAAACCGCCACTTTGCTGCTGCTTTTGCAAGTTGATCACTGAGACGACTGCTCCTTGAACTTTATCCACGGCATCGGTGATATCAGACTCCGTATTGACTTTCACATTGCTGACTTTCGTATTGCCAGCTGATGGTGAACCACTGGCATTATCACTCGTGTTGGGCGCAAGATTTGAGCCGTTGGCGATATAAAAGATTCCCAATGTCAACAACGCCCCAACGACACCACCGACTAATCCAACACCAAACCGTTTAAAAAAGCCTTGTTTTTTCGGCGTATCATTTTTTCTTTCCATATGTTTTCCCTCCAACTTAAAACTACGTTATATTAAGTATAGTATTTTTCGTTAAGAATAGTCTACTATGGTGGTTTGATTTTTTTATGAAGAAGATTAGCAATTATTTTTCTGACTGTTTAAGAAAAGCTAATGCTTATCCACAAGAAAAGTGGATAACTGCCGAAAAAAGCGGGAAAACTATTTCTCCACAGTAATGTGGAGAAAGTGGATAAATAGGATGAAAACAGACGTTTGGAGCAAAAATGTTGTTAAAACAAGCAATGATTCATAAAAATCTGTGGATAAACCTGTGATTAATGTGGATAAAAAAGTGGAAAAAGGAGTAATGAATCATGAACATCAAAATCGTCACGGTCGGAAAGCTCAAAGAAAAATATTTAAAACAAGGGATTGCGGAGTATACGAAACGCCTATCAAAGTATGCTAAAGTCACTTTAGTCGAAGTAGCTGATGAGAAAGCTCCAGAAAAATTAAGCGCTGCCGAGATGGAACAAGTCAAACAAAAAGAAGGGGAACGCATTTTAGCTAAGATCAAAGATGGTGAGTATGTCGTCGCACTAGCGATTGAAGGAAAGAATCCTAGCAGTGAAGCATTTGCGCAGCAACTAGATCGTTTGCAAACGACAGGTCATAGCCAATTTGTGTTTGTTATCGGCGGTTCACTGGGTTTGAGTGCGACTGTTTTGCGCCGGAGTAATGATGCAATCTCATTTGGGAAAATGACTTATCCTCATCAATTGATGCGTTTGATTTTAGTTGAGCAGATCTATCGAGCGATGCGGATCAATCATCATGAACCGTATCATAAATAATGTGATTAGTTGCATCTTTTCGGATTAAAAGCTATTCTGTTGAGAGTTATCTAAATGAAAAAGTACGGCTGTTAATAATAGTAGCTACTGAATAAGGTGATTATCAAGATGATAAAAAAGAATGAATCTGAAAGTCAAAAATTTAATATCCCCATTAACAATGATGCACCCGTCACAGCGCACGCAAAAATTCAAATTAATTCTGAGTTGGAAAAAGTTAGCCAAACATTAGCTGATCTAGCGGAATGGACTAATTGGCGAAGGAAAATAGATTATGTAAAGGTAATCAATAATACGAGTGAAGTAAAAGTTGGAACCGAATTTGTTTGGAAATCTGGTGGGTTGAAGTACAAATCTAAAGTGTATACATTTTCTGAGAATGAATTTGGCTGGACCGGAAAAACGCTAGGCGCATTTGCGGTTCATAATTGGTGTCTGAAAAGCTTGGGTTCTAAAACAGAAGTCGAAGTATGGGAAAGCTTAACGGGAATCGCAATCAAATTAATGAAGAAAAATATGGAGCGCTCACTTCCAAAGATGATGGAAAATGATTTAGCAGATTTAAAAGCAGCCTGCGAAAAAAATTAGTTTGAGTTATAGACAAAGGTTTGATAGCAATTTAAACGAATCGACGTACTTAGATTAAACTAAAACGCCCAGTAACTTTTTAATTTCAGCATAGACTGGAAAGCCGAAGAGAGGAAAATATTTTCTGAACGAAAAGAGAAATCAGGAAGTGACACTCAGAAATAAATTTTTCAGAATTCAGGAATGCTTTTTCTCTAGGAAATAGTCAAAAACAGTATCGTTTTAACTGTCGCAATTTGACGTAATTTATGCAGAAACAAATTTCTTATGAGATACAATAGAATTGTAATAGTTAGCGGCTTGCCATCTCTAAATTGGGAGGATATTATAAAGATAAATCGTTTTCTATAGAATTGGAGATCGTCATGAGTTATTACTTAGAAATGCCCAAATTCAATCAATCATTTGCTTTTCGGACACTTCTAAATGATGGGATGACTATTGTTTATCCTCACTTTCATAAGGAAGTAGAGATTATTTATGCATTACGTGGTTGTGTCAATATCGGAGTTAAAGAAAATATTTTAGCCTTAAAAGAAGGTGAAAGTTATATTTTCCCAAGTGGGGAGCCGCATTACTTCTTAGCTTCCCCCGACAGTGAAAGGTATGTTTTTCAATTTGATCTGAAAATTTTTGACAAATGGCCAGTCGATAATGGACAACAGCGGTTGGTGGAATTATTTGAGAGTTGTGAACCTCATAGTCGAATCTGGCCTGCGAATTTACAAAAGGATTTTAATCAGTTATTGATTCTTTTATATGAAGCTTCTCAAAAATCCAACCCAGGAAATTTCTTTCAAGTGGTGGGGTATCTCAATTTACTAATAAGCAAGATATATTTGGAGCTACCTCAAAAAAAATCATTGAAACCAACCTTAAGACCAGCAGAAATGAAGTATAAAGAGACACTTGATTTGCTAAATACGATTTTTGATTATATTGAAAATCACTATGACCAGCCATTAACATTGGAGCAGATTGCTTCAAAAGTAGGTTTCAGCCCGCATTATTTTTCTAAGTTTTTCAAAAAAAATACGGGACAGACTTTTATGCAGTTTCTGACTGAATATCGAATCAAACAAGCGAAGTTTATTCTTTCCACGGAAAAATTACCAATGACTGAAGTAGCAGAAAGGGCAGGTTTTTTATGTGTAAAGACCTTTCATCATGTGTTTAAAAGTGAAGTAGGAATCTCACCTTTGAAATATCAAAAAAGCATTCAGCGAGAAATAGCAAAAAAAGACTGATGAAGTTCAACAAATGTTGTTCTCATCAGTCTTTTTTGAAGATTTTTTTACTAGTTTAAGAAATTGAGAACAAAATTCGGGATAAATTCAGAACGATGTGGGAAGAAAGATGGCTGAGTGATTTATATAATTGGCGTATTAAAAGTGTATTGGAGGCCAATAAATGGTTTTAAAAATTGGAATTATTGGATGTGGAGGAATCGCTAATGGCAAGCATCTCCCTGCTCTTGTGCAAGTTGAAGGAGTAGAGTTGTGTGCATTTTGTGATGTTATCAGTGATAGAGCCGAAAGAGCGTTTCGTGATTTTGGAACAGCAAATTCGAGAGTATTTACTGATTATCAAGAAATGCTCAACAAAGAAGAGCTAGATGTCGTACATGTGTGTACACCGAACATCTCCCATGCGGAAATCTCTATTGCCGCGATGAAGGCAGGATGTCACGTAATGTGTGAAAAACCAATGGCAAAGACATCTCAGGAAGCACAAGCGATGATCCATACAAGCAAAGTTACAGGAAAAAAGCTGACGATTGGTTACCAAAACCGTTTCCGTGCAGATTCACGATATTTACACAAAGTCTGTCATGACGGTGATTTAGGAGAGATTTACTTTGGAAAAGCTCACGCTGTTCGTCGGCGCGCAGTACCAACTTGGGGTGTGTTTCTAGATGAAGAAGCCCAAGGTGGTGGTGCACTGATTGACATCGGGACCCACGCGCTTGATTTGACACTTTGGATGATGAACAATTATCGACCAAAATATGTGGTAGGAAAAGCATATCACCAGCTGTCAACGACTGAGGGGGCGGCAAATGCTTGGGGACCTTGGGAGCCAGAAAAATTTAAAGTTGAAGATTCTGCTTTTGGCTTTGTCATGATGGAAAATGGCACAGGCATTTTTTTGGAATCTAGCTGGGCATTAAATAGCTTAGAGATCAAAGAAGCAAAGACCTCACTTTATGGAAGCAAAGGTGGTGCGGATATGAATGATGGTCTGACTATTAATGGTGAAGAGCAGGGTCTACTTTATCAAAAGAAAATCGAGCTGCAAACAGGCGGCGTTGATTTTTATGACGGAAGGAATGAAGATCCAGCTTTAGAAGAAGCAAAATTTTGGATCGAGTCAATCGTCAATGATACCGAGCCATTAGTCAAACCAGAAGAAGCATTAGTAGTCACTCAAATTTTGGAAGCAATTTATGAGTCTTCTAACTCAGGGAAACCAGTATTCTTATAAAAAGGAGCATAACAAAATGAAATTAGGCATTTTTACCCCTTTGTATAATGATTTAAGCTTTGAAGAAATGATCACTGTTGTAGCAAAAAAAGGTTTGCAGGCTGTTGAAATAGGGACAGGTGGTTCTCCTGGAAAGGCACATTTGGAGATTGATAAATTGTTGGCATCTAGTGAAGAACGTAAAGAATATCAAAATAAATTAACAGATAAAGGCTTGGAAATCTCTGCGTTGAGTTGTCATCATAATCCGATTTCTCCAGTTAAACAGCTTGCTAAAGAAGCAGATGAACTACTAAGAAAGACGATAGAACTGGCTAGCTTGATGAATGTTCCTGTTGTGAATGGATTTTCGGGAGTCAGTGGTGGAAATGCTTCAGACACACAAGTAAATTGGCCAATCCTACCTTGGCCGACCGAATATCGCGATAACTATGAGTATCAATGGG
This sequence comes from Enterococcus sp. CSURQ0835, assembly GCF_902706605.1. GTDB lineage: Bacteria > Bacillota > Bacilli > Lactobacillales > Enterococcaceae > Enterococcus_A. The sequence goes on along the minus strand of NZ_CACSLH010000048.1, from coordinate 1,087 downwards.
AGAAAAAACTGATTCCTTACTGGAAAGATGTTCACTATACTGCGGAGGCTGCAGGAGTGAAGATTGGAATTGAGTTGCATGGAGGATTTTTAGCACATACACCATATACAATGTTGAAATTACGGGAGGCTACAGGCAAAACAATCGGCTGCAATTTAGATCCGAGTCATTTATGGTGGCAAGGAATTGATCCTGTGGCTGCCATTAAGATCTTAGGTTCTGAAAAGGCTATCCATCATTTTCACGCAAAAGACACTTATTTGGATCAAGATAATATCAACATGTATGGATTAACAGATATGCAACCTTATGAAAATGTCAAAACGCGCTCTTGGAACTTTCGCACAGTGGGCTATGGTCATAGTTTAGAAGTCTGGTCAGATATGATCTCAGCGCTAAGGACCTATGGATACGATCATGTTCTTAGTATTGAACATGAAGACCCTCTGATGTCTATAGATGAAGGACTGAGTCGTGCAGTAAAAAACTTGAGTTCAGTCATGATCAAGGAACGCCCTGCTTCTATGTGGTGGACCTAATTAAGAGCAAAAGAGGTAGCGGTGCGTATGAAAAAATTGATAATTGCTGTGATTGGCTATGGAGGCATGGGATCTCACCATGTGCATCATCTATTAGCTCAGTCAGAAAGATATCAGCTAGCTGGAATTGTTGACATTTCACCAAAACGACAACATGTAGCAAAAAAATGCGGGTTGCGAGTTTATGAAAATCAAGCCGCGCTACTTGCAGATGTTCAAGTAGATGTCGTTTTAGTGGCGACTCCCAACGACTCCCATAAAACCATTGCTATTGCCGCGATGAAGGCTGGAAAACATGTGATTTGTGAAAAGCCTGCTACTATTACAGCAGAAGATTTGAACGAAATAGTGGCGGTAGCTAAACGAACAAAACGTTACTTTATCGTACATCAAAATCGAAGATGGGACCCTGATTTTTTGATTTCTGATTTGTCAAATTAAGCTAGACAATATATCTTTATCTATGCATCTCAAAAATACTTCCAATGGTGTTCGGTAATTTAGTGATTTTCTTGGAATATGGTTTCTTTTTGAAGCAACGGATTGAA
>NZ_CACSLH010000047.1 GCF_902706605.1 Enterococcus sp. CSURQ0835 | reverse complement strand
CAAGTTCGTCTGTTGTAAGATGGGTATAGGTCATTTGTACTCACTCCTTATAATTCTTTGGTCGGAACTATTTTGAGTGTAGCACAAGTGACTTTTTTAGTTGTCTAGCTTAATTTTACAATCGGCGCTTATAATCATATAAGGATGCTACCCTGTCTTCAGGATAAGTTTTAGAAAAAAATATTCTAAAGGAGGAAGTAAAGGATTTTGAAAAATATAAAAACACTAGCATTGAAAATACTAATGTTCTTTCCATTGCTCATGTCATTACTTGTACTACAAATTTTTCCTACAAAAATACCGACTCACTATGGGCTTTCAGGTAACGTTGACCGCTGGGGCATCAAATATACTGTATTAATCCTTCCAATTTGGATAATTATTTTAGGTTGTTTTTTTACGTTTCTGATCAAAAGAACAAATAGCAAATCAAAAGAAACTCAACTATTGACAGCTGGCCTATTGTCACTAACAACTTTTAACATACTAAACATTTATATTCTTACATCAAGCTACAAAAGGATTGCTAATTTATCAGCTATGCCGATTGATATTTTTAATTTGTCATTTATCCTCATAGGATTTAGTTATTTATTTTTAGGAAATATTTTTGCTGAAATGAACGCCGCTTTGATCAATTCAACAAGCTCAAGAATAGAACCCATTTCAAAAATAAAAAGTAAATTGATGATTGTCTCTCGCTATAGATTATGTGGTTTTGGTTTCATTTTTTTAGGTTTATTTACTAACTTCTCTAATATTGTATACCTATTGATTTTTGGTTTCGTATCTATTATTTTATTACTCTTCAAGATCATTAAATATTAAATAAATAGAAATACATTCTCTGATTTCAAAAAATTAAATACCTTTGAAAATCTTCTTAAATAAAATATTTTTCTCGAAAGGAATATTCAGAGCAAAAGAAAAAACCCTTGAAAATTCAAGGGTTTCAATCTCATTCGATAACTTAAAATTAACGACGGATTTCTTTGATCCGCGCAGCTTTACCGTGTAATGCACGTAAGTAGTACAATTTAGCACGACGAACTTTACCATAACGGACAACTTCGATTTTCGCTACACGAGGTGTGTGTAATGGGAATGTACGTTCCACACCAACACCGTTTGAGATTTTACGTACTGTATACGTTTCGCTGATGCCAGCTCCACGGCGTTTGATAACGACGCCTTCAAATAACTGGATCCGTTCGCGCGTACCTTCGACAACTTTCGCGTGAACACGAACTGTGTCTCCAGGACGGAATGAAGGGATATCCGTACGTAATTGGTCTTTTGTTAATTCTTCGATTAATGGATTCATGTTGTATCTTCTCCTTATTCCAAACATTCGTAAGGTGCGTCACCCCAGCGGAACATCGTAATATGATGAGTATTTTTACTCACCAAGGTAGTGTAACACAGAGTCTCAACTGCTGTAAAGAACATTTTCTTGTCAGTTTCTATTTTCTTCTTGTTTGATCTCAATCAAAAACTGTTGCATTTTCGGGGTCAGTTCGATTTCAGCTAAAAGATCAGGCCGACGCAAATAAGTTCGCCGTAATGATTCTTTCAACTGCCACTCTTCGATCAATTTATGATTCCCATTCATCAAAACTTCTGGTACAACTTGTCCATGAAATTCAGCTGGTCGGGTATATTGAGGATGTTCCAATAAACCAGTGGAATACGAATCCGTTTTGGCCGAAGTTTGATTGCCCAGCACTTCTGGTAACAAACGCACCGTTGCATCGATCATCACCATCGCGCCTAACTCGCCGCCAGTCAACACATAATCTCCCAATGAAACTTCATCGGTTACCAGTGAACGAATGCGCTCATCGTATCCTTCATAGTGACCGCAAATAAAAACGAGTTGGTCTTCAGCTGCAAAGTCTTCGGCCATCTTTTGATCGAACTGTTTACCAGCTGGATCAAGTAAGATCACGCGTTTTTTCGTCTCTGGTGTTCCTTGTTCGATCGCTTTTAGATTATCATAGATCGGCTGGACTTTTAACAGCATCCCGGCTCCCCCGCCGTAAGGATAATCATCGACTTGTTTGTGTTTATTATCTGAATAGTCACGGAAATTATGGACTTTGATCGTTAGCAGATCTTTTTCCACTGCTTTTCCAATAATCGATTCCCCTAACGGACCTTCAAACATTTTAGGAAATAAGGTCAACACATCGATCCGCATCAGTCGATCAACCCCTCGGGAATTTCGACATCCACGCGTTTATTTTTTAGATCGATCTGTTTGACCACCGATTCGATATAAGGTAGCAAAATATCGGCCCGTCCTTTTTGCTTCACGACCCAGACATCATTGGCACCAGGTGACAAGATCTCCGTGATCTGCCCTAAATCAGTTCCGTGTTCATCAAACACTTCTAGGCCGATGATCTCGTGGTAATAAAATTCATTTTCGGCTAATTCACCTTGTTGGTCTTCGGCGATTTTTAACGTTCCATCGCGAAATTCTTCTACTTGATTGATATTGTAATACTCTTCAAAACTCAACAAGTCAAAATTTTTATGTTTACGATGACTAGCGATCACGAGTTTCAATGGTTCTTTTTGCTCGCGAAACAAATACAACGTCTCGCCAACTTGGTAACGTTCTTCGGGAAAATCCGTTTGTGAAATCACGCGGACCTCGCCTTTGATCCCGTGAGTGTTGACGATCTTGCCAACTTTATAATAATTCGTCATAAAAACCTCCTTTAACATAAAAATAAAATCCAGCTCGCAAGCTCTCACAACCTCGTGCTTTCATTTTTTTGAGCCAATAAGTTTTGTTTTCAGTCACTGACTGATGATTAAGAAAAAAACACTCGAATCAGTTCGAGTGTTTTTTGGTTTATTTACCATCTACAATATTGAGACGGACTTTTTTTGGATCAGTTGTACGCACGCTATAAACGATCGTGCGGATCGCTTTTGCTACGCGTCCCTGTTTTCCAATGATCCGGCCGATATCTTCTGATGCAACACTTAAGTTGTACTCATAAAAATCGTTGGACTCGTCGATCTCTAATTTCACTTCATCTGGTTTTGTAACCAAAGGCCGAACGATGGTCAACACAAGGTTTGATAAATCTTGCATACTCGTTCACCTTATTTCTTAGTGAATTTTGCTTCGTGGTGTTTCTTCATGATGCCTTCTCTAGATAGGATATTCCGAACGGTATCAGAAGGTTGCGCACCTTTTTGTAACCAGTTTAAAATATCTTCTTCTTTTAATACGACTTCTGCAGGGTCTTTCAAAGGATTGTAAGTACCTACAGTTTCGATAAAACGTCCATCACGAGGAGAACGTGAATCAGCAACTACGATACGGTAAAAAGGTTTCTTTTTAGAACCCATACGTTTTAAGCGGATTTTAACTGCCATTTGTTAAATACACCTCCATTTAATTAATCACAAGATGTAGTGTACCACGCAATCTTTTGGCTGTAAAGAGTTTTTTCTTTACAGTCTCGATTTTTAGGCAAATTAGTTGTCAGTTAAATCGAATGTGCGTATGATGTAACCGTAAACAAATTTGAAAGGAATGATTCGATGTCAAAAACAATCGGGATTTTAGTCGGCAGCTTACGGAAAGGTTCCTATAACTTGATCGTCGCCAAACAAATGGCAGAGCTGTTACCTGCTGGTTATGAAGCAAAATTTATCAAGATCGATGATGTCCCATTTTACAATGAAGATTTGGAAACTGAGACGGTGCCTGACCAATGGAAACGTCTACGAGAAGAAGTAAAAAGTGTCGATGGTTTGTATTTCGTCACGCCAGAATACAATCGCTCCGTGCCAGCTGCTTTGAAAAACGCGTTGGATGTCGGCTCTCGACCAATGGGTAAAAATGTCTGGGGTGGTAAGCCAGGACTTGTCATGAGTGTCTCACCAGGTGGTATCGGTGGTTTCGGCGCGAACCATCACTTGCGTCAGTCATTGGTCTTTTTAGATATCCCAACGTTGCAACAACCAGAAGCTTATATCGGAAATATCGTAAATCTAGTCGACAACAATGGCAAGATCAAAGACAGCACCGTCGAATTTTTCCAACTGATCACCGATAAATACATTGAATTTTTTGAAAAATTAACGAAATAATCCTGACTCAACTAAGAAGCCTTTTCAGCTAAGGCTTCTTTTTTTGTGATTTCATTTTGAAGTATTGCAACACTATTTTCCCTTCAGTCTAAACCACGTGAGATCGTCTTGACCAAAGTCAATTTCCCGACTACACTAAGAGATGCTGCCTTTAAGTGAACAATGCAGCTTATTTTTATAAAGGAGCGTTTTTATGCCAGCTTTTTCGTTTCATTTTTGGCGCCAAAAAAATCGGCAGTGGGTGCAACACTTCAAAAAAAATCTGCCGATCAGTTTATTTTTTCTCATTGTTTTTTATCTGTTACTCATTGGCTTCGGTCCGCAATATTTGATGTTCGTCTCGATTTTTACCGTCATGTTCAAACTCAATTATAAAAAGAGCCGCAGCCTGTGGGATCTTTTGAAATTTTGCAGTTTTCAATTTTTGTTAAGTGCGTTAGCTTATCTAGCCACGTTAAATATTTTATTGACCATCAGTTTAAATTTACTAGTCCCCTTTTATTTGATTTATACCAAATCATCACAATTCAATCCTAAAGGCTACTTCATCAGCTTGATGACATTTACTTTTTGCCAATTGATCCAAGTAAAAACGAGTTTTTTACAACAATCGCAAGCTTACCTCACCGGACTGCTACTGTTTTTACTAGTCATGGGAGCCTACCAGCTGTTTACAAAACGTTTTTCTAAAGAGCAACTCGAAAAAAATGGCTTTACTTTGCTTTCAGATTTATTGCTAGCTGCAGGTCAGGGACAAAAAGATGCGGTCAGTTTAGCAAAACTCGCGACATTGACCCAACAGCTCTATCACCAAGCCTATTTTACTAGCGGTTCTAAAAAACAAGTCGCGCCTAAAGCTCGAATCATTTATAACTTTGCTTTTTTATTCCAACGAGCTTTGTATTTTTTTACTAGTATCGATGACTTAGCCGAACAAAATACAACTATCGAACAATTGATGACAGAAGCTGCGGCTTATTTTGACCAAGCAAGTCGCTTTGCTTCCTTATCGGCAAATGAAAAAGTCGTTCTAGAACAACAAGGTCAAGCCTTGTTAGTTGCCGTTGAACATTCCGATGCGTTAGCTGCCGCTTTTTTGAAAAATCTTTTAAGCCACAGCTTGTTTATTTTGCGACTATTAGCGAAAGACCCGGCCGTGGTGGATGCGCATTGGCAAACGCCGAAACACCGCCAAACTTGGCAACGTTTTTTACGAAATTTCAAACTTGATTCCTTCGAACTGCGGGTTGCATTGCGCTTTAGTCTCGTCATGGCCTTCAGCTTTTTTATCATGTCATTGACTCACGTGACTCGCGGGACGTGGCTGCCGATGAACGCTTTTTTATTGTTACAGCCGATGAATGAAGAGACTAGTTATCGAATGAAAACGCGTTTTATTGGAACGATCATCGGTTGTGTGATCAGCATTTTCGCAATTCCTTTTTTGGCTGGTGACCTCAGTCATTTGATTTTAGCCAGCTTATTAGGTATTTATGTCTTCACGATCATTCCCGGAACGGCTTTTCAAGCAACTTTGTCGACCGTCTTTGCTTTGTTTTTGACCTCTTTAGCACTGCCGGATCTGACTGCGGCGGGATTGCGGTTTTTCTTTGTTTTCTTAGCTTGCGGATTAGTTTATGTGGTCAATCGCTTCGTTTTTCCGACGAGCATGCAAAAACAATTCGCTTTCAACTTTCAAGAATTATTCCATGTCCATCAAGCGAGTTTAGTCGTTTTACGTCGCGCATTTATGGATCGGATCAACTACGGTACGATTGCCGATCTCCAATTGCAATATCATTTATTACACAGTGAAATCAGAACGTACTTAACAAAACATCCCGAATTAGACCAAGCCTTTTACAAAGAATTTTTGGCTGTCTCTTGGCAGCTGACCACGATCGTCGAACAATTATTGTTACTAGCTAACAGCAAAGCGATCTCTGAAGCAGATGCTGCCTTGATTGATCAAACAATTGATTCTTTTGATTATGTCTTAACGTTGATCCAACATTTACTGAACTTTAAAACGCCGCCACTTGCTATGCCCCACACCGAATTCAAGCGTGAACTAGCACTCGATCCTGAAATCAGTTACTTGCTCGTTCAGTATTCGAAGAAGCTCTCGATCATGTACCATAATACGTTTTTATATGTTGATCAGCAAAAGACCGCGCAGCATTCTTATTAAAAATAATTGAAGCGCCCCCCAAAAAACTAATTTTTGGAGGGCGCTTTTTTGATGGTAAAATCCAACTGCTTTTAATTCGCCAATTTTTTTACTTCTTGATAGCGAAAGCAAGTGGTCAGGTGGTCATTGATGATCCCGACCGCTTGTAAAAAGGCGTAAATCGTCGTGCTACCAACAAATTTAAAACCATGACGTTTCAAATCTTTTGCAATTCGGTCTGACAGCTCACTTTTAGCCGGTACCTCGCTAATGGTCTGCCGTTTGCCATCGAGCGGCTTAAAGTCCACAAAGCCCCACAAATAATCAGCAAAACTGCCAAATTCGGCTTGCACCTTTAAAGCTTGTTGCGCGTTGATCACGGCTGCTTCGATTTTTCGTCGGTTACGAATGATCCCAGCATCTTGTAATAAGCTTGCGATCTTGGCTTCATCAAAGGCCGCGACGTTTTCAATCACAAAGTTTTCATAGGCGCGATCAAAATTTTCCATTTTGTTCAAGATCGTTTGCCAACTGAGTCCGGCTTGATTCAGATCTAAAATGAGTTTGCGAAAAAGCATTCGATCGTCTCGCTCCGGCACGCCCCAGACCGTATCATGATAATGGCCCATTTTTTCATTCGCATTGCCCCAAGGACAGCGTTCCATCCAATCCCTCCTGTTCAATTTCAATCAAAATCATACTAAAAACCGCGAGCTGATTTGCCTCTTAAGCAAAACTTCCCGCGGCTGACGATTATTTCCGTTTCTTTTTCTTCTTTTTGTTCTTCTTCATCATTCGGTTCATGGCCATTTTGCCCATTTTCCCTTTGACACCAGTTCCAAACATTTGATCCATTCCCGCGGGCATATTGCCTTTACTCATCTGTTGCATCATTTTGCGAGATTCTTTGAACTGTTTGATCATCCGATTGACTTCCACCACGGAATTTCCCGAGCCGGCAGCGATCCGACGACGGCGACTAGGATTGAGTAGATCAGGATTTTCCCGTTCAGCCGGAGTCATGGAATAGACGATCGCCTTTTTCCGTTCCACATCTTTCGGATCGACTTTGATATTATCGATGCCTGGCATTTGATTCATTCCAGGGATCATCTTAATCAAGTCTTCTAGTGGTCCCATCCCCATGACTTGATCTAATTGTTCAATGAAATCATTGAAGTCAAAGGAATTTTCTTTCATCTTTTGCGCTAATTCAGCCGCTTTTTGATCGTCATAATCTTGCTGAGCTTTTTCGATCAACGTCAGCATGTCTCCCATGCCTAAGATCCGGCTACTCATCCGATCTGGGTGGAAGATTTCTAAGTCCGTCAATTTTTCCCCGGAACCGATAAATTTGATCGGCGCACCGGTCACTGAACGGATCGAAAGTGCTGCCCCGCCACGGGTATCGCCATCGAGTTTCGTCAAGACGACCCCGGTGATCCCTAGTTGCGCGTTGAAACTTTCCGCTACGTTGACGGCGTCTTGCCCGGTCATGGCATCCACCACGAGTAAGATCTCATTTGGTTGGGCGATCTCTTTGATCTGTTTTAATTCATCCATCAACGTTTCATCGATATGCAGTCGGCCGGCCGTATCGATCAAGACATAATCATTTTTCTTTTCGCGGGCGACTTCCATCCCTTGGCGTACGATCTCTACCGGACTCACATCCGTACCAAGATCAAAAACAGGGACTTGCAATTGTTGGCCTAAAACTTTCAATTGGTCGATGGCTGCTGGACGATAAACGTCACCAGCAATCATCAATGGCCGCGCTTTTTCGGTTTTGATCAAATGATTCGCAAGTTTTCCGGCAAAAGTCGTTTTACCAGCCCCTTGCAACCCGACCATCATGATGACAGTTGGGATTTTTGGACTTTTGTTTAAAGCGACAGTCTCTGATCCTAATGTTTTCGTCAGTTCTTCATCAACGATCTTGACGATTTGTTGCGCAGGTGACAAACTGTCTAAAACTTCCGCTCCTAATGCTCGTTCGCGGACTTCTCGCGTAAATTTTTTCACCACTTGCAAGTTGACATCGGCTTCCAGCAACGCTAGCCGGATCTCGCGCATCATCTCGGTGATGTCTGCTTCGGTCACTTTTCCTTTTTTTCGTAGTTTGCCCATCGCGTCTTGCAAACGTTTTGTTAAACTCTCAAATGCCATTACACGCATTCCTTTCTATTCATCTAAGTCTTGTAATTCTTGCACCATCCCAGCTAACGTTTCATCTTTCGGATAATGCTCTTTGACATAAAGTGCTAACTCATCTAATTGTTCTTCTCGGACGATATAATCCGAAAAAAGATGCAGCTTCTTTTCATAATCTTCTAAAATTTTTTCGGTCCGTTTGATATTATCATAAACGGCTTGCCGACTCACACTATATTCTTCTGCGATCTCACCTAATGAAAAATCATCGGCGTAATAAAGCTCCATATAATTCATTTGTTTTTCCGTCAAAAGCGTCGCGTAAAATTCAAACAGCGCATTCATTCGATTGGTTTTTTCAATCTCCATCTAATTCCCTCAAGGCTTTCTGCCAATTTTCTTCTGAGTAAATAGTCAAACCGTGATTTTTGAAATAAGCAGTTGCAACGCCGACCCCGTTAACTTTCACGCCAGAAAAAGTTCCATCATAGATCAAGCGACTCCCACAACTAGGACTTTTGGCTTTTAAGATCAAGGTGGTGACTTGAGCGGCTTGCAATTTTTCATACGCTCGTTTAGCGCCTTGTTGGAAGGCTAGGGTCACATCGCACCCCGTTTGATCAACGACACGCGCACGTCCTTCCCACACAGCAAAGCCATCACCGCCGACGATTTCAGCTGGCGTACGCGGTGTCGGTAAACCGCCAAGTACTTCCGGACAGACGATCACCGCTTTTTGGTCTGCTACTAGCTGCTCTAACGCGCTGATTTCATTTGCCTGGCCATCGTAACGACAACAGACTCCGGCTAGACAGGCACTGATCCCCAACACAAAAATCTTCCTTCCTAAAAAACGGCAGCTTAGTGAAAAAAATCAGCTTTAACTGCCCGATTTATCTGTTTCAACTTATTTTCGTGATTTAATTTCAAAAAACAGGTGACAAAACTGCCTTCCCATTATACCATTTATTCGGAACTGGAAATAGCCTTAGAAAAATTTTTTAACTTAAAGGAGCCGCTTATGAAACGCGTATTAGTCGTAGATGATGAACCGTCCATCGTCACTTTATTGACCTTCAATTTAGAAAAAGAAGGCTATAGTGTCACCTCAGCCGAAGACGGCAAAACTGGTTATGAACTTGCTTTGAACGAAGCGTTTGATTTTATTATTTTAGATGTGATGTTGCCAGGAATGGACGGCATGGAAATTGCGAAAAAGTTACGGCAAGAAAAAATCGAGACGCCGATTTTGATGTTGACCGCTAAAGACGATGCCATTGACCGGATCTTAGGCTTAGAAATCGGAGCCGATGACTATTTGACCAAACCTTTTTCTCCCCGTGAAGTACTAGCTCGGATGAAAGCGATCTTTCGTCGGATCGAACCGCGCCAAGAAAAAACAGAAGTCGAACTGCTGACAGCGGGTGCGATCACTGCTGATCTAACTAACTATCAAGTTACTGTCCGAGGAAAAAAAATCGAACTAACGCCCAAAGAATTTGAGCTGCTGGTTTATTTCATGAAACGCAAAAATCGGGTGATCGATCGGGATACATTATTAGATCGCATTTGGAAATATGATTTTGCCGGCCAGAGCCGGATCGTCGATGTCCACGTCTCGCATTTGCGCGAAAAAATCGAACTTGATCCGAAACATCCCCAATATTTGCAGACAGTCCGAGGGTTCGGCTATAAATTTCAGGTGCCGGAAGAATGAAAAAATGGAAAGTCGAATATTGGGCCAGCTTCTTGATCATTTGTGGACTGTTCATTGGCAGCTGGCAGTTGGCTAACCATTTTTACACGAAAGAATTGGTGGATCAGCAAGAAGAATTTTTAAGTGACTATGGAAAATATTTGATCAGCCGTTTAGATAAAACACAATTGACTGCTAAGAAAAATCAACGCGTCTTAGATCATTTTTCCAGCGAGACAACCGAGCGACTCACTCTCTTAAACGCGCGCGGTCGAATCCTTCACGATACGACAGATCCGCAATTGACTGGGAATCGCGCAAATCGGCCCGAGGTCCACACCGTACTTGCTGGCAGCTCAACAGGGGCTTCCGTTCGAAAGAGTGCTACCTTAAAAAAAGAATTGCTCTACACAGCACTCCCCATCGAAAAAAATCATAAACTCTTAGGCGTTTTGCGGTTAGCAAAAGACACCGCGGCCTTTGCTCCTAAGACGACTAACTTTCGCCACTCGATCTTTATCGTGCTCTTGATCTTTTACTTGATTTTATATGCGATCATCGCCTATTTGTTCCATCAACGTAATCGACCGGTCGAAACGGTCCTGCCGGTTTTAAAACGCATGGTGGCTGAGCCGGAAAAAAGTAATTTTGTTTTACAAAACTCACCGCAGTGGAAAGAATTATACAGGACCGTCAATCAATTGAGTGAACAGTTAAACGAAACATACGCAGCTTACACCTCAACTGAAAAACAATTCACGACTTTATTTCACGAGCTGATGATCGGCGTTTTTATCATTGATGAAGCAGGTCGCTTCGTCATGATCAATAAAACGATGGAAGAGTTGCTGAGTGTTGGTGGTGCCACTGGTCAAAGTTACTGGCAAGTGATCGAAGACCCGAATCTGATCCGGTTGATCCAACAAGTCTCCACTGAAAAAAATCAGCTCCATCAAGAAATCGCCGTCAAAACTCCTCGCAGTTTGAATCTTGATGTCCGCTTGCGTTATTTAGCTAATCCAGCTGGCGCTCAAATCATGGGGACCGTCTATGATCTGACTCACGTCCGAAATTTAGAAAAGATCCAACGCGATTTTGTCGGCAATGTCTCCCATGAATTAAAGACACCCGTGACTTCACTGATCGGGTTTACGGAAACTTTGCTGGATGGTGCGATGGAAGATCCTGCTTTGACTAAAGAATTTTTGACCATCATGCAAAAAGACGCACAACGCCTGCAGCATTTGATCCAAGATATCATCGAATTATCAAAAAATGCCGAACACGTCTCGGAAAATCAACAAACGGTATTGCTGTATAATTTCATCCAGCAACAAGTCGAACTTTACGAGCGAACTTTATCAAAAAAACAAATCCAAATCATCATCGACGGCTCACCCACGGCTCATTTCAAAACGCAGCCGACCTTTTTCCAACCGATCATTAAAAACTTGATCGAAAACGCGATCCAATATTCACCGGTGAATAGCCAAATCTTGATCACGTTTACGTTAGGCGCAAGCTTGGAATTAAAAGTCCAAGATTTTGGGATCGGGATTTCAAAAGCGGATCAAGCTCGGATCTTTGAACGTTTTTACCGCGTCGATAAAGCACGTAGTCGTCATTCAGGTGGTACTGGTTTAGGACTTTCGATCGTCAAAGAATACAGCGAGATCTTAGGCGGAACAGTCACGGTCGAAAGCCACCCTAACGTCGGTTCAACGTTTACCGTGACCTTACCCAACGAAAAATAATACCAAAATAAAAACGAACACACTTTGCAGGATATCCACTGCAAAGTGCGTTCGTTTTTTTAGTTATTTCACTGTTCCATCGGCTGCTCGTTCGATTTTCATTTCAGTGATCGGCAAGTAACCTAATTTTTTCACTGGACCGTTTTGAATTTCTTTTGAAGTCATGTAGTCTAAAAATTTTGCGACTTTTTCACTTGGCTTTCCTTTAGTGTACATGTGCTCGTATGACCAGATTGGCCATTTGTTGGTAGCGATATTTTTTTCTGTCGGTGCGACGCCATCTAAGTTCAAAGCTTGCAATGAGTCATCGACATACGATAAAGCTAAATAGCTAATGGCTCCTGGTGTTTGCGCGACGATTTTTTTCACCGTTCCAGATGAATCTTGTTCTTGAGTTTGAACGGCATCTTTGCCAGCCAAGCCCCATTTTTCAAATGTTGCGCGGGTTCCGCTCCCGCTAGCCCGGTTGATGACCGCAATTTTTTCATCTTTTCCGCCAACAGCTTTCCAATTGGTGATTTCGCCCGTAAAAATTTTGATCAATTGATCTTTCGTAACATTTTTAACACCGACATCTCGATTGACGACCGGGGCGATCCCCACAACGGCTACCTTATGATCGACTAATTTATCCGATGGGATGCCGCCTTTTTCTTCAGCAAAAACATCCGAGTTCCCGATTTCGACTGCGCCATCCGCTACTTGACTCAAGCCAGTCCCACTGCCGCCGCCTTGAACTGAGATCTGATAAGTTGGATTTTCTTGTGTAAAACTTGCTTGCGCCGCATCCACTAACGGTTGTAGAGCCGTTGAACCTACAGCTGTCATCTTTACCGCTTTGTCTTGTTTTTTAGCTGAAGCATTGCCACAACCGGCCAAAAGTACACCCGTCAAGACTAAGCCTACCATCAATTTTTTCATCTGTCTGATACTCCTTTAAAATTTTTAGCGACGAACCCTCGTCAGCTTCTATCAAAACTTTAACAAGCGCGCGTTAAAATAAAATATGCAACGTGTAAACAAGTTGTAAAGGAGCGTAAATTTTTGGTAAAGCTCGTCTTTCATCCACCCTTCAAACAAATCAGTACCGCTTTTTAACAAAGACGTGTACACTAGCAGCGAGGTGAGGAAAATGTTAACAATCACATATCAAAAATCTGGCAGTAACGAAACGAAAACTTATGCGAACGCAAATGAATTTATCGCCGCTCAATTAAAAGAAGTTCCCGATCTCCCAGATTATTACCACGTCGTTTCAGCTACCTTAGATGATCAACCATTAAACCTAACCGATCAAACGATCAGCGGTTTATTCAATCAGTTGAATCATTAGGCTAGCTTACCAACATAAAAAAGAGTTCGATTCAGTTGCAAAACAACCTTGAATCGAACTCTTTTTTAACTGTTTAGCTAAAGTTGCTTACACAACTCTTTATTTACGCACTACTCGCCTAAATAAGCACGCAATCGTTTCATCGCTTCGACTAATTTTTCCATTGAAGCTGCATAACTTAACCGAATATAGCCTTCGCCTTCTGCTCCAAAAGCAACTCCGGGGATCAGTGCCAATTTATTTTTCTTCGCGAGATCCAAACAAAAAGCCATTGAATCTTGGTTAGCACCAGCCGGGATCTTAGCAAACAAATAAAACGCACCCGCTGGCCGAGCCACTTTAAACCCAAGCGCAGTCATTTCTTGATACAAATAATCCCGCCGTTTACGATACTCTTCGCGCATAATGACCCCATCATCGATGCCGTTCGTCAAAGCTTCCACAGCAGCTTTTTGTGAAATCGTCGAAGCCGCAGTCACTAAATATTGGTGAACTTTGATCAGTTGTGCTGTGATAGCTTGCGGTGCGAAAATAAATCCGATGCGCCAGCCAGTCATGGCATGGGATTTTGACAACCCATTCAATAAAATCGTTTGTTCTCGTAAATATTTAGCAAACGAGACATGGGTGTTTTCGTAACTCAGTTCACTATAGATCTCGTCACTGATCAAAAAGATCGGATACTTTTTGATCGTTTCTGCTAATGCTTCGACTTCACTTTGCGTATACGCCACACCGGTTGGATTCGACGGAGAAGTCATGATCAACGCTTTGACTTGCTCTCCGTATTTTTCCATTGCGGCATCGATCTGCTCGCCCGTCAATAAAAAGTCCGTTTCCCGCGTATCAAGATAGACTGGAATGCCCCCGGCTAAACGGATCAATGGTTCATACCCCGGATAAGTCGGCGCCGGTAATAAGACGACATCTCCCGGCTCTAAGATCGCAAGTAAACTAGCCGAAATCGCTTCGGTAGCACCGATCGTCACTAAGACTTCACTAGCTGGATCATAATGGACACCATATTTTTTTTCGATGAATTGACTAGCTGCTGCTCGAACTTCTGGCAACCCCGCCATTCCACTGTAATGACTAAAATTATCCGCGATCGCTTTTTCACCAGCTACTTTCACGTGCTCAGGTGTATTAAAATCTGGCTCACCCAATGTCAACTTCAACATATCTGGAATGTCTGACACTTGCTCATCAAACTGCCGAATCAACGACACTGCGATCTCGTAAACATTTTTATTAAAACGATCTTTTAATTGCATCATGGTATCTCTCCTGTTCATTAAAAATAAAAGGCAAAACTACCAGCCATTTTTAATCATACTATCACAAACTTACTAATAGTAAAGCATCCAAGCGAAATTAATTTTCTCGCCAATACAACTGCGTTCGATAATATAAAAAGATCGCTAAAATCAAACTCAACAAACTGATCCCATAAGCCGGCTTAACGGCTAAAAAATAAGCGGAGGTATAAAAGTCTAAATTTTGAAAGCCGGTCTTCGTCAAGCCAGTCGGTCCTAAAATCATTCGCGGCAAAGAAGAAAAAACAGTCGTAAAAAATATTCGAATTGATAATATAACTAATTTTATATTCCATTTTTTGCGAGCAAATTCACCTAACAACATTCCTAAAGTAAAAATCACATACCATAAAGCTAACGTCGCGAAATTTTTCATCACTAAAAAACCAGTCCCATCAACTGGATGTAACGCCCCCACCTCGTCTACTAACGCTTTTATCCAAGGAAAAGGCAGTGTAGCTATCGGCAATAGCCAAAAAAAACCAATAACTTTTTTGATGCCAATTTATTTTTCGTTGCATATTGTCACCTACTTCTTAATCTTCTAACTAGTTAACAAACAAATTGCGACAGTTTAAAAGATTTATCATAAAATAAAATTTAACAAAAATAACATTGCGGTAAATTTTACTTCATTATAAAATAATAGCAAATGAGTTTATTTATCAAGGAGGGCAAGTCATGAACACGATCACACGGCAACAATTCCCTTTTTTATTTTTCATACTTCCTTACGTTCAATTATCGTTGATCATCGACTATTATTTTCATTCTGTAATCGGAATCGTTTTTTCACTGCTGGTGGCATTTGCCTTTGGTTTTTACGCGCGGCGGACCCACCAGCTGATGATTTTATTTTTCGGTAATCTTTTCAATGTCATCTTATCTTATTTGCTGACTTTTCTGTTCCTATCCGAACGTTTGACCTTTTTTTATCAGCCGTTCTCACCGTTTTTGATCGTCACTTTACTGACGCTGCTTTTTATTCTGACGCAATTGATCGGCTGCTTCTGGGGAAGTTTTTTCACCCGTCGCTATATAAAGTTGATCAAAAAAAAACCAACACGCTAAAAAATCCGTCACTGGTTAAACAGTAGGCGGATTTTTTGTTTATCAGTATAAGATAAGTTATCGCAAATCAATTTTTAAACTAAAAAAGCGATTAGTGCTTGCTTTTCTTTACTAGTAGGCAGTCGACTTCCATGAAGCAAACTTTCCCATTCTGCAACACTCATTTCAAATTTTTCTGCTGCTGCTTGCTCAGATAGCTTTTCTTTTTTTACTTTAGCTTCGACATCAGCTAAAAGGATGATAGCTTCAAGCTCGTCATCACGTAATAAATCAGCCTCAGTCTGTTCATAGCTGATGAACTCTTTCAAGGAATTTTTGCTAAGTAACATACCTAAGCCTCTTGCCACTTGTTTTACTTGTCGAATAATAAAATCTTTATCCTCAATTCCCACTAGACCAGCTCCTCTCTAAAACTAAACTGTTAAGTGCGATTGACCTTTCAAAACATTCCCTGATGATACTTACACATAATTAATTCAAATGGACAGTCAGCTTGCTCTAGCGATACAACTAGTCTAAATTATCCTAAAATTTTTAAATTATAAAGAACGATCGATAAAATCAACATAATCCAGATTACGCGAGAAGAATTCAACTTTTTCTGTCCTAATAGCCAATATGCTAACCCCACAAGTAATATTGGGATTAAAGCTGGCATGATGTCATTCAACATATCTTGAAAATTCATTTTTACCTTTCCATTTTTATATACAAATGGAATATTCACTTTGACAACTGTCGGTATCAGTGCACCAACAACCATTATACCTAAAAGTGTAGCGGAATTTGTTAACGCTTGCAATCTATCTTTCATAGTAGTAACCAGTTTAACGCCTTCTTTATACGCGAGAAACAGCGAAGCAAATCGAAACGGCAAGTACACAGTACAATTGAATAAAACCCATAATAATATTCCGATGGGCGAACCATTTAATGCAAATGTTGCCGCAATAGATCCCCACACAGTTGACCAAATAACTCCCCAAAGCGAATCCCCCACACCGGCCAGTGGACCCATCAAACCTGTTTTGATCCCTGGTATGATGTCATAAGCGTCTCGACCTTCCTGTTCTTCAATTGCGATATCCAAGCCCAAAATAATGTGTCCCATACTTGAAGCAGTATTGTAAAACTGATTTTGCATTTTCATCATGTCTCTAAGATCATCTTTCTCAGGATAAAGTTTTTTTAAGATCGGCAACATCGAATATAAGTACCCGCTACTCATCATCCGTTCATAGTTCCAATTGATCTGACTAGAATATAGAAAACGAAT
This sequence comes from Enterococcus sp. CSURQ0835, assembly GCF_902706605.1. Taxonomy (GTDB): domain Bacteria; phylum Bacillota; class Bacilli; order Lactobacillales; family Enterococcaceae; genus Enterococcus_A. The sequence goes on along the minus strand of NZ_CACSLH010000047.1, from coordinate 1,762 downwards.
ATTGGTTTTCCATAAATCTTTTTTGGTTAACTTTTTAGTGTTACCAGTATTATTCATCACCAGCAAAACCTCCTTCAAATGTGCTTTTTTCAATAACTGCTTGTATTGACTTCTTGTTGACCTTTTTAAAGTCTAATATAGCTAAAGCTATCCCGATTAAAGTAATTCCTAAGATCGGCAATTTCAAATAGGCTGCTAGCACAATTCCAACAATGAAATAAGGAATATATTGTTTCGTTGGCAAATACCTTAACAATATCGCGATACCGACTACAGGCAGTACTCCCCCAGCGACTTTCAGCCCTCCCATAATCGCATCTGGCAAATAATTTAAAATCACATTTATTATCGGTTCTCCAAAAATCAAGATGATCATGATAGGAAGTGCTCTGGAAAGTCCCCAAGGAAGTGCACCTAAAAGGGTATAATATTCTATTTTTTTAGTATTCACCTCTTCTATTGCTTTATCTATTTTGTGTAGTAAAAAAGTATTAGTAAAACGAGCGACTATATCCAATTGAACCATCAATAATCCCACAGGCACTGCTAACCCAATTGCAAAGTTTAGTCCTTTTCCTGATAAAATCCCAAACACAGTTCCAACTACGGCACCTGTAAAAAAATCTGGAATTGAAGCTCCACCAAACGCTGAAATCCCTAATTGCATTAATTGTAGTGTTCCCCCAACAGAAAGACCTAACGTAAGATCTCCCATCACAATACCTGTAAGCATTCCGGCAAATACTGGATGTATAAGACCAATATTTCCCATCAGAGATTCATTGATTGCTAGAAATGAATAAATCGTTAAAATAATAATTTGCCACATTTGAATAGAATCCATTTTATTTCTCCTTTCAATATTTTATAATATTTCTTTGATTTTTTTGAAGCAGCTGTTGGAATATACACACCAATTGCAACACCTAAATCTACTATGTTCTATATTGCTCATTACTACTGACACTTTCTAACTATTCTCAGCTCTCTTTATAACCGTATCTCTAATCATCCTCTGAAGTATTCTTAATTCCCTCCAGTTCTAATCTTTTCATTTTTTCTCCTGGTTTTATATCTAATAAATAGCAGACTAATGGTGCAATCATTAATTGTGATACCGGCGTACTGTACTTTCGTTTATCGACCTTATTTGAGAAAATATATAGCGGTACCTCCCTTACATCAGCGGTCGTTCCACCATGATTTCCTCGAAAATCCATACCGTGATCAGCCGTAATAATAATTTGATAGCCTTGTTCTAACCATTGAGGTAAATAATCCGCTAAATAACTATCAACTGCTAAAACTTTAGCATGATATGTTAAAGAATCACTGCCATGTTTGTGTCCATTGTCATCGATATTCATTGTATGGATGTATAGAAACTCCGGATTAGAATAATTTAAAAGAAAATTAGCATCATCAAGAACATGGGAATCTGGATAATCATCTTTATAATAAAAAATTCCATTCGCAATCATTTTACCTGTGTTTAATTGAATCCTATCATTCTGTTTATCAAAGGGTAGATTATTGTAAAGTTCACTTAACCAATAGTAAGACGCAGTGGCATTAACTAGGTTATTCTTCTTTACTAGTGAAAAAATATTTTCAGTTTGTGACATTTTACCTTTTTTCACTAGTGTTGCAAAGAACTTCAAATCATTAAAAGCATTGCTATAAAGCTATTCATGTACAAAAAAATCCTTTATACTGTTCTCGGATGACTTATCCAAGACCAATAAAAAGGACCTACGCATGG
>NZ_CACSLH010000046.1 GCF_902706605.1 Enterococcus sp. CSURQ0835 | reverse complement strand
TATACATTCCCTATTAAAAAAAGAATTAAACAAAAGTAACTTGTTTTTGATCCCTGTAGAAATAAAGTGTATAGGGAAAGGAAATAGAAATATTTATCAAATCTATTACACGTACAATTAATAAATATTTCAAAAAAAAGAAAAGAAGTTAAAATTATTAAAACAATATTTGTTGAATTATTTGCAATAAAAAAACCCGAACTTCCGAGATTGGATCCCTCATATGTTCTGCGCGACATACCTAAAATTGTAGGTACAAATATAAGCATGGGCAACAAGTATGAATTCGTTCTTATAATTGAAATATACCAAGTATAGTTTGATATTTGACTTGTATTAAAATTCCAAAGTAAAACAGTTAACACAAAAAAGTATATTATTTTAGAAGTATAAATAATATTTGTTAAATAATCTGAACTAGTATAACTATTTCCTAACACGGTTACACAAGACGTCATTACAAGCAAAAATGTTATTATAACTGTTAATTTTAAAAAAAGGTATTTTTTTAAGTTAGCAATTATAATTAGCATATACACAATTAATATCATTCGAAAAAGTGGAATTATCTGTTCTGAAAAACTCCCTATATACATTGTAAAAAAACCATTTATTGCATCCAATAATACTGTAATTGCTAAAATTTTACCTAAAATATATTTTTTATCCAATTATTTTTCCCCACTTTAATTAATTAACTTTTCCAAGCTTCGTAAGAAAAATAAATTATTAGATTTGAATTTTTCTCTTGTTACTCCTTTTTTTACCAATATAATTGACTCCCTAATCGATTCAGCATTTTGGGCTGACATAATATAATTTTTTTTAGTAAAATTATCTACGATTTGTAATTGATGATCATCTATATGCTCACCATACATAGCAAGCCTTGGAACTGCAATAACATTTTTTTTGTTCTTCAATCCAGTTATAATCGCTCCCGTCCCTGCATGTGTAATAATTATATTTGCTTTTTCTATATTTATTTTAAACTCATCTCTATCCAAAAATTGTTCAAATGAATAGTTTTTAGGAATATAGTCACTGTAGCCTACTTGGGCAAATACTTCTTCTTCAATACCATCACTATCAACTAACTCATCAATATATTTAAGTAATCTGTTGAACTGAAATCTCTGCGATCCTAACGTTACAAATATCATAAATTCACCCTCAATAAATACTTCCGTAAAATTTTGCTTTTGGATAGACTTCTATCATTGATTCCCATTGAACAATAAACTCATCAGCAAATTTATAAATAAATTTTCCGGTCAATGTACAACTATCACTCTTTGCAAAAGATTCTATAAATATTAACTTTCTTCTGAATATTTTTCCAATGATAAACATAGGTATTACAGATAAAGCCCCAGTTGAAATAATTACATCTGGCTTTTCCTTTAAAAATATGAATAACGATTGTATGAGATTTTCTAATAAATAAATAAATAGTAATTTTTCTCGACGATTAATTTGACGAATATAATATAACTTATTTTTTCCCCTACTATATATAGTTTTTTCCGTAACCATAAATAATTCATGGTCTTTATCTAGATTCTTCAACATCAATAATTGTTCATAATGTCCACCAGAAGATGCAATCAAACAAATTTTCTTTTTTCTCAAACTTTTCCCCCCTAATAAGCCCCATTCGGACACATCATCACGAACACGGTCTTCACAATGATTTTCAGATCATACAAGAAACTTTGCTTCTGGATATAAAGCAGATCGAGTTCTACCATATCTTTGAAGCCGACATCGCTGCGGCCATTGATCTGCCACAAGCCAGCACAGCCTGGTTTCACCAGCAAACGCAGCATGTCGCATTCATCATATTTGATTACTTCACGTTCAAGTGGCGGGCGTGGTCCCACTAGACTCATCTCACCTTTTAAGACATTCCACAATTGCGGTAGCTCATCAAGACTCGTCTTGCGAAGGACGCGACCGATCCGGGTAACGCGTGGATCGTCTTTCATTTTGAACATCGCGCCTTCGACTTCGTTTTTATCTAATAAAGTGATCAAGCGTGCTTCTGCATCGATACACATCGTGCGAAATTTATACATTTTGAATTTGCGGCCGTTATGACCGATTCGAGTTTGACTGAAAAAGATCGGACCGCTCGGCTCTTCTTTTTTGATCAAATGGATAATCAGTAAAAAGAGTGGTGCCAATAAAATCAAGCCGATCAGACTGCCGATGATATCCAAGCTTCGTTTAAAAAAATAATAAATGCTACGTTGCGCGATCAATTCTAATTGATCAAAAATTAGATTTTGACCGCTTCTTCTTTCGACGACAATATTTTCAAGTCTTGTCGGCTGTTTAAGATAATGTTCTTTTCGTTTCCCAACTTCCAACCTTCTTCCCCCTTCACTTTTTTACTGGATGGCATCGCCGTTCACGATGTCTTTTGCATGTTGTTTAAGTTCCGACACAACAGTTTCCCCAAACTGTTTTTGGATAAGCTGGTACGCAGCTTGTAAGTAGCAAGCGCGTTTTGTGATTCCATGAGCATCTGATGCTATCACGTGTGCCTTTTTTGTTTTAATTAATTCTAAGCCAAATTTTTGTGCTTCTTTTCCAAATATTCCGACGATACTAGGTGCGGTGACTTGTGTCAGACAGCCTAGATTCAAGAAAGTCTGGAGTTGATCTTCGTCGGCTTGTAATACGTGGTTCCGTTCAGGATGGACGATGATCGGGGTTTTTCCAGCTTGCCGTAATTGATACAACATTTTTTCGGTGTACCATGGTATCTCCCGCGTCGGTAATTCTAATAATAAATACGTATCTTCCACATCTGTAAAGAGAATTCGATGCTCGCAAATATCCGTTAACAATTGATCTGTGATCCGGACTTCCTGACCTTCAAATAAGGTCAACGGAATCGCTCGTTGATCGAATGCTTTTTGCAGTTGTGCAACTTGTTTGATGATGGTGGATCGCTCGTTTTGATAGTGCCGATTATAATGGGGCGTACATAAAATATGCGTGATCCCCTGGTCGACTGCCTGTTGCGCCAACTTCAGCGCGTCATCCAAATCCTGAGGGCCATCATCGACACCAGGTAAAAGATGGCAATGGGTATCGATCATTGTGCAGCCCTCCTAGTTAACCATAATAATAATACGATGAACTACTTTGGCTTTTAGCGCCGTTATAAATGACGCCTAAAATATTAGCGTTAGCTATTTTTAATAGTTCATGTGCTTTTAAGATTCCTTGCTTACTTGTTTTCCGTTCGCGAACGACTAAAAGTGTGCCGTCGGTTTTGGCTGCTAAAATCTGTGCATCGGTGACCGTAACGACTGGCGGCATGTCAAAGATCACAAGATCGTAGTAGTCATTCATCTGCTTCAAGACTTCTGTCATTCGTTTTGAATCTAGTAATTCAGACGGATTCGGCGGCTTAGGACCACTTGGTAAGATCGCTAAATTTGGGATAGCAGTCTCGATCGCATATTTCTCACAAGTCGCTTCCCGATCCCCCAACAATGTTGAAAGGCCATCTGGATTCGGAATTTTGAAGGTCAGCGCTAATGTTGGCTTGCGCAGATCTGCATCGACTAACAAAACTTTTTTCCCGCCGTTAGCAAAGACGATCGCTAAGTTAGCCGAAGTAGTGGATTTTCCTTCTGACGGTCCAGAAGAAGTGACTACAATAGATTTCAATTCACGATCGACAGATGAGAATTGGATATTAGAGCGGATCGTTCGATATTGTTCAGCGGCTTTGGCTTTTTGATCGACTAAAGTGATCAGTGAAACGGCTGAATTATTTTTCTTTTTAGCCATAGCTTCCTCCTATACTCGTGGACGCGCGCGTCGAGTCGGTTCATCGATGGTCGCCGTGAAATGTGAATTGCCAAATGCTAGACGGCCTTCAATGTTCGTGCCGCGTTTGATGTCTTTACTACTCATCTCATCGACGGCACCTAAAATGGGTAGTCCCATTTCTTCAGCAATAAAACGTTCATCTTTGACAGTTTTGTCTAACAACTCCAATAAGAATGCCAGTCCGACTCCTAACATGATGCCTACAACTGCGCCGATCAAAATATTCAACTGATTGTTAGGCGAAACCGGATGCATATTAGCCGCAGCTTTTGATGTGATAGTAACTTTATTGACATCTAACACGAGGCTGGCTTTTTTACGAAAAACGTTCGCGGTGACATTGGCGATCCGCATCGCGTTATCGGGATGATCCGTCGTGGCTTTGATTTGGAACATTTGTGAATTTTGTGATTGTTCGACCGTTAAGATGTCTTTTAAATGACTGATGCTCGTATTGTAGTTATACTCGCTGGCCAATTTTTCTTGGACGGGTTTTAATACGACATCGCCCATGATCATATCTTTATACGTGTTGATCAATAATACATTCGCATTGACATCGGACTGCAAATTCATGCTGTCCGTTTCTTTTTTGGATTGGACGATAAGTTCAGCTGAAGAGCTGTATTTTGGGGTGATCAAGAAAAATGTCGCGATTCCTGCGGCTGCCGTCATGAAAAGTGCGGCTAATACGATCAATAAGAATCGTTTTTTCAAAATACTAAAAATCTCAGCTAAGCTAATAGTTTCTTCCATAGTTTCACTTCTTTCTATTAATAGCGTTTATCTGGCGATCAATTTTTTCCGTAGCACTTCACTTGCGATCCACAATGCGGCGGCTGTTAGTAACGCCGCGCCGCCGACATACACAAAGGTCAAAATAAAATCGTGGACATAGGTCGTCAAAAAGCGGTAAAGCGAGGTCGACGCGACACCTAGACGATAGACGATCTTTGATAAAAGCAGATAGCCTGGTAAAACAGTCAACATCAGACCGCTGCCGCCGACGACATAGGCTAGGTAGCGGATCTTCCGATGCGTAAAGGGTCCGACGACTAAGATCACGCCAATGACTAAGATCAAGGTGATGACTGCGACAACTAAGATCAGCAGCATCAACGTACTGTTAAAAGCGATCAATTTTCGGCCATAAGTCAATATGTAAGGAATCTCGATATGACGATCGAATTCGGTCAAAGCGGCCGTTTTTAATTGATCTACCTCAGAAGCTGCTTGCGGCGTGGCTAGATCGACTTGTTGTTGATCCGCGTAATCCGTGAGGGTCGTCGTGATTTTTTGTTCGATCTGATCGCGTTGTTTGATTTGAAACGGAACGTCAGTATAGATACCGCGAATAAAACTATCTAGATTGGCTTGTGTTTGTTTTGGTGTGACCGTCCCAACTAACAATTCGACTGGCACGTTACTTGCTCGACCTAGATCACCGATACTTTGATTGATCTCAGCGGTGATCGTTTCGGCGTAATGGGCTTTTTGCGTTTTGTCGATCATAAATTCTTGATTGAACAATGTCGTTTTAACGATGACCAATGAGAACAACCCAAACAGTGAAAGTGAACAAATGAACGCGCAAAGCCAGCGCGGTGCTCGGCGTAAAAATTTATTTTTCTTCATCACGTCCTCCTAACGATTTGGATCGATCTCAGGTCCATTTTTTAATTCACAAATGACAAACAACCGATTATCCGTTAGACCAAAAGAAGTTTCACTATGACAGGTATATAAGATCAACAAATGTTTTTTCTTTTGTTTGATCAAATGGTCGATCTCTTCGTCTTCTTTGTTCCGGACATTGGCTTTGGTCACTTGATACGTATAATTCGCATAATTCGTCTTGAGCTGGATCGCATCGCCGATCTTTAGTCCGTTCATTTTATTGAAACCGTCTAAATTATGCCCTGCGATCAATGTCGTTCCCGTTTCACCAGGAAAGACTGAGCCAAAGTATTGACCCGCGCCTAAGCGTAAAATTTCTTCGGTATCTCCGTAGTACAATGGAACATTCAATCCGACTGTTGCCATCTGAATCTGACCATATTGTTGGCCGCCAGAAGGATAGTGCACATCACTTGAAGGCAAGCGCCCGTGAATTAATTTTTGCTCAACTGCTGCGTCGGTGACTGCTTTAAAATCAGTCGTGGCACTTTCAGCTAACTGTGTTTGTTCAGCTGAAGCGGCCGCCTTTGTTTCAGGTGTTAACGCCGTAGTGGCTGCTTCGGCGGAATGTCCAGTCGGAACATCAGCGAGTAAAAATAGTTCTAATGAAGAGGTGACAAATTGAATGACAGGTTTTCCAGCAATGTACATCAGACCATACCCAAGGGTCAAAAAGAGAGCTGGGGCGCAAAGTGCCACCCCGATCCTCTTTAATTGTTTGCCTGCTTTATGCAAGCCGTGTCTTTCTTCCTACTACAAACGCACCTGCTGCGAGAGTTAGTAGAGCCCCAATGATCACAAAGCTACCAAAGTAATTCACTCCAGTTTGTTTGATCGCATTTGCTGAGCTGTACACAACTGAGGGTTTCTGACTCGCTGAATTTCCAGCATTTCCACCAGTTGCTTTCTTGGATAATTGCGCAAATCCGCCATTCCAACTCGTAACGACTAAACCTAGTGCATCAGCCGCTTTAGTTACGTAGCCTTGGATCTGAGCAATCACATCCCGTGGCAAGGCTTCAACTAACTCTTCAATTGAATTGATGTTTGAAACATCGATTGATTGAGCAGAAAGTAAGCTGATCGCGGCTTGGATGTTCGTTACCGCTGTCTCGATTTGAGCTGCCGTCAGTTCTTCGTTTTTCAAGTGATTCTCAGCCTGTGTGATCTGAGTCTCAGGAACGTAAAACGTCTTGCCGCTGATCGTGACTGGTGTACGCAATGCATCGATGATTCGCTGTTCGTCTGCTCGGATCGCACCGGCTGCTTGCGCTTTTGGTGTTCCCAAGATGAAGCACATTAAGCAAACAACTACTATGCCAACAAGCTTTTTCATTCATGGACCTCCTTTATTAGATTTGCTGCTTCCAAATAAAATAACTATTTTTAAAATATTTTAGAAGAACCAGCGTCTTCATTATATAATAACTTTCTGAAAATGGAGCTTTCGTTCCCTGATTGTTATTTGTTTTTAATTTGTTGATCTACCCGCCACAATCACAATTTTAATTCGCCATTTAATAGCTATTTGAACCTTTTCCGCCATTAGAGAACATTCATTATGATTTTATTTTATTGTCTTTTCCCATCCCTTTTATGAAAAATAAAATTACAGATAAACAAAGAATAAAAAATAACTGATTACATTTTTAAACTGATAACTTATTTTTTGTCTGTTTTTCACTTTTTCTACTATAGTAGCAGCTTTATTCTTTTCAAACTCTCCTTCAAAAAAATTTGATGCTGCGTATTTGCCCTAAATAAAAAAAGTTGAACTCAATGAGCTCAACTTTTTTGACTAGTACAAGATTATTTTGTTTCTTGATCTTCGCTAGCTTGTTCACTTTTAGCTTCGGCTTTTTCTAATTCGTCGATTTTTTTCGCTAAACTTTCTTTGATATAAACGGAGACTTGACCGTCATTCACCGGGAAAACGCCGATGCCATTTTCATCTAATTCGATGCGGGCTTCATTGTTGCCTAAGATATCGACAAATGTCTCCCCACCGTGGATCGCGCTGATGGTCATTTGTTTTTCGCCGCCGCCGTTATTCGTCATGATGACGGCCATCCCGGAATTTTCTTGCTCAAAACTGCCGGTGGAAGTCCAGCCGATGATATGGGGATCATCGAAGTAATCTGCTTGGCCCCCAAAGGCGATATGTTTGCGCAATTGCAACATGATCTCTAAGCCGAAACCGACTTTTCCGATTTCTTCTGAGCCGAAGAGATCGGTCCAAAAAACAACTGGCGTTCCTTCATCACGTAATAAAATCAATGCGTAGGCGTGACATTTGAACCAACCATCCACCCATGACTCAAGGCTCTGACCTTTTTGCGTATCGTGGTTATCGACAAAGGTGACGGCCCAATCTGGTCGTGCTTGGATCAATGTCCCGTCAAAAATCGTTCGCATGTCATACGTGCCCATCGTGGTTGCGGCTTGATATAAATTAAAATGCAGCGGCACGTCGAATAAGCGGATCAGATTCCCCGATGAATCTAAATAACCGATCAGATCATCTAAATTATCGGACCAATATTCACCGACCACAAACATCTCTTCGTCTTTTTCTTTGCGGCGATTCAATAGCCAGTCAACAAATAAATCAAACTTGATATGTTTGACCGCATCGAGACGATATCCGTCAATGCCTGTCAATTCTTGGTACCATGCACCCCATTTATCGAGTTGCTCGATCGTCTCGGGGTTCGCCATATCCAAATTACACCCCATCAAATAATCAAAGTTACCATTTTCATCATCGACTTTCGGCTGCCAACCTTTCGAATCTAAATTAAAAATCGCGTGGTCTTTGCTGCGGGCATCATAGTCCACACCAGAAAAATTATCAGCGGTCCAAGTGTAGTCATTGTATTTTCCGGCGCGACCCGGGAAAGTAAATTTCGTCCAAGCTTGGATCGTTTTTTCTTCACTCGTTGGTTGTGTTCGATCATCAAAGCGGTATGCCACAGCCGACACTTCTTCGGTTTCATCTGCACCCATAAAATGATCAAACACGATATCTGCGTAGACTTCTAAATCATTTTCTTTCAACGCGTTGATGCACGCTAAATATTCGTCTTTCGTCCCGTATTTTGTTCGGACGGTATTTTTTTGCTCAAATTCACCGAGGTCATAGAGATCATAGGTTCCATATCCTACATCATCGGCACCAGCAGATCCTTTGTAAGCCGGTGGCAACCAGACTGCTGTCAGTGCCATCTTGTTCAGCAAGGCCGCTTTTTCGCGAATCGTTTTCCAATGAGAACCGTCAGCTGGCAAATACCATTCAAATCCTTGCAGTATTGTCTTGTTTCCCATAAGATCCCCCCTTATCTCATTATTTTATCATAAAATGAGTTATTTTGACGATTTTTAGCTAGGAAGTTAGTTAAATTGTTTTGACTGTTTTTGAACGTTTACGATTGATTCGTTCAATCTCATATGTTACTATAACTAATGAAGGAGGGATGGAAATGCTTACAGAGGAACGACGCAAAAAAATCGTCGAATGGTTAGATCAATATTCGATCGTTAAGTCTCAAGATTTAGTCACACAGTTAAATGCTTCTGAGTCAACGATCCGCCGTGACTTACAAGAATTAGAAGATGAAGGTCTCTTAGTCCGGATCCACGGCGGCGCGAAACGTTCGCAACATTTGGAACAAGAAGCTGCGATGGCGGAAAAAACATTCAAAAACATTCATCAAAAGCAAGCAATCGCTCGTTTAGCGGTAGAATATTTAACAGAAGGCGATGTGATTTACTTAGATGCGGGCTCGACGACTTTAGAGATGGTGCCTTTATTAAAGAATAAAATTTTAACTGTCGTCACCAATTCAGTTGGGATCGCCGCGCGTCTAGTCGAGCAACAAGTGCCGACGATCGTCATTGGCGGCCGGATCAAATTGACTACGGATGCCGTGATTGGAACGCAAGCGATCGAACAGCTGACTAATTATCGTTTCAATAAAGCGTTCATCGGTATGAACGGTGTGCATCCGACTCATGGATTCACGACACCGGACACAGAAGAAGCTTCGTTGAAAAAATTAGCGATGCAACAAGCGGAAGACGCCTATGTCTTAGTCGATCATACCAAATTCGGTCAGACGAGTTTTGTGAAAGTCGCGCCTTTAGATAGTGCGACCATCCTCACCGATAAATGCCCGTTAGTGCTTTATGACAAAGTCGCAGAAATGACAACTATTAAGGAGGTCACTGTATGATCTATACAGTCACATTGAATCCCTCGATCGATTACATCGTTCATGTGGATCAACTGAAAATCGGTGACATCAACCGAATGAAAAATGATTTTAAACTACCTGGCGGAAAAGGCATCAATGTTTCCCGTATCTTACAGAGAATCGACAACACATCGACTGCCCTTGGTTTTTTAGGCGGCTTTACTGGCGGTTTCATCAATGATTGGCTGCAAGCAGAAAATATTGCGACGAATTTTACTCCCGTTGCCGATGATACGCGGATCAATATCAAATTAAAAGCCGACGCGGAAACGGAGATCAACGGGCAAGGCCCTCACGTCACAACCGCTGACCGTGATCATTTAAAAACGATTTTAAGTGGTGTTACTGCACAAGATATCGTCGTTTTTTCTGGCAGCAAGCCCGCTAGTGTCCCTACTGGTTTTTATCAAGAATTGATCGAAGTCGTCAAGGCACAAGGCGCGACTTTTGTGATCGATACGACCGGTGAAGATCTGTTAGACGCCTTACCTCAAGCACCGTTACTTGTGAAACCAAACAATCATGAGCTAGCTGATCTTTACCAAACGACTTTCAATTCAATTGAAGATATTTATCCTTTTGGCAAACGGTTGTTAGCAGAAGGTGCCCAACACGCGCTCGTTTCAATGGCTGGTGATGGCGCCCTGCTCTTTACTAAAGATGGTATCTACCAGTCAAACGTATTGAAACGCCCCGTCAAAAATTCAGTTGGTGCAGGCGATTCCATGATCGCAGGTTTTGTCGGCAGTTTTACCAAAACGCAAGATCCCGTGGAAGCATTCCGTTGGGGCGTGGCGTGTGGGAGTGCCACGACATTTTCCGATGACTTAGCCACCGAAGCCTTTATCAAAGAACTATTACCTGAAGTGAAAATCACAAAAGTAAATTAGGAGGGTTCCTATGGATATCAAAGATTTATTAGTAAAAGATGCCATGATCATGGATCTAAAAGCGACGGACAAACGCGGTGCGATTGATGAGATGGTCCAAAAAATGTATGACGCAGGTCGCATCTCAGACATCGAAACTTACAAAGCTGGGATTTTAAAGCGGGAAGCGCAAACGTCCACTGGTTTAGGTGACGGGATCGCGATGCCTCACGCAAAAAACAGTGCCGTCAAAGAAGCGACGGTCTTGTTTGCTAAAAGTAAACACGGGGTGGATTATGAATCACTAGACGGCCAACCTACTTACCTCTTTTTCATGATCGCCGCTCCAGAAGGTGCCAATGATACGCACTTGCAAGCACTAGCTGCGTTGTCGCGTTTATTGATCGATCCTGATTTTGTCGCAAAACTAAAAGCTGCAGATTCACCTGATGAAGTCCAAAACTTATTCGATACGGCGGAAAAAGCTAAAGAAGCAGAAGAAAAAGCCGAAGAACAAGCGCAAGCTGAACAACAGTTAAAAGCTGACAACCGCAAATATATCGTGGCCGTTACCGCTTGTCCAACTGGGATCGCCCACACTTATATGGCGGAAGACGCGTTGAAGAAAAAAGCCAAAGAAATGGGCGTTGACATCAAAGTCGAAACGAATGGTTCTGAAGGGATCAAACATCGCTTGACCGCCGAAGACATCGCACGAGCGGATGGCGTCATCGTTGCAGCGGATAAAAAAGTCGAGATGGATCGTTTTGACGGAAAAGAATTAGTCAATCGCCCAGTTAGTGACGGGATCAGAAAACCAGAAGAACTGATCGACCTAGCGTTGAGTGGCAAAGCTCCTGTCTTCCGTGGTGCTGGCGGTGCTGGCAGTGATGCCGCTGAAGAAGCCAGTGATAATGGGACAGTTGGGCAACGGATCTACAAAGATCTAATGAATGGGATCTCTCATATGTTACCGTTTGTTATCGCTGGCGGGATCATGATCGCTTTATCTTTCATGATCGACCAATTCATGGGTGTGCCACAAGAACATTTAGCCAAACTTGGTAGTTACAACCAAGCAGCCGGCTGGTTCAATCAGATCGGTCAAGCAGCGTTTGGCTTTATGCTTCCTGTCTTAGCTGGTTTCATCGCATCAAGCATCGCAGATCGACCTGGCCTAGTCGCTGGTTTTGCAGCTGGTGCGTTAGCGAATGCGGGTGGCGCTGGTTTCCTTGGCGCGTTAGTCGGTGGTTTCTTAGCCGGTTATGTGATCCAATTCTTACGGAAAGTCTTCAAAGGCTTGCCAAAATCATTGGACGGCATTCGGACGATTTTATTTTATCCATTCTTCGGTCTGTTAGTCACTGGCTTTTTGATGCTTCTGATCAACATTCCAATGAAAGCTATCAATGATGCATTGACTGGTTTCTTGACTGGCCTAGGTGGTGCGAACGCGATCTTGCTAGGTGCCCTTTTAGGCGGGATGATGGCCATCGACCTAGGTGGACCGATCAACAAAGCCGCTTATGTATTTGCAACTGGAACATTAGCTTCGACTGTTGCCACAGGTGGTTCGATCGTGATGGCATCTGTTATGGCCGGCGGAATGGTTCCCCCTCTTGCGATTTTCGTAGCGACGCGGCTCTTCAAAAATAAATTTGAACAAAGCCAAATCGATGCAGGTTTGACCAACATCGTCATGGGGCTCTCATTCGTTACAGAAGGCGCGATCCCATTTGCAGCCGCAGATCCAGCTCGGATCATCCCAAGTTTTGTCGTCGGATCTGCTTTGACTGGCGGACTCGTAGGTGCTTTTGGAATCAAATTACTAGCTCCTCACGGCGGAATCTTCGTCGTCTTATTATTGAGTCATCCGATTTTATATTTATTATTCGTCGTAATCGGTGCGATCGTATCTGGTCTCATCTACGGCTTCTTGAAAAAACCAGTGGCAGCTAAATAAGCTGTTCGGTAATCGAAAAAGCAACTCTTACTTCGCGTAGTCGCAGTAAGAGTTGCTTTTTTGTTAACTCATAGTGGATGATTCCTCAACTAAAAAAACAAAAAGGAGCCGACTGAAACTTTCGACCCCTTTTTCGGAAAGGATAATTTAACGATGACGCTCTGAACGATGCTTGACTTTTACCGGTGCTGGTTGCGGTTGACTGACAAAAAACATCGCGATCGACAAAAGCAACATGCACAAGCCTAATTTCAAACCAAATGGCGGTAGCAGTAATAAAATCAAGATCACCAGTAACGTTGGCAGCATAATGAAACGATAGCGTTGTTTATTCATCAGCGTTCCCTCACATTCCAGCTATATTTGCTTCTTCTTTGATCGAAGCTTGTTGTTGATCAATAAATAAAACGACTAATTTGTTTTCAGCTTTTTCTAATGACAATGAGATCGAATGTTTCTTATGACTGATCTGATGGATCGTCACATCACCTAGTTTTTCCTTCAACTCGACTAGCGGAAAATCGTCCATTGCTGATTTTGGAATGAACAGTTGTAAAATCGCTGTGTATTCCTCAAAACGATCATCTTCGACTTTTAATTCGATCAGATCCCGGATATAATATTCATACGCCGAGACACCCTTGTCTAACGTGAGTTCCGGATAAAGGACGTGATAGTTCATCATCTTCTCGCCTTCATCATCGATCCAAGGAAAATACGCTAAAATATTCAGCGAGCCTTTTAAGCGATGGACTTGATATTTTTCATTCAAAAAATCATAGGTCCGCGTTACAAAAACACTGGCTTTACTTTTTTCGGTTGGCTGGTACTGATCATTTTGGTATTGAACCGTCTGAATCAATGTGTCTTCAAAGGCAAACTCCGTGTACGGCTCTTTTAAAACACCGACGCCATTTGTATACGACAACTGGGGAATCCCTAACTGATCGCGAAACAGCCGTTGAAAACGTAGATTGATCGCTTCATCCCATTGAAAAGGATCTTTATATAACTCGACGATCACGCCATCGCCCATCTCAGTAACTTCTTCGACTTGTTGGACTTCTAACAACATTTGCTTTGGAAACAGTTTCTTGTACTCTTTGCCAAAAAAGATCCGCCAACAACTCGTCAAACAAAAGCCTTTATAAAAAACGTCGTAACCAGGAAAAGCATTGCAATCGACACTTTCTTCCCCATTTAACCCCCGCATCTTCGGCAGTTGTTCAGTTGCTTGCGCCGATTCGAACTGACGGCGTTTTTCGATCTGATACGTGTTGTGGTACAAATATTCGTCGTAAGAACGTATATACGCGAAAAAACCATAACGTTTCAAACGGGCCATTTGATAATCTAAAAAGACAGCTTGCCAATACTCATAGGTCGTCTTTTTGATGATACTTTTTTCTAGCAGCGTCCCTTTTAACAAATGGATCGAGGACTCTTCCTCATTATTTTTTAAGCAAATCCAATTGTCTTCTTCTAGCGTGAACGACGCGAGTAAAGTTTGTAATTCTGTTAAATCAAATGCTCGTGTTTTCCCGTTGATCTGCATCGTATCAGGCTCAAATAGCAAGCGGGCCATAACTAACCAATCTGCGGTGACTTGTTTGACGGCCGCTTCATCTAAGTTATGCAACTGACTGACGCTGTATAGTTTTTGGGCGTTTCCCATTATCATCACCCCTTTTTTTCTCTACACTCTCATTATATCGTAATCCTTTAAAATCTCATAAGAATACGACCAGTATTTTTGCATCTTCTGACAAAAATGATACACTAAAGAAAAATAGGAGGGATTTCCCATGGGCCTAAAATTTGAACGTACGGACAATTTAGATAAAATGTTTGAGAATTTCGCTGTCGATCCGGATAAGAAAGTTCAACCAAAAGAAGAGATCGAACGCTTTTTGAAGCCAGAGCCAAAAGAGAAAAAAGAAAAGAAAAAATAGTGTTTGACAAAAGTTAACCCAAGGAAGTGTAATGAAACATCTTTCTTGGGTATTTTTGAATTTGCTAACGCATTTTGGTAAAAATTAAAAATGAACTTGAAAGGATCTTATCATGATCAATCACTTCGACTTAAAAGTTACAGATTTAGCAGTAAGTTCACACTTTTACCAGCAAATCTTGCGCCCGTTGAATTATCAACCAAAAATCTATACTGAAAAACTCGTCAGTTTTGGTGACGGACTTTCAACTGATCCGATGGGCGACTTGTATTTAAGTGGCGGAATCCCCACCCCATTTCATTTTGCCTTTCAAGCCCCATCTAGAGCAGCAGTCGACCAATTTTATGCCGCTGGTCTGCAGTTTGGTGGACGATCAAATGGTGCACCTGGCCTTCGTGATTATCATCCCGATTATTATGCCGCCTTCTTGATTGATCCAGATGGATATCGGATCGAAGCTGTCTGTCACACATAAGCTCTAAAAATTAAGCCTCAAGAAGATCCTTTCTAATTACTAATTTCTCCCCACCTTCTTCGTTCAAGATAAAAATCTTAGCGTTCAGGAAAGATCGCGCCATTAATAAAAAAACTATGTTACAATTGTTTGGTATTCAAAAATAATTACTTAGTGCCGGTTAAAGTGTACCGTATGAAAATTAACTACATTATCAGAAGTGAAATTATCAGCATAGTAACAGTTTTTTAGCGCTCGCTCTTGTATTGAATGCGGAAGGATGAACAAATAAATGAATAACAAAGCAGAACTTGATAAGAAAAATGCCAAATTATTGTTTGGATTATTTGGTTTCTTTTTATACAATTTACTAAAAGAAACTAGATTTTTTACAAATAAATACCGAATCTTTAGCTTGTACGCAATATCGTTTGCTAGTTTTTTTATTTTTTTAGAGTTGCTCTTAAGTTTTGTCGGCCATGGAATACATGCCCAAAAAGCGATTGCTACCATCATACTTTTAACATTTTCTGTCGTGTATGGAATTTGGGCTTCAGTTTATTTTTATGACCCTGACTAAATTCTTGATTGCAGAAAACTAGAAGTATTGACGTTGCTAATCTGAAGAAAGGAAATATCGAAACATTTCTTTTCGTGATTTAACTCTGAACAACATTAGTTAACAAAGAACCAAAAATAGTGCTTAACCAAAAAAGCAATCCGCAAAGATCACTCTTCACGGATTGCTTTTTCGATTGCCTGCCACGCTTCTGCTTTTCCTTGTTTCGTTTCAGAAGAAAAAATAATAAAATCATCGGCTGGATCAAATTCGAGTTTCTTTTTAATGGCGCTGACGTGTTTGTTCCATTTGCCGCGCGGGATCTTATCGGCTTTAGTCGCCACTAAGATCACTGGTAGTTCGTAATACTTCAAAAAGTTATACATCTGCACATCTTCAGTACTAGGATCATGTCGCAAGTCGACTAATGACACGACAGCTCGTAATTGTTCGCGGCTAGTCAAATACGTTTCGATCATTTGACCCCACTTGGCACGTTCCGTTTTGGAAACTTTCGCATAACCATAGCCAGGCACATCGACAAAATACAGTTGCTGTTCGATCAAATAAAAATTCAACGTTTGCGTCTTTCCGGGCTTACCAGAAGTCCGCGCTAAATTTTTTCGGTCGATCAACGTATTGATAAATGAGGATTTCCCGACATTCGAGCGGCCTGCCAGTGCAATCTCCGGTAATTGATCATCGGGATATTGTTTAGGTGCAACGGCACTGATCACGATCTCGGCGTGATGGACTTTCATCAAAATCATTCCTTTCAAACAAGAAGCGAATCCTTACCGACTAGATCAAGGTAAGCATTCGCTTCTGTCAGTTAACCGGCTTTTTGTTCGCCGTTTTGATAGGTCACGATCGGTTGACCGTCCCCTTCGACTGCTGCTTTGGTGATAGTGACTTTTTCGATCGTTTCATCTGATGGGATATCAAACATGACATCCATCATGATATCTTCAATGATCGAACGCAAGCCCCGCGCACCGGTATTGCGAGCAATCGCTTTTTCAGCGATCGCTGTCAACGCATCGGAATCAAATTCCAAATCCGTCTCATCATAAGACAATAGTTTTTGGTATTGTTTGACTAACGCGTTTTTCGGTTCCGTCAAAATCCGGACTAGATCTTCTGCCGTTAGTTTTTCTAACGCGGTCGTCACAGGTAACCGACCGATAAACTCAGGGATCAGACCAAATTTCAATAAGTCTTCTGGAATGATGTGTTTCATCATACTTTCGTCTTCTGAAATTTTTTGATTGTTCGCACCAAAGCCGATCGTTTTTTCACCTAGTCGATTTTTTACGATGTCTTCGATCCCATCAAAGGCACCTCCGACGATAAATAAAATATTCGTCGTATCGATCTGGATAAATTCTTGATGCGGATGTTTACGTCCCCCTTGAGGTGGCACACTGGCAACGGTTCCTTCCAAGATCTTCAACAAGGCTTGTTGGACCCCTTCACCGGAAACATCTCGAGTAATGGAGACATTTTCACTTTTGCGCGTGATTTTGTCGATCTCGTCAATGTAGATAATGCCTTTTTCGGCCCGCTCAACATTGTAGTCAGCTGCTTGCAACAGTTTTAACAAAATGTTTTCAACATCTTCACCGACATAACCGGCTTCCGTCAAACTTGTTGCATCCGCGATCGCAAACGGTACATTCAATGTGCGTGCAAGCGTTTGCGCCAAGAATGTCTTCCCAGAACCAGTTGGCCCGATTAAGCAAATATTACTTTTTTGTAATTCGACTTCATCGCTTTCGGTCGGTTCAGAGTTGACCCGTTTGTAGTGATTGTAGACAGCCACAGATAACGCGCGTTTAGCCCGATCTTGACCAATCACGTATTCATCTAAGACATTCAACAGTTCTTTTGGTTTTGGTACATCGATGAATTCACGAACATCTTCATCGTAAAATTCTTCGTCAATAATTTCTTTGCAAAGTTCAATACATTCATTACAAATGTAGACACCAGGACCCGCTACGATTTTCTTTACTTCTTCTTGGGTTTTACCGCAAAAAGAGCAGCGAACTGCGTCGCCTCCGCCAGTGTTCTCATACATGGCTTTCACCTCTTGTTTCATTTCCTGCAATCGTTGCAGTCTTTTACTATCATATCATAAAGCGACAAAATACAAAAGCGAGGAAATCATTTGCTAGTGGCCTTAATGTTTTGTTAAAGAGCACTTCTCCCTAGCCTTAGCTAAAGCGACCCACTTCGGAGCAAAGCGCTACTGTTTCGGAAAATACAACGTAAACTGCGTGCCGACACCTAGCTGGCTTTTTACTTCCACTCGTCCATGATGCAGATTCATCAGTTGCTGGACGATCGATAAACCTAACCCTGATTCCGCGTATTTTTTATTCGTCCGAGAAGGATCAACTTTATAGTAACGTTCCCAAATATTTTTGACTTGCTCAGGTGCCATTCCGATCCCGGTGTCTTGGATCGTGATCCCAATTTCGGTTTGCGTTTGAAATAAGCGCAATGTGATCGTTCCGTTTTGCGTAAATTGGATCGCGTTTTGGACGATGTTGACGATGATCTGCATGAAGCGATCATAGTCGGCGTAAAGTTCAACTGGTTCCGCGGTCGCTAACACGAGCTTATCGCCTTCTGCTGCGGCTTTCGTTTTTAATTGCTGGCAGATTTGTCGGATCACTTCCGTCGCATCAAAAACTTGAGGTTCGATCGTGATCTGATTTGCTCGAATGCGTTCGTAATCGAGATTTTCTTTGATCAAGCGAATCATGCGGTCCGTTTCTTTTTCCATCAGTCCAACGGCATTTTTCTGCTGGGCGGCCGGGATCGCATTGTATTTTAGCCCTTCCAGTAACCCTTTAATCGTCGTCAGCGGTGTTTTCATCTCATGGGAAGCATCGGCCATGAATTGTTTCCGCAACTCTTCTTGCCGCGCGATCTCTTCTTGAGAATTTTTCAACGAGACCGCCATCTGATTGAACGATCTTGTCAACTGCGCAAATTCATTCGCGGAATCGGCTTCCGTTAATTGAATGTCAAAATCTCCTGCCGCAATTTTTTGGATCGCTTGATTGAAAGTTTTGATCTTACGCGCCTGTTTTTGCGCTAAAAAGTAACTGACTACTAAGGAGATCAATGCCGCGATGACAAATCCTTTCACCAAATTCGCTAAAATCGAAGTCGCGTTATCGGTAATATTTTGCGCATCTTGGGTCACGCCTAAAACACCGACCGCCTGACCGCTATTTTGTTCATACAGCAACTGGAACACATACGAAGTCGCCTTTTTTTCACCCACGAGATCATGGTTCAACGTTTTGCGCAACTCCCCGTGTTTTTGCAATTTTCCTTGCCGCTTTAACGTCGCATACTCTTCCGCAGATAACAGCTTATCGACTTGGGTTTGGTTTAAGTTAGGGTATTCGGCTTTACGTGCTAGATCAATAAAAATAAAATGCACTTGCTGCGACTTTAAGACTTGTTCTGTCAACTGCATCGCCCGCACGATCTGCTCATTCAACGTCCCGGCACCTAAATAAGGATCATTTTGATAGTCTTCTTGCATCTGCAACACTGAATTACCATAACGAGCCAATTGCCGATAATTATTTTCTTCCAATGAGCGCTGATTAAATTGCGTGAACACAACGCCAGTGATTCCTAAAATTACCAAGATCAGCAATAAAAAAGCAAAAAATAATTGATAAAAATACTTCATCGCGCGTTCCTTCCATAATGAGCCGTTTACTTTAACTGTAAAGCAGAGTTGCGAAAAAAACGTGAAGAAATCCCGAAAGAAGTGCGAGTGCGCGAGTGTCTTTTTCTCCTTAGCTTGGACAGCAAAAAACGCGCAACTTTCGCTGCACGCTTGGTTGAAATTTTTTCTACTGATCGACTTGCGTTGTTTTTGGTAAATCTTTTGTTTTCATCTGACTTGTATCCATTTGACTGAAGAAATGAAAAGCCACTTGATACCCTGCTACAAACAACATAGCCAACACTAAAAAGCCAACTAAAACTTTCACACTTTTTCGCATTTGTGACACGCCCTTTCAACGAGGTCTTCCCTATGATCGACACCTTCATTATACCGTTAAAAAAACGCTTTCACAACTATTTTCGAACTAAAACAGGGAGCCAGCTGACCCGACTCCCTGTTTTGAGCTACGATTGAATGAAAACATCTCGATTCAGCGTCAATTTATTTATTTTGCGTTCCACGCTTTTCCTTCAAATTTCCAACCTTGTTGAACCAAGTTGTCTTTTTCGTTGCTGTTTAAAGTATAGTGATGCGCACCTGATTTAGCATTTGGATTGTAGACCCGTTGCAATTCATTTTCACCACCTGAACACCAGCCTTCACCTTCGTAGTTCCAGCCTTTACCGACTAACATGTCGCGCTCTGCGGCATTTAGTGTGTAATGGTGATCGCCTTCATTTGGATTATACATCCGGTACACTTTTTCACCAGTCGTCGGCGCATTCCAGCCGATTCCTTCATAGTCCCAACCTTTATCTTGCAAAATCACGGCTTCACCGCGATTTTGCGTATAGAAATGTTCCGAGCTATTCGGGTTGTACATCCGATACATCGCGGTCGTACCTGCTGGTGAAGATGCTTGTGGGATCTCCACTTTTTTCTTCGTGAATGCACCTGTGTAGTCTGCGGAAATGTCCACGCCACCTAATAAACCTGGAACTTGTAAACTATCTGACCATTGCCATGCACCATAAGCTTGATAGTAGTTTTCAGTTGACACAGAGTACGGATAAGCAGCTACCCAAATATTTTTCATTCCAAGTGCGTTACCATCTAATGTTCCGCCAGCTTGCAACCAGCTCAAACTGGCATAGTGCTGTGTATTATTGAAACCATGTTGATTCAAACGTGCCGCAAAAGCTTGTGAATCTGCTGTATTTGACGCATTGCGGATCTCCGCTTTCTCGATGTCATTGACCATTACTGTATCTTTATCTAAACCAAATTCATTAGCTTTTGCCGCAAAGAAATCCGCTTCAGCCGCCGCTTGTCCTGCTCCTAAAAATTCACTAAAATGGTAAGCCGAAACTTTCATCCCAGCAGCTTTTGCGTTGTTGATCTGAGTTCGCGCATGTTCATTCACATACCACGTTCCTTGTGTTAATTTCACGACGATCCCCGTGATCCCATGATTACGCATCGATTTGAAGTTTTCAACTGACAATGCACCTTGGTGAGAAGAAACATCCACAAAGCTTTTTGTCGGCGTGTTTGGATTAGCGGCTGAAACAGATACGCCTGCACGTGGTTCTGGCTTTTTATCTTCTGCTTTATCCGAACGATTCATTGGTAAACGATATGTATTTTCTGCTAATTCTTTATGTGAACTTTGCTCTTCAGCTGCTTGAACATTTTGAGCAAATCCTAAAACCATCATAGTTAATAATGTAACACCCATAAATTTTCTTTTCATACGTAAACATCTCCTTGTGTGTGATTGTGTGTGTTTTATTTTTTCAACATGGCTATTGTAGCCCGGATCAAGGCGATTGAATAGGCTTTTTAAAGGAGATTAGTGTTTTTTTTAACTATTTCAAAAACGCCGTTTATCGAAATAAATCGTAATCTATCCGCTATCAAGCAGTTATCTATTTAATAGGAAAATCGCGGTCTAAACAAAAGAATTCGTGTTATCTGACCAAATTTTATCGATTGATTTTCGTAATCGTTTTCTTGTTATTAGCGGAGTTAGGAAATAATATTTCATTATTTTACTTCTGTCATATGAATGAAATGTCAAAGGGGCTGTCAAGGGAAAAACGACCTTAAAACAAAAGAAAAAAACAGTTCAAAACGAATTTCAACTTCGTTTTAAGCTGTCAAAGCTCGTCTAATAAAAATCGAACAACTCGCTTTCATTAAATCTTTTGATGTGTGACCGTTTTAACATTAGATCGTTTGAAGATTGTCTCCTATTAAACTAATTTGCTCAATTTTTTAACCAACCGAGACTTTGTGGATACTAATCAAAACCACCCGTGTGAACGGGTGGTTTGTTCTTCGGCTGAAAGCCTCTATTACCGGCCACGGCCTAAAAGGCCCTCTGAAAGGTCTCCCTTCCGCACCACTTCTACTCGCTGATTCTAAAAGA
>NZ_CACSLH010000045.1 GCF_902706605.1 Enterococcus sp. CSURQ0835 | reverse complement strand
TATACAAAAGGCAGTAGGCCTTTATTTTTTTTGCTTTTTTTGAACTTACATATAGTAGAGCGTACAAAAAAGGCGTAGAAATTGGATTTCTACACCTTCTATGAATCTTTTGTCTACAGTCTGAGACCTCCTAAAAAGGAGATCTTTTAAAGTTTTATTCAGCTGTTTCCAATTTGTCCAACGTTTTAGAGCTGAACCATAAGATCAAGCCTAATGCGATAACGATTGCCGCTAAAATACCATAACCCATTTGGAATCTTGCTGGATCACTCGTTTTTAGTAGTGAGTAAACCGCTGGGTAGATCATATTTGAGAAGAAGACGGCGATCGGCCAGAAGCCTAGCAATAAGCCCATCAATTTCGCTGGTGATAATTTTGCGATAAATGAGTTGCCTAGTGGTGAGAAGATCATTTCGCCGACAGACATCAAGAAGCTGACCATTGCTAACCATAAGACTGAAGCAGCACCGTTACCCACGATATCGGCTAAGACCATTACAAGATAAGACACACCCACAAGCATCATGCCAAGAGCGGTTTTCTTGAACATACTCATGTCCCCTTTAGGACGAGCAGCTAATTTGGTCCATAATTTCCCTAAGATCGGACCTAAGATGATACAAGTCAATGCATTCATTGAATCAAAGTAAGAAGTTGGCACTTTGAAGCTACCGACTAACCAGTTTGCCCGATTTAAGAAAGCAGCGCCATCGCCATAACCGAAGTAGTAGTAAGCTGGCATATACGCTAAGTACCAAACCATCCAAAAGACCACTGAAAATGCAGTTACTAAAATAATAGCTAAAACACGTTTTTTGTCGCCAGCAGTCAATGGAGCGTTTTCTGCGCCATCGGCTTTTTTACCAGCTGATTCAAATTTACGTTGGTCAACTTTAAATGGTTGTTTCCCAGCATCGCCTAATGAACGGCTGTTGGCAATAAACCAGATCGCATCTAAGAACAATAATAGCGCACAAACTAAGAAGACAAAGTTAAACCCAAATTTTGGAATCAATAAGACTAAAAATGTGGTTCCGATAAATGAACCGATGTTAACGAATGAGTACTGCACAGAGAACGCTTCGTTCAATTCTTTTTCATTACTGAACAACAGTGCATTGACCCCAGATAAGTTCCCTTTGAAAAGCCCAGTACCGACCGAAACTAAAATAATCATTGCCCAAACCATACCGATCGAATGTGCTTGCCAAGTGAACAAATACCCGATTCCCATCAAAATCATTCCAACCGCTACACTGAGTCTTGGACTGATCCAATAATCGGCTAACCAACCACCGACAACGGGCGTGATGTACGTTAACGCAACAAAAGTAGCTGACATTGAAGCAGCTTTCACGTCCGTAAGTCCTAATCCGCCTTTACCAACTGTTGTTGCAATCCAAATCGCCAACATATACTTAACCGTATAAAAGGCACAACGTTCAAAAGAGAATCCTAATGAACAGACGTAAAAACCAAAAGGCTTCTTCGCTTTAACAGGAGTTGTTTCCATGATGTTCCCTCTTTCTGTATTTAATTGTCAAAGTGTCAATTTACCAATTCGCAAGTTGTGACTTGCTATAAAACGGCGGGGAAAAAGCAGTGAACTGCTTTTTCCGTGACCGGTTTAATCATGTTCGTCTAACCACTTCGTCAAAAGCGCGATGTATTTATCTTTTTCTTCGACAAATGGCATGTGGCGGCTATGAGCAAATAATTCCCATTGAGCTCCGGGAATGCCATCATACATCGTTTTTGCAACAAGTGGCGTCGAAAGATCGTTGGTCCCACTGGTAACCAGTGTTGGGATCTTGATCTCAGGTAGCTGAGCGGTATATTCATAATCTTTCAGCGTACCCATTGGTGAATACTCATTTGGTCCCCAAGCTGCCAGATAACTTTCAGTCCCGGCAACTTTTTTACGCCGGAGCGGTTCTGGCGACTCTTCAGTCGGAACGGCGGCTGCATGGCGAACCATATAACGATCATTAGCAGCTAAATAGGCCGGATCATCATAATTCCCCGTCGCTTCTGCTTTTTGGATCGCGGCTTGATCCTCTTCTGACATGAATTTGATCATGCGATGTTGTTCTTGCGCCCACAATTTAGCCGAAGACAGCGTTGACGACAAGACCATACTTTTAATCCCTTTTGGTGCATAATCACAGACATAGATCAGCTCTAACATCCCACCCCAAGATTGACCTAAAAGATGAACTTCATCTAATCCTAAGTGTTCTCTTAGTGCAATCAATTCATTGACCCACGTTTCTTTGGTCCACAAGCTAGGATTTGATGGAACGGCTGACTTGCCGCACCCTAATTGATCATACATGATCAATTGGCGACCAGACGCTGCCATTTCATCCAACACTTCAAAATAGTTGTGGGTGGAACCAGGGCCGCCATGAAGTAAGATCAACGGTTTTTTATTGTCCGTCGCTTCGCCTACGATCCGGTAATACGTTTGATAATCTAAATAAGGCATGTACCCTTCTTCGATTTTCATCACGAGGCCTCCTAGCCGATTACTTCTAAATCTTTTGGATAGTGATTCAAGTTTTCGTAGCCATCTTCAGTCACGATCACTAGATCTTCAATCCGCACGCCAACTTCGCCTGGTACATAAACGCCAGGTTCGATTGAAAAGACATTGCCCACGACTGCTTTTTGTTCATTCGAACCAGAAACATCACCAAACTCGTGGCATTCGATCCCGATGAAATGACCTAAGCGGTGAGTGAAGTATTCGCCGTAGCCTTTTTCCGTAATGTAATCACGGGCAGCTGCATCGATATCAGACAATTTCACGCCAGGTTTCACGGCTGCGATCGCCCGTTCTTGCGCTTCTAAGACGATATTGTAGATCTCACGGCCTTTATCAGAGACTTCTTTATAAAAGACCGTCCGCGTCATATCTGAGCAATACGAATCTTTGACGCCCCCGATATCTAAGATCACGCTGTCGCCAGGTGAAACAGTTGAATCATCCGTCTCATGATGTGGGTCGGCAGCATTTTTCCCGTAGCCGATGATCGGATCAAATGAAAAACCGCTATTGCCTAACTCTTTGTAGATCTCGCCTAATTTAGCTGCCATCTCTTGTTCAGTCAATTCTTCTGGTAATAATTTTTTCAAACGATCAATGGCGATCTCGTTGTCTTTTGAAGCAGCGCGCAACAATTCCAACTCTTCATCGTCTTTGACTGCTCGCACGTTGTCAGTGATCAATGAGCCATTTTTCAATTTCGCATCTGGGACTAATTCCAATAAATGCAATAAGAAATGAGCTGGCCAATTTTTATCGATCCCGATCGGTTTAGCTGGATCAACGTATTCTAAAACCTTCGCTACTGCATCATCCGTGTCATCGATAAAGACTTTTTCGACGCCTAGATCTTCTTCGATCGGGAACAATTTATTGACGATCAATGTATTTTTATTTTCCGGGGTGATCACTAAGACCAACAAACGTTCACCGGGATGAATCCAACGACCCGTCAAATAAAAAATCGTAGCTGGATCAGAAACGAGTAGCTGACCGTAATCTTGCTCTTTCATTTGCTCAATGACTTTTTTTACGCGATTTTCTTTCAAACTTTTCACTCCTTCAAAATAAATTTGCCCACAGGCTATTAAAAACAGTAGACTCACTGTTAATAATCATTCACAGAGATTTTTCTTCGCTAAAAATCAAACAACTGTTCAGTTCTTCACTTATCACAGTGTCTTAAAATAACCATAAATTACAGAATATTTCAAGCCGTTTTTAGAAAAAAATGTTTTTTATCGAAGTTATCCGCTTCCATAATTCTACTACATCCAGTTAGGAAATTAAATATCTCTTCGTTCATTTCTCTAAAAATAAAGCAGAAACTTTTTTGTTTTGATAAAAAGGGTTCAAAGAAAATAAAAAAAGATTTTACTCAGGTCCAGCCTGCAGCAAAATCTTTTTAGTCGTTCTTATCTATCCGACCTGGAAAAAATAGTTTTTATAACGTGATGTTTTGTCCTAGCCCTTTCGTAAGCGCTTGTTTTGTGATTGCTTGGGCAACTGCCACATCTAATACAGCGCTGCCCACCGTTTTGAAGATGGTGATTGCGTCTTTGCTTTTTCGTCCTGCGACTTTTCCTAAGACTAATTCTCCCAACTCACCGGTAATATCACTTTTTTTGATCAAACCTTTTTGGAGCGGCTGGATAAAATCACCGGCTTCTGCCCAAACACCTTCATACGTATCAAAAAAAATCGTTGCAGCTCGTTGGATGATCTCAGCGGGAAGCTCGACCATCTCAGGTGTAAAAGCGCCGACACCATTGATATGCGCACCGGGTTTCACCCACTCAGCTGAAAAAGTTGCTTGTTTTGCCGTCGTGACACTCGTGATGATGTCAGCTCCTTCCACACAGACTTGGCTTGTCGAGGCTGTCACTAATTTGGCACGGACTTTTGATTGTTGCTGGGTGACAAACTCGGCAGCTCGAGCTAGATCTTGATCATAGACGCGAATTTCGTCTAAAGCCCGCACTGTATCCATCGCTAAGAGTTGCGTTGCAGCTTGTCCGCCCGTTCCGATCAACGCGGCGATTTTAGCATCTTGGCGCGCTAATAGATCCGTTGCGGCTCCTTGGACTGCACCAGTCCTAAGCTGCGTCAAATACGTTCCTTCCAAGATGGCGGACACGATCCCGGTAGCTGGATCTAGGACCACCATCGTCGCTGGCACACTGGGGAGTCCTTTTTGAATATTTTCTGGGTAGACCGAAATGATCTTGACGCCTAACGCTGGCTCAGTTCCCCCGACATAAGCAGGCATGCATAAGCTCGTATTGTCCGTTTCCGGTAAGGCTAGATTCGTTCGTAATGGAACTGCTGTTTTTCCAGCTGAATAATTCGCCAAGGCTTGTTTGTCGATTTCGATCGCTTCTTGCATCGACAGTGCTTGTTCCAATTCCTTTTTAGTTAAGATCAGCATCTGTTCACTTTCCTTTCAACGCTCGTTGTCGTCTCCGATAAGCAAAAAAACAACGAGGCGATAACTCATACCCCACGGTGATCCCAATGGAGATGGCAATGGCGATCTTCAAAACTTGGACGCCCACTTGAGCGGCTTTGATAGAATCCCCAATAAAAAAATTATACGTAAAATTATAGATCCCCATCCCGGGAACGAGGCAGAAGATCCCGCAGATCAAAAAAATCGTTACAGGCGCTCGTAATGCATACGCCGCTTCTCTTGATAAATAAATCAACGCCAAAGAAGCCACAAAGGTTGCCGAGATCGGCGCCACCCAAAAATGCATGATCACTAAATAAATAAACCAGCCGCATGCGCCGATCAAGCCGCAATAAATATAATGCCGCTTTGGTACTTCAAATAAGATCGCAAATGAAATCGTACCTAAAAAACCAGCGATCACTTGATAAAAAATCGACACCTCAAAACCTCCTATAACAACTCAAAGATCCGCAAAACAAGTCCGACCCCCACGGACACACAGAGTGCAGTGATCAGCGCATTGATCATCTGACTCCAGCCTGAGTTGTAATCCTCGTCAAATAAATAACGAATCCCATTGACGATAGGAACACCTGGCAGAAGCGAGATGATCCCACCCGTCACTAAACTCGTCAGTTGCAGCACGGGAAACAAACGAACTAACACACAAGCTAAAACACTCACTAACATACTGCTGGTGATGTTGATGATGATCTTAGACATATTAAGATGGGGGACTAAATAAAGCGTGTATAGAGCTAGCACTACACCTAAAAATAACGCGCCTATCGAATCCCAGATCGTTCCCCCAAAGACATAACAAAAACTAGCACTCCCAAACGCATACGCGAAGATCTTTAACGGATCAGAAGCAAAACTTTCTTGTTTGATTGCCGCTAATTCAGCTTTTGCTTCTTCAGGGGTCACTTTCTTTTCAGTGATCTTTCGGGACAAACTGTTGATTTTATCGATCCGACCTAAAATGATCGGTGAGATCGGGATATCTTTGACTTTAGCTTGAACGACTTCATCATTGCAGCGGGCAGTCATAAAAATTCCATTGATCAGCACAAAACTATTAAAATCTTTTAGCTCAAAAGCTTTCGCTACTAATCGGATCGTGGATTCGATCCGTTTGATCTCTGCGCCATTTTCTAACATCGTCTCTGCGATATCATAGATCAGATCAAAACGAGCTTCTTCTCTCATGTCAACCTCCTGCTGCCTAACTCTTTGATCGGCACAGCTTAAATTTTGCTGATCTCTCAGCGCTTGGCGGCAAAAAGAGCTGCGACTGGGGCAGCCCTTTTCGATCAAACACCGACAATCAGAAAGACAGCTGACCGCAACGATGTTCATTAATTTTTAGCTTTTATAATTCGATCAGATCATGAGGGATGCTGATCATATTTTCATACCCGTCTTTTGTGATCAACACTTGGTCTTCGATCCGAACACCACCCCAATCAGGGATGTAGATCCCCGGTTCGATCGTCATGACATTGCCTTCCACTAACACATCATCATACTGTTCAGCTAAATAAGGCAGCTCATGAACGAATAAACCGATCGAATGACCAATATTACCATACGTATACGGAATGTATTCCGTGTCTTTCAACGGCTCCAAGGAAGCGCGATACACATCACGAACTGGAACGCCTGCTTTCATGACCGCTTCGGAAGCTTCTAAGCTACGTTTTTCATATTCATAAACTTCTCGTTGCTTTTCGGTTGCTTTTCCGACGACGACCGTCCGCGTCATATCCGACATATAGCCATTGAACTGACAGCCAAAGTCCATTAAAACAAAATCACCGTATTCCACCGCTTTTTCTGACGGGATACCGTGTAGCAGTGACGTCCGCGCTCCTGAGATCAAGATATTGCCGTACGGTTGCGTATCAGCGCCTTCTTGGACCATATATAAAGAAAGCTTCGCGGCTAATTCTTTTTCTGTCATCCCCACACGGATGTCTTTTAAGATGCGGTTGAAAGCGCGACATGAGATCTCACACGCATTGCGCATATACGCGATTTCTTGAGGGGATTTGACTGCCCGCATCTTATCGATCACGCCACCTGCTAAAACGAGTTCGGCTTTGACTTTTTGTTGGAAATCGTCATACATGTCATATGTTAAGTAATCGGCTTCAAATGCGATCGACTTCAAGTTATGCTCGTCAGCTAAACGCGCCACTGTATCCCCGACAGTGCGACCTGGCAAACGCCAATTGATGATCTCGTAATCGGGCACTTCTTGCTCAGCTTGTTCGGTATAACGCGGATCAGTTAAGAAATATAATCCTTCTTTTGTGAGCAAGATGAAAGAATCATCTCCTGTCCAGCCACTCGCAAAGCGGACATTGACGCGTTTTGCGATAAAAAAAGCATCCAATTTTTCTTTTTCCAAATACGCACGGATCTTTGTTTCGTTCATCATAGGTGTATCCCTTCTTTACAGTTATTTGATAGCTAGCAAATAGCCAGTTTCTTACCCTTAGAGTAGCAGTCCGCCTGCCTTTGGTCAAACCGTTTCCAAAAACTTTTTTTAACCGCGAGACTAAGCGTGGGAAAAAGACGATCAAAAGCCAAGTGAGCCCACTAAAAAGCCAAATCAAGTTAGCAAAAAAAGGCGCAATGAGTCCAGCGCGTGCCACCCGTTGTAAGATGACTTGCCACTCATCAGCTGAAAAATACGTTTGGAAGTAATACAAATTACCTAAAATTTGGCGGCGCAACTTACCTTTAAAAATGTGACGGATCAATTTTTTTAACGGCTGCTCGATCCTTTCATTGGTCAAATTGCCGCGGATCTGCAAAATTCGAGCTTGGCAAATCACAGCTTGGGCATTGTGATCTTGTTCATACGCTTTGATGATTCGTCTTTCTAAGGTCGGCAATTTTAATTCGACTAATTGTTTGATTGTTGGCATTTTTTTCACCCCTCATTACTATAAACGTAAAAAGATGAGAAAATTTAACCCTGCAAGACGATTTTTTTAAATTTTTTCAAGGCTGGTGTTAATTCATGGGCGGCTTGATAGACGAGTTGGACGTCATTGTAAATTTTTTCTTCAAAACGCAACAGCTTGAACCGACCGGCATTGCGCGGATGCTCCACTAACGCTCGCGGTAAAAAAGTAATTCCGATTTTTTCAGCGGTCAATTCCAATAAACTTTGCGAGTTGATACTTGTGACAAGCGGCCGCACTTGCATTTGCGCAACGCCTAAGTAACGATCCAACGCTTGGCGGATCGCACTGCCAGCGTCTCGCAATAAAAGCGGTTCATTTAAAAATTCCGCCACCGTGAGCTGCTTTTTAGCCGCTAAGGGATATGTCGCGGCCACCACGATGACCAGTTCGTAACGTTTGAATTTTTCACAGATCAAGGCCGGATCAGAAATTTTGCCTTCTAAAAGCGCCAAGTCCAATTCTTGCGCCTTTAAAGCGGTCACGATCGCTTCAGCGGTATCGGCTTGAACCGTCAATGTTTGACCGGTTGCTTGAAAATCTTTGATCATCGGTGCTAACCACAAATTGGCGACCGTTAAATTGACGCCAACTTTGATCGGTGCTTTGACATTCAAATATTCCGCAAACCGTTCCAACTCTTGGTACTCGCGCAAAAAATGTTGCGCTTTTTGTAAAAACTGCTTGCCAGCTGGATTGAGCTCCAACGCGCGCCCCGGTCGATCAAACAATCGAAGTCCGATTTCTTGTTCTAACTGTTGGATCGTTTGACTGACAGCCGGTTGTGAGATAAAAAGGTGCTTTGCCGCTTGGGAAATGTTTTCAGTTTGAGCGACGATAATAAAAATTTCTAATTGACGAATATTCATGTTGAGCTCCTCACTAATAAGTATTTACTTATCAAAACTATAAAATGATTATATTTCACTAATGGATTTTTGTCGCCTATACTGATAAGTGAGGAGGTGGCGCTTTGTCATCATTACTGCGTTTATTCGGCTACCAATTTTTCATCAGCGCATTTACTTTTGGCGGTGGGTACGTCACGATCCCGATGATGGAAAAATATTTCGTCAACCACGGCGACCTGACTGAAGAAGAATTACTCGATCTCTCCACGATCGCTCAAAGTTCCCCCGGTGCGATCGCGGTCAATTTGGCGGTCCTTGTCGGGCACAAACTCCACGGCAAAACTGGCGCGATCATCAGCGGGATCGCCGCGACCTTACCGTCATTGATCATTTTAACAGTCATTTCATTTGCTTATGAAGCCTTCCAAGCAAATCCCATCGTCCGCAAAGTGTTGAAAGGGATGGAAGCCGCGGTCGCCGCGATCATTGTCGATCTGGTCATCGACATGTTTTTACTTTTGAAACAAACTGAACGCAAATTATTGTGGCTGTTTCCTTTTTTCGCTTTTATCGCCAATGGGTTACTCGGACTGCATCCTTTATGGATCTTAGGGGCGACGATTTTAACGATGTTACTGTTAACGAAAAAAAAATCTGCTGATCAAGGAGGTCAACGATGAGTTATTGGCAATTGTTCGTCAGTTTTTTTCAGATTGGAATTCTCAGTATCGGCGGCGGGTATGCCACGTTGCCTTTGATCCAACAAGAGATCGTGCAACACCAAAAATGGCTCACACCTCAAGCCTTTAGTGATATTGTGACGATCTCGCAAATGACACCTGGACCGTTAGCAGTCAACAGCGCAACTTTTGTCGGCTTACAGCTCAGCGGGATCTTAGGTGCGGTCATCGCCACCTTTGCGTGTGTAATCTCCGGTTGTCTGATCTCACTAGCTCTTGCGCGGTTTTTTAACAATCAAAAAGATAGTGTCATGATCCAGCAAGTCTTTAGCGGATTAAAAGCCAGCACGATCGGTTTGATCGCCTCGGCTAGTTTGTCGATCGTGACCTTAGCCTTTGCGGGAGTCTTAAACTGGCAAGATGTGCGACACTTGCAACTGATTCCGATTTTATTATTTGCAGTTGCACTTATATTGTTACGGAAAAAATGGATCAGCCCGATCACCTTGCTGATCTTAGCAGGTGGCGTTGGCTTTTTACTTTATTGATCGCACCTTTTCGTAAAAGCCCACATTTTTTGAGGTCTTTTTTTGAAACTAGCTTGTATACTTAATTTGTAAACAAATACGAGCTAACTCTTCCCCCTGATCAGCTGCTCGTGTTATTCAGTCACTTTGACTGGATGACGTAACTAAAAACCGTCTCAAGCTAAAGTGCTTGAGACGGTTTTTGTCTAGTTAGCTAAGATCATTCATACCAAGCGATGCCTTCGTACTTCCAGCCGCTATTCGTTAGGTAATTTTTTTCGTTTAGCTCTTTCGTGTAATGATGACTACCGGCTTTGGCATTCGGATTGTACAAACGATAGATCGGTTTATTTTGTTGGGTAGCCGCATAAAAACTGATCCTCTCAATGCACCCAAACTCAGGCTGAAAAATTTAGTGGTAAAAAGGAACTGACAACTCAAAACGAGCTTGCAGCACTTAAGTCGCTGCAAGCTCGTTGTTTTCAAGCTAAGAACTTTTTATGAATGGATCGGATCTAAACGTTGGAACAACCGACTGATAGTCGTCAACGCTTCTGACAACGTTTTTTTCTGACGCACCAATTGGGTCAACGTATCAAACTCGGTTTCAGCGGGGCAACGGCTGATGACTTGCACCCCTAACAAACGCTGGTCGGTCGGTTCAAAAACCGTTTTGAGGGTCCCGCACCAACTCGCCTCTTTACCAAAGTGATAACTCGTCTGTTGCACCCCACTCATCCCGCGATAAGGGGCTAGATCTTGCGTGATACCATACGATGCTAAAAAGTGATCGAACACGTTGACGGTAAAGGGCGCTGCTTCTAATGTCAGCGACTCTTGGGCTAACAACAACTGAACGACTTTTTTCGCCGTCTGCAATTCCCAAGCGAGTGAAGGTAAATATTTGTTCGTCCCATCGGCTTCGCGAAAAGCGACGATGTCCCCGACAGCAAATAGATCCGGTTGACTCGTCTGAAAGGCTTCAGTCGTTTTCACCGTCAGATCATCATTTAAGTCCACTACGCCACGTAACAATTTCGTATTGGGAAAAGTCGGCGCAAAAGTTACGATACAATCAACGGGGATTCTTTCACAGCCCAAATCTAGCGCCGTGATCTGCTCACGATATGTCTGCGCTTGACAATATGTGGCTTGCGGATAATAGGCGATCCCTTGTTTTTCCAACAGCTGTTCAAATGGTGCGATCATCTCATGATCAAAAAATTGGAATAGCACACTATTGCGATAATGCAACAAGCTGACCTGTTTCCCTTGATCAACTAACTGACTCGCTAGTTGCAAACTAGTGGCGTCATAGCCTAAGATCGCGATGCGTTTAAACGGCGCGAATTTTTGCTGATTGAGTTGGTAATGCTCTTGGGCCCGGTATAAATACGCATTATGATAGCGGGAAAATTTTGACTGATGGGGCGTATATGAAGAACCAGTCGCCACCACCAATTGATCATAAGGCACTACGAGCTTTTGTTCTCCTTGCCAACAGATAAGGGTTTTGGTCGCAGGATCAATCTGTTTGACCTCGGTCTGCCAGAAAAAATCTAACTTCTTCAGTTCAGCTGGCAGCGGGAAAAATTCCCAGGCATTTTTTTCAGTATATTTTTTGCGTAGATCCTCCGCTTCGACTTGATCGATCACGATCACTTGGCGGGTCGGATCCCGCTGTTTCAATTGATCGGCAGTCACCAATCCACTCAACGAAGCGCCAATAATAATAGTGGTCATCTTTTTCACCTAATTTCTCAATTGATTGTATTGCAATAAAGTAACCTTAACATCAATCGGCGGGAAAAAATTACCAAGAATTCGATTTCAATGGATTATTTTTGATAAGTGCGCACTCGGATAATGACGTGCTACGCTTTTTCAGACCATGAAAAAAACCATATTCCGCAGAATATGGCTTTTCTCAGCATATTATAACAATTAAGGGAAGGGGGAACTCCCCTGTTGATAGTTTTATCTTAGCATGAAACCACTCTCATGTTAGATCAATTTTTGATAACCAAAAGTCGATTTCTGACACTTATCTTAAATGAAAGTCTTAAAAAAACTCATGATCTACTGGATTTTTTTATTTTATTTGAACAAAATAATTCTCGTTCCTCTTGCTTTGATCGGCCATTTTTTCAGCGACTTTAACGAACAAAACAAAATCGATTTTTTCGTCAAAATCATTTGAGAGTTTTTAGCGAAATGGCTTTTTACTTGCACTTTTTTAATAAAACGCATAGGGTAAATGTATGAAAAGAAATAGGAGGGTTTTAGAATGGACAAAAAAGCTGAAGAAAAGTTAGAACAACTTGGTGCCTTTGAGATTAGTAACCAGATGTTGACCTTGGCACAAAAAAATGAGAAAAGTAATATTTTCTTAAACGCTGGTCGGGGAAATCCGAACTGGATCAACACGAAAGCTCGAGCTGCTTTTAGTCGTTTGATGCTCTTTGGAATTGAAGAATCACAACGCACGATCCATGAAAGTGACCTTGCCGGTTATACCGAGCTTAACGGGATCCGCGAGCGT
Source organism: Enterococcus sp. CSURQ0835 (assembly GCF_902706605.1). Classification (GTDB taxonomy): domain Bacteria; phylum Bacillota; class Bacilli; order Lactobacillales; family Enterococcaceae; genus Enterococcus_A. The sequence continues at coordinate 9,651 of NZ_CACSLH010000045.1, read as the reverse complement.
TTGGAAGCTTTCTTAGAACCTGACAAAAATCCCAGCGATCAGTTTTTGACAGACGTCTTAGCCTATGTCAAACAGCTGGGCTTGAATCAAGATGAAGTCGTGAAAGAATTGATCGATGGGATCATCGGTAATAACTACCCCGTTCCCAGCAGGATCTTGAAAAACGCCGAAGTGATCTTGAATCATTATTTACAATCTGTGCTCTATCACGGCGTGGAACTTGAAAAGCAAACTTCTTTGTTCGCAACAGAAGGCGGCACAGCGGCGATCGTCTATATTTTCAATTCATTGAAAGAAAATAAATTGATCAAACCCGGTGATAAGATCGCCATCAACACACCGATCTTCACGCCGTACTTACAAATTCCCGAATTGAATGATTATGAAATGGTCGAGATTGATCTACGTTCTAACGAAGAAAATAATTGGGAGATCAGCCCTCAAGCGATCGATCAATTACAAGATCCAGCGATCAAAGCCTTTTTCATCGTCAATCCGTCTAACCCTGGTTCAAAAGCCTTTGACCAAAAAGCCTTAGCAGAAATCAAAAAAGCCGTGGCTAAAAATCCTGATCTGATGATCATCACGGATGACGTCTATGGGACCTTTGTGGAAGACTTCCAAACGGTTTACAGTGTCGTGCCTCACAATACGCTGTTAGTCTACTCCTTTTCAAAACTATTTGGTGCTACCGGTTGGCGCTTAGGGTTGATCGGTGTCCACGATGACAATGTCTTTGACCGTTTGATCAAAAACTTAGCTGCCAAAGACCAACAAGCGCTTGCGAAACGGTATGATTTAGTCGTATTAGAACCTGAGAAAATGAAGTTCATCGATCGAATGGTCGCTGACAGTCGTTCGATCGGCTTGTACCATACGTCAGGACTTTCAACCCCGCAACAGATCATGGAAGTCTTGTTCGCGTTGACCCATCTCGTTGCTGGCAAGCAAGATGCTTATCTTGAAACATCTAAAAAAATCGTGGCTACCCGTTACGAAGATTTATTTGATAGTTTAGGATTACCAAAAGATGATAGTCCCGAAAATGCCAAATATTATTCGATCATCGATCTCTATCGTTTAGCTGAAGAACGCTACGGTAAAGACTTCCGCGAGTATTTGACGGATAATTTTGAACAGATCGACTTTTTATTGAACTTAGCGCAAAAAAATGGCATCGTCTTGATGGATGGTGTCGGTTTTGGAGCAGCTAGCGGCGATCTACGCGTCTCTGAAGCCAACTTACCGACAGAAGATTATCGGCTGATCGGTAGCCAAGTATTAGAATTACTCGCTGAATACCACCAAAAATTTGAAGCTCAAAAATAGGAGGTCTTTCAAATGAATGCAGTCATCAAGTTTCTGCTAGACACTCCGGTGGTAGCGATTTTCCTCTGTTTATGTTTGGGCTATTTACTGGGAAATGTCAAAATCAAAAGTTTTACGATTGGCTCGACAGTCGGGGTCTTAGTCATGGGACTACTCGTCGGCCAACTAGGAATCTTCAAGATTGATCCGATCATTAAAGATGTCTTCTTCGATCTTTTTATCTTTGCAATCGGTTATGAAGTCGGGCCCGCTTTTATTCGAAGCTTGAAAAAAACCGGACTCAAGATCGTCGTGCAAAGTATTTTCTTTGCCGCGATCGCTTTAGTCACCGCGCTGGGACTGTTCAAACTGTTCAAAGTCGGACCTGGTGAAGCAGCCGGGATCACAGCTGGTGCGTTGACCCAATCTGCTACGATCGGAACAGCCTCATCTGCGATTAGCGGACTCAACATCTCCAGTGCTGCTAAAAGTGCCTACACGTCAGAAGTCGCTATCGCCTACGCGTTGACCTATGTCTTCGGGACGGCCGGCGTGCTAGTTTTCTTGAAAAATATCGCACCAGTGATCTTACGCGTCAACTTAAAAGAAGAAACGAAAAAAATGATGGAATCGTTGAGCTTTAGCGGCGGAAAAACCGCAGCGGGCTTTTCATCCAACATCAATTTACGAGTCTTTCAAGTCGGACAGACCAGTCCTTTAGTCGGGCAAACGATCCAACAATTAGAACAGCGTTATCACGGTGATTTCGTCGTTGAAGAGATCGCGCGGGCTAAAAACGTCTTTGCCGCAACCAGTGATCAGACGATTCAAGCTAATGATGAATTGGCGATTGCCGGTGACGTCGCAGGATTTTTATCTTTGACCGAAAAAAATCCTGCCGTTACCGAAGTTGCTGATGCCGCCTTTCGCCAGATTCCGTTAAAGACTACTACGATCATGTTGACTGACGTATTCAGTTACCATGCGATTGAAGAATTGATGAAAAACGGCATCATGATCACAGAAGCTAAACGTGACGGATCTGAGATCAAAGATTTGACGACGTTACGCGTAGGCGATCGGCTCTCTTTACTGGGAACTAGCCGGGCCATTGAAGCGCTTTTGCCGAATTTAGGCTATGAAGTCACCGATGGTCCTGAAACGGATGTCAGCTTTCTATCTGTTGGGATCGTGTTAGGGATCTTGATCGGGAGCATCGTCATTCACGCCGGAAACATCCCGATCACTTTAGGAACCGGCGGTGGTGCGTTATTTGCCGGGCTATTTTTAGGCTGGTACCAAGACCGTCATGCTAATATCGGTGAAATCCCTGCCGCGACGCGTTGGTTTATGAAAAGTGTCGGCTTGAATCTATTTATCGCAGTCGTCGGGTTACAAGCAGGTGCGCAATTTGTGCCGGCGCTGGAAAAGATGGGCTGGTCAGTCTTACTGATCGGCGCGATCGTCTCCATCGTTCCGCATTTATTGACACTGCTCTTTGGGAAATTCGTCTTGAAATTAAATCCTATCGACAACATCGGTTCACTGACAGGAGCTGGGACGATCACAGCTGCCTTAAATGCGATCAATGAAGAAACCGGCAGTAGCTTGTTCGCCTTAAGTTATACCCCCGCCTATGCGGTCGGAAACATTTTGCTGACAGTCTTAGGACCATTAGTCGTGGCGTTATTGAGCTGATCGATACTATAAGTTTACAAAAAAATGAGCCTGACGTCCTGTTATGAAACGGACGTCAGGCTCATTTTTTGTTTTAACGCTTTACCACCGCGTACTGCGCCGCGGCAAATTTTCATTGTGATAGGGTTTGCTTTCTTCGGTGACACGCTCAGGCGAATCATCGGTATCGCGTTCCCACGGATAAAAACCGTCGTCGTCTTTTCCGTAGATCTCTTCGATTTGTTGTTCTTCTTTTTTTAAATCGCGGTGCTTTTTACTGAAGTGTACATACAAATACTGCCCGCCACTTAAGATCACAAACAGCATAAATAAAATTTTCGATAACGGAGAAACAGAAGCTCCGACGACGCATTGTGAGATAGCTGTGAACATTCACTCACCTCCTAACGATAGAAATAATTATAAAAGTTGACTAAGCCGCTCAAATAATGCTGTTGATCATCGTTGCGCATCCGGAATTTAGCATGACGCGCCATAAAACCATTGGCGATCTTATTCGGGGCTTTCATATACATCGCAAGTTCCGGATAATTGATCCCGGTATTGATCTCATGTAATGCGCGGGTGTAGGCAACTTCGCGAATATGCAAGTCTTGATCTTTGGTCAGACCAAGTTTATCTTCTAAGCCTTGTTCTTGTAATTTATCACACATCTTGATCGCGGCCATCACGAGTTCTAGCATCGTAGGATAAGCTGTATCGCGAAATTCGATAAAGTCTAAATTATCAAATGCATTGTGTAAGCCAAATTCATAATAACGTTCATCATCAGTGTACAACAAAATCTCATTCGTCGCATAACTCAACCAGTGATCATGATATTTTTGATACCCTTTTTCGATCAATTGATTGAACAAGCGCTGTGCCAATTCTAAATGTTCCGCTTTTTTCGTTTGTGCGTAAGCTCGCAATAATCCTAACACAGCTTCCCCATCGTAATAGACGATCTCAAATTGTTTTTTCACACTTAGATCTTCTGCTAAAATATGGGTCGTGTTCCCCAGGTCATCTACGTAATAATCAGCGATCGTTTGAATGAACCGTTCCATCGTTGGGACAAACTGGCGATCACCTGAAATCTCTGTATACTTAGCTAATGCGATCAACGCCATCGCTTGAGCCCCTAATTTCAAGGACAAACTCTCACGACCATTATCTTTAATAAATAAATGCCCGTCTTTTTCTAAAGTCAATTCATTCACTGCATAGTGCAATCCTTTTTCGATCCGCGCTAAGTCTTCCCCTAATGGCACTAAATGATCCGTCTCAAGCCAAGCATACAAACTGGATAAGTGACGAACCGAATTATAACCGGATAAAGCATAATCATAGGCCGGATAGTAACCATAATTGAACCGACCCGTAGAATCGATCTCTTTACGCAAATAGACTAACGCTTTTTTGATGATCGGCGGGATCACTTCAGGCAGATCTTGTTTTTCAACTTGCCGCAACCCACTTTGAAGTCCATCAGTTGCTAGCGTCAGCCATTGCCCGTCTTCATAGAAAAAGCCTTGGGTACTAAAAAAGTACAACGTGTCATGCGCACTTAAATCAAATGTTTGCTTTTGACCGGTCTTGCGATACAAGTAGCCTTCGATATTATGTTGGTCAAATGCCATCCGCGCTCCATTGACGCCTGGTTCATGGTCTTTGGCTGGTCGTAACAGCGCATTGCCTTGGATCTCTTCGGCTAAAAAGGCCAGTTGGAATTGATTGTCAAAAGCCACACCTTGCCGGAAATAATTATTCCGTTCGATGGCACGAATTTCAGCCACTGCTGCTTGCCGCTCTTTTTTTTCGATTTCTTTGACTAAATCGACGCGGACATACGTTGCATTTTTCAAAAAAGGCTGTAATTGAGTCTCAAGTTCGGCTAGAAGTGCCGGCAGGTCCGTCCCATTTTTTTGCCAAACTTGGGCGCGGGAATTACCTTCTGAGATAGAAACAAAGACACGTTTTTTCCACGTGCTCGTTGGGACAGCGGTCAGTTTTTCGATTAGGGATTGATCAGTTAATGAAATCATTCGTTCTCCTCACTTTATCGTTTATTCATTGCTACGTGACGTTTATTTGGCGATTTGGTAAACGTGGTGTCCGATCGGGGTCGGATTGTTACCGTAATGGGCGATCAAATCGATCCCGCTTTCGGCTTGCATTTGATAGGCGATCGCATTTGCTACGCGATGACCTGGCTTGATCTCGGCTTGACCGTCAAAATTCGGATCAGGTTGTGCTGCGATTGCTAACGAAACGGTTTTCCCATCGATCGTTTGATTGGCGACAAAACTTGACTTCCACGCATTTTCACAGCTGATACTTTGCGAACTCAAATTCGTCGTTTCATACCAAATGGCAAAAACTGGTTGCTGACCCGTTTCGTTGCCCGGTTCACCAGCCGGGATGAAACGAGCCGATGTGACTTGGATCTTCAAATCTGGGGTGGCGAGTTGATGATTTTTAAATTGGGCTTGTTCATATTTTTGCGAGATCGTCGTTGTTTCGGCTTCAGCAGGCTTTTGTTTACTCGTTTGATAGTTGATCAAATAAACAAACACCGAACCTAAGACTAATAGGGTCATAAAACCAAATAAGATCTTGCGCATGATTTTTTCCATCGTGTTCTCCCTTTCAGCTCATATATTTCATTGCTAACTATAAGGTAAAGGAAAAACGACGCGGAAACATATCAAAAAAACGCGCGTTCTAAGAATAGTTGACGAACTTTTTTTCCAGCAGCTGGTAAACTAAACGTATCAAAGAAAACTTCTCCCTTCTTTGATGAACGTTTATCATATGCTGAAAAAGCCCCGATCAAGTCGTGATTGATCGGGGCTTTTTCAATTTAGTCAGTTCCTTACGCGCTTAACTAAAGAAATAATTTTTTAGTTTGATATTGTGATCTAAGACGTGGTGTTCATCTTTTAAAGTAAAGCTATGCAGTTTATGATCGTAATCTAACTGCAAGTCTTCTCCTAGCTGCGCTTGGTCTTCCGGACACGTATAGACGGTAAAATCCGCATTTTTGATCCGTGCTTGATAGCGGTCCGTAAATTGATTCCGGACGATCAACGGTACGATTTGAAAAAAACTTCCTTTAGCACACGGGAAAACTTGAGTGTACGTATTTCGAGCAGCTAAAATAAACGCTTCACCTGCGCCGATTTTTTGTTGTAAAACCGCATTTGCTTGATTTGAAAGAGTCAATTCCATGATCAGTAGCTCCTTTTCTTCTATTATAATAGGGGAAATTAAAAATCAGTCATGTGAGAATATTTTTGATACAGTTTACCGGCGGGAACATTTTGTCGTTTGTCCCATGGTTTATGGCGTCCTGTGTAGTGGATAATGTAAGGCTGTTGCCGGGTCTCTGCATATTCTTTTTTACCTTTACGATTCGGATGGACCGTTTCATGGGCCAAAATATATTTTTGCGCATTCCATTTCGGATGGAGGGGCACCCAGCGGTCATGCAAGATCGCATTTAACGCATCTTGATCATGGAAGCGTAATTTCTCTGGATTTTGTTGGATATACTCAAACACTTGCTCCGTGATTCCTTCAGCTAACCACTGTTTGACATTGATCAGCATCAAACCCGAATTGAAATAGCGATTGGATTTTGCTTGGATCCCCATTTTTTCTAAGCGTTGATGGAAGCCAGCATCTTCTACTGCGGCCAACATTTGATCACCTAGTTCAGTCTCCCACAGTTCATCAATATCTTGTAACGCGATCATATCACAATCTAAATAAAGAATTTTATCCACGTCTTCTCCTCGGAACAGTTCAGGGATCTTAATACGGTAATAAGCCGTTTGCGGAATCCGTTCGCTGATCACGACATGATCAAACTCATGAGGATCGATTTTAAAAAAGGTCAACGTATGGCAAGCAGGATATTTACTGACTGTCGAACGTAGCAGTTCTTTACTTTCTGGCGCGATGTTGTCATCCACTACGTAAAACCGAAACGCACAGTCTTCTGCTGGACAATTGTCTAAGATCGAAACGAGTAACGCCGCTAAGTGCGGCACAAAATTCGTATTACAACTGGCAGCGATATGTATTTTTTTCATTAGTTAGCCCCCACTTTCACTGTTTGGATTTTAGCTAGACGCTTCAAATATTCCGCTTGATAGGGGTGATTTTTCAACGTGTTCCACGGTTTATCATGTCCGGTAAAATGGACGATCGCAGGTGCTTGACGGCCCGCAGCATAAAGCGCGGTGTAGTTTTTAGTCGGCGCTTCATAATAATCAAAGATCAAGGATGTCTGCATGTTCCATTTAGGATGCAGTGCTTGCCAATCTTCGTATAACACCGCATTTAATGCATCTTGGTCATGATAGATGATCTTATCGTCATGCTGATTCAAATAGTCCAACGTTTTTTGCGTGATGTCACGAGCTTGCCAGCGTTCTAAATCGATCACCATGACACCAGAGTTAAAATAATAATCTGCTGACTCGATCCCTAATCGTTCCAAAGCATAAGCTTGGCCCGGATCAATCACGGCTCCGATCGTTTTTTGCGCTAGATCAGTCATAAATAATTCACTGACATCTGCTAATACGAGCGCATCCGCATCGAGATAAAGCACTTTGCGATAACCTTTTTTCTTTAATAGCGGCGGTACCGAGATTCTGAGGTAAGCCGTTGTTGTAATATGATCACTGATCAAACAGTCATCATAGACTGCTTTATCGACTGTTAAAAAGTCCAATTGAACGTGTTCATTACTAGCGGCGATTTGAAGTAACCGTAATTTATTTTGGGCCGACAACTCGTCATCGATCACATAAATATCGAGGGGCAGCACCGTTTTTAAATTTTCTAACACCGAGCGCAACATGACCTCAGTGTAAGGAGCATAATCATTATTGGAAGCCGTCACGATTGGAATAGTAGGTACTAATTGATTTTTCGTCATAATTATCTCTCCTTTTCTTTGATTGTGACCACTATAAGCCCAAATAAATCTTTTTGCCAAATAATTTGCATAAAAGTAAAAAAAAATATTAAAAGAAGCAAAAATAAACCGTTTTAGTTTCAAACCTATAAGATTTGTGGTAAAGATAGAAGTGATAGCCAAATGGTTGGAGGGATTTTATGGAATTGATTGCCGTTGATTTAGATGGTACGTTGCTGAATTCAGCTGAACAAGTTTCACCGCAAAATATCAAAGCCTTACAAGCCTATCGCAAACAAGGCGGTCTAGTGACAGTCGTTACCGGCCGCTCGATCCGTTCGGTCAAAAAAATGTTATTAGACCTTGAGATCATGGACTATGCCTTGACGTCAAACGGTGCTTATATCGCTCAGATCACACCAGATTGCCAGATCAAAAAAATCAAAAGTTTCGCGTTAGCTACGTCCACTGCCCAAACCGTGTTAACTTTAACCAAGCAACACCGACTCACGACCATCGCCAGTGAAGAAACCCAAGATGTGCGGTTCGAATTTGCTAAGTATCCTCAGTTGCCGCTTGCGACTAAAGCCGCCACGTATTTGAAATTAGCCATCACCGATGCTGTGCCAGAAAAATTAGTCACCTTACAACAACAGTTAGCTAATGCTAAGATCAGCAGTGTTTTTTCAGCTAAACATTTTTTAGAAGTGACTGCAGAAAATGTTTCCAAAGCCAGTGCCTTACAAACATTAGCGCAACAGTTAGACCTTTCACCAAATCAAATCATGGCTTTTGGGGACCAACAAAACGACCTTGCCATGTTGCATTACAGTGGAACTAGTATCGCGATGGGCAATGCGACCCCCAGTGTGAAACGAGTCGCCGATCACGTGACCAAAACCAATGACGAGGCGGGCATCGCTTATTTTTTACAGCACTACCTGTAAAAATTTTATCCGCTAGTCTACAAAAAATACCGCACCAGCTCCGCTTAAAACGTGAAGTCGGTACGGTATTTTCATTTAGGCTAAAGCATTCGGACTGTTTAATTGCGGACCACGACCTTCATGGGCTAAGACCCAATCATCATTGTCCCACATCTCCGTTTTACGACGGCCGCGGAAATAATCCCAGCGTGAATCGATCTCAAGTTCGACGATGTCACCATTGCCTCCTAAGGTGACCCAGTTGTAGCTCCCATTGTGGTGACCAAACTTGATCCATTGCACCGGAAAGCTAAGCGGTTTTCCATCAATCAAAACTTCTCGGGTTTGATTTTCCAGTCGTAAGTAGGACAGACCCGCCGCATACTTCGGATCAAATCGTTGCCAAATTTCATTTGCTCGTGCTACAGCTGCATCTTCTCGTAAGAGTGAACCTGGATGAAGCGTGTGGTAAGCTTTTAAACTCACCAATTGTTTGTCAGCATATAATGCGGTGATCCGTGGCCCATTCAATTCAAACGCACCATCTTTTTGATAACGGTAAACGGCGATCGATTTTTGATTGCGTTTGCCTTGTGTCACACTGACTAGTTCATAATCAACCGGCATGGTGACAAAGGCTGCGATTTTTTGTTTAGCATCCATTTTTAGACACTCCTTTGATCACTAGTGTTGCAAAGAACTTCAAATCATTAAAAGCATTGCTATAAAGCTATTCATGCACAAAAAAATCCTTTATACTGTTCTCGGATGACTTATCCAAGACCAATAAAAAGGACTTACACATGG
>NZ_CACSLH010000044.1 GCF_902706605.1 Enterococcus sp. CSURQ0835 | reverse complement strand
CCATCTAACGGATGTTTTGACATCATCGCTCTCATTCCTTTCAATAGCATTGAATTCGTTTTCAATTCTATTATAAAAGAAAAGACTGTAAACATCATCCAAAAAGGGACTTTGTCTACAGTCTGAGATCTCCTTTTTAGGAGGTCTTTTTTTGCTTTATAAAAGTAAGTATTTGTGAAAAAAATACAGCGAGTAGTAGCGTGAGTAACCAAATGAATGTTGGGTTTTATGGCGACTCATCCAGCTGTGAACAAGGCTGTTTTTTTCGAAAAAAAGTGAGAAACATTATCAATTAGATAACAACAAATCTTTTTTATGATAAAAAAATAAGAAAAAGATTATCTTGAACCGTTTTGATAATTTCATGAAATAAAAAACGTTATACGTCTAAAAGTTGATTTCAAAGGGTTAGCTTATAAAAAGAAAAGCCTTCAAATCATTTTCTTTTCATAACGATGTCTATTTGTTAAAAAATAAAAATAAAAGTCTGGCCGACCACTAAAACGTCTTTCACAAACTTGCAGATTGTGATATGATTTACCTGAACTTTGAGCGGCTGATTTGCTCACGTTCGAACAATTGTGAATGAGGAGGTGAAAGAAATTGACACAAATTCTTATACCATTAAAGCAACATGTCGGCGCTCCTTGTAAAGGCATCGTCAAAGCAGGCGAACACGTTGATCGTGGTCAACTGATTGCAGTTCCCAATGGTTTAGGTGCCAATATTCACGCAAGTTTTTCTGGTGTGATCGCAGACGTAGACGAGAACAATATCTCCCTTACGATCGATGATGCACAAGATTTCAAAAAATTCGTTCCCATCCCTGAGACCGAGACGAACATCAAAGCCGTCGAAGAAGCAGGGATCGTAGGAGCTGGGGGAGCTGGATTCCCAACTTTCTTAAAAATGGCGTGTGAAGTCCCTGATGGTCTATTCATCGCAAATGCAGCGGAATGTGAAGCGTTACTTGCCCATAACATCAAGCAAGTCGGTGAACATATCGATCAATTGATCCGCGGGATGCATTACTGCATGGAAATGACGCATGCTCCTAAAGGTGTGATCGCCATCAAAGGCAAACACCGCGAACTTGTGATGCGCTTATTGAAAGCCGTTGACGCTGAACCTAACTTGGAAGTGTATCAATTGCCAGATATGTATCCAGCCGGAGATGAACGAGTGATCGTTCGCGAAGTGATGGATATCGTGTTAGAACCAGGTCAGATCCCAACTGAGGTCGGCGCAGTCGTTGATAACGTGGAAACGATCAAACGAATCGTGGAAGCGATTGAAGATCGTAAACCTTTCATTGACAAAGATGTAACGGTCTCTGGTCGGGTCAAACAAAAAGAAACTGTTTTTGTTGATGTCCCAATCGGAACGCCAGCTAAGACATTGATCGATAACGTTGGAGGCTATGTTGAACCTCACGGCGAGATCGTGATCGGCGGACCAATGACGGGTCGTCACGGTGAAGAAACAACTCCGATCACAAAAGTTTCCGGCGGTGTTTTAGTTGCGATGCCGTTTCCACAAGAACATCGCAAAGTCGGATTATTGATCTGTGAATGCGGTGGTTCTGCTGAACGGATGACTGAGATCACCAACAACATGGGAGCCGAAGTTGTCGCAGCGGAACGTTGCAAACGAATGGTAGAAGTAAATGGAAGATATAGATGTGCCTTGCCAGGTATTTGTCCAGGTCAAGCTCAAACTGTGCTCTCGCTGAAAAAGCAAGGGGCAGAAGTAGTGATGACTGGATCTTGTTCTGATTGAACGAACACCGTCATGGGTGTAGCTCCTAGGTTAGGAGTTCCGGTTTATCATCATACAGATCATGTACTGCGGGCAGATGGTCACAGACTATATCGTAAATTACCTACAAAATAATCAATTTTACTATTAGGAGGAATTAACGAATGTCTATTACAGCAGAAACTGCTAAGGACCATGCTAAAGACCCTGCAGTATTATGTTGCCGTGCAGAAGGCGGCAAAGTAATCGCTCCAGATGATTTGGAAGATCCAACAATCTTCCCCGATTTAGAGGATTCAGGCTTATTAGAAGTTCCTGAAAACGTCTTAACAATCGAACAAGTATTAGGTACCACATTAAAAGAAACTACCGATGCGTTAGTCCCATTAACGACTGACTTATTAGATGGTGTCAAAGAAGTTGCGCCTGAGCCAGCTAAAGAAGAAGCGCCGGCAGAAGTTGCGGCTCCAGCAGCACCAGTCGCTCCAGCTCCAGTTGCACCAGTTACAGGAGTTGCGGGTCAGACAATCAAGATCCACATCGCAGAAGGTAAAGGAATCGACTTAGAAGTTCCAATGGCACTTGCTGGTCAAATGGGAGCAGCCCCTGCTCCAGCACCAGTTGCTCCAGCTGGAATCGAAGCGGCAGCTCCGGCACCAGAACAAGCTGGAATCAGTGAAACTGCAGTGGAAGAAAAAGTCATCCGTTCAGTCCGCCACGATCATTTGAAAATCGACAAAGTTGTCTTTGGCGATGAAACGAAGATCGAAGGGACTACACTGACACTTCGCAACATGAAAGAAATGTGTCAAGAAGCCGTTGACTTAGAAGAATTAGTTGAAGGGATGACGTTAGAGATTATTACACCAGATAAATATGGTGAGTACTCTGAAACGATCATGGACGTTCAACCAATCGCAGCTAAAGTCGAAGGCGATATCGGTCATGGTGTAACGCGCGTATTAGACGGCGTAGTCATGGTCGTAACGGGAACGGATTCAAATGGCGTTCAAATCGGTGAATTCGGTTCATCTGAAGGTGAATTGGATCAAAACATTATGTGGGGCCGTCCTGGTGCACCAGAAAAAGGCGAAATCTTTATCAAAACACAAGTAACGATCCGGGAACATGCCAACATGGAACGTCCTGGACCATTAGCCGCTCATAAAGTATCTGATTATATTACACAAGAAATCCGAGAAGCAGTTAAAGCTGCTGATGATTCATTAGTGGTCGACACAGATGAGATCGTTCAAAAACGTCGGATCGGCAATAAAAAAGTCTTGATCGTAAAAGAGATCATGGGTCAAGGTGCGATGCACGATAACTTGATCTTACCAGTTGAACCAGTGGGAACGCTTGGTGCAAAACCAAACGTTGACCTTGGAAACTTACCGATCATCTTAGCACCGACTGAAGTCTTAGATGGTGGGATCCATGCGTTGACGTGTATTGGACCAGCATCAAAAGAAACGTCTCGCCATTACTGGAGAGAACCACTTGTTCGGGCTGCGATGGAAGATGAAGAAATCGATTTAGTTGGTGTGATGCTAGTTGGTTCACCACAAGCGAACACTGAAAAATACTACGTTTCAAAACGTCTTGGAATGACGGTTGAAACAATGGATATCGATGGTGCCGTTGTAACGACTGAAGGCTTTGGTAACAACCATATCGACTTTGCTTCTCACATTGAAGAAATCGGTAAACGCGGAATCAAAGTTGTCGGCGATTCGTATTGTGCTGTCCAAGGTGCGCTTGTTGTAGGGAACAAACAAATGGGTGCCATGGTCGACAACAATAAATCAAAACAAGGGATCGAAAATGAGATCTTGTGTAACAACACATTATGTCCAGAAGATGCGATCCGTGATCTAGCGATGTTGAAAACATTGATGGGTGGCGGTGAGATCAAGACTGCTGAACGTAAGTGGAATCCAAATGTTAAATTGAACAATATCGAGATCATTGAAAAAGCAACAGGTCAAAAAATCGATCTAGTTGATAACGAACAAGTCTTGCCTAAGAGCAAGAAACGTCGTGAAATCTACGAAAAAGAAGACTAAGGTGAAAAATTATGGATGGAATCAATAAACTGAAATATACCTCGACCGAGCAAATGTTTGAAGGGATCCTCGTCGAAGTCCACGATGCGAGCGTGACGATCGATATCAAAGGACGGTTAGGTCAATTGAAAATACCAAGACGAATGATCATTTCTGAATATGATTTAGAGATCGGTCAAGAAGTTGGTTTTTTGATGACTTATCCAGAAGTCTTAGAAGAAGCACCAAACGAGCATTACGTCAATGCGATCTACGAACATGAGCGTCGCCGGAAATTAAATCAAAAGCGGCGCGAATCAGAATCAGGAGAGGAGAATTAACACATGGGCTTAACAGTCTTTGAAGGGTTACAGTCAGAGATCTTCGTGCCAATCACGCCGAAATCTGTCTTTACGCCGGTCAAAAAAGAGCTAAAAGAGATGCGTGTTGCACTTGCAACTGCAGCTGGTGTTCATTTGAAAACCGATAAACGGTTTAACTTAGCAGGGGATACGTCTTACCGTGAGATTCCAGACAAAACGCCAAGTAGCGATTTGATGGTTTCACATGGTGGGTACGATAACGCGGACGTCAACCGAGACATCAATGCGATGTTCCCGATCGATCGTTTGCATGATCTAGTTAAAGAAGGCTTCATCAAAGAAGCTGCTCCAATTCATTACGGCTTTATGGGTGGTGGGGGAGACCAAGATGCATTTCACGATGTAACTGGTCCAGAAATCGCTCAAAAATTAGTTGACGAAAACGTTGACGCAGTCGTAATGACCGCTGGTTGAGGGACCTGTCATAGAACTGCCGTGATCGTGCAGAGAGCTATTGAGGAAGCAGGGATTCCTACTATTTTAATCGCCGCATTACCACCAGTAGTACGGCAAAACGGTTCACCACGTGCTGTTGCCCCACGCGTGCCGATGGGAGCAAACGCTGGCGAACCTCATAATGTTGAAATGCAATTAGGTATTTTACATGATACACTTAAAAATCTAGTTTCAATCGAAACGCCAGGTAAGATCGTTCCGTTACCTTACGAATATATTGCACACGTTTAATTAGCTGTGACCAAAAAGCTTCGATTTGAAGCTTTTTGGTCCATCTGTAGAATAGGATGTGTAACTGATGCGAGGCGATACATTAAAAATCAAAGTTTTTCAGATGAACGACGTGACAGTTGGTCCGCATGTTCATTTGGAAGCTGATCATTTACAGATCAAAGACCACTTTGACAGCCAATGTGCTGAAATTGCTCGCCTGACGATTCGATTGCTCCCACCGCATCAACATGCTGTTGAGACCAATACCATCATGGATGTCATCCCGATTTCCACGAAGGTCTTGGGTGCGTTGGGTTCAGGGATCACGCATACTTTGACCGGTGTTTCAGTCGTTTTGACTGGAGCAATCGAAAATGGAGAACAAATGCATGAATTTGGTTCTTCTGACGGAGTATTGCGTGATCATTTAATGTTGAATCGACCAGGGACCCCGGCAGAAGAGGATTATATTATTTTGATCGACTTGCTGGCTAAAGAAGGAACGCCTTTTAATCGTGAGACGTGTCTGAAATTGTTTGCGATCGCCGATGAATACATCCAAGAGATCCGCGAACAACTGAAGCTGTTAAATGGTAATCAAGCGTTAGAGACCCATGTTTTTGAAGAAAAAGAAAATCCTGGCAAACCAAAAGTCGCGCTGGTCAAACAAGTGGCTGGTCAAGGTGCGATGTATGACATGTTGCTTTTTCCGAATGAACCAAGCGGATTTAAAGGCGGCGTTTCGATTATCGATATCAATAATATGCCAGTGTTTTTATCCGCCAACGAATATCGCGATGGTGCGATTCGTTCAATGGTTTAAAGAGGTGGTGACAGTATGGGAATCGGTCCATCAACTAAAGAAACATCGAAACATCATTTTAAAGATCCGTTAGTTGAGCTGCTAGGTAGTGATCCAGATATTGATTTTCAAGGAGTTGTCGTTGTCGGAACACCGCAAAGTAACGCCATGAAATATTTAGTTGGACAGCGAACGGCAGCTTGGTTAGAGGGGATGCGAACAAATGGTGTGATCGCGACAACAGACGGCTGGGGTAATTCCGATGTGGATTTTGCGAATACCTTAGAAGAGATCGGTCGGCGCGACATCAGCGTGATTGGTCTTAAGTTCATTGGTACACAAGCAAAGTTCGTGGTTGAAAACGATTACACGAACTTAGTGTTAGATTTCAATAAATCCAGTGCAGGAATCGAAACCGAAGTCGTTGGTGAAAATACGATCAATGCGCAAGACGCTGCCAAAGCGCTGGCAGCTATCAAGTTAAAGATGCGTAAAGATCAGCAACAAATCAGATAAATGGGAGGTACATCATGAAAGTATCAAAAGTGATCGCAGCAATCGACACACATACTGCTGGAGAAGCGGCTCGCTTGATTATTGGCGGGATCACAAAATTTCCCGGCAAAACGATGGCTGAAAAAAGAGAATATCTTGAAACCCAAGAAGATGATCTGCGGAAGATGCTGATGTTCGAACCACGTGGACATCATGATATGTTTGGCGCTTTTATTTGTGAGCCCGTTCATGAAGAAGCTGATTATGGAATCATCTTCATGGATACAGGCGGTTATTTGAATATGTGTGGCCATAATACAATCGCGGCCATGACCGCAGCAGTTGAAACAGGCTGGGTCAAAGTCAACGAAGGCGATCGCGAGATCAAAGTCGTTCAAGACACACCAGCCGGGATCGTTCACGGGACGGTCCATTTAGATGAAGATTATTCTGCTCAAGCGGTTTCTTTTGATAATGTGGAATCATTCCTTTACAAAGAAAACGTCAAAGTCGATGTGCCGGAAATCGGGGAAGTAACGGTCGATATTTCATTTGGTGGGAGCTTCTTCGCATTGATTCCAGCAGCGGATCTAGGGATCGATATCGCACCAGAAAACGCAACTAAGTTAACTGATGCTGGTATGAAGATCTTAAAAGCGGTCAATGAACAAATCGAGATCCAACATCCAACTTTGAGTCACATCAAGACCGTTGATTTAGTTGAGATCTATGGACCAGCTAAAAGTCCAGATGCAACGTATCAAAACGTCGTGATCTTCGGAGATGGCCAAGTGGACCGTTCACCTTGTGGCACGGGAACAAGTGCGAAGTTAGCTGATTTATTCGCAAAAGGTGAAATGAAAGTCGGCGATACATTCGTTTACGAAAGTATCATTGGTACGAAGTTCAAAGGCGAGATCGTTAAAGAAGCCGATATCGAAGGATACAAGGCGATCATTCCACGTGTGACTGGTTCAGCTTATGTCTCAGGTTTCAACACGTTCTTAGTCGATCCAAAAGATTCATTGAAAGATGGTTTTATTTTAGAATAAGCGGGTGGGCAAAAAGCTGCACCTTTACTTTCGGGCAGCTTTTTCGCCTCAAAGCTTTGAGGGAGGAAAAAAATGGTAGCAGCACTTTTAACGCTATTAGGCGCCTTAATAATTTATTATTTGTTTTATTTTATTCGCGATTTGGCCGCGACGCGTGGAAACTGGGGCGGCGGTAGCTACCTTGTCTCTGGAGCGATCGGTCTAGTTACCGACTTTTTGGATACGTTAGGGATCGGCAGTTTCGCACCAACCACGATGTTATTGGAATTTACGAAACAATTAGATCAAGACCGTCAATTGCCGGGGACGTTGAATGTAGCCCATGCGATCCCAGTCATGATCGAAGCATTTATTTTCATCACGGTCGTAAAAGTCGCGCCGTTGACTTTATTTGCTCTTGTTTTAGCGGCGATCATTGGTTCATTTATCGGTTCGAAAACGGTAAGTAAATTACCAGAGAAAAAAGTCCAATTTTATATGGGCTTAGCGTTGATCGTGACCGCGGTCTTAATGGCATTGCGCCAATTAGGCTTCTTAGATATGTTAGGAACAGGGAACACAGCTACAGCGTTAAGCGGTGGTAAATTGATCATCGGGATCGTCGGCAACTTTATTTTAGGGGCCTTAATGACGATCGGTGTTGGTCTTTACGCACCATGTATGGCGATGGTTTACATGTTAGGTTTAAACCCGCTAGTTGCAATGCCAATCATGATGGGATCTTGTGCTGGTTTGATGCCAGTTGCTTCTGCTAACTTCATCAAAGCAGGTGACTATGCGCGCAAAGTCAGCGTTGGGATCACGATCGGCGGAGTCATCGGGGTCATCATCGCGGCGAAATTTGTGACCGGCCTTGATATCAATGTCTTGACTTGGATCATCATTGCAGTCGTTATCTATTCAGGAATCACTTACTTACGTAAAGGGATGCGTCCTGCTTAAATAACTAAACCAACCATTTTCTTCTGCGGAAGGGAATGGTTTTTTTATTTTTTGAAACGCAATGTTGATCGCGGATTTGCTTTTTAGTCCAGCTTTTAGAAAATAAATTCGGTTATAGTTTGTGTTTTTGTCTGAAATCTAATACGCTAGAAGGAGAAGAAAAAATCAGTCAGAGGAGGCGCAAATGAAAAAGAGTTGGGTCATCGTTGGGTTAGCGATAGGGTTATTTTTTAGTAGTCAGTTAGCATCGGTTGAAAGTCAAGCCGGAACAAGTTCTGTTCAAGCAGTTTTTCCATTTCCGCAAGAGATCGATAATCAAGATCTGCGTTGGAGTTTTAAATTAGGGGAGTTAGTGATCAAGACTGACCAAGGATTTGCGAAGTGGCAACAGATGATTGCAGATCCGAATACTGGAAATGTGATCACTACCGCTTTGGAAAAAGCAGTTATCGGTAAAAATGTGACGCAAGTACCAGATTCGGCGTTTATCAGTTGCACCAATCTGCGCGCGTTGACGTTTGAAACAGGAACAGGTGCTAAAGCATTGACAATCGGCAAATCCGCTTTTCAAACGTGTACATTAGGTGATTTAGTGATTCCTGAACGCGTCGTGGCGATCGATAATTATGCGTTTAGTATCACTGGGATTCGTAAATTAAAGTTTGAAGGGCAGCCTCGTTTAGCAGAGTATGCGTTTACTAGTTGTCCGCTACTGGAGGAAGTCGATTTTGGAGCGATCACCACTTTGCCGCCGGGGATCTTTTTTATCAATTCACCACGTTTAGAAAAAGTGATTGCAAACCAAGTCACCGACTTTGGAAATTATGCGATCTTGAGTTCTAATTTACGGTATATCGAAATGGCACGCGACAAAAAAATCTCCATCGATTTGAATCAAACGTACCAGCAAGCTGAGATCTTTATCAAAAATCCGCAACAAATCGGATTGAAATTTGATGATTTGCGCGCGGCTGATTTTCAAAGCAGCGACCCTAGCGGGAAATTTGAACTGGATGCTCAAAGCGGCTATGTGATCTACACGCTTGGGACGCAAAAGGCCGTGACCATTACGGAAAAAAATGCGCCCTTTACGCCAGTGAAAGATATTACCGGTGTGCCTAGTCAATTGCGAGTCGGCGAAAAAGTAACATTGAATGGGCTGATCACACCAAATGATGCGACGAAACAGATGATCACGTGGCAGTTAGCCGACAATCAAGCCGAGGCGACGTTACAAAATAATCAAGTAACTGCTAAAAAAATGGGGACTCTTCAACTTGTGGCTACCGTGAAAAACGGTGCGACCCCGTTGGCTGATTTTACGAAGACTTTCACGTTAAAAGTCGTGGATGATGCCGCGACGTTTCCGTTGTATCGGTTGTATAATCCAAATTCTAGTGAACATTTGTATACGGTAAACGGCACGGAAAAAGACCAGCTCGTGAGTCTTGGCTGGCAAGATGAAGGCGTGATCGGTCAAGCGCCTTTTGAATCGGGAGCAGAGGTTTACCGTGTGTACAATCCTAATGCGGGCGATCATCACTACACCCAACAGGCTAGCGAGCGAGATCATTTAGTTTCTGTCGGGTGGCAAGATGAAGGCGTGGCTTTCCGTTCTGGTGGGCCGACTGACATTTTGCGCTTGTATAATCCTAACGCTGTAGCTGGCAGTCATCACTACACGCCGGCTGCAGCTGAGCGAGATCAACTCGTCAGTCTTGGCTGGCAAGCAGAAGGAATTGGCTGGCAACTGTATTAACTAGTAAAACCGGGAAGCGAACTAGCTGTTCGCTTCCCGGTTTTTGTGTTTTTATTAAAAGTAACGTTAAGTCGTTACCGCTCCAGCTGATTTTGGTTTGATGGGGGTGATTTGAAAAAGTTGGAACGTGGGAGCGCCTTGTTCCTGGTGATACAAAGTGCCAGGGATCTGACTGACACTACTGGCTTGCACGTAAGCTGCGCCATCGTTAGTCATTTCCAACTGCCACGTGCCAGCCGGGCTGGTGATAGTGGCACAAAACAAATCGGTCCCGTTGACATCGATCCAGCCTTTTTTAGTCGTCAAGGCGACGGTGAGGCTGTCTGGTTCAAGCGCATATGTTTGTGCGAAATAGCCGGTGATTCGATTGATGATCACCGCAGTTTTCAAACTTTGCGCGTTAGGTTGATTAGACTTAGCTGGATTCAGTTTGGTGACATTTTTACGGACGTGGGCGAGTTGCTCTTGCGTGACGGAAAAAAGATCAAAGGTTTGAGGCGCCGCATTGACATTTAATGGATCAAATACTTTACACGTGCCATCGGGATGGATCTCCACGGCCCAACGTTTATTTTGGGTGGTGATGACTTGACCGCCTAAGAGCGTTTGGCCGCGAACGGTTTGCCAAGTCGGCGTTGCCGCATCGAGAAAAACTAATTTTTCAGGCTCAGCGATTTGAAAAGCGGATTGATTGGCAAACCAGGCAATGACGCGCCGCTTGACCTCAGCGGTGGAGAGATCGGTTTGGGCGTTCAATTTTTTTTGTGGCTTCGGCTTCTTTTTTACATGAGTCGCAGAACGAGATGTTTGCTGGGGCGCGTGGCTCGTTGGTTTACAGCCGCTTAATAAAAAGAGGCTCAACAGACACACACCGACGATGAGTTTTCGTTTCATATTGTTCTTCTTTCTCCAACACACTCGTTGGCTGGGGATTCGTTTCTTCAAGCCTAGCGTAGTTGAACTTGGAACGCAACTATTGGCTCCTTTATTCAGCTGGTAAACATGAGGCTCACACTTTAAAAAAAAGCGCCTTCTACCGCAAAGATTAAAGCTTTTTTAGAACCGCTAAAAAATGTTTAAGTAAGATAGTGAAATGTTTCGATAACTGGTATAATAGGCGTGCTGGAAGGAGCTGTATACATAATGGAACAGATGGAAACGATGGAACAATTGATCGTCTGCGGCGGTTGTAACGCGAAGATCGGTCCAGGTAATTTGGGTGAATTGTTAGCCGATTTGCCAAAAGTTGAACATAAAGATTTATTAGTCGGATTTGATTCGACCGATGACGCAGCGGTGATCAAGTTGCGGGATGACTTAGCGATCATTCAGACGTTGGATTTTTTCCCAACGATGGTCAATGATCCGTATTTATTTGGTAAGATCGCAGCGGCCAATGCGTTGAGTGACGTTTACGCAATGGGCGGGCAAGTGTTATCCGCCTTGAATATCGTGGCCTTCCCAGAAGAGAAAAATTTGACTATTTTAAAAGAGATCTTGCGCGGCGGTGCGGAAAAAGTGCAAGAAGCTGGCGCGATTTTAGCCGGTGGGCATTCGATCCACGATCATTCTGTTAAATACGGTTTATCGGTGACCGGGACGATCGACCCTCACAAGATCTATCAAAATAATACGTGTGAAGTTGGCGATCACTTGATCTTGACGAAACCACTTGGCGTCAGCATCATCACCGTGGGCTATAGCGCCGGTGAGATCAAGGAAGCGGATTTTTTGCAAGCGACAGAAAGTATGCAGACGTTAAATAAATACGCGATGGATATCATTCGCGAGTATCCTATCACGAGTTGTACCGATGTGACAGGCTTTGGGTTAGCCGGACATTTACATGAAATGTTGAACGGGCGTTTTTCAGCGGAGATCACAGCGACCCGCTTACCGTATTTTGAAGCGGCCTATCAAGGGGCGAAAGAATTTATTTTGACCGCTGGTGGCCAACGCAATCGGAATTATATGGAAGCTAAAATGGATTTTCAAATCAATGATTTCGGCTTTGAAGAATTGCTGTTTGATCCGCAAACATCCGGCGGCTTACTGGTGAGTGTACCGGCTGAAACAGCAGCTGAATTATTGGAAAAATTACAAGCGGCTGACATTTCCGCGCAAGACTTCGGTGTAGTAACGGAAAAACAAGCCAAAGAAATTATCGTGAAAGGGTAGTGACGAAGATGTATAAAATCAACGCGTTAGGGCAAGCTTGTCCGCTTCCAGTGATCGAAACGAAAAAAGCGTTGCGGGAAAACGACGCGGTGGAAACGGTCGTGGACAATGAGATCGCCACCCAAAATTTGAAAAAGATGGCCGAGCAGCTGGGTTTGATGTATCAAATGAATAAAGATTCGGACACACATTTTACCGTCGTCATCTCAAAATCGACCGTCCCGATGGAAAAAATCGTCAAAGAAGAGCACCATCATGACAAAAGCACGACGGATTATATCGTGGTGATCGATACGGATGTGATGGGCCACGGCTCAGACGAATTAGGGAAAAATCTCTTGAAAACTTTTATTTATTCGTTGACTGAACAAGATGTTTTACCACAAAAAGTGATTTTTTATAACGGCGGCGCGCCACTTGTGGCAGAAGGCTCCGATGCGTTAGAAGATCTTCAAACGTTAGCCGATCATGACGTTGAGATCTATGCTTGCGGTGCTTGCTTAAATTATTTTGAGTTAACCGACAAAGTCAAAGTCGGAGAAGTCACCAATATGTATCGCATCGTGGAAATGATGCGTCAAGCGCCGCGGATCGTCCGACCATAAAGGAGAAAAGCTGATGCAAACGTATGGGATCGTTTTATTTTATTCCACGCGTGAAGCGATGAAGGCAGAAGCGCTCTTAAAAGAAAAAGCCCAACTAAACGTACGGATCATTCCGACCCCGGAGACGATCCACGCTAGTTGCGGCTTTTCTTTGAAATATCAGTTAGCTGATGAAGCGCAACTCGTGGAATTGTTGCACCAAGCCGACATCAAGCGCGAAGGGATCTACACTGCGACCCGCTATGGGTTAAAGACGCAGTATCAACTAAGAGAGGAACTTTAGATGGCAAATATCGTTATTGGAACGGCAGGACATATCGATCACGGGAAAACCACGCTGATCAAAGCGCTGACCGGAATCGAGACAGATACTACCAAAGAAGAAAAAAAACGCGGCATGTCGATCAATTTAGGCTTTGCTTATTTAGATCTGCCCAACCACAAACGCGTGGGGATCGTGGATGTGCCTGGACATGAAAAATTCATCAAAAATATGGTGGCAGGATTGCCGGGGATCAATTTAGTTTTACTCGTGATCGATGCAGCAGAAGGAATCATGCCGCAAACAAAAGAACACATCGACATTTTGACGCTTTTAGGGATCAAAGACTTTTTGATCGTCTTGACGAAGATCGATACTGTCGACCCCGAGCTAAAAGAATTAGTCGTCGAAGATATCCGAGAGCAACTGCAAGATACGCCACTAAAAGATGCGGAGATCATCGAAACAGACGCAGTGACGGGCACCGGGATCAACGAATTATTGCAAAAGATCACCGCTTATTCAGAAGAGATCGCTGAAAAAACCAGTCATGGCTTAGCACGTTTGAATGTCGACCGCGTGTTTTCGGTCAAAGGTTTTGGCACAGTGATCACCGGCACTTTGTTAGATGGGCCAGTCAAAGTCGGGGATGAATTATACCTCTATCCCAATAATCAAAAAGTCCGGATCCGCAATATCCAAGTTCATGAACAAGATGTCAAAGAAGCATTGCCCGGGCAGCGGACGGCGTTGAATCTAGCCAACATCACCACTGAAGAGATCACGCGAGGCGATGTGTTGTCACTCTCTGAAAAGCTGCAAGATACGTGGATGTTAGATGTCAAAATCAAATGTCTGCCAGAAACAGAAGGCGGCATCGGCTTATGGGATCGGGTTCGGTTATTGATCGGAACGCGCGAAGTCATGGCGCGGACAGTCCCACTGGGAACGGATTTTATCAAACCGGGAACGGAAGGCTTTTTGCAATTACGTCTCGAAGATCAAGTGGCAGTCAAAGAACGGGATCATTTTATTTTGCGGACGTATTCACCCATGAGAACCATCGCAGGCGGTGAAGTGTTAGATGCGGCACCAAGTAAGCATCGCCGGTTCAAAAACGAGATCTTAGAAAGTTTGAAAGCCAAAGAAGACGGCAGCATCGACGAGATCATCACCGATTTTATGGCGAACAAAAAACAACCGTTCACGACGCCAAAAGAGCTGCAAGAATATTTAGGTCTGGACACGTCAGAATTGCAGCCGCTGTTAGCTGAAATGGTAGAATCAGGCCAGCTGATAGAGACGAAAGCAGGTTTGATCCATCAGTTGAGTTATCAAAAATTGACTGAACAAGCGCGCGCGATCTTAGACGAGTACCATAAAAAATATCGGTTGCGTAACGGGATGCCTGCTGAAGAATTTCGCTCACGTTTGCGGGGCCATTTAACAGAAAAAGAATTGTCCGCGTTGTTGCGTTTATTGCGCCACGATGAACAGATCAAAGAAGCCAATAACCAAATCGCGCGCTTTGATTTTGTGGTGACTTTCAATCAATATCAAATCGCCGCCCAACAAAAAATCGAGCAGGCTTTACAACAGCAAAAATTCACGCCAGTCAAAAAAGAAGAACTAGTTGGATTAGATAAAAATGCTTCGGAAGTTTTAGAAGCGTTGAACGGCAAAACGGTGACTTTCTTGACCCATGAATACGTGATGCTGACGAAGACGTATGAACAAGCAGTCCAACTGGTGCAGCAAATGATCACGAAAAATCAACAAATGACGTTAGCGGACTTCCGGGATCTGACAGATTCCAGCCGGAAAGCTTCGATGTTGATCTTAGAGTACATGGACAAACAAGAGATCACAAAGCGCGTGGAAAATTATCGGGTCTTAGGGAAAAAATCGGAGGCGAAGTAAGATGGCGATCTATTTAGATAATGCCGCCACGACGGTCCAAAAACCGCCAGCGGTAGCCCAAACAGTCTATGAGATTTTAAGTGCAGAACAATATGGCAATCCTTCCCGCGGCGCTCACGGGTATTCACTAGCAGGCTATCATCAGTTAGAAGCGACCCGTACCGCGGTGAAAAAATTGTTTCAAGCGCCGGCTACGTATGAAGTAGCCTTTACAAACAACGCCACCGTCGCATTAAATGAAGTTTTGAAAGGCTTGATCAAACCCGGCGATCATGTGTTAACGACTAGTTGGGAACATAATTCAGTCTTACGGCCGCTATATCAATTAGAAGCGCAAGGCGCGATGTTGGATTTTATTTCTAGTGAGCCTTTGACCGGTCAGTTGCGATATGCTGAATTGGAACAAAAAGTCCGGCCGGAAACTCGAGTCGTCGTCTGCAATCACGCCAGCAATGTGACCGGCAACTTGTTAGACTTAGACTTAGTTAAAACATTTTGCCAACAGCATGGCTTGTACTTAGTGTTGGATGCGTCTCAAACCGCGGGAGTCGTCCCACTGGATCTAAGCGATGACGTTATCGCGGCGGTTTGTTTTACCGGCCACAAATCATTGTATGGTCCGGGGGGGACTGGAGGAGCGATCGTGCGCAAAGATCTGCCGCTTGTACCCGTTTTAACTGGTGGCGATGGGATGCGTTCATTTTCCCACACGCAACCGCCAGAATTACCGATCTTATTAGAACCGGGCACGGCCAATGTCGCTGGTTTAGCTGGCTTGCGAGCGGGTGTGGACTATGTTCGTACGCACTTTGAAACGATCCAGCAGACCCAAACAGAACTTGGCGCTTATTTTTATGCCGGCTTAAAGCAGATCCCTGGCTTGACGCTTTATGGCGATTTTGACCAGCCGCGAGTCAATGTGTTTGCGGTGAATTTAAAAGAGGCGGATTCCGCGCTCGTCAGTGATCTATTGTGGGAAGAGTCTGAGATCGCGACTCGCCCAGGTTATCACTGTGCGCCTTTGATCCATGAAGCATTAGGCTTGAAACAACGCGGCGCGGTCCGTTTTTCACTTTCGAGTTTCACGACTAAAGAAGATCTTGCAGCAGCACTGCAGGCCTTAAAAATCCTCAGTGGCAGCTAGAAAGGAATGTTATGGCAAATCCGATCCAACAAATCTTAGCCCAACTACCCGCCGTTGATGAATGTTTAAAATGGGAAGCGTTGCGCACCGCAAGTGAAACGTATTCCCACCAACAGCTGAAAGACGCGATCCAAACTGTTTTGAATCAGACGCGGCAACGAGTTTTAGCTGGTGAACTCGACCAATTACCCGCTCAAACTGTCATCGCGGCAACTATCTTAGACTGCTTGCAAGCTGCGCAAAAATTTTCATTGCAACGAGTCATCAATGGGACCGGCACGGTGCTCCACACGAATTTAGGTCGCTCGGTTTTAAGTCCGGCGGTGCAGCAGCAAGTTGAACAAACTGCGTTTCATTATTCTAATTTAGAATTTGAACTAGCAACGGGCAAACGCGGCTCACGCTATGAGCATTTGACCAAAGTGATCCAAACGTTGACTGGTGCCGAAGATGTGCTGGTGGTCAACAACAACGCTGCGGCGGTCTTACTCGTCTTAAGTACGTTAGCCCCGCAACAAGAAGTGCTCGTTTCGCGGGGGGAATTAGTGGAGATCGGCGGTGCATTTCGGATTCCTGAAGTCATTACAGCAGCTGGTGGCGTGATCCGCGAAGTCGGCACTACTAATAAGACGCACTTGGCAGATTACGCGGCGGCGTTTACCGATACGACTGGTGCGCTGTTGAAAGTCCACACTAGCAACTACCGAATCGTCGGCTTTACAGAAAGTGTTCCCCTGCCAGAGCTCGCTGCTTTAGCCAAAGAAAAAGCCGTGCCATTAGTTAACGACCTTGGCAGCGGCTTGTTGTTAGATATGCGCCGGTTCGGTCTACCTTATGAACCGACTGTGAAAGAATGTTTAGCACAAGGTTGTGATGTGGTGACGTTTAGCGGGGATAAACTACTAGGCGGTCCTCAAGCAGGGATCATCGTCGGCAAACGGGTCTTCATCGAGCAAATGAAAAAAAATCAATTGCTACGGGCACTGCGGATCGATAAAATGACGCTCGCCGCTTTAGAAGCGACCTTGCAATTGTATCTCACAGAAGACGTAGCATTAAAAGAGATCCCAGTCTTAAAAATGTTGGCACAAACAGCTGAAGAGTGTCGCCAAAAAGCCGAACACTTGGCGACCTTGATCAAACAAGCTCAGCTGAAGTTGTCAGTGACTGTTAGTCCAGACACGAGTGCAGTTGGCGGTGGTTCGTATCCTGAGCATCTTTTGCCAACTTTTGTGGTGAGCCTTGAAGCGGATCAAACGGCAGAAAAACTGCAAACACTCTTACGCAGTGGTGAGTTACCCATCATCAGCCGGATCAAAAATGAACGCAACTTGTTAGATGTGCGCACGATTGACGAAAGTGAATTTGTGCCGCTAGTTGCTCAGTTGAAAAAAATCATGAACGAACCCGATCTTTAACCAAGCTTGGCTGGTAAGCAGCAGGTCACAGTTAGCTCAGCTATTGATAATTGTCAGTTGTTACAGTTTAACTAAAAGGAGACCGACGATGAACATCCTTTCGTACGAAGCGCGCTATCAAGATCAAGTCACCGAACTGATTACTACGATCCAGCAACAAGAATTTGGGATTCCCATCACATTAAATGATCAGCCAGATCTAAAGACGATCCCACAAAGTTATCAAGCAACAGGTGGAAATTTTTGGGTCGCGCTCGACCAGGAGAAAGTCGTCGGGACGATCGCGCTGATCCGCATCAAACACGACAATGGTGTGTTGCGTAAAATGTTTGTCAAACCAGCTTACCGCGGAAAAGCACAAGTCGGGCAAAAATTATTGGCAACCTTAGAAAATTTTGCCCGCGAAAATGGGATCAAAACGCTTTATCTTGGGACGATCACAACTTTTGCGGCGGCACTGAAGTTTTATCAAAAACATGGTTTTGTCGCCAAAACGTTGGCGGACTTTCCGGCTGATTTCCCACAAGTCGGGGTAGATAATGTATTTCTAATGAAAAAATTGACGGATTAAAAAAGCGCCGCACCAGTGAAGAACTCATCACTGGTGCGGCGCTTTGTTTTAGCGAATGATCATCACGGAGATCGGTGCGTATTTTGCCATGTAGGCAGCTTGCGAACCGAAATATTTAGTGATGCCTTTTTTTGATTTGGAACCGACGATCAATAGATCAGCGCCGGTGTGGGGAATGATCCGTTTGACGATCGTCTCGCCGGGGTCACCTTCATCGATCACGACTTTGACATCGGTGAGACCAAAATCTAAAGCTTGCTGGCGATACGTTTCGATCTCAGTTTGTAACTCGGCTTTTTTTTGATTGATAAAATTTTGATCAAGTGCTTGGTAGACATTTAAATTTTGTTTTTCAAAAATCGAAATGATGTACAGTGCAGCGTGTTGTTTTTTCGCTTCTTTCAATGCGTAGTGAAACGCGATTTGTGCATCTTCTGATTGATCGACCCCGACTAAGATCTTTTGAAAATCCTTTTCCGTTACTTCCATGGTTAGAGTCACCCCTTTGATTTATTCGTTTGGATCAGCGATTTTTTCAGTTGCAGCTTTTTCAGCTTGTTGTAAAGCA
The DNA here is from genome assembly GCF_902706605.1 of Enterococcus sp. CSURQ0835. GTDB lineage: Bacteria > Bacillota > Bacilli > Lactobacillales > Enterococcaceae > Enterococcus_A. Next base: position 4,708 of record NZ_CACSLH010000044.1, on the reverse strand, counting down.
TAGCGTTTATTTCCACGATACAACTCATACGTCGTCCAAGCAAGTAAAACGAGTACCGCAACGATCAAGACATAGGCGATGTTATGGGCTAACAGTAATTGGCCGTGACTAGGGTGATCCCCGAAAAAGTCTTCCATTTGATTAGGCAAGCCGCTCAAGTTCAAATACGTCAAGGCGATCACAGATACCCAACCTAAAGCTTTGATGATGATCGTATTTTTGAAACGCTCGCCCATCTCAGCTGCGCTATCAGTCATCATGAGTAGTGGCAACATAGAAAATGGTAACGCAAAGGCTAAAAAGACTTGTGAGTTGTTCATCAAATTGTTCAACGCTTCATGTTCAGCAATCTCACTTTTCCCGCTGGTCCACATGACACAAAGTAACACGGGCACGACCGAGATCAAACGTGTCACTAAACGGCGCAACCAGATCGGCATCCGCATATGAACGAAGCCTTCCATGATAACTTGTCCCGTCAATGTTCCGGTGATCGTGGAGTTTTGACCAGAAGCGAGCAGTGCAACGGCAAACAAGGTGGACAGCACGCCGGTCTTGGCGACACTGCCTAAGATCCCGTTACTCAACGTGTCAGGATTTGACAACGCTTCATATAAACCGAAAAACGATGGATCTTCCACGGTGCCGCTTTTGAAAACGGCGACGCCCATAATGAGGAGCAAGGCGTTGACGACAAATGCCATCGACAATTGAATGTTTGAATCCCACGCAGTAAAGCGGACCGCTTGGGCAACTTCTTCTTGGTCGGCGTGATTGATCTCCCGCGTTTGGGAAATAGCCGAGTGCAAATATAAATTATGGGGCATGACGGTCGCACCGATGATCCCCAGTGCACCCGTCAACGGTGTTTGCCCGCCGATCTGTGGGGACTTAGCAAATGTTTGTCCGGTTGGGATAAAGCCTTTGAACATTGCGCTCCAATCAGGATTTGACAGTGCGACTTGATAAATAAAGACAAACAAAATGACAAAGATCAAACACACGACGATCGCTTCGATTTTTCGGAAGCCGACTTTGGTCAACAATAATAAGAGCAAAACATCAAAAACAGTGATAAAGACTGCGATGATCAACGGAATGTTAAATAAAAGATACAGCGCGATTGCGGCCCCGATGACTTCGGCGATATCTGTCGCCATGATCGCTAACTCAGTTAAGATCCATAAAATGATTCCTAACGGGCGACTCGTCCGGGCGCGGATCGCTTGGGCTAAATCCATTTGTGTCACAATCCCTAGTTTTGCCGCCATGTACTGTAAGAGCATCGCGATCAAACTGGAAATCAAAATGACGGACATCAATAAATATTGGAAATTTTGACCACCGGTAATCGAGGTCGACCAGTTTCCGGGGTCCATGTAACCGACTGCTACGAGCGCGCCGGGACCGGAATAAGCGAACAACGTTTTCCAAAATCCTTTGCCTTTGGGAACTTTGACGGTTCCGTTGATTTCTTCTAAAGAAGGTCCGTTGGCATGTTCCAACAGCTTATGCTTGTGTGCTTCTTTCTCCTTCAAGTGAATCCCACCTTTTCTACTTTTCGAGGTTATTGTACACCTATTCGGTTAACTTGCAAAGTATTTTTATGGTTAGCCTAAAACTTAACAAATCGATTGTTGTTTATAAAGTTATTCTAATGTGATGAAACGTTTCTGGCAAATAAAAACGTGTCGCATTCCTAACTTGGCACTGAAAGTCAAAACTGTTTTCTTCTCACGAAAATGTTATGATAGAAAAAAGTAAAAGGAGGGATCTTGATGTCATTTGAAGCAGTCGAAACATTTTTGACCGAGGCGGGGTATGGTTCACGGATTAAAGTCTTTACGCGATCCAGCGCGACTGTAGCAGAAGCCGCTGAAGCGATCGGTTGTCAAAGCGCGCAAATTGCCAAAACATTGTCGTTTTTAGTAGCGGGTCAGCCGCTACTAGTCGTAACCGCTGGAGATGTTCGGATTCACAATCCAAAATTCAAAGCCGCATTCAAAAAACGTGGGCGGATGATCCCCGCAGCTGAAGTGGAAGAACGGATCGGTCATGCTCCGGGTGGCGTTTGTCCGTTTGCGGTGAAAGCCGGCGTCCCCATTTATTTAGATGAATCATTGAAGCAGTTTGAAGTCGTTTATCCGGCGGCGGGAAGCGATCATAGTGCGGTCGAACTCTCTCCGCAAGAGTTAGCGGAATTGGCGCAACCGGTGGGCTGGGTCGATCTTGGAAAAGAAGTGTGAGTCGAAAAAGTTCCACGTATGAAAATTTTTTTCAAAGGGGATTTTATAAGATGGATCGAGTAGGCGCTTTTTCATTTTCTACCAACTTTGTGCTAAAATCGAACTAAAAACTAAAGGAGCACACTATGGAAAGTTATATCTTATCCATTGACCAAGGTACGACCTCGACGCGCGCGATTATTTTTGATAAACATGGACAGCAAGTCGCTAGTTCGCAAAAAGAATTTCCCCAATATTTTGATCAAGCCGGTTGGGTGGAACAAGACGCAAATGAGATCTGGAATTCAGTCCAATCTGTGATCGCCGGCGCATTGATCAATAGCGGCTTAAAGCCTGCTCAAATCGAAGGCATTGGTATCACCAATCAGCGAGAGACGACCGTGATCTGGGAAAAGCAAACGGGACAACCTATCTATCGGGCGATTGTGTGGCAATCTAAGCAGACCAGTGCCATCGCAGAAGAATTAAAAGCACAAGGCTTGCAACAGCTGATCCAACAAAAAACTGGCTTGTTGATCGATTCTTATTTTTCAGCGACGAAAGTCAAATGGATCTTAGATCACGTAACCGGCGCGCGGGAAAAAGCCAGTGCCGGAGAATTACTGTTTGGGACGATCGACACATGGCTTGTTTGGAAATTGACCGGGGGCAAGGTCCACGTTACCGATTATACGAATGCGAGTCGAACGATGCTGTTTAATATTTATGATTTGGATTGGGATCAAGAGATTTTGGATTTGTTGGCGATCCCGCGGGCGATGTTGCCTGCAGTCAAATCCAATTCAGAAATTTACGGGACGACAGAAGATTATCATTTCTACGGCAATCATGTACCCATCGCAGGCTTAGCCGGTGATCAGCAAGCAGCACTTTTCGGTCAATTAGCTTTTGAGCGGGGTATGGTGAAAAACACGTATGGAACCGGTGCTTTTATCGTGATGAACACGGGGCAAGAAGCGATCTTATCCAACAATGGATTGCTGACAACGATCGCGTATGGTTTGAACGGTGAGATCACGTATGCGCTAGAAGGCAGTATTTTTGTCGCGGGTTCGGCGATCCAGTGGTTGCGAGATGGGTTACGGTTGATTGATCACGCGGCAGATTCTGAAACATTTGCGGCAGCTGTGCCCGATAGCGACGGGTTATATATCGTGCCAGCTTTCACTGGACTAGGCGCACCTTATTGGGATCAAGAAGCACGAGGCGCGATTTTTGGTGTGACGCGGGGAACGAAAAAAGAGCATTTCATTCGCGCGACGTTAGAAGCGTTAGCCTATCAAACTACCGATGTCGTCAAAACGATGGCCAAAGATTCCCAAACGGAAATCAAATTATTGCGCGTGGATGGCGGTGCAGCGAAAAATGATCTGCTGATGCAATTTCAAGCTGACATTTTACAAACGCCGGTGGAACGCGCGCCATTTTTAGAAACAACAGCATTGGGTGTCGCCTATTTAGCCGGGCTGGCAGTCGGTTATTGGCAAGACATCGCTGAGATCAAACGCTTCCGCAAAGCTGGAACGCGTTTTGAACCCACGATGACACCAGAAAAAACAGCCGCACTTTATGCAGGTTGGCAAACAGCAGTCAAAGCTACGATGCAATTCAAATAAAATAATTACTGATACGAAAAAATGGGAATCCCACCTGACGCAGATCGGATTCCCATTTTTTATGCTTCACTTGTGAGGCCTTGAGGAAAACGCAGTAGCGTCACAGCTAGTAAAATGGTGGGCAAATACAAACACAGCAATGAAAGTCGCTGCCATAAACCGCGAGTCGTTGCAAACCAAGTGCCAATGCCGGGCAAATAGTAACTGGCAAATAAAATCAACGTCACCAAACTACCAATAAATAAACTCAGATACAGATAGGTCCAACCTAACTGATTTTTGAGGTAAGCTAAGCCAGCTAGTAACAATGGGACGGTCATCATTGCCACCATCGCAAGACCCGAACAAGCGGCGTGGAAAAAATAGGCGGGACTAAAAAAACTTGCTTGCGGACTGATGGAGACGAGACTGCTTAAAATACAATCACCCAAACCGTAAAAAGCAATCGCGCCTCCTAACCAGCATCCTAAGCGAGGTAAATGAGAAAAGGATCGCCACATAGCTATCCCACCTAAGATAAATAAAGTACCGGTAATCAGTGAGCCGTGATTGAACCAATTTGCTACGGGACTTTCGGTTTCTCCTAATTGACTAATGAGCATCGTCATTTGCCGGTAACCTGGATAAAATTGTCCTAACAAGTAAGGCAGTGACGCATCCCCTAAAGCGGCCGCGATCAAAAAATAAGGACCACAGCGTTTAAAAATCGTCATGTTAGCTACTCCTTGTATATTGTATTTAGGGTTTTAATCTTCACGATTTGTAAGGACAACCCTATGAACCTGTGTTATTAAATTTGGTATTACCTCAGTAGCTCTGAGATAATATAGATAAGGATTGAGAGGT
>NZ_CACSLH010000043.1 GCF_902706605.1 Enterococcus sp. CSURQ0835 | reverse complement strand
TCAATTTAATAAAACGTACAATTTCTGGAATAAAAGTCATCCGCTGCGTAAGCATTCGACTTTTTTGCAATTTTGAATGAAACATAGTTTTCAGATTTTTCTGAAATTATTTGTGCAACACTAGTGACGATAGATAGTAATTGTGTTAAATACTTATCATATCTATCTACCTACATGTCTTCATTTGACTTATTTAGAATGTATAAATCGTTCGTATTTTAAAGGTTCTACAGTTTTAAAATATCTAAACCCCTTAATATCAGTGATTAATAAACTTCTTTTCTTCAAATACTTCATACTAACAGATCTATTCGATAGATTAACAACCATTGTATTTCCTAAAGTTGAATAGCGATAATAATTACCTTCAACTTTAGGAACTCCAATTCCTTCTTTATAGTATTTGAACCCCTTAACTATACGTTTTGTTACATAACAAATTACATAAACAATAAATAAATACATCATCAAACGTATTAATACTAAAGTTACATGATATCCATTTACAAATAAGCTATTATATCTCGTAGCACACAAATGGAAAATACTAACCAACAACATTTGAAATAGAATAAATAGAATGACATGTATCTGATTTTTTTTTTCTAAATTCAAAAAGTCAACTAGAATAGGACTCTTATTACGTTCTCGTGTCCGCCAATAATTTTTCCGATAACCCGCTTTTAATTTGAATGGAATTAAACTTTTTTGAACTTCGACATCCCAATTGAAATAAGGAAGTTTAATTATATAGTAATCTCTTGTAATCGATTCAACAAATTCAGAAAGATGCTCTTCTTTAATTATAACTTTTCCAATTTTTAGAGTAATAATAAGACCATCTCCACAAAAATATTCATTTTTTTTCCATAATTCAGTTTGAAACCTTTTTATACGAGTTAAGTCATTATTATGAAACACTATTAAGGAAATAAATGTAGACAAAAATACAATTGACGCGACCATCAAGGCATATCGCTTACCATAATAGGACAGATTCAAATATATTATGATCATATAAAGCAATAAAACTACTGTTTTTACAACTAAGTTTATTTTTTTTACCTTTTGGCTAATTCTCCCATCTTCCAATTACATCACCTCAATTATAATATAACAGAAAACGATTGAATATATAATATGCTATTTTGAAACTTGATCCTTAACTTGTTGTAAGAAAAGAGCCATTGCACCCAGTGCCGTCACTAACCCGCCGGAAATTGCTGCTCCACCTAAGAATACAACCACCACTAAAAGGGTACCAAGAAATACAATTGGTGTAACTATTTCTGGATCGATGCTTTCTTCTAATTCTTTAATAGCATCTGAAACTTCATTCGAAAAGCTCTTAGGACTAATTTTAAATGACACCAACACCGACATTTCAAATGTTGTACCATCAAAATCAAACTCTTCTGAATTCACTACTAGAGAGACCCCGAAATTACCAGCTGAATCCATTTCAAGTTCGATGGCCAGTTGCCCCGTTTTAACACCCGCACAAAGACTATCAAGTTTTGCAACTAATGTGTTCGTCGCCGTCCCTTTCCCAATTGTTTTTTCAATTTCAGTCTTCGCTTCAGCACTTAACTTACTATCTTTAATATCATAGACCATTGTAAAATTACCTGTATCGGTTAACGCAGCGTGAAAGGTTACTTTCATTTCAACGTTAGGAACGCCAAACGGTACTGTGTATTCCACTTCTTCTTGAATTGATCCGCCAGCAACTTCATCAATAAATCCAGCAATCCCTAAGGCATAAGCAAATGACGTAGTTTTATTCACATCATTTTCAAGTGCTGAGAAGCCATTATCTTTTCCAGATACTGCTACCTTATCAAGTTCAACATATCCTGGTCCTGATCCGATTCCGCCAGGATACTCATGAAATTGATCGTAAGTCCAGTTTTTAGGTTGAGGGAATCCTAAGTTACCAGAAAATCCACTAGACATATTAGATACAAACATTCCCTTAGGAGGGTTATCAGGAAACTTCGATTCTACTGATTGACATACATTTCGAGTACCATACACTCCATATGAATATCCACTACTTTGTAACTGTTCAGAGATAGACTTAAAGTAAGGTAGTACATAGGTTGCAATTTCCCAATCTTGACAATCTACGTCAATTGCAAAATAAATAGTCTCACCTAAAGGGACACCTAAACCACGAGCAGCTGCAATGGCTTTACGCGCGTCTGAAAATCCCATGTCAGCATTAAAATGCTCTGGCTTAGGAATATAGATATTGTCCTGATAGATCGCAAAAATTTTCATACCATTTTTGAATAGAAGTAGACTTTCTTTTTTGGAAAGGGATTTTGGTTTAAAATCTGAACCAACACTACCAGTTAGATAACGTCCAACCGTTGAAAACCCTTGGATTTTTAACGTATCAATTTGCGCTTGTGTTAATTGGTATGACGTATCACATCCTGAACAAGGTCGAGAGGTATCACCATTTGATAAGGTTAATGACATCATAGTTCGCAAATCAGGATACCCACTTTGAACACCACTAAGTTTCATAAACTGTTGGAACCCAGCAATAACAGAAGTTGTGGCATTATCCAATTTACTTGAAAAAGTAAATGTCCCTAAGTCTAGGTCTTTTACATTTTGATATAGACCATATTGGACTAATAAAACTAAATCAGGATAATTGCTTAATCCAGCACTAGCATATTTACCGTAAGTAGACTGAGTTGACGGTCCAAAATTACCATTCGCGATATCTCCTAATCCCAATTCAACTTGTACGCCATAGATAAGCGCCATATTGGTTGCTCGTTGATAAATGCCATCACATGGTAAAATTCCTGTCCATTTACTATATTTTCGATTCAACATTTGTTGCATTTTTCGTGTGTTTGAATTCCCACCGGATACTAATTGAAAGGCGCTCATATCAAAAAGTGCTTTAGCCCACATAGATTCAAATTTTACTGTTACTGACGTAAATCCTGCTGCTTTCTTGAAATCTGTAATCATAGTTTCATTGCTAGCATTATAAGTTGTATCAAACTTTCCGTTACCGAATCCTTTACAGCGAAAGGCACCATCAATCAGTTTTACGATATTACTTTTGTAGCCGTTTTTTAATTTATCTGTTACTTTACTATCCCATGCAGCTTTAGTCCCATCACCGAAATTGTCAGCTGGCGATAACCCTAACTCAATTTGTACGGCTCTAATTAATCCGTAAACTGTACTCCAACCAGTATTACCTGATTCAGGTACATCATTATAACCAGACTTGCCACTGTATGTTTTATTTAACCATTGTTGAACTTCTAATACCCATGGATCTCGCACCACTTGATTTTGTTTTTCGTTTGTCATAATAATTCCGCCTTTATTTTTAGTTGATCATGATCATTTCGTATACACCTTATATGTAGGTCGAAGTATTCTATTTGTGACATAATTTTTCAAAATAAAAATGAGCAACTTTAATTTGCTCATTTAGAGATAACTCTTCTGAATTGAACTTTTACTAAGTACGTTCAATAAATTCACGAAATGAATTACGAATGCGTTGAATTTTCTTTCTTGCTGCAATATTGTACTCTTCAGCTAATCCTAATTTTAAAAGAGCTTCTGCGGGTGTGTATCCAAAAATCAACAAACAAATGACTTGATAATTTGTTTTATTAATCGTGGAATAATTTTTTAATTGCTCTGCTAGAAAAAGTTCTGTTTCAGTGATTTCTTCCCCATCATTAACTAAGTATAAATGATCATCTATATCTGACCACCGCGTACTATCATAAGTATTTCCATTTTTATCCTTGCAGTCATCTGATTTTTTTTTATATGTTCTCCACACTTCACATTTAGCATAGTATAGCCGGTGTGATAAAACGTTTTTTAAAGATGAACTTTTTATATCTGGATAATCTTCAATTGCGTGCCATGCAGCAACTGAAAAATTGCTATAAAAATCTTCATAAGGAATATACACACCAGTAATTTTTGCTTCAGCTTGTGCAGCTCTAGCTTTAATTAAAAGATATTGTTGTAACTTTGAAAAAATCTCAGTAAAAGCTCTATCATCCTTTCTTTCTCTATATTCATTAAAACTTTTTTCTAAATCTTCCCAACAATCCATAATCCTTTCACCTTTCATCAGTTAATGCCAATTTTTTATATTTACTTTATTTATCTTTGTAATCTCCAAGGTTATCTGTTTTTATTTTTTTAATAAGTTGATTAGTACAAGAAATTAATATTTGTACAAATTCAGTTTGTCCTAATTTTTTAAGGATACTTTCTATTTCTACAAGTATTAGTAGACAAGAAAAAATATGAACAAATGAAACCTCAAAATAAATACCATTTCTAGAAAAGATGTAGTCTATAGCGCCACTCAAAAATAGTAAGAAGAAATTACTTATCTTCTTCCATAAATTGTTCAATTCTTCCTTATAACTCCAATGTTTATTTAGTACAAGTTGAATTTCTCTTAACCCTAAGTCGCAAAGCGATAAGAAAAATAGCAGGTAAACTAGATCTTTAGAATTACAAAATAAATGAAAAATATCCATTGCAATCCTTCCTCCTTTCTTTACCTTCATTGTGTGTGTTACTTTAAAGATGTGACTATCCTTTAAACGATACTTAATAATTAACTTCGTTTTTTTAACTCATTTTTTAGAGTAGTATTATTAATCATCTACACTGAATTTGTATGGAGGTTTCTTATGGAATTTTTTGAAGAAAAGAATGGAACGTATAAAATAATTAAAAATAATAATGAAATTATCCTAAATGGATATGAAATTCTTGAAATGGCACAGAAAGTCATTAAAACAGAATATCCTAATATAGAATTAGATATAGAAGATTATTTACTAAATAAACAAGCTACATTTGATAAATTATTGGACGAATATGAAAATATTACAGGGGAACAAATCAAAGAAGCACAAAAAGAAAAATTACCATTGTTTCGCTATTCAACGGTAAAAGAGCGCATGCTTCTTATATCTGACAGTGAATTAGAGAACGATTTGCTTGAATATGATGAGCTCTACATAAAAAAAGAAAATTTATACAATTGATAAAAGTAAAGGGAACTAAAGTTCGTTTTTTTGATCGTTTTATCATAACAATCTAAAAAAACAAACCTACGTTCTGTTTTAGTGTGAGATGTAACAAATTTAAATTTCTTTGATAAGGTTTTATTCGTCAGTGAGATCGATAGCCTTATTGAATAGTAGACATGCTCCTTTTTTTGATTTGAGAAGAAATCAACAGAGCATTTTATTATGCACTTCAATGATCCTCATTCTAAAAAGTATCATCATTAAATAAAAAGACATCTCCTCCTATACTTGACGTTTCAAGTATAGGAGGAGATGTCTAACTTTTGTAGGTACTAGGTTATTCACTACTTACATGTAATTACCGAATGACTGATAATTAGTTAAATATGTTTACTTTATTTCCAGTCTCTTGGCTGCATTTTTGGGAAACTTTCTTCTTGGCACGTTTGATGATTAAACTCTCTGTAATGACCTAAACTGCCACCTAATGGCCTTTCCTGACTTGGCGTCCAATGTTTTAATACGATTCAATTTGAATCTTCTGTGAGTCGCCGCAGAGGTGAATTAGCAGATTAAAACAATTTATGACAGAGATACTGGGCATAATATGATTCATCATAACTAATTATAACGTTATCTATATTTTTCAATTATCTTAAGCACAAATGGGTTATAAATCATAGAAAGACTTAGACTACCTGTATAATAAAAAAAAATTAATAACAATAGAATAAAAATATTCGACAGGATTATAAATCGAGCAGTGTCAATAATTTTGTGTAAATAGATTTTCTGATAGTCAGCTGACAAGTTGATTTAAACAAACATAGATTCTAGCGTGTCTCTGTCATGCGAAAAACCACGATGGCAATGTCCGTCATGTTTATTGTTGTAGTCTAAAAATTGTGTGACAAGAAATCTGTCTAAGGATTCCTCGTTTGGAAATTGTTCTTTTTTCTTGGTGTTTCGCTTTAAATGTTTATTGAATCCTTCAATCAAGTTTGTTGAGTAAATGCTGCTTCGAATACTTGATTGAAACTCAAAAAACGTCAGTAGATTTTCTTGTTCTTCTAACTTTTTAATGATTTTTGAATAACGTTTCTGCCATTTTGTTAGGAAGTTACTCAGGGCTTGAACGGCTTGTTCTTTCTCTTTTGTTTGGTGTATTTGTTTGAAATCATTCATGATTTCTTTACGGTCTGTGACAAATAAGAGGGCCTCTTCAATACCTTGATTTTTTAGTGTTTCTAATAGCTCTCGCCAAATTCCGGCAGATTCAGTTGGCGCAACTTGATAGTTTAAGATTTCTTTCGTCCCATCTGGACGAATACCTAAAGCAAGGTGAATGGCTTCTTTGGCGACCGTATCGCGTCTTAATGGTAAGTAAGTCGCATCTAAATAAATACAGACATACTGTGAATGTAGCGTGCGTTCATGAAACGCCTGAACTTGTTCTGTTACTGCTTTTGTAATAGTTGAGATAGTTTGAAGAGTATAGAAAGAGCCATACATTTTCTCTATTAATTCAGCGATTTCACTTGTTGTGATACCTTTTCTGTAGAGTTGAATGACCGTTTCTTCTAAGGCATCAGAGCGTCGGTCATAAGCAGGAAGCGTGTGTTGTTGAAACTCACCGTTGCGATCACGCGGTATTTCAAGGTTCAATGTACCGTATTTCGTATCGAATGTACGCAAATATTTTCCATTGCGACTATTACCGGTATTGAACCCTTCGCGGTTATACCGAGAGTAGCCAAGAAATTCTGTCAGTTCTGTTTGAAGCAATTCGTTTATCGCTGCTTCCAGATGTTGGCGAAAAATTTCTGTTAAGTCTTCTTTTCGGGCTAGAGCGTACATGATTTCTGTAGTAAACTGGTTCATAGGGAATGCACCTCCTGACTAGTTGGTTTCGTCACTTACTATCATAGAGGAACCGCATTCCTTTTTTCTATTCATTTACACAAAATATTTTACGCTATCCTCATGGGTTTCGACACACTCATTGTAGTTTACTCTTTGAATCCGGTGCTTCACTCAAAGAAGTTCAAGTTCGACTTGGACATACAGATATTAAAACGACTATGGATATCTACACCCATGTCACGAAAAGACAGACGGAAGAAACGGCAAATCGTTTTGCAGATTTCATGAGTTCTACCGAGGAAAACCAAGGAGGTTTGCAGAAGGTCAAAAGTATGGTCAAAAGCGAAAAAAAGCAGACTATCCCTATTAGATAGTCTGCAAAACATTGATATACCAGTGTTTTATTTCTCTTCTGCGTTTGCGTCTTTGAGACCGTATTTTTTGTTGAAACGATCGACACGTCCGTCTGCTTGAGTGAATTTTTGACGTCCAGTGTAAAATGGATGTGAGTCAGAAGTTACTTCGACCCGGATCACTGGATAAGTATTTCCGTCTTCCCATTCAACTGTTTCATCAGATGATTTCGTTGAACCAGACAAGAATTTAAAACCAGTTGTTGAGTCCATGAATACGACTGGATGATAATCTGGATGAATTCCTTGTTTCATAAGTTTTTTCGCTCCTTTGCCCTGAGTCATTTGCTGAGTCAGAGTTTATTTTGCAATTTTGCAACAGATATATCTTATCATGAAGTTTTCGCCATTGCAATTATCTTTTATGATTTTTACGGACCACTTTACTGCCGGCACTTGAACCAAAAGAGACATCTTTGAAACTCTTGAAAAATTCTGCATTGTCTTTCGTCTGCTTCAAGAAATTAATGAATTGGCTGGTGTATTCCAACGAGTCGCCTTTCATCACATTGCGGATTTTCCAAATCTCTTCTAACCGTTCTGGTGACATCAACAGTTCTTCTTTGCGGGTACCAGAGCGTTTGATATCGATTGCTGGGAAGATCCGACGCTCTGCTAACTCGCGAGACAATTGTAATTCTAAATTCCCCGTACCTTTGAACTCTTCATAGATGACATCATCCATCCGACTGCCCGTATCGACTAACGCCGTAGCTAGAATCGTCAAGCTGCCGCCTTCTTCGATATTTCGTGCCGCACCGAAAAAGCGTTTTGGTTTGTATAAAGCCGCCGGATCGATCCCACCTGACAAAGTTCGGCCACTCGGAGGAATCACTAAGTTATAGGCTCGTGCCAGTCGCGTAATACTGTCCATCAAAATCACGACGTCCCGCTTGTCTTCTACTAAACGCATCGCACGTTCTAAGACAAGTTCTGAGACCCGGGTGTGATTTTGCGGCTGCTGATCAAAAGTTGACGATACGACGTCTCCTTTGACGCTACGTTCAAGATCTGTCACTTCTTCTGGCCGTTCATCGATCAATAAGACGATCAGTTCGACCTCGGGATGATTTTCTGTTATCCCATTGGCAACTTCTTTTAAAATCGTCGTTTTCCCGGCTTTAGGCGGTGCTACGATCAAGCCGCGCTGGCCAAACCCAACCGGTGTAAAAATATCGATCATTCGCGTTGTCAAACGATTAGCCGTCGTTTCCACACAAAGTTGTCGATCAGGATAAAGTGGCGTCAAGGCTGGAAAATGCGGCCGTTCTTTTGCTTCTTCTGGATCTTTGCCATTGACACTTTCGACATGCATCAGCCCATAATAACGTTCAGACTCTTTCGGTGGTCGCGCTTTCCCCGCCACTTTATCCCCATTTCTTAAGCCGAATCGGCGGATTTGGGAAGAAGAGATGTAAATGTCTTCAGCACTTGGTCCATAATTGATTGGCCGTAAAAAACCGTATCCATCTTGACTAACGATGTCTAAGATTCCTTCCATATAAAAGAATCCTTGCTTTTCAGCTTGCGCTCGGATCACCGCTAATGATAATTCTTTTTTATTCATTTGACTATAGTAGGAAATCTTGAATTCACGAGCGTATTGATAAATCTCTTTTAGCGTCATGCCTTCAAGTTCCGCCATCGTTAAATAATCGCTCATACTTTCTCTTCTTCCTCGATCATCTCAATGGTTGCGCCTAGCGCCGATAATTTTTCGATGATGTGATCATAACCACGTAAGATATATTCAACATTGTGGATCGTCGTCACACCATCTGCCATCAATCCGGCAATCACTAGACACGCGCCAGCCCGTAGATCAGAGGCTACCACTTCTGCACCATGTAATTCATTTGGACCGTTCAAAACGATCAGATTGCCTTCTACTTTCGCATTCGCTCCCATTCGGACAAGTTCTGGGATGTGATTGACGCGCTTGGAATAGATCGTATCAATGATCTCCGCACTGCCGGCCGCATTTAATAAAAGTGGTGTGATGGGTTGTTGTAAATCAGTAGCAAATCCTGGGTAAGGCGAAGTCTTAATATCTACCGATTTTAAATTTTCAGCTGGCAAAACTTCGATCGTGTCTTCTGAAATATTCATCTTAACGCCCATCTCTTGCAACTTCGCTAGAAAACTTTCTAAATGTTCATAAATCACATTATGGACCCGAACGCCTTGACCGATCGCAGCAGCTAAAGATAAATAAGTCCCCGCTTCAATGCGGTCAGGAATGATTGAATGCAGACAGCCATGAAGTTCCTCCACACCTTCGATTCGCAATTCATCCGTCCCGGCTCCGCGGATCTTCGCCCCCATATTATTGAGCAAAGTCGCTACGTCGATGATCTCTGGTTCACGGGCAGCATTTTCGATCACAGTCTTCCCTTTAGCCTTGACTGCAGCTAACATCACATTGATCGTCGCTCCGATCGATACGACATCCATGAAGATCCGATTTCCTTCTAACCCGTTTTCATCAGTTCGTAAGTACACGACGCCATGCTCATTTGACACATTTGCGCCCAATGCTTCGAACCCTTTCATATGTAAATCAATCGGCCGTGGCCCTAAGAAACAACCGCCAGGCAATCCAACAACCGCTTCCCCAAATTTTCCTAATAACGCCCCCATAAAATAATAAGAAGCGCGTAGTGAATTGATCTTACCACTTGGCATTGGGATCGAAACGATTTTCGATGGATCGATGATCAGTCGATTATTTTCAAAAATAACTTTTGCGCCCATGATCTCTAAAATATCGATCAATGAATGGACATCTTGGATATCAGGAACTCCTTCTAAAATGACCGGTGAGTCTGCCATAATTGCAGCTGGGATCAACGCTACCGCACTATTTTTTGCGCCGCTGATGGTTATATCACCAGTTAATGGCTTACCACCTTGAATTCGAATTTTTTTCATATTATTTCCACCTAATTAGAGTTATTAATTTAATGTAGACCGTTTTTAATTTTAACATATTAAGAACCGGGAAAAAAGCCACCGCTGAAAAATCCTAGCAGATTCTTATTATCTTATGGGAAAAAAGGCGTCTCCAATTGATTAGAACAATGAAGATGGAAAATTTCGCCATACAAAAAAGACCACCAGTCAATTGACTGATGATCTTTTGAATGTTTGGCTTACGCTTTGCCTTTACCAGCTGAACCGAACCAGTCGATATGTTCTTCAGCATCTTTGATGATAGCAGCTTTACCAGGTGCTAACAATTTACGAGGGTCAAAACCTTTACCTTCTTTATCTTTGCCAGCTTCGATATATTCACGAGTTGCTTTAGCAAATGATAATTGGAATTCAGTATTAACGTTGACTTTAGAGATCCCCATTGAAATTGCTTTTTCAATTTGGTCTTGAGGGATACCAGAACCGCCGTGTAATACTAGAGGAACATCTTTCCCTACAGCATTTGCGATTTCTTGTAAGTGGTCAAATGCAAGACCTTGCCAGTTTTCTGGGTAAACACCATGGATGTTCCCGATCCCACAAGCTAAGTAGTCAATGCCGGTAGCAACCATTTGTTTACATTCTTCAACATCTGCTAATTCGCCCATGCCGATGATCCCGTCTTCTTCACCGCCGATAGAACCGACTTCACATTCAACAGAGATGCCTTTAGCATGTGCTTTTTCAACTACTTCGCGAGCTTTTTCTAAGTTTTCTTCAAATGGAAGATGAGAACCATCAAACATAATTGAAGTATAACCAACTTCGATACATTCTAAAGCTGCTTCGTAGTCACCATGGTCTAAATGGATCGCAACGGGAACCGTGATGTTCATTGATTCGACTAAATCAGTGATCAAATCTTTACAGATTTTGTAACCGCCCATGTATTTAGCAGCGCCCATTGAAGTTTGGATTAGAACTGGAGCTTTTTTAGCTTCACAAGCTTCTAAGATCGCTTGTGTCCATTCTAAGTTGTTTGTGTTGAATCCGCCGACCGCATAACCGCCTTTACGAGCAGCTTTTAAGAATTCAGCTCCTGATACTACTGGCATAAAAAATTCCTCCTAAGTATTCTTTTACTTTTTGGTTAAGGCTTCCCTTAACTAACGATTTAATTCTAACAAAGTTTACGCGACTTTGCTACTCAAAACCTTGCATAAAGCCTTTACATTCGATAATTCATTGATTTTTAATAAAAACCGTTTTTTAACACAAGAAAAGCCATTAGTTTTTTGACTAATGGCTTTCACTCTGTTCTATTTTTCTTCTTTATTTGCTAGTGATGCCCCAACAAAGGCTTTGATCAATGGTTGAGGACGATTTGGTCGTGAAATCAATTCAGGATGGAATTGGCAACCAACGAAAAATTTATTTTTTGGCAATTCCACGATCTCTACCAAACGATTGTCTGGTGACACCCCAGAAAAGACTAATCCTTCATCTTCAAAGACTTGGCGATAACTATTGTTGAATTCATAACGATGGCGGTGACGCTCTTGAATCACTTCCTCATTATCGTAAGCCATAGCTGTCTTCGTACCTTTTTTCAATTTGCAAGGATACAAGCCAAGGCGCAATGTTCCACCTAAGTTTTCAATGTTTTCTTGATCGGCCATCAGATCGATAATATTATTTTTCGTATCTGGCACTGTTTCAGCTGAATTGGCATCTTCTAAACCTACGACGTTGCGAGCAAATTCCACACACGCCATTTGCATGCCTAAGCAGATCCCCAAGAAAGGAATATCATTTTCTCGCGCATAACGAATCGCTTCGATCTTCCCTTCGATCCCGCGATCACCAAACCCGCCAGGAACCAAAATCCCATCAGCAGAACCGATTTTTTCCGCTACATTTTCGCGAGATACTTCTTGAGATTTGATCCATTCGATCTCAATATCTGAATCATAAGCAAAACCTGAATGTTTCAATGCTTCGACAACTGAGATGTACGCATCTGGTAATTCGACATATTTTCCGACTAACGCGATCTTGACCGTCTTTTTCAAGTTCAATACTTTTTCTTCTAATGCACGCCATTCCGTCATGTCAGCAGCTGGTGAATCAAGTTTCAAATGATCGCAAACGATTTGATCCATATTTTGTGCTTGTAACATCAATGGGATCGAATACAACGTATCAGCATCACGGGATTCGATCACGGCTTCTGGTGCCACATCACAAAATTGTGCTAATTTATTTTTCGTACTTTGTGAGACAGGCAATTCCGTCCGCACAACTAATAAGTTTGGTTGGATCCCTAAACCGCGTAATTCTTTCACGCTGTGTTGTGTCGGTTTCGTCTTCATTTCACCAGCCGCTTTTAAATACGGAATCAGTGTCGTATGGATATACATCACATTGTCTGCGCCGACATCAGCTTTCATTTGGCGTAATGCTTCTAAAAACGGTAGTGACTCGATATCTCCGACCGTTCCGCCGACTTCCGTGATGATGACATCTGAGTCCGTCAACTTAGCCGCGCGCATGATCTTGTTTTTGATTTCATTGGTGATATGCGGGATCACTTGGACGGTTGCACCTAAGTATTCCCCCTTCCGTTCTTTGCGGATCACTTCCGAATAGATTTTTCCTGTGGTGACATTGGAGTATTTATTCAAGTTGATATCGATAAAACGTTCGTAGTGACCGAGGTCCAAATCCGTTTCTGCGCCATCATCCGTTACAAAAACTTCCCCGTGTTGATACGGACTCATCGTTCCGGGATCGACATTGATGTAAGGATCAAACTTTTGGATCGTGACTTTCAAGCCGCGATTTTTCAAAAGACGCCCAAGCGAAGCAGCGACAATCCCTTTACCGATGGATGAAACGACGCCGCCTGTTACAAAAATATACTTTGTCATAAATGAAAAAACTCCTTCATTTTAATTTGCAGGAAAAGTCTAGAAAATAAAGAAAGCTCCCTATCCAACGAATAGGGAGCAACTGACTTTCTGACCCTTACTAAAAGGGTGCCCAAGCAGTATAATAACCAGTCTAGCGTCAATTGTCAACTAGCAAATTTGGGGTGAAGAAATTTATTTAAACAAGCGACTCCAAAAGTCAGCTTTTCCTTGATCGTCATCCGCTTCACTATCCGTTTTAGGAGCTTCTTCAGGATATTTTTTCGCAACATCGATCACTGGTTCATCTACCGCATGATCCGTCACTAATAAAAGGCCGATTTGATCTTCACTGTCTGCCGTCGCGTCTGAGACGATCGTAAAATTGATTCCTGCTTTTGTTGCCAAGGCAATATACGTTTGTTGTAAGGCTTCTGAGACCCCACCATTGATCAATAGTTGGGCTTCAGGATGTTTTTGACTTTCTGACTTGACCGCCAATTGATAATTGGAATCTTTCATCTCTTTGATCGTCATGCTTAAAAAACAGCGCTCACGAAAAGTTCCGAGGTATTTTTTTTGTTCATCAGGATTAACTTGTGGTGTACCGTAGCGGCCAGCGTCTAAATGTTTTTGCACATCATCTTGTGCCATGGAGTCACTTCCTTTTTAGTCTTTCTTCCATTATAACAAAGACAGCTACAAGCGCAAAAAAGACCTCGCGATAAACGCGAGGTCCAACTGTTTCTTAAAAATTATTTATTCAAGAAACGGTTATTTTTTAAGTTGTAGAAAGATTTGATTCCTTGGTATTCAGCAACGTCACCAAGTTGGTCTTCGATACGTAATAATTGATTGTATTTCGCAATCCGATCAGTCCGTGAAAGAGAACCAGTTTTGATTTGGCCAGCGTTTGTTGCAACCGCGATGTCAGCAATTGTTGAATCTTCTGTTTCACCAGAACGGTGAGAAACAACAGCTGTGTAACCAGCGCGTTTAGCCATTTCAATTGCATCAAATGTTTCAGTTAAAGTACCGATTTGGTTAACTTTGATTAGGATTGAGTTATCAACGCCCATTTCGATCCCTTTAGCTAATTTTTGAGTGTTTGTAACGAACAAGTCGTCACCGACTAATTGAACTTTATCGCCTAAGTCTTCTGTAAGTTTCTTAGTACCTTCCCAGTCGTTTTCGTCTAAGCCGTCTTCGATTGAGATGATTGGATATTTTTCAACTAATTCTTCGTAGAATTTGATCATTTCTTCAGCCGTTTTTTCGCCTTCGCCTGAGTCAGCTAAAACGTAAACGCCTTTTTCTTTGTCATAGAATTCTGAAGAAGCGGCATCCATAGCAAGAACGATGTCTTTACCAGGAACATAGCCAGCTTTTTCGATCGCTTCGATGATCACTTCGAAACCTTCTTCATTAGAACCAAGGTTTGGAGCAAATCCGCCTTCGTCACCAACTGAAGTTGCTAAGCCTTTTGATTTTAAGATTGAAGCTAAAGCGTGGAATACTTCCGCACCATAACGTAATGCTTCTTTGAATGTTGGAGCGCCAACTGGCATGATCATGAATTCTTGGAAATCAATTGAGTTATCCGCATGTGATCCGCCGTTGATGATGTTCATCATAGGAGTAGGCAAAACTTTTGTATTGAAGCCGCCAAGGTAGTTGTATAAAGGCACTTCTAAATAATCAGCAGCTGCACGAGCAACGGCGATTGAAACACCTAAGATCGCATTGGCACCTAATTTACCTTTGTTAGGTGTGCCATCTAATTCGATCATCGCTTGGTCGATCGCAGCTTGGTCACGAACATCATAGCCGATGATTGCTTCAGCGATCACGTTGTTTACGTTGTCGACCGCTTTAGTAACACCTTTACCACCATAACGAGCTTTGTCGCCATCGCGTAATTCAACCGCTTCGTATTCACCAGTTGAAGCACCTGAAGGAACCATTCCGCGACCAAAAGCACCGCTTTCTGTGTAAACTTCTACTTCGATTGTTGGGTTACCACGTGAGTCTAGGACTTCGCGAGCGTAAACGTCTGAAATAATTGACATGTTTTGTCTCTCCTTTAAGTTTTGTTTTTTATTCAAAGGGAATACCCTTAGTAACGATTTTAGAGAAAATCAGCCCCAGTTGCAAACAAAAGGGGCTATTTTCAAAAACTTATTTTACACCTTCAAGTAAAGCTAAAAATGAATCGGCTTTCAAGCTAGCGCCGCCGACTAAAGCACCGTCAACGTTTTCTTTTGCCATATATTCTGTGATATTTTCAGGTTTTACTGAACCGCCGTATTGAATCCGAACAGCATCTGAAACTTCTTTTCCATAAAGTTTTTCAACTGTTGCGCGGACGACACCACAAATTTTATCTGCAATGTTAGCATCAGCTGATTTACCAGTTCCGATTGCCCAGATAGGTTCATACGCAATCACCATGCTTGACACTTGTTCAGCAGAAAGGTCAGCTAAACCAGCTGTGATTTGGCCTTCGATCCATTCAGCCGTTTTACCTGCTTCATAAGTTTCTAAGCTTTCGCCACAGCAAAGGATCGGCAACATGCCATTAGCAAAGATCGCTTTGGCTTTTTTATTGATTTCTTCGTCAGTCTCATGGAAATACTCACGACGTTCGCTATGCCCGATGATGACATATTGAACACCAAGATCTGCTAAGGCAGCCGGTGAAGTTTCACCAGTGAACGCGCCGGCATTTTCCCAGTAACAGTTTTGAGCAGCGATTTTTAAATCAGTGCCTTTAGCTGATTCCATTAATTCTTGTAAAAATAAAGCTGGTGATCCGATTACAGAATCGACTTTATCATTTGCAGGGATTTTATTTTTCACTGCTTCAGCAAAATCTTTTGCTTCAGAAGCAGTTAAATTCATTTTCCAGTTACCAGCAATAATTGGTTTACGCATAATTAAACAGCTCTCCTTTTTTATTTATCGTTGATTGCAGCTAGACCAGGTAGTTCTTTACCTTCTAGTAATTCTAAGCTTGCTCCGCCACCAGTTGAGATGTGGGTGAACTTATCAGCAAAACCTAATTGTTCTGCTGCAGCCGCAGAATCGCCACCGCCGATGATCGTCGTTGCATCTTTTAAGTTCGCGATTGCTTCACAAACACCGATCGTACCATTAGCAAAGTTTGACATTTCAAACACGCCCATTGGACCGTTCCAAACGACTGTCTTCGCACCAGCTAACGTTTCTGCAAACAAAGCGATTGAAGCTGGCCCGATATCTAATGCCATCACGTCGCCTTCGATTTCGCCTTCAACTGTTTGAACCGGAACATCATTTGAAAATTCAGCTGCACAAATGTTGTCGATTGGTAAAACAAGTTTGTCGCCAGCTTTTTCGATCAAGCTTTTTGCTAATTCGATTTTATCTGTTTCAACTAATGATTTTCCGATCTTCATGCCTTTAGCAGCATAAAAAGTATAAGTCATCCCGCCGCCGATCAAGATCTTGTCCGCTTTAGGGATCAAGTTTTCGATCACGCCGATCTTATCAGAAACTTTTGCGCCACCTAAGATCGCGATCATCGGACGTTTAGGATTTTCAACTGCTTCACCGATAAATTTGATTTCTTTTTCCATCAAGAAGCCTGCTACAGTTGGGATACCAGTAGAAGCGATCCCGACGTTTGAAGCATGAGCCCGGTGAGCTGTCCCAAATGCATCATTGACGAAGACGTCGCCTAGTGATGCCCAATATTTGCCGAGTTCTGGATCATTACCAGATTCTTTTTTGCCATCGACATCTTCAAAACGAGTGTTCTCAAACAACACAACATCGCCGTCTTGCATATTGTCGATCGCCGTTTCTAATTCTTTGCCGCGCGTTTCAGGAACGAATTTTACTTCTTTTCCTAATAATTCACTCAAGCGAGCAGCAACTGGTTTCAATGATTGACCAGCTTTGTCTTCTTCGGTTTTGATCCGACCTAAGTGAGAGAACAAGATCGCTTTGCCGCCTTGTTCCAACACATATTTGATCGTTGGTAAAGCTGCTTTGATCCGAGTGTCATCCCCGATCACACCATCTTTTACAGGAACGTTGAAATCAACGCGGACTAATACTTTTTTGTCTTTCAAGTCAATGTCTTTGACTGTCATTTTTGCCATGCAAGAAGACCTCCTAATTTTATTATTTACACAATCCTCATTATACAACTGAAGGATGAGAAAAAGCGAATGATAACACAAAAGCGGAGAAGCGCGTTGCTTCCCCGCCTTAATTTAAGACATGTTCAACTAATTATTTGATCAAGCTGATCTTATAAGTTAGCGAAGTATTCTAACGTACGAACTAATTGTGAAGTGTAAGACATTTCATTGTCGTACCAAGCAACAGTTTTAACTAATTGTTTGTCGCCAACTGTTAAGACTTTTGTTTGTGTTTCGTCAAATAATGAACCGTAAGTCATTCCGATGATATCAGAAGAAACGATTTCGTCAGTGTTGTAACCAAATGATTCGTCAGCAGCAGCTTTCATTGCAGCATTGACTTCATCAACTGTTACTTCTTTGTTTAAAACAGTAACTAATTCAGTTAATGAACCAGTTGGAACAGGAACACGTTGAGCAGCGCCGTCTAATTTACCGTTTAATTCAGGAATAACTAGACCGATTGCTTTAGCCGCACCAGTTGAGTTAGGTACGATGTTAGCAGCAGCAGCACGTGAACGACGTAGATCACCTTTACGTTGAGGACCATCTAAAGTCATTTGGTCACCAGTGTAAGCATGGATCGTTGTCATCAAGCCTTCAACCACACCAAATTGGTCGTTTAATGTTTTAGCCATAGGAGCTAAACAGTTAGTTGTACATGAAGCACCTGAGATAACTGTTTCTTTACCAGTTAATGTTTCATGGTTTGTGTTGTAAACGATAGTTGGAACGTCATTTCCGCCTGGAGCTGAAATCACAACGCGTTTTGCGCCACCTTGTAAGTGTAATTCAGCTTTTTCTTTAGAAGTAAAGAAGCCAGTACATTCTAAGACGATATCGACACCAAGTTCGCCCCATGGTAATTCAGCAGGATTGCTGTTTGCTAAAACTTTTACTTCTTTACCATTTACGTTGAAAGATCCGTCATGAACTTCTACAGTCCCATTAAAACGGCCTTGAGTTGTGTCATATTTTAATAAATGAGCTAACATTTTAGAATCTGTTAAGTCATTGATCGCTACAACTTCTAATCCTTCAACATCTTGGATACGACGGAATGCTAAGCGTCCGATACGTCCAAATCCGTTAATTCCAACTTTTACTGTCATTTAAGAATTCCTCCTTATGGAATCAAAAAAAATATTTATTTTAAAGGGTCGCCCCTTTTAAAATCTCATTTGCAGCAGCTTCATCTGTGATGAGCCACGTTTGTTGTGGTGCATTTTTCATATACGCGCTGATCGCTTTGGCTTTTGATTTTCCGCCTGCGATGGCTAAGATGAATGGAATCTTTTTAAGATCTTCTAACGCGAGTCCGATCCGCGGTGCTTTATAAACGATTTGACCATTTTCATCAAAGAAATAGCCAAATGATTCCGCAACGGCATTTTTTTGTTTCAAACGAACGATCTCATCTTCTGACATTTTTCGTCGAGCCGCCATATGTAAAGCTCGTCCGATACTATGGATCACACAATTGGAATTGCGAATAACTTCTAACACTTCCATGATCGATGGTTCTTTCAATAAGGTGTGATAAGCTGCTTCACTCAGCTGCTCTGGGACATATAAGACCCGGTGTGCTCCTTGTGCGTTAGCCGCCATCGTTGCACTGACTGAGTTTGCTTGGATCGCAACAGCTTCACCAATCCCACCACGAGCAGGTACAAAGGTGTTGTGACGCTCTTTTGTCTCTAAGATCGTCAAATGTTTTGCGACTTCAGCCATCGTCGTCCCACCCATCACAGCGATGATATTATCACCATCGGGTAAGAGTCGATGTAGCGAATCATTTAACAACTCACCAAAATCAGCGACGACTTTTGCTTGTTCATCACTATTGCCTGATACGATCAAACAACGTTCAATTTGAAAATTAGAAGCAAGTTTTTTTTCTAATCGATCCATTCCAAAAAATTGATCCATCAAAACGTCTAACTCTTCTAAGACTTTTTCGCCTCTTTTTGTTAAAGACATCCCACTTTTAGTAGAATCGATCAACTTTTGTTGGCGTAAATAATCTGTCTCGCTTCGTAAGACTCGCTCGGTTAAATGGAGCGCTTCAGCCAAACTTCTTCGGCCGATCGGTTGCATCCAAAAAATATTTTGCATGACCCGATATCTCTGTTTGACAACTTCCAACATATCCGGGACGATTATTTCTAAGACCTTTAATTCGCTTAACAAAGGATTACCCCCGATGGACTTATAAAGTCCCTCATAGACTTTTAGCGACCCGTGAACGGTAAAAAAATAAAAAATCAAAACTGAAAACTGATTGTTTTTCCACTGATTCCTTACTGACATGAGTGTAACAGGTTTGTAGTACCGTTGCAACTAAAAAAGCCAAGTTTTTTCACTCGGCTTTCAGGCTAAACGTTTTCTTTTTGATGAGCTAGCGATTCCTAAAGCTTCACGATATTTTGCAACCGTTCGGCGAGAAACTTTATGACCGGCTCGGTGCAAATCATCTGCGATTTTTTGATCTGAGAGCGGCTTTTGTTTATCTTCCTGTTCAATCAACTGCGCGATCAATTGTTTGATCTCATCGGCCGACACTTCGCCTTCACTGACTTGATTGACGAAAAAATGGCGCAGCTCAAACGTCCCAAAATCAGTTTCGATATATTTCCCATTGACTGCCCGACTGACTGTCGACTCATGCAACTGGGCTTCTTCAGCGATTTTTTTTAACGTTAACGGCTTCAAAGCGCCACGTTTTTCTAAAAAGAATTTTTCTTGATGGGCGACAATCAAACTACCTATCGTTAAAATCGTATCTTGTCGTTGCAAAATCGTTTTATGCAGCCATTGGAACTGCTGACGTTTTTCTTTTAAGTAGTCCTTCGTCTCATCGTCTGCTTGCTTTTCCAGTCGTGCGAAATACGCTTCGTGGAAATTTAATTTTAATTGTCCGCGTTTATTGGAACGAACACGAAGCTTTTCACCATCGCGCAACAACGTAAGATCTGGAATGATCAACTCCGCCGTTTTTTCAGAAAACGCCGCTCCTGGAAACGGATCAAGACTTCGAACATAATCAATGATCGTTTGAACTTCTTTTAAACTCAGCTGATAAGTCTGACTGATTTTTTCCCAGCGATGATGTACAAAGTCATCAAAAGCTTCTTCCAACACGAGATAAGCTAGTGCTGGCGCATGATCGTCCCGCTCGGTCTGCAGCATCAAGCACTCTTGTAAATCACGAGCTCCCACTCCTGCTGGATCAAGTTGCTGCAACAGCGTGACTGCATCTAAAAATTGTAACGAGTCTGCTCCGAACTTTTTGCTAACTAGTTCAGGATCGATTCGTAAGTAACCATTGCTATCGATGTACTCGACTAAAAATAAAATGATCTGCCGCAAAAATGTCTCCCGATAATTCAAATGGATCTGACTGATCAAATATTCAAACAACGAGATACGTTGATCTGGGATCTGACTGATCAGCTGATCTTTTCGCTCGCCAGCTGAATGACTCATGGCTAGATCACTTTTTATTTTTGGTGACCGTACTTCAAACAGCGGATTTTCTAGCGCAATGGTTTCAACAAACTGATGAAGCTCCTCTGTATTGAATTGTAATATTTGGATTGCTTGTTGCAACTTCTGCGTCATAGCAAGCTTTTGCGTTTGTTTTTGGCTTTGAGAATAATTTTGTTGAAACTTCATGCAAATTTCTCCTTGCAATTTTTTAAAAGTTATAGTACATTAATAATCGTTGTTGCGCCCTTAGTGTAGTGGATATCACGTAAGATTCCGGTTCTTGAGACGGGGGTTCGATTCCCTCAGGGCGCGTCTTAGTAACGGATTAAAGTATACATCAATTACAGAATGTTGTAAAATAAGCATTTCTAATGGTTTATAGTATACTTACACTTATAAAAAGTACATGGGAATTTCGTGGATTAGATTATTTTGCGAATGTTTCGCGAGTATTTTTCAAAGTGAGTTGAGATTATAAGAGCTGTATAGCTCTTTTTTTTATTGCTCTGATTTTCTACTCTAGATAAAAAGAAAAATAACTTAGACTTAAATTACTGAACAGCTTCTCAGTGCTATTGATTAGTTGCGTATCTTCTTAGAACAAAAGTCCCCGACTAATTCAGCCGGGGACTTTTATTTTTTCTCTAATTCTGCTTTCCGCTTTTGGAGCAATCCGTCTAACTCATTCAGCTCGTCTAACGATCCGTATTTTGTTATGAAAGTTTTTGCGGCACTCTTTGCTGACTGGATCTTTGTTTTTTCTCTATTCTTTGCTCGATAAGCTTGAGTGGCTCTTTTTTGTGCTTTCCTATCCTCCTTTTCTTGTACAAAACTATTGACTTTATTATATACATCCGATATACAATGTACATGTAGAAAGGAAATGAACAATGCTAAAAGATATAGAAATAGCCGTTAATATCATTTCAGAAATCCTAATTGCCAGCCTAGCACTCCAGGATTTACTAAAAGATAAAAACGACTAACCACTGAGGAACTTAGCCCCTCTCTATATCAATAGAATAGCATGGTTATTATGAAAAAGAAACTTCTACTTATTTTGTTGCTAGTATTCGAATTGGTATCTGTTGCCTTGTTTATTTTTAATCGAGCACCTGATCACTACACTTGGATCTTTTTAATTATCAATTCACTGTATATTTTGTATTGGAGGAAAGCGTAATGACTTCAAAAAAAACTTCTGAAGCACAATTAAAAGCTTCTCGTAAATGGCAAGAAAAGAATAAAGAACATATGAATTATATTCGCAAGCGTTCTGCTGCTCGTGGATTTATTAAGGTAGCAACGCAAGAAGACTTAGACGAACTGAAGCAATTAATTTCAGAACGACAAAATGAAACGAAAAAAAATCTCCCAACCGATTAAGGCTGCCGGGTTTTGTTTTATAAGAAGCCTGAGCTAATTTGGCTTTAGCATTGTTGAAACATTGTATTAAGTAATGATAGTAAGTCATTAACATACACAGCCTTTATTATCTCGAAACACAAAAACCCACAAACTTATGTGGACTCTCTGAATTTATTCAGTTAAAAACATTGACTACATATATCTGTCTTAAGATATAACGTAATTAAGAAGGAGCTTCCGATCATTACTATATCAAATAAGGAGGTTTTATATCATGTCTATTATATTTTATATCATTGTCTTAATCATTGCTTTAGCTGGTTTAGTACTGGCTATAAAAAACTATAAGGAGCAACTCAAATGATAGTAGATACAAAAGAAATTGAATGGCTCTTAGAAAACCGAACCCAGTATTTTATCTCTAAAGAAAGTGGTATAACACAATCAAAACTTTCAGAGATAAAGAACGGCAAACGTAAGTTAGAAAACTTAACGATTGCTGTCGGTGCCAAGTTAACTGAATTAGCTAAGCAAGAATCAAAACCAACCGGGTGAACGAATTATTTTGGTTGTACTGATCTATCAGCAACAAATTTTTATTCATATGAACGCGCTAGTTTAAAAATAAGTGCGAACATTCCCCACAAAATCTTGATTGAGGTGGTCAACTTTTTCAAATAGCCGGCCACTAAAACTCAAGAAAGTTCCCTGAATGCGTTCAGCTCTCAAAAATCAGACGGGGCTGAAACAAATGATTTTTGCTATGAGCCAGTTTCGCTTTAATTCTGATTTATTTTCGAAGAGGGCTAGTTCGTGAAGCTCAATATTTTTAGACTTGGAATGACGAGATTTTTACTTGCGAGAATTTTATACGCTCAAGTCTAAAAAAAGAGGCTCTATAATATCTAGTGTTGGTGGCAGAATCTGTCGCGAACACTTTTTTATCTTTTTTTGAAAAAAAGCAAAAAGACATCTTGAAATCCTTTAGAATAAAGTCGACAAAAACCAATCAAAAGGAGTGCTTCAAGATGTCCAACTCAAATTTTATCAAAGAAATCCTCGATATTCTAGACCTAAATCTCACGTTTTCAGATCAACCTCTTTCGCAGGAGTTTATTGATGGGGAATCCTGTAAGGTTTTTGAAGGAAAACTAACCTATCAACCTGAACACTGCTTTCATTGTCACCAAGAAAATAAGCAAACCATTATCAAATGGGGCTGGAAAAAGGTTTCGATCCTCTTAAATGACGTAAGCAACTACAAAACTATTCTTCGAATCGTTAAACAGCGGTTTAAATGT
>NZ_CACSLH010000042.1 GCF_902706605.1 Enterococcus sp. CSURQ0835 | reverse complement strand
ATCCATGTGTAAGTCCTTTTTATTGGTCTTGGATAAGTCATCCGAGAACAGTATAAAGGATTTTTTTGTGCATGAATAGCTTTATAGCAATGCTTTTAATGATTTGAAGTTCTTTGCAACACTAGTGATAAACTAGCAATTAATCTGCTTGCTTTTTGAACAATCTGTTGGTCTACACTTAAAAATTTTAGCAAATCAGAATATCTTGGAATATTAGGATTTAACTTATCTCCTTCTTTTTCAATGTGTTCCAACATAAGAGTAATTTGACTTGCTGAAATAAGCTCTTCAGGTAAACAAGTCCAAATAGTATTCAGCCAACTACCTTTATTGATAAAATCAAACTGATTTATAAAACTGTATGTTCTATCAAAGCCAACAAGTTTCAGCAAATCAAGTGTTACACCAGATAGATAACCTGAAAAGGGAGCACCCGCTTCAAAATATAATGTTAAAATATCTACTAATTTTGAGCTACTAATATTTCTAACAATAATTGATAGATTTTCACCTGCTAAATAAGTATCTACTAAGTTAATACTCTCCAGTTTCTTGGCTACAGAAAATAAACACGTATAATCTTCTAAAGTATAACTACTTGTTTTGTTTTTTATTTCTTTAAATTTTTTTTCCCTATTCTCAGAAAGTCTTTCAAATCTGCCATTAGAAATTATTATTTTACAATATTGAAAATCTTTATTGCTCTCATATTTTTTGAAACTATCATCAATAATCACTTTCAAATCTTCAGCATATTCCACCCATTTATGAGAGATTAGACTCTGTTCAAAAGTGTAATCTACCCATGTGTCAATAAAGTATTTTTTTACTTCTAGCATATCAAACTCAAAAATAGAATTGATATCACTTTCAACCCCATTCCAATGATATTTATTTAGAATTTCATGGATATCATTTTGATAGTTTTTATGTTTGTATAGTTCTGAAAGAATTTCCCAACACAAAGACCTCAACTTTTTACTTCCCTCTGTAAAAAGAACTAAGAAATGACCCACAATTATTGAATTTAAAGAATCGCCTTCACCTGTATAAGTTCCTGAGCACATTAAACACTTATCAATTATTTTGAGTAATAGAAAATCTACATTTTTATTTTGTGTTTTTCGAAGATTCCAAATTTGTTTGAGCAATAGATATTCTTCCTCATAATCTGTAATATGAGAATATTGATCGTATATTAATTCTTCGAAAGCAAAATAAATATCCATAAAGAAATCTGGACGTCTATCTAGCAAAATAATAATTAACTCAATTGCTTCTTGAAAATACTCAGATCTTTTATAACCAGAAAGAATTGATACATCTGGTGAGTTTATCACCTTGTAGTTCTTTTTTTTCTTGAAATATTCCTCCGATATTTCGAACGATCTTCGAGGATAATTATTAATTCTATTTTTTAAAATACTAAGAGACTTAACAAAATCCAAACCATAAAATGTTTCAAGATATAGATCCTGCTCATCATCAGATGCCTTATTCCACTGAGATAATATTTGACTAGATAAATAATCTTTTGTCTCTGGTGAAGGAAATATATTGAATAATGTATTAATTGTAGAAACAATTTGGTTTCTATTAGTATTAAATCCTAATTCTAATAGACGTGAAATACTGATTAATTTTTTTTCTATTAGAGAATACTCTAATATATAATCTTTGAAGCTCTGGTCATTAACCTTTACGATTTCATCGAGATAATAATCCACCATTTCTAATTGGTGGAGTTCCAAACTAATTCTTTTAAAATCACTCCAGCTAATTTTGAATTCTTGAAGTAATTTTGCAGCAAAGCCATCTTCATTTATCTTTACTGTACCAAGAAGTGAGATGACAAGCAGAACCTCTGGAAAGCTTGATTTGTTGAATTGTTCATCAAAAATTTGTCCATAATAGGCTTTAAATATTCCTGTTGGATCATTCACATTGTTTATGTCTTTAATTGCAGATTTCCCAGCGAAAATAGCTAAACGAATATTATTTTTTGAAATTTTAACTATTCTATCTTGAAACATTCTATTAGTTATCCCTAGACTTTCTTCAAGAATTTTTCGGACCTGATCGCTAGTCATGTTAGATAGTTTTTTTTCATGAAATAAACTGTGCTCAGCTAAAATTCTACTTATCTTTCTCTTTTCATAATCTCTAACTGTAGCCACTAAACGAATTTCCTTTGCTCCAGAAAAGTCTCGTACAAAAGCAATAATTGCACGGATATCAGTGGTATTATTTATATCATCCAAGAAAAACAAATATTTTCCTGGCTCTGAAGAAGCTATTGTGAAGTCGTCATAAAGGGATTGTCCATTACTTTTCACACAAAAAACATGATAATTTTCATTTTCGAATTTTTTACAAACTTCAAGTACCAATTTTGATTTACCAACACCAGAAGGACCACTTACTAAAACCACGTCATTCTTTTTAATAGCATTAACTAATTCTAGGTATTCCTCATCACGAAATTTGAAGTTAATATTGAGCGGTGCAGTCATACCGCCTTTGTCATAAGCATCAACAAAATCAGAAATTAAAAAAATCTGACCTGAGTCAATTTTTATACCTAGAAAATCTTTAGCTATTCCTTGATACATCGGACGATTTAGATCTTGAACAATTGTATCCAAACCAATTAATTCGATCTCGGCCTCATCACTCAATTGTCTAAACTTCTTATCCTCAGCAGTTGTAATATTTGTTGATGTGTGGCAAATAATTATTTTCCGAATGTCGCTACTTGGTACTTTTTTCAAATTATCCTTTAAACAATCAATAATATCATTTTCAATTTTACTTTTATACGATTTTTGATGTCCATACATTATAAATGTGTACGTTCCATCTTCGTGCCGGACATAACTGTCCGGCACACCAATAGTTGTCTTGTTTGTTCCTTCTTGAGCACCTAGAGAGTGAATATTTCCTAAATGATATTTTTTATATAAATAAGCATCACAAAGCCCTTGAAATGCGCCTCCTTCCATTTCTATAATCTTTTGTTGTAACAAATTGATTCGTGTCATGGTTGTTTTTCAACTCCTTATAAAAAAAAGAGGCAGTTTCTGTATATGACCCTACTTCGAACCTCCTCCCATTTCATTTTTTCATCAAATATTATTGACCAAAACTGTAGCTAACTTCGCCTAAATATTTCAATCTTTTTAGTTCATTAAAATATTATATAAATGATAGATTCCATATGTTGTAAATCAATTTAGCTGAAGTGTAGTTATCATATAGTTCTTAAATGATTCATTCTTCCAAAAACCTATTCGTACGCCATCAATACCCCTGGTTAGCAAAATATAATAGATGTTCAATACAAACAGTGTAAATTCATTTTTGTTTTCCGGATTAGCATCATTCTTTGAAAATTTACCATTTACATTGTGGAAATTATCGGGATTACCAAAAAGACGTCCTGACTCATCGACTTGTAGATCATTTCCAATCAGTACACCGACTTTATTCAAGTCAATTCCTTGAACAGCAAAAACCGATCCGATCTGGTCCTCTGCATCGGAATCTTTCGAATTAATCCAGTTTTCTTGTGTAGAATTCCATCGTTTGTGAAGATTCCCTTCGTGCCAATGGGTAATCTCTGGATCCTTACCATCTGATTGTTTCCAAGGTTCAACCAATCCCCCCAAGACTCTATTAACATGATCACTATGATAATTTCTGTCATCTTCTACCCAATCAAACAAATTAGCTAGAGGGTTATCTTCAAAAAATCCGAAATAGGCATCGATATCCCTATCGCAAAATACTGAGCGGTCAAAATTAGGATTATAATTTGTTTCTGATAATAAGTCGGTATCTTTATATAGTAAGTATTTAATACCATTTATATAGTCATCTGAACTATACGATTTACCTTCAGGAGCTTGAATTCGAAATTGTGTAGTCAGATATTTCTTTTCGAAATTTTCTGTAGCTCTACTAAACTGCTCTCGAGTCATATTCGCTGGTCGAATTGCTTGCAAAACATCGTACATCAGAATAAGTTGCTTACCAATTTTTTTCAGAGGCTCTAGGTGATTATCATCTGAGTTGAATCTATCTTTGTATACATTATTGAACGAAGCCATTTGTTTAGCATATTTTCGTGATAACTTATGAGACTCATCAACAACCACTACATCAAAGTCCTTATTCTGATTAATCAATTGAGTAGAAGTTGCTACAGTAAGATTTTTTCCATTCATACCATACACTTTGAAAATTTCTTGAGCTGTCTTAATCCAATTTGGTTGTACAACTACAGCAATTGTTTTATCAGATTGCTCATCCAAAAATTTTGCAACCAAATGCGTCAATAGAACCGTTTTTCCCGTTCCAGCATCTCCATTGATTACAAAGTTCTTTTCTGGGTTTGCAAGTATTTCATTGATAAGATCCATTTGTTGTTGGGTCAATTCTTTTATTGGACTATATTTAACCAAAGCTTGATTTCTAAGTTCATCAATAGTAGGTGTTTTTACCCAACCTTTACTATATAGCTCCTCCCAAAAAGGTAGAACAACTTCAGTAGCAATAGCCTCACGTTCTTTATAACTATTCGTGTCGTTCCCCTTAGTAAGATTGATTACTTCACTGGTTTCATACTCAACTAAATTTCTTCTTGATTTAGAATTATCAGCTAAAAAATAAGTAATAAGCTGATTCTCAACATCATTTAAAGCAGAGCCATTGAACAGCGCAGAAAAAAGTACGATAACTTGATCAAAGTTTGCATCATTAAATTTTTGTTCAGTGCCGTTATAATGTTGCTCATGTCTAGTTTTAAAGTGTTTTGACTGACCGATATACACTTTATTGGACTTCGTACTTCTATAGATATAAATAATATCCCCTTTTTTTAATTTTTCTTGTTGTACTTTCCGTAATTGATTAAATCCAAAAAGCGTTGTTCCTTCCACATCCAACATAATATAGGCATATTTCGCCATCCGATACCCACCTTAATATAATCAAATTTTCTTTACTCTAAACTAAATAATTAGAAGTTAGTATATTTCGTTTTTGATCCTTTACTCTTACTGATTGGATATTTCTGCTGATTTTTGATTAATTTTTCTTTTACTACTTGCTCGATGTCCAAATTTAAATTATCTGCCAACATAAAAGAATAAATTAAAACATCGGCTAACTCATCCTTTAGAGCAAGCAGATTCTCAGTTCCCTCTTCTGCTGTTTTCCATTGGAATAACTCTAACAGTTCACTAGCTTCCAAAGAAATCGAAATAGCTAAATCCTTTTCATTATGAAATTGCCGCCAGTCTCTCTCATCACGAAATTTATTAATTAATTCGGTTAATTCTTGAATCTCTGACATAATTGAACCCACCTATCTTTTTATAACACTCATAACATGGTCTTCGGTATCCTTATCATTAAACCACAAGAAAATCCCTTTTCTTGCTCTTGTTAATAAGACATAGTATTGGTTTAAAAAAATCTCCAAAACTTCATCACATGCTGCTTCAGAGTAATTATGTGAACTTAAAAAACGTTCAACCTGCTTAACAAAAGTTTGATCTTTAACTTTTGCAAGATCAAAAACCCACTTGCTAAGGCTTTTATCCCACCGTAAATCATCATACCAAATGAAACCCGTGTAATCATAATCCAGTCCTTGTGCTGTATAGACGGAACCAACCTGATTAAATGATGTTTCGTCAGCATCTTTATACCAATCGTACTGATTCCTCATGGGGTTCCACTGCTTTTGAAATTTCGTTCCATCTTTATCTCGAATCTCAATATCATTCCTAATAGTAAGATTATTTTTAGATTTCCAAGGCCAATCATAAGGCGCAAACCATTTTGTAGTTTCACCTAATTCTTTCATCTTTAATAATTGCTCATCGATTACTTTCAAAGAGTGTGATAATACAATATCAAAGGTATTATTGCTTGAGGTTACTTTTTTACAATCAAAGAGTAATTTATGAATTCTATCTACATAATCACCCTGATTTCCTGATCTCTTTTGAACGATTAAATTGAAAATATCTGGTTCAATTCCTAACTTATATAGTGCATTTTGATAATTTGAAAGCGTCCCGACTTCCTCTAATAAAACCCGTTGATGATCATCTTGTAGAAATACTACAATTTTGGGTCTTTTACTGTAGCTAAACAAACTCTTAATAGTCTTATTGATATCAGTATCTCTATGCGCTTCGTCAACTACAACTAATGAATAGTCCTTCAACGCAATACCATTCAAATAGGGAATATGTTGCATCAAACCTGCTTCATTTTTAACTACTTCTCGTAACATTCTACTTTTAGCGAAAGTAAAAACCATATCATTGATTTTAAGACCATGTTGCTGAGCAAGAAAAAGTAAGTGAATACCTATAATTGTTTTTCCAGTGCCCGCAGCACCTCTTATAATAATTGCCGTATTTCTATGGTTTTGAGTGAATTCTTTAAATAACTGGCTTATTTGTGCTGAAATTTCGATTTGATCTGCCAACATAATCGCATTATCTTTTTGATTGAGAACACTCCGCAAACCGTTAAAGCCAACTTGTCCAATAATATATTTTCCCTCAAGAAACTCTGTAGCGACTTGCTCCCCGTTTATCGTTACATCAAAATGTTTTTTTAGGTGATCAACTAAAAGTTGCTCTTCCCCTCTAACAAAAAAACCGACAGATAATTTTTGATAGTCTTCATACATTTCAGAGAAAAAGGCATTTTTGTCTCCAATAAAATTATGTAAATATTGAATTGCATATAAATCGATTTTCTTATTGGCAACAATTTCATGATGAGATTTTAAATCTCGTGTATAGTTCACTGTCTGGTAAATCGGATGTAGCCTATACTCATTTCTATTTCCAATACAAACATTTACATTCGTTTTTTGTTTCTCGATATTAGGAGCAAGTTTTTCCCACTGTTTTAATTCAACAATAATTGCAGTAGGTTGCTGCTGACTAGAATAACCAAAGATAATAGCGTCAATTCTACGATCTGCAGTTAGTGAATATTCAGCTACTAGCCACAAATTGCCAAAACCTTGATCATTAAGAAGTTGAATCAGTAAGTATAAGGAATTTTTCCAAGATAATTGTTCTTGAATTGAATGATTTATATCAACTTGAAGCATGTTCTCTACTAAATCTTCACAAGATAAACGTGCTAACTCCGATATTTCGCCATTAAGCAAGCAACCCATTAAAACTGCTCCTCTCTAAAAATATATATACTTAATTATACGCTTCATATCGCTTTCAGAAAAGATTAACTCGATGGAATTATATTTACATATGATGGATTAAATAGGTAGAATGATACTCCTCTAAAATTCATAAAGTATAATTTCATAATGAACAAATAAAAAAAGGACAAACGAAACGTTGACCTAGCAAAACCGACTTCGTTACTCCTTTTTTAATTTATTATGACAAACACAAACTTGTCTTCCATACATTTGCGAAAAATGTTGTTAACTTTTTTATGAATTATCTACGTTTATCTTAAACAATCTATTATCTGCAGTATGTAGCCAACAGCGTTCCTACCAAAATAAATAGTTAGTATAATTAATATTGCTGGTAAAACTAGCTCCCAGTTTAATAGGAAGTCCTTAATTGTCACTCTTAATATTGAAAAGGTTATAAGAAAAAAATATCCCCCTGCAAATTACCTCACCAAAAATGAAAACCAATATTTTTCAAAATGTTTGATATAGAATATATGTTAAATACTGATGCAATATTTGAAGAACTGGCAACTCTAACCAGTAATCCATATAGGCTCATACTCTCCACTAAGCACATACGAAGCTGCAATGTCTACTATAAAGTCAGTATTGCTAGCACCGCTTCTCCTATCCCTTGAAGTTATCCAATACTGATCTTTCTATTAATTGACATAAAAAATTTCTTTACAGGTTGTTCAATAAATCTACAACTAATCACAAGTAAAGCTCAGTGAAAAATAAAATGATTGATACTAAAACAAAGATATAAAGATTATTGCTCATTAAAATAGCGGCTATAACTAACCAGCTTATAAAGAAAAAAATTCGTTTATTTTTATTCCATGCTCCCCACTTTTTTCTATCAATACCTACAAACATGCATACTAAAATTGGAAATATGATAATTGTTACATTAGAAGCTGTCTCTAACAATTCTCCTCACCTTTCTCCTAAACAAAATCACTAAATATCTTTGTGAGAATCCCTAAAAGCAGATAGAACATTATTACTGTATCCCCAAAACTACGGAATACTACATATCTTTTATTTAATCACCAAAATCTCCCCAAACCATTAGCATCATCCTGTCATTTTGAAAGCATTTATTTTTTTGTAAATAGATAAGACTTTAACTATTGCTTATTTTGAAGAATATAAAAAATTGTAGACGTAATTCCACAGCAAACGGCCAAAAGATAATTTCTTTGAGACAATGCAATCAACATCAATAACACGAATATAAGTTGAAGTCTTTTGAATTTCAATTTACTATTTCCTTTATGCTCCATAGACATTTCCTCCAAGATTCCTTTTTTACTTTAAAATTCTATCCATTATAAGTTGATATTATTCACCATGTAAATAGCTCGATAAACGAATATAAAAAGACTATTAAATTAAGTCCTAACATTACTTACTTAGTTGTTTTTTTAATCGCAACATAGCAAAATGTTACAAGTATCAAAACGGTTCCTATTATGACTATCACCAAGTTTACAACATCCTTAGAAAATGGTGTCAAAAGAGAATATACTACCAATAAAAATAATGCAAACAAAGTCAACACAATATATTTTCGTTTCATTTTTACTCCCACCTCTGCAAAATGCAGTTGCCATCCTTACTTATATCACTGTAAAATCTACTCTCTTCTGGAGGTTATATCATCAAATTTTCCTACAACTAAGCAACTCATTACAATAACTCCAATCATACATCCTATAAACAAGCCCAATAAAAACAAGAGCATAAACATCCCTCCTTAAAAATATTTATTTTCATCAAAGAAAGGTAGGTCAATAACTATGTCCCTACCTTTCTGAACTACTATAAGAAATTGACTACACAATTATCTTTAAAAATAATTATTCTGTAATATCAATTTTTTTAAGAGCTAAATATAGTCTGATCATACACTCTTGATAGCAATCTTCATCAAAGCTTCCATTACGACAAGATTCTTTAATCAGCAATGGTTTAAAACTGTTCACAATCTGAGAAAACGCCTCTTCATCATCCTTTTGAACAAGAATAACGAGTTCTGCCAATGACTTCATTTCACGCATCCTC
The DNA here is from genome assembly GCF_902706605.1 of Enterococcus sp. CSURQ0835. Lineage (GTDB taxonomy): Bacteria > Bacillota > Bacilli > Lactobacillales > Enterococcaceae > Enterococcus_A. Next base: position 15,046 of record NZ_CACSLH010000042.1, on the reverse strand, counting down.
CATTTTTTAGCACTCATTTTTCACAGCGAGTGCTTCAGGGAGGAGCACGAATCATATAGTTTTTTAAAATTAAGTAAGGAGATGTTTTCGAATTTTTCCTAGAATACGTTGGCGCTTTTTTGTTGCACCTTGCCTTGTCATCGATAGTTGAATGGAAATTTCATAGTCTGAATATCCAAAAATATATTTTTGAATCAGTAGAGATTGATCTTTATCAGATAGTTTTTGGAATTCAGTGGCTAAAGCACAATTAGAGAAATCTAGCGGAAAATTTTCAGATACAACCGTAACAGTTTCTTGTGGATACATAGCTTGCTCCTCGATAAAGTAATCTAGTGTCTTTTGTCCAGGAACAAATTCAGTATCTTTTAGTCTGCTATTTTTAGCAAAATAATTAATTGCCGTATTGTGAACTGTTTTTTGAATATAGCTAATAATTTGTGCATCATCATTTGCAAAATCAAAATTCTGATTCATCACTGTCACTTCTTCCTTTGAAAATTCGAAAGGAAAAAGATATACGGACAAATTAGGTTTTAAGTCTATATTGCCAATATCCTCTCATAGCACGTTCAACAGGGATTGACTCATCTCGATTAATTTTTGGAAGAATATTATTTACAAAATTGCGATAATCCGAAAAAATTTCATATGACTCCGTCCACTTGTGATAAATTTGTTTGGCGGATAATGGTTTTCCTGACTCTTTCAATATTGATGCAATAATAAACCCGTAATCTTTGTAAGATCGATGATGGTTGTCGATTGCTTTTCGCTGAGTAAAGTAATCTTGGAGCTCCTTTTCATTTTCTAAATTCATTGGCTCCACTTCACGATGTATTGCTTTATCAGAATTTGTCGTGTCTTGATTATCTTCTAAATGAATCAAGTATTCTTTTAGATCAAAATACTGTTTTGAAAGCTCCCTTCTTTCCTCCATCAATAGTCTCAGTTGTTCGTACACTCGACATTTTTCATCACGAATATCCATATTCTTTCTTCCCCTTTCACTACTAAAAACAAAAAGGGAACACAAAACTGGACATTAAATCGAAAATTGTTTCAAATTATTAGTAAAAAATATTATCCTCTGATCTTAGCTCGCAATTGCTACTTCAAAAGATGTTATTTGATTTTTGAAATTTAATTTCCCTTTTCTTCTTGAAAGGTCCACTCATTTTTAATATCTTGCAATTCTCTAATAAGAACTTCCTTAATAAACGAGGTAAAACAAGCGTCTTGTTCATCGTTAATATACTTATCCTTCAATGTTCCCAAAGCCTCTTCTGTTAAATGTTGTAAAAAGTCTTCATCAGTTTTATACCCATTTTGCGGTATCCCAATATAATTCAAGATCGCTTGGCATTTCAAATCTAAAACTTGTAATTGTATAAGTATATTTTCAAAATTGCTACTATTTACTTCTTTTACTAACAGTTCTGCCTGTTTTTTTATACGTTCGAATTGTTCAAGAACGATAAAGTGTTGTGACTTTAATTCTTTCTCTGAAATTTTTCTTTTTTCAATTGCATATTTCATAAAATTTATATCCCACAAATACATCCTAATTATCACTCCAGTATTTCGAGTAATGAATACCTATTAGTTAAATCATTTCCAAAAGATATCTTTTCCAGAAATGTATCTCGATAACCATTTTCTATTAATTCAATGATTCTATCACTCGTTAATTGTTCTTCCTCATTAATCTCTAGAAAAAACATTAGTAAACTAGTTTTTTCCTTTATTACATTAATTTTTGTGATTGTTGTTCTGAGATTATCTGGCGAAATATTTTCTATAAGAAAATCAAACTCTCTCAAAATGTTCTCTGAATACTCTTGAAGTCGAACGTCTTGAAACCTTTTCTTCTTAAATAGATGTCTAAGGCTGGCTTGCCACATTATACTATCCTCCTACTTTCATTGTTGATTCTAACAATCTCACATTCAGTATTTACTATTACTAAAATCTATATTTCTTTTCCTTTTTCAATGGTTTAAATAAAAGCAATCAGGAAATTCGGCTATCAGCTCGAAAATTGTTTTAACAACGGCAAAAAATATTTATCTTCGGCTTTTTTTCTTGCCAGCGCTGCTTCACTTAGATTGTCATACGTACCCAGATAGTGTCGCTTTCCACGGAAAGTAATATAAGCTACCCACATTCCCTTACACCGATAAACTCCCTTTACGCCACTAGTATTGTTTTTGGCCAATTTAGCTTTCAAACATTCGACAATTGTTCCTTTTACACAAGTTCTACTTTCAACTCTTTTCAAGCAACCACAACTTTTTGTGTGACCTGATGATAAGTTGCCATAGCTTACTTCACATAATTGACCGCAGCTACACTTACATCTCCATTTTGTTTTCCAATCTAACTTCTTATTTAATGGTTCAATGACAGTCAGGTTACCGAATACTTGCTTTTCAATATGAAACTGTTTTTCCTTAAGACATCCACAACTCCGGATTTCTCCTCGTTGCAATCGTTTTGCCGATGCCAGTATTTCATTGCCACACGAACATAGGCATTTCCATACAACGGTTCCTTTGCTACGTTCTTCTGTTGGGGTAAGGGCAACTAGTTCACCAAATTTTTTATTAGATAAATCTTTATATCTATGCCGATTTTTAACATTTCCACACCCGCAGCTTTTTGTTCGACCTGATACTAAATTGGAATGATAAACAATTGTTTCTTGTCCACAATCACAAAGGCAGTGATACTTTTTATAACCATTTTGAATTATTTCATCTAAAATAATCAGATGACCATATCTTTTTTGCATAACCCATCGCCTCATTACTCATGAAATCTATGTACTGAGATAACCAGGGGACCACCCTAGTTATCTCTACTAAATCACTTCAAATTTGAAGGTCATTTGGATGTTACATTTTGTATTTTGATATTTTCCGTAATATGCTCCTTTAATTTGAAATCCACCAACTGCTTGAGAATTTAAAATTCCCAATTCTTGATTTGTAACTGATGGATGTAACTCAATCATCGGAAACTGAAATTCTTCCAATGAACTCAAACTTAATTTAACTTTTTCATCTTTCCCACTAGGTTCGATATCATTAGCTCGAATGACATCAATCGTTGAACTAGAATCCACTTGCATTTTGGCTAAAGATACTTTGAGCTTAGCAGTTGAATTATTTTTTACTTCGTAACTTGGTGATGATACATTACCGTTTTGAACATCTGTTGATCCAAAAATTACTTTTTGCGGGATAGTAACATCAATCAAATCTTTGGCATCTAAAATATTAATCGTAATATCTTTCGTAAGATTGCCAAGTTGGATCGTAGCAGTATAGGAGCCAAACTGAGGCTTGACATCATGCTTGATCACTTTAATTTGCTGAGATATTTCATTTCCACTTGAAAGTTCCCACGCTTTAGATTGGCTTTCTTGCAAAATCCATTCTTCAATTTTTGAAGCAGGAACGTGGTTAGAATAGGCAGTGAAATTTTGTGAACTCAAGACATATTGATCGTCAAAGATACTATGGTGATCATGTACAAAAACAGGTACAGTCACTTCTGACTTATTCCCATTTTGATCGGATAATTCAACTTTTGCATCCGTCAAACCAATTTTAGATGTATCAGGTATTTTTATATACTTTGCTGTTATTTTTGAAATAGCATCGTTATCTTGCAAGTTTGTTACTACATCAAGTGGGTTGGCTGATATACTGCCGTTGACTGGGATCATTTGTAAAATACCATTCCCAGTAGGTGCAACATTGTCAGGATTAACAGTTAACTTTGCTTGTACTTTGGTAATATTTCCAGATGGATCACTTACTTCCAGATAAACATCTTGAATACCAACTTTCTTATTGTCCGGAGTTGGTTTTGACTTATCAAATGAAAACGAAAATGGTCCATTAATATCATTATCTGATACATGATCGATAAAATCAGCTTCCGTTACAGTACCTCCGTAGTCTATCGTTGCATCCTTACTTATGACTTTTGGAGGAGTTGTATCCTTCACAATCACTGTAGTACTCAAGCTTGCGGTATTTCCCAAGTTATCGATTAATTTAACACCAAAATTGTGACTACCTAATCCTAGACTATTTGGGTCCGAGTCTGGACGAATGGTAACGGGTTGTTTTCCATTATCCTTTGGCGGACTTACAAAGAAGTCATTAACATCTGATTTTTGGCCAAGTTCTAATTCTATTGGGTTGATTAATATCCCTGTTGGAGGTGTGGTGTCAATTACTGTAAATGGAACAGTAACCAGCATTGATTCATTATTATCGGAGAATCGAAACTTACCGGTTGTAACACCTAGTCGGGAATCAATAGGTCGCTCTTCCATACTCCAATTTACTGTTCCAGCGTGTGATAAAACATCTACGTAATTAAACGGATCATTAAATGTAGCATCAAATAAATTCAATTCAATCGTATTATTTTTCTTTGGAATCACATCTAGTGATCGTTTTGAAACATTTACTATAATCGATTTTGTTTGATGAAAGCTTCCAATTCGATCATTGACTTGGTACCAAATCCCGCCCACTTTTTCTTCTACATAAAATCGCCATTCAAGATCGTATTCAATATCAAGTTGAACAAGCCCTGTATTTCCTTTGCCTCGTGTCAAATTAATGGAATGATCTGTATACGTCGGAATTACCGTATTTGGATCAGAGCTAGTGATTTTTGTTATGACTCGTTTGGCAGGACCGGTAAAATTGTATTCATTCATTTCCCAATTCGTACAGTAAGTCTCAAAGTTTGTGGGATAATCATACGAAACGGATGTACCCTCTTTTTTTGGTATAAGAGCCTGTGTCAAAAAAGTATCAAGCTTACTCCACTCGGCCTCAGTAGCATCTTGTGCAACTCCTGCTGCGGTAGCTCCTGAATCACTTGCAAAGCTATATGTGGGAAACGACAAACTTCCAAGAATGCAAACGAAAGCCATGATCAAAGAAATGCTACTTTTTTTCATAAGCGCCTCCCAATAGAAACCTTAGCTCTAAAGCGATAAGCATAAGAACCACTCCAATGAAGGAGAGAAATTTACTAATATCTCCTTCATTGCCTAATTGTGGTAATTTCTCCATCTTATCACTTTGGTTTTCATCAACCACATCAGAATGTTGGTGGTTTCCTTTGCCAATGATTCCCTCAATCGGAATATGATTAAACCGAATACTTGATGACTCAGCGAAGGTTTCGATTGGACAAATAAAAGTTAGTACGACAACCAACGATAGCAATATAAACCCATAGTATTTTTTCATATCATTTCCTATTGAACTTCAAACTTAAGAACTAAATCATATTGTGGATTTAAAGCATTCTTCTCAAAATTAAACCCTGTTGCTACCCCACCACTTAATTTAAATTCAAGCTTGTCTCCAGTTGGATTCAAAGTACCAATTTCCGCCGGGAATTGAGCAGGATTTTGCGGATCTGTCGTGTGCAAAGCAATGTCTTTATTTACAGTTTTATTGGTTAAATTCAAAGTCAACTTATCACTAATTTTTTCAGCATCCGTTTGACTTCCAGATCCTCCGGGTGTACCACTATCCTTAAAATCGCTAACAGAAATCTTAACTCCTTTTGAGGAAAGATTTTCAATTTCATAAAGTGGAGAAATAATACCTGTACTTACATCCGTTTGACCAAATAAGATTTTTGTTGGAATTTTAACATCAACCCATGCAGGATCTGTTGGATCTGGATCTGGTTGAGTCGGGTCTGTTGGATCTGTTGGGTCAAATTCTTTAAATGTTCCTTCTGCCGGAATAGTAGCAGAATCTTGTTTTTTGACTTCCTGTGGTTGGGTATTCGGATCTGGTTGACCATCTTCATAGGCAAACGCAGCTGACGGGCCTAATAATGCTGCTCCTCCAAATGCGACTACACCGAAAAGTGCTACAAATTGTGTTTTTTTCATTTTTGTTCCTCCATTGTTTCTATTATTTATAACTAGATATTCTAGTTATTCACAGATAATTGCCCTACTACTAGGGTTTCTCCAACCTTTTTTTGTGCCTTATCGTTCTCATAATAGGTGACTAAATTTTGTGTTTTATAAACACCTTTTTTGATGGTAGTGCTTAATTTACCTTGGGATACATATTGTTTTGGCTTAATGAGACCTGAATCATAAACAACTTTATTCTCTCCATCAATTGTAGTCTGAACGCGTATGGCATATTGATTACTTGCCGGATTTAATATACTGACCTCGCCAACCTCTGATGAAGATTCAAAAACCATATCAGAATTCATTTTCAAACGTACTTCGCTTTTATCAGCCTTCGCTTGAAGAAGCTCTTCAAATTCTTTTTCGCTCATATCCTTAACAAACTCACCTGATTTCCCATCAGTTTCGCCGGCAACTACATTGGGAGCAGTTTGATGAGTTAAAAAATAGTAGTACACACTTCCCACTAACAGAGCTATCAACAAAATTAAAAGGATAACAATTCTTGATCGTTTTTTTCTTTCCATTCTCCTTACCTTCCATTGTTTTTCTTACTCTAATGTTGTTATAATAATTGTAGCTTGTCAGCTTACCTATGTTTCCAACAACGGTGATAACTATAGAACAATACTTCTCGTTGAGAAAGTTCATTTTTAATCTAACGTTCGTTAACTATTGGAGGCTCCATATGGAAACATTATTAGAAAAAAACTTACAACGACACTATCAAATCATTAAATTTCTCATTTATAGAGACTGGGAAAAAATAAGCACTATTTCGAAATTTACCCAAATCTCTGAAAGTACAGTTCGTAAAAGCATTGGAGATATCAACCGATACATCACCCCAGCGAAACTGGAAAGTAGTAAACAACTCGGTGTACGGCTAATTCTCATGCCTGATCAAAATCCTTTTTTTATTTTTTCTGCACTGTACAATCAGTCTGCAAGATTTTCCATACTTGAAGAAATCTTCTTAAGTAGACATACCAACTTGACCTCTCTAGCTGATCATCTTTTCCTCAGCATTTCTACATTAAAAAGAAAGATAGGAACAATCAATGAACTTTTAGCTCCTTTCGACTTTCACATTGACTGTACTTATATGGACATAATCGGTGATGAGAGAAAAATCTGCTGGTTCTATTTTTGCTACTTAATCGAAAAATATGGACTCATTGAAAAAGTAATTACTGAGAACGATGTTGAATTGATGGATGAGGTCATGCAAGAGTTTATGGATTGTTACCCATTTTTACAAACACCTGCACGCCAAACCTATTCTTATGTAAATAAATTTAGAACTATGTTATTTATTAATTTTCTACGCATTCGCAGAGGTCATTTACTTCCAAGCCAATCACAAAATGACCAAAAACATGGGTTTACTTTTTCAGAAGAGTTAATTCAAAAACTTTTTCAACACTACCACACTGAGATAACCTCAAAGAGCATATATCGATTATTTTATATATTTTTCAATGACAAATATGCATGGTCAATGACAGATTTAAATCAAAAATGCTCCTTAAATCCAAAAATTAATCATCTTCGTGTCGCGATAGAAAATACACTAAATTCAATTATTGAAAAGGAAAATCTAATCCTTTCTAATAAAGAAGAACTTATGCTTTATCTATACAACGCAACCACTTATATTTGGGGACCCGCAAAAATCCTCTATAATCCTAATGAAGAATTTTTTATCAATCTCAATAATTATTACGAAGGATTCACACAAAGGGTCAAAGAAATTGTATCTCGTTATTTTTTAAATAATGATTTACCAATTTATGTAGATGATTCCGTTATTAATCGACTACTATTTATGGTAGTCACTTCATGGGACTCATTATCTGATCAATTGGAACAAAAATCGCCAACTATTAAGACTGGACTCTTTTTCAATACGAGCTACGAGCACTGTAATTTTTTGAAAGAAGATATTATGTATCATTTAAAAACGCGAGTGAATGTGGATTTGATTGAAGCTACTAGTCTTACCTCAGTTAGAGAAAAAATGTGTAAGTACGATCTTTTAATAACCAATCTTCCATCACTGTTCGTACCAGAGTGTACCGTAGTATCCATCCATTCAAATCCTACTCCTAAAGATTTTGAGAACATACTCACTGTCTACAATGAAATTGTGAATAACAAGCAAGACTTTGATTTATCCATAGTACAAAAGCAAAACAGTATTTATAAGTATTAAAAAAACGATACTTGAATTTTTATTCAAGTATCGTTTTTCGTTATATAATAGAATGATGATGTTCTATTTTTTGTACTTTTTTAGAATCGATCCTCCTCTTCGTGCCACATTAAAAGAATGGCAAAAAGCATCGATTTTATCCGATTTCTCAAATACGAACGTGAAAGCCACATTCTATACCATTTTGTCTTGATTTACCATTATTCAGTTTAATTTTCATATTCTTTCTTTGTTTATCCATTTCTTTATAACTTTAAGAAAAAATGTTCAATTCATCCTTCCTGATTTGAGATATAAAAAAAGCACTTAGCGTAATTGCCAAATGCCATAATAATTATTATTTAGTTTGCTTTATTTAAGTGCATCTTCTAATTCATCATCAGAATAACCAAATGTATAATCCTCATCTTTGCCATTTGATTGCCAAATAAGCGCTGCATCATAGACGCTTAGCGATTCCTCATCTTCTAAATTCTTATCGTCTAGCCCATACCTACAATTATCACAGTACATTTCACTAAATACATATCGCTTTGTTAAGGGAGTCCCACATTTAGGACAGTTCGGTGTATCACCTTTATATGCATTTTCTTCTTCCCAAGAAAGTTCTTTATTCGTTTCAGTATCACTTTTAAAGAAATCAAATAGTCCCATAACTAGCCCTCCTATTATTCATCATAATGTGCATAGTTTTTTGTACCACAATTATTACAACTAATAAATGCTCTATCATTTTCTAGATGAAGTTCCGAATCGATTAATGGCTTCCCACAATCAGTACAAACTCCGATATTCTCTAATTCAACGGTCTCTTTTTTTTTCATTTTTTTCAACTTCTTATAGGTAATTACACTACCAATAGATACCACCGTAACCAAAATTCCACCGATGATAATAGCTTTATCTCTCCCAGATAGATCATTTATAGCAAATGATTTCTGAATATGGGATAACTCCTTCGCCCCTTTATCAGAATTTTTTTGAGCTGAAATACTATACTTGTTATTCGCATTTTCTTTTAAAACACTATTCACAGTAGACATAACGCATTCACTTCCCGACCCAACATAAGTATAAGTACCAGATTGATAGCCTCCATTAGTATATTGATTTCCAAAAAATGGATGTCCACTAGGTGCTCCCATACTTCTACCTCCTATTCTTTTTTTATAATTCTTAGTAGCATTTGAGGTGAACAATATTAGTGCAGTAGGATATAAAGTTCCTAATGCCCTTCAATTATAGCACCGGTAATCCTACTAGCTGCAGTAGTTTTAACTGTTATTGCTAACACGTCATTCTCATGAATATTATTCATTTCAATTTCTAATACCGAACTAATAGCAATATATTGGGTAAATTCATGTAAGTACGATTGTTTTCAAGATTACTAATTGTTTGGTTACACCAACTTTATTATCTAAAAATTACGTAGCCACCCCACACTCTAACTAATCGAACTTAAACTTATGTGTAACTTACCTATCAACTTATATTCTTAATTCTTTATCCTTGAAAACACCACTTATTCTGATAATAATTATATCACTATTTTGTCTTTATCAAATAATTATCTAGACATACCAATTTTCTAACTCTAAATAGGAATCATCAGATATACCTTGGGGTTATTTTCTACTCTCCTTAGTATCGAATCCCTTATATTTTTTACTCATTGATTATTTTACATATTTTAGATAGATAATTCTATTACTGTTTTTTTGAGAATATTCATCATAAAGCAGTAATTCTCCAGTTTACGTCCTTTATTAATTTCAACTGATATTGGTAGGTAGTTGTTACATTTTCTATACTACTTAAATACTTTACTCCAACATTCACTTGAAACCCATTCTCATTTTTCTGATAAATAGGATTCACTAATTCCACAAATTTTAAGCTATAATCAATTGGTCGCATCGCACCATTTTCAACATAGTATTCAAGTTCTTTTTCCGATGCTGTTGGATAAAGCTTGAAAAATGTCTCTAAAAACTCCGTGATTTCTTCTGTGGTTTTGGCATCAATTTCTGAATCATTTTCTACCTGTTTTACTTCATATTTTGCCTTATCAGGTTTTGCAATCATGGTAGGCAAACTCGTCACTATATGATTCCCTTTTTCATCTTCAAAGATTGTCACTCGATAAGCGGAAGAAACTTGTTGTGCCTTTTTCCCTTCCGTAATCTTTTGATCCACTAAAAATGAAACGACAAATTCCTCCGAGCGCTTCTCAACGTCTAAGATTTTTACTTCTTGAACTTCGGAACTAGTGGGAATATCTGCCCGGACCATATCTTGGCTCAAAGCGAGTCCTTCTTCTGTAAGGTACTGACCAAGGTTACTCATTCTCTTTTCAATTACTTCCTTATTATTCTTCCACGAAAAGTATTCTTTCGCAAAATCCTTCGTAAAACTTTCAACACCAGAAGTATTCACTACTTTCTCTTTTATAACCACTTCTTCATGAGTTGTATGCTGATCAATGGCGGTGAAGTTTTTGTAGATTCCAAAAGCAAGGCTACAAGACAATAAAAGCCAAAGGGCAAGCACCATTTTTCGATGCTTCCCTACGGATACAACTCGTTCTTTCTTCTTTTCTGGGCTCTTTTCTTTTTGATTCCGTTCAATTTTGATCTTCATGTTTTTACCTCTTTTCTCTTATTTGTACCGTCCAGCTCCGATAAGATGCTGCTGCCAATAGCTTTCCGTTAGATTCGTCCAACCCACTGGATCTCCTGCATGAAACATGCGATTCTCCCCTGCATAAATGCCTACATGGGTCACATAAGTACCAGCATCATAAGTCGAATGAAAGAAAACTAAATCACCTGGTTTGGCATCTTTTAAATCAATATGAGTCATGGCATCATACTGATCCTGAGCCACCCGAGGAAGTTTCAGGTCAACTTTGGCATAACACCATTGGGTTAATCCACTACAATCAAAACCCGTTGTGGGGCTTGATCCACCAAACACATAGGCAGTTCCTTCATACTTAAACGCCTCGTCAAAAATCGCTTGGACGGTTTTATCATCAAACTGTGTCGTGTTCAGATATTGTTTCACCAACAAGCAATAAAACATATTGCCATAGTTATACCGCCACCCACCATTTTCCTTAATCGCTATTGGGTTGGGATAATCGACTTTTTGACCGCCCGATTTTTCCTTTGAAAAAGATTCAGCTAAAGCAAAACTGTGCTTCTTCCCGTTTTTCGCGACATGATCCAAATACCCACCGCCATAGTTATAGGCCTGAATGATACTATCTTGATCACACCCTAGTTCTTCGGAACGCTTAACCAAAGAAGCAAAATAGAGGCACCCTTGTTTGATAGATGCCTCGGTACTTAATGAATTCGGTGGCAACCCGGCTGACTCAGAACTTTGCATAACATCTTCCATTGTGCCCCCAGATTCCACTTGAATAATCGCCAAAAGAATTGGGACATACTCTGTTATATCCGATTCTTTGGCATATTTTTCCACCATTGCACGGTGTTTCAATACTTCTTCTGAAACAGTAATTCCGCCAGGAGAAGTGCCAGAACTACCACTTCCCTCACTGTCTTCACCAAACAACAAACCCACACACATCAAGATACCCATAAAAGAGATGGTCAGAAAAGCTAGCGAAATGACACTTACTTTCTTTACATTCATTTTTTCTCACCTGACCTTGATTTTGGACGAGGGTTCATTCTTTTTTGTACTTTTTGATTAGTTCGCTTGGACAGAGTAGACAGCTGTTTCACTTGTTGGAAAGAATTTTTCTTACTTGATGGTTGACTTATTCTTTTTGAAACACTTTCCTGACTAGCTAGTTTTCGTTTGATTTCAGGATTCGAATTTACTCTCACAATCCGTTTTGGAAGTTCATTTTTCGGTATCTTATCTTTCTGAGGTTGGTCTTCTTTTTTTATCGAAACATTAGACCTTCTTTTTCCATGACGGTTTGTTGATTCGTCCAAAACTTTTCGTTTTTCAGCCATTTTTTCATCTCTACGTTGCCGTTGTTTTTCTCGCAACTCCGCTCGATTTGCTTTTTCTTGGACAAGTCCACGCTTGAATTCTTCTGGTGCTTTTTTCGTCTTTTCAATTCCTTTATGGAGATTGTATTTCAAGTTGGTTGGCGTATTCTTTACCTGATCCTTTACTTGTTTGGTCTTATCTTTCACCAAAGCTTGGGTATCCAGAACCTTGCCAATTTTTCTCCCTGCCAAATTCATTCGAGATTGTTTCTTATTATTTGGAATTGGCTTTTCCTTATTCAAGTCAGATGATGCCTCCTGATCGTTAGGTAATCGTGAATTTTTTCGCAGAGAAGAACCGGATGGCTTAAAATTGGATTTTGATTGTTCCTTTGCCAATTTATTTCCAACTGCTGCACCTCCACCAAAAGCTAAAGTTCGTCCCACATTGCGATTAAGTTGCCGCAATTTACGGTTCATTAACATTTGCGGTTTTCGTATGACCCGTCTTCCCATTGATTGGCTATCATTACTTTGAAGGTTGAACATGCTCATAATGTCACCCAATTTGAAATAGATGCCGGCAAAGGTCACAATTTGCAGAAAAGCAACCATGAAAAATGGATAGGTTGCGGAAATGTTGAAAAACATCGTGGAGATACTAAATGCAGTCGTAATCACCAAGGTGACACCTGCTCGCAACATAATCGTATTAAATAAGCGAATAATCGCCTTCTTGCCCAAACTTTCATAAGTCGGCAACATGGACAATAAGAAACTAATCGGCAAAAACATCGCAAAGATAATGAAGAGAATTTGCGAAAACAACATAACCCCTGTTAGAAGGAAGACAAAGAAAGAAATCCCAATATTGAACAACACCAAAAAGACCACGGTCCCTAAGCGGTTCATGGTCTTGGTAATACTTAAATTCGCATTGTCATTGTCTTCAATTTCCGCTTTGACTGCTTCTTCCCGATCCTTGCCTTTGTTTTCATCTGGACTCACAGATAGAATCTTGTTGACCCGGTCTTCGCCAATTTCTTCTATATTGGAATCATCAAATTGCAAGAGTAACCAAGGTTGTTGGACTTGAATCGAAAACAAGCTATCTCGAATCAAATCGACACTATCCTTTCCTTGGCTTTCTGAATTGGGCACAACGATCTCGGTTCCAAGGCTAAGAGCCGCTTCACTAACATCCGAACTAAAGTCATTGATTTTTGTGATATAGGTAGGCGCATACGCAATGAACGAACCCGAAAGTAGAAAGATTACTACAAAATTAATCACAGCTCGGACTGCTTTGGTGGTTTCTCGCTTGGGTAGACCCGTATAGGCAACGTAAACTCCTAGAGCTAAAATCATCAATAATAGAAAACCGAAATAAAAGCCTGAGGTCTGTAGTCCATTTTCGGTAATACCGGCCAATATTTGGATATTCTTTCCAATACTTTCAGCCGTGTCTGAAATGAAATCAAGTCGATAAGCTTCTTGAACCACATAACCCGTGGCGTTCGACAAATACAGACTCACGGTCCAAATGAAATTGGTGATGGCATAAAGACCATACATCACACTCTTCCCTAAGCCATCACCCCAATTCCAAGGAAGCCAATCCCAAGAGCTATCCACAAAGAAATCTAGTTGATAGTTGTTCAGTGAGTATTGGGAATATAAATTTCCCGCTTCAACTGTATCATCAACCAGACCTGTTGCCTCGGCAACCGTTCCAATCAGACTGAGAAGAAGTAACATGATACAGAGACTGATTGCGATCACTCCCACAATCCGAAAAAGTTTCTTTTTCATCTCCTCACTCCATTCTCTCTTGAACAGGTGGACGGGTATCAAAAGCATGGAAAAGTTCTTCAAAGACTGGATGAACTTGAACCACACCTACTCGACCATACAAATCTTGCATTAAACATTGGCCGTTTTCCAAATCTCGTAGGCGTTTTTGATTGCTTTCATCTTCTTGATCTAACCCAAAGAATTCCAAAGTCTTCTTGATTTCATGAATATCGGTACTACGAAAAGCAAACTTCAATCCGATATTATTCTTCAAGCGTTCATCCAGTAAATCATCACTATTTTGCGTAACAAAATAAACCCCGGCATTCATGGCCCGACCAGCACGAACTAATTTATTCGATAATGTTTTCCCTTGTGCCACTTGAAGAAAACTCCAAGCTTCATCCAAGTCCACAATCTTGAAAATTTCTCGGTTGCTATGGATAAAGTCCAAAGCAAAAGTGGAAATGACAATTAGCATAGAAACACTTAGTAACTCCATGGTAGTATATTCTTCAAAAGTCGTTTCCGCATCTGGTAAAACCAAATCCGCCACTTGTATGATATTCAACTGCTTGTCTAAGCTAATCGATTGGGTAATTGAACCATCTGAGAAAAGCAAATGGGCAAAATCATAATCGGTAAAGGACTCGATATGATCCGCGATATTTTCCGCAACTGGTGAGCCTTCTTTATGCAATTCAACGATTACTTGTAATAATCCTCGTTGCTTACTTTGGGTAACCGTCCGAATGGCCTTGCGCAACACTGGAAACTTCTCCCCATCTCGACTAGAAATGCCTGTTAAAAAGGTCAGAATATCAATTGCTAAACTTTCTGAGTCTTTCTTTTTCTTCATAATGACATAGGGATCAAGTAAGCCTTGATTTTCTGGCTTACTAGTTAAATTAAGAATATTGATTTCATCTGCAATTTCTGGCAAGGTTTCTTTCCATCCACCACGTTATAGCGATAGGTAACTTTTTGATGTTATCTCCAAGTTTTCCCCCGCTTCACACCGTACATGAAACTTTCGCTTCATACGGCGTTCCATCATATCCAAATAGATTTATAAGTTATTTCCCA
>NZ_CACSLH010000041.1 GCF_902706605.1 Enterococcus sp. CSURQ0835 | reverse complement strand
AAGCTCAAATAAAAATTGATTCGCTAGCATAAATTGCTTGCTTGTATGTTGTTTCTATCAATAGAAACGCCCTACACATTTGGTTCGTCTTATTTCGTTCAGTTTTCAAAGGTCTACATGGTGTTTCATGTTGCATCAGCAACTCTTGTATCTTATCAGCTTACCAGCTGAAAGTCAACAACTTTTTTAATTTCTTTTTTGAAGTTGTTTGTCGATCAAAGCTTACTATCAAAAGCAACTTTGAAATCATAACGCTAATCAGTGAGACTGTCAACAACTTTTTTGGAAATCATTTTAATTGTTTGCTGTAAATAAGCAACTTAGAAAGATTAACATTTTTTTAAGTACGTGTCAACAAAAAAGCCAACCTAAATTTCTAGGTCAGCTTCAATTCCAAAATGATCACTTACCAACGGCGTTTGCTGTCCATCAAATAAAACTCGGTACGTTTTAACTTTAACTTGTGAGCTAACAAATTGATAATCGATCCGCAACTTTTCTTGATTGGCCTGCCAACCATCGATCGCTTTTAAAACGGTGTGCTCGCCTTTTGTGTAATTCGCTACTAAAAAACTATCTTGTAAGCGCAACGGACTGTTCATTATTTTTTGATAACCTTTGCTTTGAGCTGGATTATTAAAATCACCTAGTAATATGAAGGGCATCTGATACGATGTTAATTTTTCTTCCAATCGTTGCCACTCATAGGCAAATCCGCTTTGCTCGTCTTGCCACCACGAAAAATGGCAGCTCACTGCAAGAAGTGGTTGCTTTTCATATTCCAGTTGGCTGAGTAAAAGCTTGCGAGTATGATAGTCTGTTGGATCGTCAAGTGCCGAAACTAACAATGCTTCACTTGCCAGCGGACTTTTCGCCAAAATCGCAACGCCTTCTTCATAACGGTCATATCCAATATGACTAGCAACCCAACTCCAATGATAGAGATGTCCAGTCGTTTTCAACAGATCGACTAATTGATAAGCAAAATTATCTTCATGGATCGCTACTTGTTGATCGGTCGGTTGAAAATAGTGATCCGGAGTGACGGCAGGACTTTTGATCAACTGGTTTACTTCTTGTAACGCGATCAAATCATAGTCTGCTCGACGAATTTGATCAGCTAGTTGGTGTAATTTTTCCATCGGGGCTGTTTCAAGCCAGCTATGGGTATTCAAGGTCAAGACTTTGATTGGGACCCACTCCTTTGTTTTTAAAATAAGAGCTGAGACCATGTTCGTCTCAGCTCTGCTTACCTAGATCTCCACGTTTCCGATTGTTTGTCCTCGCGAAACGAGTTCTTCTTCTTTTAGATGATACGCTTTGATCTTATCGCCATTTGTAAAGACAACAATCATCGTGGTCATTTTCCCAGCTGCTTCGATTTTTGCCAAGTCAGCAACTGCGATCACTTCACCGGCTTTGACTTCTTGTCCCTCTACAACTTTCAAGCCAAACGCTGTGCCACCTAGATCCACCGTATCGATTCCCATATGGACTAAGACTTCAATTCCTTCTTTTGTTTGCAAACCAATCGCGTGTTTTGTCGGAAAGATCGAGACGACTTTCCCAGCAACTGGAGCCGCAATATCGCCATTTTCAGGAATGACTGCAAAACCTTCACCCATCATTTTTTGCGAAAAGACATCATCTTCAACTTTATCGATCGGAATCAATTGACCATTAGCTGGAGCTACGATTTCTTCGGTCATCCCTTTGAATTCAGCAGCAGTCGGAACTTTTTCAACTTCAGCTTCACTCGCTGTTTCCACACTTGGGACCACAGCTCCCGAATCTAGCAAATCTTGGATATCTGATTTTAAAATATCTGCTTTAGGTCCATAAACGGCTTGAACTCCATTATCTTTTACGAGTAGTCCCATTGCCCCGGCTTTTTTCCACTGTTCTTCATTTCCAACTTTGCCTTTGTCGTTGACCGAAACTCGCAAACGGGTCATACAAGCGTCCACGTCCGTGATGTTGGCCGCACCACCTAATAAATTGATGATCTTAACGATTTGTGAATCTGGTGATAGTTCGCCTGCCGCAGCATTACTCGTTGTAGACTCTGCACCTTCCACTTCATAATTTCCATTTCGTCCCGGTGTTGCGTAGTTAAATTTACGGATCATAAAATTCGCAATGAAGTAGGTAGCAACACCAAACCCAACGGTGCACAAGACAAAGTTGATCAAGTCACCGCCTAATCCAGCTTTGATCGCCATCGGTACTCGCGTCAAAAGTTCAATGTTCCCAAATGAATGGACCCGCAAATGAATGACATCTGCCATCGCAAACGCTGCCCCTTGAATCACCGCATACACTCCATAAAGCGGTGCTGCAACAAACATAAACATGTACTCTAACGGTTCGGTCACACCCGTTAAGAAGACGGCCACTGCTGCAGATAAGTACATAGATTTATAATTTTTACGCTTGTCAGGGTCAACATTGCGATACATCGCTAGCGTTAATCCCATCAAGATCCCGGACGCTCCAATCATTTGACCGACCTTGAAACGAGCTGGGGTCCAATTCGTCAAAACATGTTTATATTGTGCCATATCGCCGCTGCCTTTTAGATTGACTAAATCAGTCGCCCAAGCTAACCATAACGGATCTTGCCCGAAGACTTCTTTACCAGCCTGTGCTCCCGTCAAGATTTCATAGGTTCCGCCCAGCGCCGTATAATTGATCGGGATCGTCAACATATGATGCAATCCGAATGGCAAGAGCAAGCGTTCTAACGTTCCGTATAAAAATGGAGCCAAGATAGGCGCTTTATCTTGTGACTCAGCGATCCATTTCCCAAAATCATTGATCCCAGTCTGAACGATCGGCCATACAAATGCTAGGATCAGTGAGACAAGTACCGAACGAAAAATCACGACAAATGGTACGAAGCGCTTTCCATTGAAAAACGTTAAGACCTCTGGTAATTTTCTAAAGTTGTAATACTTATTATACGCCGTCGCTCCTACAAACCCGGCAATAATCCCAACAAAGACACCCATGTTCAATGCAGGCGCTTCCAATACACTCGTGAAATAGCCGTCAACTGGGATTTTTGCTCCATATAACGTATGCGTCATCGCATTAGCTTTTGTCAGCATTTCAGAAGTAACGCCGAAGATTGAACCGGTGATCCGATTGATTAAAATAAATGAGAGCCCAGCTGCAAAGGCACCACCTGCTCGTTCTTTTGCCCAACTTCCTCCGATTGCCAGTGCAAATAGTAAATGTAAATTCCCGATCACAGCCCAACCGATATTTTCGATTACGCCACCTGTTGTAACTAAAAAGCTAGCTTGTTCGTCGATCAACGGAAGTGATTTTCCGATACTGATCATTAATCCGGCAGCCGGCATCACGGCAATGACCACCATCAATGCTTTCCCGAATTTCTGCCAAAACTCAAAATTGAACAACTTCTTGATTCCCTTCATGCTACCTCTCCTTTTTGATTTTATCCCGTGTGCAAACAATTGCGCAACCGGTTTCGTTATTTCGAATTATAAACGCTTTTTATTTTTTTGTAAAGCCCCACACGGTTTCTTTATTAATATCAGTTTCCGATATAAAAACTTGACTTGTGCAATCGGTTGCGTTTATTATCGGATTAACGAATAATTACTGACTGTTAAAGTCGTTTACCACAAGGAGGAAAACTATGAAACACATCAAACGTTTATTTGAGATTGATCCTTGGAAGATCAAAACGCGAACTTTAGACAAAAACAACCGGCGTCTGCAAGAATCATTGACGAGTATCGGAAATGGTTACATGGGTATGCGCGGAAACTTCGAAGAAACGTATAGCGGCGATCACCATCAAGGAACTTATCTTGCAGGAATCTGGTATCCTGACAAAACGCGAGTCGGCTGGTGGAAAAATGGCTACCCAGATTATTTTGGTAAAGTCATCAATGCGATTGACTTTATTCAAATGCGGCTGTTCATCAATGAGACTGAAGTTGATCTGAATGTCCAACCCGTTGAAGATTTCTATTTGGAACTCAATCTAGAAAATGGTGTCTTGCATCGTGAATTTGTCGTGACGATCGAAGAAGCAACCATTCGTTTCACCTTTGACCGTTTTTTAAGTATCGTTCAACCTGAACTTGCTGTGATCCAACTAAATGCAGAATGTTTAGCTGGTGAAGCGGATATTCAAATCTGGTCGAAGCTCGATAATAATGTCCACAATGAAGATAGCAATTATGATGAGATGTTTTGGCTGGAAAAAAATCGTGGGTTAGCCGATGAATTCAGCTTTTTGACAGCCCAAACGATCCCCAATGATTTTGAGATCGAACGGTTCTCAGTGACAGCCGCGATGCAACATTTTGGTGATCAAAAAACTGGCGTTCAACATGATACGAGTTTAGAAGTAATGGAAGAGTTTACGTGGCACTTAAAAACTGGCGAGCAACGACAGTTAGAAAAACATGTGGCGATCATCACTAGCCGGGACGTAGCAGAAGAAGATCAACTAGCTGCTGCCGAAAAAGTTTTAGCCGAAAATCAAAAAGATTTCAACGAGCTACTGACTGAACAAAATGAAGCTTGGGCTAAACGTTGGGCCTTAGCTGACGTGGTCATTGACGGTGACGCAGAAGCGCAACAAGGAATCCGTTTCAATTTATTCCAACTGTTTTCAACTTACTACGGTGAAGATGAACGATTGAATATCGGACCAAAAGGCTTTACTGGTGAAAAATATGGCGGTGCGACGTATTGGGATACCGAAGCTTATGCAGTCCCACTTTATTTAGCACTGGCTAAACCAGAAGTAACCAAAAATCTGTTGAAATATCGTCATAACCAATTGCCAGAAGCTCACGTCAATGCGCAACGTCAAGGGTTAAAAGGGGCACTTTATCCGATGGTGACCTTTACCGGGATCGAATGCCACAACGAATGGGAAATCACGTTTGAAGAGATTCACCGCAATGGTGCAATGGCGTATGCGATTTACAATTATACCAACTACACAGGCGATGATACGTATTTGAAAAAAGAAGGTCTCGAAGTCTTGACCGAGATCGCACGTTTTTGGGCAGACCGCGTGCATTTTTCAAAACGACAACAAAAATATATGATCCATGGTGTCACCGGTCCCAACGAATATGAAAACAACGTCAACAATAACTGGTATACCAACACCTTAGCTGCTTGGGTCCTTTCTTATACCGCCCAGATGTATCAAAAATATGAAACCGAAGCAAGTGTTGAGATCCCAAAAGCTGAATTAGAAAAGTGGCAAGAGATCGCAGCCAAAATGTATTATCCAGTTGACGAGGAGTTAGGTGTCTTTATTCAACATGATACTTTTTTGGACAAGGACTTGATGACTACGATGGATTTGGCAACCAGCGAACGGCCACTCAACCAACATTGGTCATGGGATAAGATTTTGCGGTCGTGTTTTATTAAACAGGCTGATGTGTTACAAGGGATTTATTTCTTCGATGATCAATTCAGCTTAGAAGAAAAACGTCGCAACTTCGAATTTTACGAACCAATGACCGTCCACGAGTCTTCGCTCTCCCCTTCGATCCACGCGATCTTAGCCGCTGAATTAGGATTGGAAGAAAAATCGGTGGAGATGTATCAACGAACTGCACGACTTGATCTGGATAATTACAACAATGATACAGAAGACGGCTTGCACATCACGTCGATGACAGGCAGTTGGTTAGCGATCGTTCAAGGTTTTGCTCAAATGAAAACGTTCAATGAGACATTGAGCTTCGCGCCATTTTTACCAAAATGCTGGCAACAATATGCGTTTCATATCAATTATCGCGGGCGCTTAGTAGCAGTCACTGTCGATCAACAAAATGTCGCATTTGATTTAAAAGCTGGCGAACCACTGACGATGAAAATCTATGATCAAGAAATCCAACTAGCGGATCATTATGAAACGGCCATCCATTAAAAGCCCTTCATTTTACTGACGCTAACTGATTTGATTTAGTAAAATAGACGAGAAACTAGCTGACAAGGAGGAACGTTATGTTTAAAGGGGTATTATTTGATTTAGACGGTGTGATCACCGATACTGCTGAATATCATTACTTGGCCTGGAAAAAATTAGGGCAAGAGATCGGGATTGCGATCGACCGAGCTTTCAACGAACAACTAAAAGGCGTCAGCCGAGAAGATTCGCTACAACGCATGCTCGTATATGGTGGCAAAGCGGAGCAATTTTCAGCAGCAGAATTTGCTGAGCTAGCGGCCCGCAAAAACAAATACTATGTCGAGATGATCCAACAAGTGTCACCAAAAGATGTCTATCCCGGCATCAAAACACTTTTGGAAACATTGCGCAAACACCACATCAAGATCGCATTAGCTTCTGCGAGTAAAAATGGTCCCTTTTTACTTGACCAAATGGAATTGACGTCGTATTTTGATGGCATCGCAGATCCAGCAAAAGTCAAAGCCGGCAAACCCGCACCAGATATTTTCTTATTGGCTGCTGAAGTTGTTGGCCTAACTGCAAAGGAATGTATCGGGATTGAAGACGCCGCAGCAGGGATTACTGCGATCAATCAAAGCGGCGCCCTCGCGATCGGGGTCGGCCAAGCTAAAAATCTCGGCCACGACTTACCGCTAGTGTCTTCTACTAAAGAATTGACTTATGACTTTTTAACGACTTGTTGGAAAGCACAGCGTCAAGCATAGACAGTAAACGATTAAATTGAGGAGAGGAGCGAAAACATGACCGTCACCGTAAAAGATGTCGCTAAAAAAGCGAAAGTCTCCCCTTCAACGGTTTCGCGGGTGATCAATAATCATCCCAGCATCTCACAAGCGACCAAAAAAAAGGTTCGAAAGATCATGGATGAATTAGGTTATTTCCCGAATGTCAGTGCGCGTAATCTTGGAAAACAACGCGCTAATTCTCTCGGCGTGATCTTGCCGGTCTTTGGTTCAAAAGAAAAGATGGGCAATCCGCTGTATTTAGAATTGATCAATGCGATCAACGAACGAGCGCATGAAGCACAGCTGACGACGGCCATCGCTTCGGCAAAGACCCAAGCTGAATTGCTCCATAACATCCAGCAAATGCACCGGCAAAAACAAGTGGATGGATTCATTTTGACTTATTCACAAAAAAATGATCCGATCGCCAGTTACTTGCAACAAAATCAGATCCCCTACACATTGATCGGGCGCCCAGCTGAAAAGGAAACGAGCACAGTCTATGTCGACAATGACAATCAACTACTCGGAAAACAAGCGACTGAATATTTGATTCAAAAGGGACATCAAAACATTTTATTTGCCACTAACGTCGACCAAGAAATCTTATTTTTTGAACGTTACTTTGGTTACCAGGAAGCTTTGATGCTCCATCAACTTCCAACACATCCAGCTTTGACGCTGCTTGAACCACATGATTATTTAGACTTTCCTGAACGGATCAAACAAACCCAAGCCAGTGCGATCGTCGTGATCGATGACATTTTTGCGCTGCGAGTGATCCAATTAGCCGAACTTCATTCACTCCGAGTACCCGAAGATCTATCGGTGATCAGCTTCAACAATTCGATCTTTGCGACCCTGGTCCATCCGTATTTAACGAGTATTGATATCGAGATCAGCGAGTTAGGTAAATTAGCTACGGAAAAGTTATTGGAACAATTTGAAAAACAACCCGCGACAGGCGTTCAATTGATCGTGCCTCACCGCTTAGTCCAGCGGGAAACAGTCCAGCCAGTAGAAGATTAAGTAGCACCTATATGAAATCAACCGTTAAATTTCTCCGAAGAACCTGAGTGAGTCTTTTCACTGAGGTTCTTTTTGCGTATACTGCAGGCGAGGTGATAAGATGAAGATTTTATTCTGGCTCGTTCTACTCGGGCTACTTTTCATTTTATGGCAAGTTGAGACTTACCGCTTAGTCAGTCAAACAGTTTATTTGAAAAAGACGACTCGCTTAAAACTGAGCGCTCCCCTGATGTCTAAATTGACAATTGTCCAAATCAGCGATCTGCATTTTTCACGTTTTTATTCAGTTAAACACTTTAAAAAAGTCCAAGCTGAGATCCAAGTGAAAAAGCCAGACTTAATTATTTTTACGGGCGACTTGATTGAAAATTATCGCTACTGGAAAATGCGTGACTTCACACCAGTGATCGAGAGTTTGCGCCAGCTAGAAGCACCTTACGGAAAATTTGCGATCTTAGGCAATCACGATTATCGCAGTGGCGGAGAAGCATTCGTTAAAACAAGTCTCATTGCGGCAGGTTTTACCGTACTGGATAATCAAAGCGTCGAACTCACTCAATTAGAAGTGTCGATTTTAGGGTTAGCCGATGGGCGGTGCGGTCGGCCTGATTATACAAAACCATTACCACCAGCTAAGCTCTCACTCGTTTTAGTCCACGAGCCTGATCAAGTCAAATTTTTGACCCAGCGACCAGATTTGATCTTAGTCGGACACAGCCACGGTGGGCAAATCGCACTCCCATTTTTTCGTTACAAAAATCCAGGTTCCCATGATTATCTCGCTGGTTTTTATCAATTGCCCCACAGTTTACTTTTCGTCAACACTGGAATCGGAACAACGGGACCGCCCTTTCGCTTCCGGGTTCCACCAGAAATCAGTTTTTTTGTCCTCGATTTTTAGTGCTTGGTTAAAACATAAAAATACACCCTCAGCAAAAACGCTGAGGGTGTATTTTTAAGCTAACTTACGTTTGAGATAAGGCAGCGCAATCGGTAAGAGCGAGACCACTACGATCCCTAACATGATCAATGAGAAGTGACCACTGATGAAAGGAATATTTCCTAAAAAGTAGCCAGCCAAGCTGATGATCGTTCCCCAAATGATCGCGCCAAAAATATTGAAGGCGGAAAAAAGTGGCCAACTCATTTTGCTCGACCCTGCGATAAAGGGAATAAACGTCCGAACAAACGGCATGAAACGCCCGAGAAAAATCGTCCATTTCCCTCGCTCATTGAAAAAGTTTTCCGCTTCACGAACTTTTTCCGGTTTGATAAACCGCGAGATCGGCGAATGGTACAAAGCCTTGACTCCCACTGTGTGCCCGATCCAATAGTTCAACATATCTCCTAAGATCGCAGCCAACACGCAAATCACGATCACAGAAGGCAAATGCAAAACATTCCCGCCTAGTGCAGTTAAAGCACCGGCTGCAAATAAAAACGAATCTCCCGGTAAAAAAGGAAAAATCACTACACCGGTCTCAATAAAAATAATCCCAAATAAAATGGGATAAATTCCCAATCCGTATTGTTGAACTAACAAAGTCAAATGGGCGTCGATATGCAAAATAAAATCGATTAGATTCATAAAGAACTCCTTTTAGCCGTTTTCTTTCATCTTATGCTTTTTTGCTAAAAAGAAAAGCGTTCCGAAAAAATTCTCTGAAAATCCTAAGAAAAAAACAAGTTTTATTTAGAAACACCTCATAACTGCTAACACTAAATAACCAAACCGATTTCAGTACCTTTAACGATTCAGTAGAAAATCAACTTTTAAAATAATCCAACGCAACTTGCACATGATAAGCTGCTGCTAAGACAAGCGCATCTTCTGCAATGTTGAAAGCTTCATGATGATGCTCGTGTTGAGTAGCCGGATCGTGCGCATTCCGTGTTCCGACTCGTCCGTAGATTCCTGGAGCCACAGCTAGAAAATCAGCAAAATCATCTGCCATCATGCTTTTCCGATAATTTGTGACTACATTAGCTGCTCCAACCAGTTTAGCAGCTGATCGTTGTGCTAGCTGGCTAGCATGTAATTCATTGATCACTGGTGCTGCAGCATCATAATTCGTCAGCTGAAATTCGATTCGATGAGCAGCCGCGACTTGTTGGCCGATTTCTTTGATTCGCTTTAAAGCAAAGGCGCGGGTGCTTGGATCAAACGTTCGCAAGGTCCCTTTGATCTTTGCTTGATTGGCTACGATATTGTAACGGGTCCCCGCATGAAATTCACCGATCCCGATCACGACTGGATCAAGTGGATCGATTTCTCGGGCGACGATCGTTTGTAATTCCGTCACTAATTGGGCACCGCAGACTAAAGCATCTCGACCTTTTTGTGGCAAACCTACATGACTCGTCGCACCGACTAACTCAATTGTAAAAATATCACACGATGCGTTAGTGGCACCGACTGTCGCAACTAATTTTCCGACTGGAATACTCGAGTCTAAATGTAAACCAAACACTTGATCGACATCAGCTAAAACTCCAGCTTTAACGAACTGTTTGGCGCCTGCTCCGATTTCTTCGGCGGGTTGAAATGCAAGTTTGATCGTTCCGTTAAATTCTGATCGATGTTGCTGTAAAATCTTTGCAGCGGTCAACAAAGCTGCGATGTGCCCATCATGTCCGCAAGCATGGCTCAAACCAGGATGTTTTGAACGATAGCTAGTCCCCGTCTGATCCGGAATTTCTAAGGCATCGATATCTGCACGCAAAAATAATGTTTTCCCCGCGGCAGCTCCTTTGATCACACCTAAGACACCGGTAGCTCCGATCCGTTCAGTTGGAATGTTTAAGGCCGCTAATTTTTCAATGATCACCTGACTTGTGGCAACTTCTTTTAAACTAGCTTCAGGGTATTGATGGAAGTAGCGGCGCAACGTGATCAAGTTATCCTTTTCAGCTTGGACTTCTGTTAAGATGGATGATTCTGACATCTGATCGTCTCCTTTAAGTCTAACGCCTCTGTAGGCAAAATTATTTTTACAGCGACAAGATTTTTGATTAGGATAAGTCAGAAAATTCCGAAAGTCAATCGTTTACAATAAAGCTAATGTCCGCGCTTTGAAAAGTTCTCCATCAAAAGCCGTCACGACCGTCGCATTGTCAGCCGGATAGTCTTGCGGAACAGCTAATGGGTCCATTCGATCATGAAAAATCACTTGCCCGTAAATACTTTCATTTTGGTAACAACATTCTGCGTAGACAGACTTTTTAGCTAAAACAGTTTCTGGCCACAACACAATCGCCAGCGCAACGGCATCTGGCAAATCGATGATCGCCTCTCCCGTCCGTTTCACGTTGTACGCAAGTAAGACTTGATTAGCTTGCATCAAAAATTTACCTAACGGACTAGTAGCCGCAAGTGCTTCGATCATCGTTTGATCAAACGCGTGGGCGATACACACGTCAAAGCCTATGATCGTCTTCGGGACCGGACTGCTCAACAACGGCACATAACTTTCCGCATCAGCATAGACATTAAATTCAGCTACTGGCGATGCATTTCCCGGACCAAAACCGGCTGTGCCCATGATATAAAAATGTTTGACTTGAGCCATGACAGCCGGCTCTTTCATAATTGCCAGCGCAACATTCGTAGCCGGCCCGATCAATGCGATCTCTACTTCTTGCGGGTAGCGTTTGACTTGTTGGAGTAAAAAATCGACCGCATGCACATCACTCGCTTCACTCGTCGGATGGATCAAATCACAATCCCCCATGCCATCTTTCCCGTGAACTGCAGTGGCATCCACTCTTTGTCGCCGAAATAATGGTTGTGAACACCCGGGATAAACGGAGACGTGTCGCTCGCATTTTTCAACGGTCATCAACGCATTTTTAGTCGCTGTTTCCAGATCGCAATTTCCGGCTACCGTCGTAATCCCTAACAGCTCAATCTCATCTTTAAGCGCCATAGCCAGCGCCACCGCATCATCACTACCAGTATCTGTATCAATAATTAATTTTCGCATTTTCATTCACCTCGCAGTCAGTGTAAAAAAAACGTGTGCCTAAAACAAGGACACTTGTCCCAAATCACAAATTCGCTTACACTCATAAAAAACAGCAAACAAGATAGGAGCTTCAAGATGATCCAAGAAAAGTTAACTTCGGTAGCAACTCCGCTCAGCTTTACCACTGGCGAGACGATTTTAGAATTAGAACAAGCGACGCACTTTTTTTATTTTATTCGCTCTGGTGAAGTCGCCGTCAGTGAAAATCTACTTTCCGGCCAGCAGACTTTACTCAAATTTTTACAGGCTGGTGATTGCTTTGGCGAGATCGAACTATTTGCTCAAACTAAAAATTATGAAGTCACCGCTACCCAAGACTGCCAGCTGTTACAAGTTGCTTATCCTGAACTAGAAATGGTGATGAAACAAGATTTTGAACTCACTCGTTATGTCATTGAGCAAGTCATCAAAAAACTAAGTGCCAGCTCTGAAAATTTAGTTCGGCAATCGCTTATGACTACCTACGATCGCTGTCTAGTAAAAATTTATGAATACTATCGAACAGGGCAGCTTGCGACACTTTCCAAAGAAAAATTAGCCCAAGAAGTCAATACGACCTTACGCAGTGTGAATCGAGCACTGGAACGATTTCAACAAAAAAAGTGGCTCAGCTACCAAACTAAAACGATCCGCTTACTTGAACCCCAGCAAGTTGCTAATTATTTATCAAAAAATTGGGGAATCTTTATTTCAAATTGATGTTATAATAAAAGAAAACAAGTGCATTTTTAACTGCAATTGACTAAAGAAAAGGAGGAAGCTTTATGAGCGTCATCTCCCATATGGCCAGCATGCAAGACGAGATGTCTAGCACTGAGACTCGGATCTTCCAATACATCAAACAAAATACCGAAAAGGTACCGGGTATGACCGCCCAAGAGATCGCTAGTGCTTCAGCTGCTAGTGCCCCAACAGTCGTTCGTTTTTCTAAAAAGATGGGCTTCAACAGTTTGACCGACCTCAAGATCTCGCTTTCAGCTGAGACCCGTCAGTCAACGGACACCCCGACTAGCTATACCGATGTCACTCCGAACGAATCTTTTCAAAGTTTAAAAAACAAATTGAGTCAAAACGCGCAATTTACTATTCACGAAACAACCGCTCTGTTTGACGAGGAGATCTTTACTCAAGCAGCTGAACTATTGGAAAGATCTGAGCGCTGTTTTGTCGTGGGGATCGGCGCCTCTCGTTTAGCGGCTGACGATGCAGCCCAAAAATGGTCGCGTCTAGGTAAAATGATCAGTTTTGAAAATGATTATAACTTATTGCTCCCTCAGCTCAGTAATCACACTAGTCAAAATCTTTTGTGGCTGATCTCAAATTCTGGTAACACACCTGAGATCGTTGCGCTAGCCGAAACGGCCTACAGTCTTCACATTCCCATCATTAGCTTGACGCAATTTGGTCAAAATAGGCTGAGTAGATTAGCCGATGTTAATTTGCAAACATCGCGTCCGGTAGAAACAGCAATTCGCAGTGCAGCGACTAACTCGATCATCGCTCAATTCACTGCAGTTGATCTTTTGTTCTACTATTACATCAGCCGAAATGAAGCTTATGCGGAAAGCATTTATCGGACTCGTAAAGCCGTCGATACATTCCGAGATAATTATTTGTAATCCTAGATTTGAAATCAAAAGAAGAGTCAACCTTGATCAAGGCCGACTCTTTTTTTGATACTCGAAAATGGGATCATGAAGAAACAACCGCGACTCAACTCCGATGAAAAACATCAGCGCTGGGTCGCGGTTGCTAGTTTAATTATTTTGTTTCAACGCGCATCAATTCCGCACCTGGTGAAACTTCACCTCGGTGGTCCATGATGTAATCTTTGACTTTATCCATATTCGTTACTAAGACTAACATTTCAGTCCCTTTACCAGCTGACTTGATCGCATTCAGATCCGCGCTAGCAACTAGCGTATCTGGCGTAACTTCTTGGCCTTCTGTGACATCGATCGTAAATGGTTTGCCTTCTAAATCCACTGTATTGATCCCCATATGCAACAAGACTTCTAAACCACTTGGCGTTGTGATCCCGATCGCATGTTTCGTTGGGAAGATCGAGCTGACTTTCCCGCTGACTGGTGAGTAGATATGACCATTTTCTGGTTCAACGAAGTATCCTTCACCCATCATTTTTTGCGCAAAGACTGGGTCATTGGCTTCGTGGATCGGACGAGCGACTCCTTTTGCGACAGCTGTAAAAACTTCCACTGCTTCAGTTGGAATTGCATCAGTTGAAGTAATCGGTGCAATTGGTTCAGTGACCGTTTCTTCTGCTAATTTTTCTTCTGCCAATTTTTCTTTTGGAATTCCGAAGAAGTACGTTGCGACAAATCCACCAGCGTAAGCACCCAGCAAGCCTAACACATAGGCCCACCATTTATTGTTCGCAATCAATGGGATCAAGGCTGCTCCAGATGGTCCGATCGCGATCGCTCCGACACCACCGATCGCACCAATGACTGCACCACCGATCCCGCCGCCGATACAAGCGGTAATAAATGGCCGACCTAATGGCAACGTCACACCGTAGATCAGCGGTTCACCGATCCCTAAAATGCCGACTGGCAACGCCCCTTTGATCATTTCAGACAATTCTTTATCTTTTCGTAAACGAATCCATAAAGCTAACGCTGCACCGACTTGCCCAGCACCTGCCATAGCTAAAATTGGAAGCAACATCGTTTTGCCCGTTTCGTCGATCATTTGAACATGGATCGGGGTCAAGATCTGATGCAACCCAAACATTACCATTGGCAAGAACAACGCGCCTAATACAAAACCAGAGAAAGCGCCGCCGACATTTAAGACCCAGTTGATCCCAGAAACCATTCCATCTGAGATAAAACCAGCTAATGGCATGATCAAGAAAATCTCAAGTAGACCGATCACAAGCAGTGAGATCGTCGGAACTAAGATGATATCAACTGCATCGGGTACCCAGTCATGTAATTTTTTCTCAACGCGTGATAACAACCAGACTGCAAAGATCACACCTAAGATCCCGCCTTGACCAGCAGCCAATGCATCACCGGTAAATAAATTCTTCAGTGGTGCTTCTGGATTCATTCCCGTCAGCATGACCACCGCTCCGATCACCCCACCTAATGTTGGGTTGGCACCAAAGACTTGTGCGGCATTGATCCCTGTGTAGATCACGAGATACGTGAACATCCCATTTTTCAAAATGTTCATGACATCGACGTATTGTTGCCAAGTCCCTGCATCCAATGTACCGGCAGTGATCAAGTTCGTCAAAATCGCCGCAACCCCGGCAACTAATCCTGACCCAACAAAGGCTGGAATCATAGGAACGAAAATATTTGAAATATCTTTTAAAATTGCTTTAAATGGTGAATTTTTTTGTTTCGCTTTTTGTTGAGCTTTCATTTCTTCAGCTTTAGCATTCACTTTGTCTTTCCCGCTACCGCCACTGACTGGAAGCTCAGCCCCTAACTCTACTCCAGCTTGATCGACCATAGCTTTTGCGACTTTGTTGACTTTTCCTGGACCGATGATGACTTGCAACTGTTCATCGTCCACTACACCTAAGACACCGGGGATACTTTTTAATTGCGCTTGATCGACCTTACTATCATCTCGCACACTCATTCGTACCCGTGTCATACAGTGGACAACACTTTGCACGTTGTCCATCCCGCCAGCACCTTTGAAGATCGCTTTAGCTAATTCGTTCAATGATAATTCTTCTTTTGCCATTTTCTTTCCTCCTTAACTTAACGTTTTTTTAACGAACCCATCGGCTTGGACTAATTTAGCTTCAGCCGTTTGTTTATCACTACCAGTCAAAATCATCACGATGGCTAGTTTAACATTTTCTGCTGCGGCATAGAAGAATTTTTCCGCCGTATCATAGTCAACTTCAGTCGCTTGCATGATGATGCGTTTTGAACGTTCAACTAATTTTTCATTCGTTGGTTTCACATCGACCATCAAATTGTTATAAACTTTTCCGATCCCGATCATGCTGATCGTGGAGATCATATTTAAAATCAATTTTTGAGCCGTACCTGATTTCAAACGAGTTGAACCTGTTAAAAATTCAGCTCCGCAATCCACTTCGATCGCGTGTTGCGCGTGTAAGCTGATCGCCGCATTTTTATTACAAGCAATCGTTCCCGTGCTGGCGCCGATCTGACGCGCGTAATCCAAGCCGCCGATCACATACGGCGTCCGGCCGCTAGCTGCGATCCCGATCACCATGTCATTTTCAGTCAATTTCAAATCAACTAAATCTTGGCGACCTAACTCAGCTGAATCTTCTGCGCCTTCAACGGCCACTGTCATGGCTTCTTCACCGCCTGCGATCAGCCCGATCACCATCTCAGGTTCAACACCAAACGTTGGGACACATTCTGCTGCGTCTAATACACCTAAACGGCCACTCGTTCCGGCACCCATGTAGATCAATCGGCCACCATTTTTAAAGCTTGCGATCGTTTTTTCGATTACTGCTTCGATCTG
The DNA here is from genome assembly GCF_902706605.1 of Enterococcus sp. CSURQ0835. Classification (GTDB taxonomy): domain Bacteria; phylum Bacillota; class Bacilli; order Lactobacillales; family Enterococcaceae; genus Enterococcus_A. The sequence goes on along the minus strand of NZ_CACSLH010000041.1, from coordinate 8,851 downwards.
CGGTAATTGTTCCGCTACCGCATCAGGGACTTTGTGATCTTCTTGGTTCATGATCATAACTGCTTCTTTGACCGTCATTTCATCTAAGCCAAATGTTTTTTCATTCCGACGTTCCGTTGTTAAGTTTTCTAAGTTGATTTGCATCATTTTATTTTTCCACACTTTCTAATTTAAATTTAGTACCGGCAGTGATCAAGGGGATCAATGCACGGTCAGTTTCAACTACCCGCGCGACAACGTTGACTTTCTCGTCCGCTGGTAGGTCACGCTTGGTCAATTGGATCTCGCCCATGTAGCGCAAGTATTTCTCATTATCGAGAGTGACGCTGCCAAAAAGCCGTTCTCGCACTTCAAGCGGCGGGATGTGCGGGATTTTTTTTAAACGAGCAGCGGCACTTCGGATCACGTCTCGCGCATCGTCTTGACGATTACAATGATCGCCTAAAACATACTGACTGCTAGCGTCAAGACTTTCGATCAGTAAACTGATCGTAGCTGTTTTGAGATACGTCGTAAACTTCTTTTGACTTGCTTTACTTAATCCGCCATCTCCGATATAAACCCGGTCAACCGTTTGCTGTAATGCTAACGCAGCAGCAAATGGCGTTAGGTTTCGCTGATCTTCTAACGTGGGTAACCCTTTGAAAAGTGGGCCGCGTAAATTTTCATCGCCACAGACAAACGCTTGGACGGTAAAGCCTTGTGCTTTTAGCCAATGATTTTTTTCATTGAACCACGTCTGATCTAACCCCGTCTCCGGTCGCGGATAATAATTGTGCCAAGCTTCTAAGTTTTCAAAATCAGCACCCGCTTGTTGCAATTCAGCGATATCTTGAGCTGTCAAGGTCGAAGCGTTCAATGCCACTGTCAACTGATGGCTCAACGTTGCGATCTGTTGATTTGAGATGTGGTAATCCATCCGCAATCCAGTCACACCAAGTGCACGTAATTCTTGCGGCTTTTCAAATGAAAAGCCGGCTTGTTGGAGTGCTTTTCCCGAGATATCTACCATTAATTCTAAGTTTTGTGCTTTAGCTAATGCGCCCAGTTCAGCTAAACGTTTTTTGTAACGCGTCGCATCATCTTCTGGGATATGTAATGAAGTAAAAATTCCGCCAAATCCGCAATCAGCCATGGCTTTGATGTAAGCTTTCGTAGTTTCTGTCAGCTCTTGATTCAAAAAAATTGAAAAACCAAACATTGCGTCTCCTTTTGAAAACGTTTTATTTATTTCTGAGTCCATTATAACGGCTCAGTTTTATTTTTGCAATACAATTTCTAAAAATTTTATTTTTATACGAAATATCATTTCTTAATCGTGAAATTTTTCATTTCAGAAATTTTTTTATATACTATTCAGCAGAAAGGAAGCGGATAATTTATGAAAATTGCCATTGCCGGTGCTGGTGCTATGGGTAGCCGAATCGGTCTGATGTTACATGAAGCTGGAAATGAGGTGCTCTTGATCGATCGTTGGGAAGCGCACATCGAAGCGATCCGTGAACACGGATTGATTGCTGACTTCAATGGAAAAGAAATCGTCGCCCACTTACCGATCTATTCTCCTGAAGAAATCACGCAAAGCGGCGAGCAAGTCGATCTGATCATCGCACTGACTAAATCCAATCAACTAGATGGAATGTTCCAAGCGATCCAAAGTTTGATCAACGAACAAACGCATGTCTTTTGTTTATTGAACGGCTTGGGTCATGACGATACGTTAGCTAAATATGTTCCTAAACAAAATATTATTTTTGGGATCACCACTTGGACAGCTGGCTTGTCAGGACCAGGTAAAGCTAAATTACAAGGGACCGGCGAGATCGAAATGGAAAATATCGTCCCGGCTGGAAAAGAGTTTGCCCTTCAAGTGTTAGCTGTTTTTCAACAAGCCGGCCTCAATCCAACTTACAGCACTAATGTGAAATATTCTATTTGGCGCAAAGCATGCGTCAATGGTACTTTGAATGGCTTGTGTACGATTTTAGATTGTAATATCAATCAATTCGGTTCACTGCCTGTCGCTAAAAATTTAGTTGAAACGATCGTCAGTGAATTTGCTGCCGTTGCAAAACAGGAAGGGACAAACTTAGATCAAGCCGAAGTGATCACACACATCGAATCGACTTACAGTAAAACGACTCAAGGCTTGCATTATCCTTCCATGTATCAAGACTTGATCAAGAGTCGGCGCACGACTGAAATTGATTACATCAACGGAGCAGTTTGGCGCAAGGGGCAAAAATATGGGATTGCGACGCCTTATTGTGCTTTCTTGACGCAATTGATCCACGGAAAAGAAGCATTACTGCAAGCAAAATAAAATTACTTGCTGTTTGATAAGATTTCGGCATACTGTCGCAATAAAAAATGACGACTGTCCTAAAAAGGACGGTCGTCATTTTTTTCGGTACCTAATTCTGGGTCTTCGATTGGAACCCAAGCCTCCATTGGTTCTGCGTAATCAAGTTCTTGTTTGATATTATGCTGATACTCTTCTTCGGTTAAGTTACCTGCTTCAAAATGTTCTTCAAATGCCAGTGTTCGTTTTTCAACTTCAGCGGCTTTTTCTTTGCGTTGTTGTCGTTCTTGCTCCCATGTTTCTTCCATCATTAAAAAGTCTCCTTTTAGTTTAATTTATTTGATCTGCACACCAAACTCTGCTAACAAGTCTAGTGTTGCTTGCGCTTTTTGTTGATCACTAGAAAATAAATAGCGGCGATCAACTACAAAATCAGCTTCGGGAAAAACACTTTGCAATCCCAGTAGATTGGCTAACACACAGATTTGGGTCTCTGAACCGCAAACTTCGATCTCTGCCCACCACTCTTGACCGGTTTTAGCATGGCGCAACTCTAACAATCGTTCCGGCGGCAGTGCGTAAAAATATTTTTTTAATTCAGTCGCCGAGGTCAACCACGGTTTTAAAGCGGCTACTACTTGTAATTGCCAATCGTCTTCGTCTTCATTTTTATTTTCGATGGGAATATCTCGCGTGTACAAAATATATTCCTCGTCAGCAAGCGCTTGTTTGATCCGCTGTTGCAAGTGCGGAACAAAATCTTCGCCACCGGACAAATACTGCTCCCCTTTTGGATCTAAATATGTATTTTGGGGATCGATCACGACTAACATTTCCATCACCTCACCATTAGCATATCATCTTTTGCTCAAAAAATAGAGAAATATACTCACCGATTGAACTTTTTTAACTTCTGTTAGTAGTTTTACAAAAAAATGATGAACTTTATTTAATGAAGGTTCCATTTCAACGGAAGTCTGCTAAGATAGATAGAAATTTCAGAATATTTGAAATTGATTGAATGATCGAAAAGAGGATTTTTATGGAAAATAATAACTTGCAAAAACAAATGACTTCCCGCCACATAACGATGCTCGCATTAGGAGGTGCGATCGGTGCCGGACTTTTTAAAGGAAGTGGTGAGGCAATTGGGATCGCTGGACCTTCTGTTTTGCTAGCTTTTTTACTCGGCGGACTAGTGCTGTTCATCGTCATGGTCGGTTTGGAACGTTTGATCTTAGATAATCGCGATGTGCAAGGACTGTCAGGGATTTTGCGTCCCTATCTTGGCGGACGCGGTGCTCATTTTTCAGACTGGTTGTATTGGTCGCTTTGGATGATCAATATCATCGCCGAAGCCGTCGCAGCTGCTAGTTTTTTACAATTATGGTTCCCCCATGTACCTTCGTGGTTTTTCGTTTTAGTCTTAGCTTTACTAACGACGGTGATCAATTTGTATTCCGTTCGCTTGTTTGCTGAAACGGAATATTGGCTCGCATTTGCTAAGATCACGGTCATCATCATCTTGATCGTCTTCGGAATCTTTTTAGTCGGTCAAGAAATGTTCCATTTGGGTATCACGCCGACTTTTCAAAAAATCACTTCTCACGGCGGCTTTACCCCTCACGGCTTGAAGGGATTAGTCAATTCGTTATTAGTCGTCATTTATTCTTACGGCGGTTCAGAACTAATCGCGATCACCGTGAGCGAGACCGAAGAACCTCATAAAGCGATCCCCAAAGCGATTCGGGGCGTGATGGGTCGGATCATTTCATTTTATATCGTCCCTTTGTTTTTACTGTTGATCATTTATCCATGGAATACACTTGCGGCCACTAACGTCAGTCCATTCGTCTTAGTCTTTGAAAAAATGCATGTGCCTTTTGCTTCCGATATCGTCAATTTTGTGATCGTCTTGGCTTTATTTTCTTCCATCAACTCAGGCGTTTACGCTTCATCGCGGACCCTTTACTTCCAATTAAAAGAACATCCCGGCAGCTTAGGAAAATTGGCGAAGTTGAATAAACACAAAGCACCGCAACGCGCCGTTTTATTTTGTACTGGAACGCTTTACATCGGCGTGATCTTATCGTATTTCTTAGGTAACCAGCTCTTCAACTATTTAGTCGGTTCACTTTCTTATACCGTCTTGTGTGTATGGTTATTGATCACAGTTGCAGCTTTACTTTTAGCGATCAAAAAGGGACGCACACTAGACATCGCGTTTAGTAGTGTTGCGATCGTCATCTTAGCTCTGATCTTTATCGGGATTTTGTTTAACAATTCATTACCGGTCACTATCTTGACTGGGATCTTATATTTGATCATCTTTTTTACTTATCAGCAAAAAAATGATCCATTTGTCATAGAAGCATCCCATAAATAAAAAATGCGCGGCTCAAACGAGTCGCGCATTTTTTTTAATCCCAAGTTTGGACGAGATCAGGATCGCCAGTCTGAGGATCATACCAGTCAAAATTTTGGAGCCAAGGGCCTGTTCGTTTCCCCGTATCTAATTGATCCAACAAATTCATTTCTTCAGTGGTCAACTCAAAATCAAAAATTGCTTTGTTGCTGTCGATCCGTTCGCGGTGGATCGATTTCGGAATCGCGATGATCCCTTTTTGAAATTCCCAACGTAAAATGATCTGAGCTGTCGTTTTGTTTTTTGCGGCGGCGATTTTTTTGATCACCGGCTCATTGAGAGACTTCCCACCCCCAAGTGGCGACCACGCTTCTAAATAGATTCCTTTTTCTTTCAAATAAGGTACCAACTCAGCTTGTTGAAATTGCGGATTGAATTCCATTTGGTCGACTGCCGGTGTGACTTCAACCGTTGGTAAAAAATCTTCCAACGTTGCTCGATCAAAATTTGAAACACCGATCGCGCGAACTTTCTTTTCAGCGTATAATTTTTCCAAGGCTTTCCACGTCTCTTTATATTTTCCCGTTACGGGCCAATGGATCAAGTACAGATCTAAATAATCCAATTGCAACCGGTCAAGTGTTCCAGAAAAATTATCTAAAGTCGATTGATACCCTTGATCGCCATTGAAGACTTTCGAGGTGATAAACAATGATTCTCGCGTGCGACCGGTCTCCGCTAGTCCGGCTTTGATCCCGCGACCGACACCTTCTTCATTGCCGTATTGTTTGGCGGTATCTAATAAAACATATCCCGCTTCGATCGCTTCTTTGACGGCTTGTTGCGCATCAGCTGGCGCAGCTTTCCAAACTCCAAATCCCAAGCGCGGCATCTTAATTCCATTGTTTAATGTTACACTGGTCGTTAGATTTTCTGTTGCCATTTCATCAACTCCCTTTCTTCATACTCATCCAGTCTACACCTCAGAAAAGACTTCCTTCAACTATTTTGCTGGGCCGGACAAATAAGTGGGATCAACTAACAGTGACTTGAGTACTTTTTGCGGGATCACAAATTCTGGCGTCCCCATATAACCAGGTGCGATCGCATACTGTGGAAAGACGATCACGAGTTGATGAGCGCTATTGAGATAAAATTCCCGCTGAGGCGTCATGAGAGTCAGCGAATCAGTCAACTGGTCTGCCACATCTTGCTGGGTCCAATATTTTTTTTGCGGATCAGCTTTCATCTGAGCTTGCATTTGTCGAGTAATCTCACGATCTAAGACAGTTAAATAGCGCTGGTCTTTAAAAAGTAGCGGCAATGACAACACGACATTACGCTTTTTATCGATCACATCATAATGAAGCTCCGTATGACTGTCCGCCGCCGTTCGGGTCATAGTTCGTTGGATAACTAAAAAGCGCGCATCGTCCACTAACGTTTGATAGTCACCGGTAATATTCAAATGACCATTTGTCTCACCAAATTCCTGACGCGCTTTTTTATAAGCGGCTTGGCCTTCTGCTAAATATTTTCGATTCAACGCGATCGTATTTGGATTTTGCGCGTTAATTTTAGGTACGTTGACCGTAATGGCTTTTTGGGGATCTATTTGTTGAAACAATTTAGCACGGGTCACTTTCACAAAACTTCCCAGTAACGGAACTTCTTCGGCCCACGCGCGTACATGAGGTTGAAATAAGACGAGGTTCAGCGCTAAGAGCAATCCGACGAGTAAGCTGGCTAAAACAGTCAGCTGTCGACGCTTGTGTTGCCGTTTGCGGAAACGTTCTTGTTCGGTCGCAAAACGCGCTAATAATTCTGTCTGCAGCTGGCTTTCCACTGGCTGGGCTTGGTAAGCTTGGATCAATTTGCGCAACATATTTTTGGTTTCCTCCATTTAAGACTCCTCCTCTAAAATGTCTTTTAGTTCATTTAGCGCTCGGTACAATTTTGTTTTGACCGTATTTGGATTCAAGTTTAAAATCGCCGCGATCTCATTTAACTGAAAGCCTTCGAAAAAACGTAATAAAATGATCTCATACTCTGGACTTTTCAACTGTTTTAAGACGATTTGCAATTCCTGCTGTGAAAATTCGGATTGCGTGACGCCGGTTTCTGGCAAACTCATTTGTTCGTTAATCTGTTGCCGCTTTTGTTTACGCCAACTGTCGATCGCAGTCCGCAATAAGATCTGATAAAACCACGCCCGAAAATCAGTGATCACCGGCAGTTTATGAAAATTCACCAGCGCTTTTTGAAAACTATCTTGAATGACATCTAGCGCAGCTTCTTTTTGGTGGGTATAACTCAGCGCGATCCGATACATCTTTTGATAATCTTTAGCGATCAGTTCCTCTAATTGTGCGCTGTATCGCGCCAGTTGTTTTTTACGTTGAAACTGTTTAAAAATCGGAATCCGCTCCTTTCTCTACCTTATTAGACGAACCAACTGCTCCAAAAGTTTCAAAAAAATTTTTTCTTCTATTCTTTTACTCATTAAACAAAAAAAGCGGGTACTCACCTGTTTGGCAAGTACCCGCTTAGCCTTAGTCGATCGTTAATCGAATCGTATTTTTTTGCCAATCGATCGAACCTAATCGATAAGGAAAATCGCCGATCAATTGATAACTGCCAGCTTGCGGAACATTGATCTTTTCCATCCGCGCATTGCCTTTTGCCAAATAGCCCGTGCCCATCTTCAACATGTCTTTCAAATTCAAATTATTACCGGAATATTCTTTGACCGTACTATAATTTTTCGTGATCGTTGATAATTTAGGCCGCACTGTCTTGCGTTTCATCAAGCGAATGATATCTTCTTGGCGTTCAAACACATCCAACTTGCCATCTGGGTCGATTTGATACGTGATATATGCGTCAAGTTCCGCTAAATCCAAGCGTTGCATCCCGGCATGAAAGGTCTGACCATGAGCAGAAAAGTCTTTTGCCACCGCAACTTCCATGCGACCATCCGCTGCTAAGCCAGCTTCTTTAATCGCTTTTAAACTGTCGGCTTTTCGTAAGATCAAATATTTTTTGACATCTAATCCAAACGCCAATGAGAAATATGCTAAAAATTTTTCGATGGAAACTTGCTGGTATAATTCACCTAATGAGAGCTGTTTCAATTTGATCTCTGGTGCTACCCGAATCAAAGTATTGTGCTGATCTTTTAAGTCATAGACAAAAAAGCTCGACTGCTTGCCATCTTCAAAAACAAATAAAACTTTCATTCAGCCACTTCCTTTTCATCTTAACCTATCAAATTTTAGACGAAAAGAAAACCAGCAACCCCGAATTTCCGACTAAAGTCTGAGGTTGCTGGTAAAATTTATTTTTTGAAATTCTCCCAGTCTTGCATGAATTGAGCGATCCCTTTATCCGTCAATGGATGAGACCATAATTTTGGAAACAGATTGCCTGGGATCGTAGCGATATCAGAACCAAGTTTCGCGGCTGCTTCAACATGAGCGATATTCCGGATGCTAGCGGCGATGATCTCCGTTTTAAATCCATAATTAGTAAAAATGACTTTCAAATCGTGAACTAAACCTAAACCATCGGCGGAAATATCATCAAGCCGGCCTAAAAATGGACTGACATAGGTGGCTCCAGCTTTGGCTGCCATCAACCCTTGCGCAGCAGAAAAAACTAACGTCACATTCGTCTTGATCCCTTCTTTAGATAAAGTCGCAACAGCTTTTAGTCCCGCTTCTGTCATGGGGATTTTCACTACGATATTATCAGCCCAAGTAGCTAATTCGCGCGCTTCTTTGATCATACCATCAGCTTCTAAAGAAACGACTTCAGCTGAGACTGGGCCGGCCACGATGCTTGCGATCTCTTGGATCACTTCTTTGAAATCACGACCTTCTTTTGAAATGATCGTAGGATTAGTCGTCACACCATCGGCTAAACCTAATGCATTGATCCGTTTGATCTCTTCAACATTTGCTGTGTCTAGAAAAAATTTCATCTGACATCCTCCTCATAATTGTGATTCACGACTGCATTATACTCCTTTTTGAAATCGGATACAAAAAAATTACACAATCAAAACCACCCGTGTGAACGGGTGGTTTGTTCTTCGGCTGAAAGCCTCTATTACCGGCCACGGCCTAAAAGGCCCTCTGAAAGGTCTCCCTTCCGCACCACTTCTACTCGCTGATTCTAAAAGA
>NZ_CACSLH010000040.1 GCF_902706605.1 Enterococcus sp. CSURQ0835 | reverse complement strand
TCAGTTTAATAAAACGTACAATTTCTGGAATAAAAGTCATCCGCTGCGTAAGCATTTGATTTTTGGGCAATTTTGAATGAAATATAGTTTTCAGATTTTTCTGAAATTATTTGTGCAACACTAGTGTCCTTTGATATAAAACTTGGCTCAACTTCACAAATGCTTGACGGTCTGCTGTTGAAAGTGATGCCATAAAATTTTTTTCGACTTTCACTAAAATCTGGTTGATCTCACAAGCTAGCTCCGTTCCCCTTTCCGTTAATTTCCATAAATTGCTCCGCTTGTCTTTGGGATTATCCAATCGCTGCACAATCCCGCGCTGTTCTAATTTTCGGAGCGCCCGCGTCACGTTGCTAGCATTTAAATCCGTCAAGCTGACTAATTGTTCCTGCGTTAATTGACCGTATGTTTTCAATTTGACCAAAAAATAATAATTGCTACTGTTGATCTCTAATTTGATCAAGTAGCGATCCAGTTCTTGTTGTAACATTTTGGTCAGGCTGCCTAACAATTTGTATAAATCAGTCGGTCTTTCCAAGTCATCATCCCCCTGTTAATTGCTTGCGCAAGTAATTGTACGCTCAAAAAATTTGTAGGTCAACTATTTGAACTGTTCACTGAAAAAAAGCTTGCAGAACAAATGAGAAAAACTAATCGTCTTTCCCTTCATTCAGCAAGCTTAGCCTGAGAGCCAGCCGTTAACTTAAGATCTCAGCGACATTTTTGCGTCTAGCTTTTTATTTAATGACTCGTTGTTGGATGATGTCATGATAATGCTGCCCTAAAAAGTCTTCCAAGCCGGGAACATCGTAACTATATTCCACACTAAATAAAATATACACTTGATCTGGCAACATGCCCGGATAATTTTTTTGGATGTTGGTCACGATCAGATCATATTTTTGGCCTTCTTCATACGGCAACATGTCAACTTTCAAACGCGGATCGAGTCGATTCGCTAAATAATCGATGAACACATCCGCCGTGTCCCGCTCAAATGGAAAATCACAGCCGACTTTCAGTTTGAATTCCAAATCACGGTACGCTAAATAAATCAACGACAAGTAATAATCTTCCAAAAAAAAGCCAGTGTACGCCCGATCAGATTCCGGAATGTTGGCTAGTTCCAACACCCGTTTGACGATCACTTCAGAAACGTCCACTAGTCGTTCATCTGGCAGATCATCTCGGAGATGGTCCAGCCCACTCGCCCCTAAAAAAGTGAAATTTCCTTTAAAGTAATAGATGCGATAATGAAACCGAAACAACGTGGTGATCGTTTTAAAACGAAACGCGGCACTAAACTTACTCGTATCTGCGATCTCCCGAATCAGCTTCAAGACTTCGGCGTTCATTTCAGCAACGGGATAATTTTTGCGGGTCACTTCCGTAATAAATTCATGTGTCAATGGATTATCTTTTACAAGTGTGAAGTTCGACAGTAAAAATAAATAAAACATCACCGCTTCTGAATAGTCCCAATTATAAGCAAACTGACTGTAAAATAGCGACAACACCCGATAGAGTTCTTTAAATAAATTATCTGAAAAACGATATTCTTTAGCCGTAAATTCTTCAGTCGCTTCTTCGTTAGAAAAAAGGACTAACCGCTTTTTCGTAACAACTAACCAGATCTTCAACTTGATCTTGCCGTCTTCTGTAAAGGGAAAACCCAGTGACTCTTCTAAAATCTGGATCAAATCGATCGAACTTTTATCGATGATATTTTCTTGATTGACATGATAAGGCCGCCCAAACCATAAAAGTAAAAAATAAAAATAGCGAATTTGTAACTCACTGCCAACTAAGATCCCATTTTTGATTTTTAAATCAAACTCAGCTAACAATTCATTCAATCCTTTGATCCGCCGAGACAATGTCGCTTCACTGATCGTCAATTTCATCGCCAATGATTGGATATCAAACCGACCATAATCCAATAACCACATCAAGATCTGATAATAAGTCGAATTTTCGACAAAGTAATAAAACACTTCAAGATTTGAGATCTTCCCAAAAGTTTCTAAAGTGATGACCCCATCATTGTTTTCCAATTCGACTTGGTGATTGAACGTGGAAAAAACTAACTGTAAACATTCAATATCTTCTTTGATCGTATTCCGATACGCATTCAAGTGTTCGGCGATCTCTTTAATCGTTGCACTGCCATTTCTTTCTAATAATAAATAAATAATTTGAACTTGCCGCTGCTTGCTACGTTCTAATAACTGCGAAATTTCCATAGCAAGTCCCCCCCTCCCAAATCCTACTACTATTAGAATAACATGAATCATTCATTTTTATAAAAGATATCCTATGCTAAATTCAATCTTTTTTTATTTATTACTGACAAAAGATTAGATTTAGAGAGAAAAAATTATTTTATTCCACGTATTATTCTAATTTTTCTTCCATTTTCCATTGCTTAACTGATTGAAAATAATTTCTTCAACTAAGTAGGCCAAACAAAAAAAGCTGCACCCTTTGCAGGGCACAACTTGATCAATTGATACTTCGGCGCATTTTGCGTTTTTGTTTCAAAGCTGCTGTCCGCTGTTGACTGATGTACTGGATTAAAAAATGCGCGGCAAAACTTGCTAGTAATAACCAGATAAATAAGTTCAATGGGAACAACAGTAAAAATAAAAATGTAGTCGCTAAAGGTTGTTTCAAAATGACCGTTCCCGCGCTGGCAACGAATACGACTAAGATCAAGCCAGGTGAATAATGAAAAACTTGGCTTAACGCTAACCCGATTGCTACGGTCGAAAAGATCATCGGAAAGATCACTCCGCCACGCCAGTTGAACGCAAGACAGACCATCGTTAACAAAACTTTTCCTAACCCGATCGCAACTAATAGCCACAGCTCCATCGTCGCTGCTTCCCGTGAAAATGACAAAACGCCATGTTCGCCGGAGAAAATTAAATATGGCGACACCATCCCAGCTAATCCTAAAATCAGACCACCCGTGATCGCTAAAGGAACTGGATTTTTGATCTTGTGATTGAAACTTTCTGCAGCTGCTTGGAGTTTTGAAAAACCTAAGCCAAATAAAATACCTAGACCTAGTGTTGGGATCACGAGCAGCAATCCTTGCCACGTATATTCTGGAGCTAGACGACGAATTGCAAAAACTTGTTCTTGATTCGGAAAAACAGTCGACGTTAACGTATAGCCGATAAAACCAGTAAACATCGTAATCAGATACAAGACGTAGCGTCTCACTTTACTAGCGGTGATAACGCGCCAATCTGCTTGCTCAGCTGACCGACTGATCCCAAACAACGGGGCAGCAAAAATAACTCCGAGCATCGCACCAATACTAAATTCAGCTAACTCTGCTTCCTTAGTTTCAACAAATGGATAGCGCTTAGCCAAAACCGCCATCACACTTACCATCACAGCTGCTAAAATCGCTTCTGGACCAACACTAGCTCCAAAAAGTAAAATCAAAAAGCCGCTGATAAGTTGATTGCGAGTGGCTGGTGCCGGCACTTTTGCAGGATCAGGTAAAGCAAGCGTCGGATCTGCTGGCGTCGACTGTCGCAAATTACGCGTAACTAGACCTACCAATAACCCGCCGATGCCACAGACTAACAGCGGATAAAAAATCGGATTGCCGATCCAACTGGGGACAACATCCCATAAAAAATGAGTCGCCACTTCTAAGACGCCCATAAAAACCGCGATCACGATTCCGACAACTAGGCCGATCACGCCACTACAGACAAAATAATTCAATTTTAATTTATTCATAAACCAAACCTCTCTGAACAGACTCTGCTACATTATACCAAAGCTCATTCAGCTTAAAAGACATTTTCACTAATTTTTTCATTTCTACAAGCATTTTTATGCTTTTTAACAACTTGAACCTGTGCTAGACGTTCCAACACATGCGCTAATTGCGGCGTCAATTCATAATAATCTAATAAATACCGACGCGTACACTCGGTAAAATAGCCACGCATAAACGAGAAGAAAAAGGCCGTTTTATTTTTGACTTTTTGGGTCCCATAGCGATACAAATGTTCTAAAACTTTAGCGATCGCATCTGCTAGCCCATTTTTAAAATACGGATTTTTTTCAAAGGTCAAGCCTTCCATCTCGGGGGGCAAGCCAGCTTGTAAAAATTGTTGGTTGCTGACAAATTTAGCTTTAAAGATCGTGTCAACAAACTGTTTGACCTCGTTATAATTATTACAAAAAGGCAAGAAGCGCTTAAAGGCTTGGTCTGGAATCAAATGAGCATAGCGCGCTTTTAACCCAGCAATCAATGCTTGATCGTTAGTCAATTCAGTCGCGGTTTGTGTTTCACTTGTTTGATTTGTTTTTAATTGAACTGTAGGTTGTTCTGTACTTAACGGCAAATTTTGCGCACTCGTGCTCGCAGATTTTGCGGCTGTGGATAAAGGAACTTCAGCTACGGGTTCAGTTTTTTCCCCAGTCATGATCACTTTTTCTTTCGTCGTAATATAATTTTTAAAGTTCAGCTGCACATGGATCTCAGGTTTAGGCTGAGCAGGATTAGCTACATAGATGCGATAGTTTTTTAAGCCATGACGAAGGACCTTGATCAATCCAGCTTTAACTAAATTGTTGCGTAATGTGGTGATCTTACGTTCAGAGACCCGTAAAATTTGTGCCGCTTCTTCATTTGAAAAATAAATAAAGGGGTGGCCAGCCTCATCCAACCACTGTCCATCCTTTTGACTATTGTAAAGACTGCAAGACATCCGCATCGTATATAAACTGTGGAGTACCATCGCTTCAATCGATAGCTCCGCGTATTGTGGGTTGTTGATTAAATTTAAATCTAGGGGTAAATAATTTCCTGTCGGTAAGTTATCCCCAGTCATGATATTTTCTAAAAAAGTAGACATAAAAAAACCTCCTAAAACTTCGTTGTGGACAGCAAGTAACGAAAGTTTTAAAAGATTTGTAATGTCACAGGATTAACGATTGAGAAAATCCCAAAAATATAGTATACTAAATAACAGTTAGATGAGAGTGCCAATTTTCACTAACCAAACCAAATATTTTTATGTGACTGCTAATTCGCCAAAATTAGCTCAAATCTTGAGAGTTTAAAGATCGCCAAATCTTTGAACTCTTTTTTTCGTTCTTGCCTTACACTGTTAGGATAAGCGAAACAAACCTGATTGTAAAGCGATTTTGCGTCACCTTTTTTTAAGGTAAACCTTAGCCTACTAAAGGTGAGATGTTTAAGTTTACCTCAATTAATAAAAAAAGATCAAAAAAGTAAACTTTAATTTTAGCGTCTCACCTGTCTTTTTTTAAGCGAAAAAGGAAATTAAAAAGTAGTAGTTTTATCCACATGTGGATAAAACCCTTGAGGGAGAAAGGATTTTGCGGTTTTATCCACAATCGGGCTTAAAGACGAACTTTTTTGAGGTAAACTTTTTAAATAGTCTTTTTATTGTTCAAAGTTTACTTTAAAATTTCAAAATAAAATAAAAAGTAAACCCTAATTCTCTTAAATGACAGAATTAAGGTTTACTTTTTTAGTTTATTTTTCTAATCTTTTTCTAATCTTCTCCGGATTGTTCTCGCCTGATTTGCTCAAAAAGCTTCTTATACTTAGGATCTTCCAAGTAATCGGCCATAGAACTTTCTTCTAATTGGGTTAGAAAATTTCGGTCATCCATGGATAATTCACGTTCAAAATAACTAGTATAAAGAAAATCAATCATACTATCGATCGTTTTATTATCAAACTTGAAGTCGATTAGATTTTGCAAACGGATTTTTGTGCGAGCAGAGATTTTTTGCATCTCTAATGCCTTTAATCTTGGATCTTTGTATTGGCGCCGACGCCCGCGACGATGGGTCTTTTGTCGAGGCTCACTTTTAGTTTCATGTTCTGAAGCGATGTCTTTCATACGAGTAGCTTCTTCATGAGCCTGTTCACGGGCTAAATTAAGGGCATTTGTTTCTTTTGCTTGTTGCATTGCAGCGGTCCGTTCATTTTTTTTCACGGTTTTAGCTGGTGTAAGATGTGTCGCAGCATTCTTTTTTAGCTCGGTGGGCGTTTTTGTTTCTGTAGGGATCTTTTTTTGTTCTTTTTCTTTCTCTCTGTTGGAGTAATCCGACATTTTTTCGATCCCTTTATTACGATTAGCAGCAAGCAGTGAGTTCAGCTTCATTTTTTTAGCCATAATGAATCACACTCCCCTACTCTTCTCCGGTCAACAAGATACGATGTTCATCGATCTCTTCTAGGACCTTGATGAATACTTCATGTGCACGGCGATCCCACTGTTCCGTCTTACCATTTTTGTTGATCTCAAAAGTTATTCCAGAACCATCATAGCGTTTTAAACGGCTTTGATTCAATACAACAGTTTGGAGCAGATGATCGCCGTAAATCTCGCGAGCTGCTTCATAAATCTCTTGATCAACGGAGTCTCGTTTTTGCATCATAAATGGAATGATTCCGACGACCTCTAAATCAGTCCCATATTGTTCAATGAAGAAATTCATATAGTCAATGTAGTTTTGTGCCCCTTTTAAGGACTTCACTTGAGTCTGTAAAATGACGATGACATACTCAGCCACGTACATTGCTGCATTAGAATACGTACTGATTGTTGGTGGAACATCAATATAGATCACATCATAAATCTCTTTTAACGGTTCAAATAATTTTTCGATATATTGAAATTGTAATAATTTATTCCCAGGAAATTTTTCGATCATATAATCAGGAAAATCTGAAAATGAAATATTTGCGGGAATTAAGTCCAGATTCGGTAAAATATTATAGATTGAATCCATAATATTTTCATTTTGCACGGCTTCCCAAATCGTATTGTCAAAACCGTCTGGCTCAGTTGGTAGATCAGCATTACCAAAATTTTCTGCCGTCAATGCTAACGTCGTACTCGTATTACCTTGTGGATCCAAATCAATCACTAAAGTTTTGCGTTTTTTATGATACGCACTTTCAAAGGAAAGCATTTGAACGGTGGTGGATTTCCCTACCCCGCCTTTAAAATTACCAACAACATAAGTCTGTGCTTTTTTTGTCATATGAATACCTCTACTCTATTAATATAAAAAAAGTTTACCACAAAAAAGATTGATCAGCAATTTAAAGTTTACTATAAAATTAGTGTTTAACGTTAACCTCTAATGTAGGTGACTTTAAAAAGTAAACTTAAAATATTTATCGTTGAAGTAAACCTTAAATTATAGACGGAATAAAAGTAAACCTTTTAGAAAGTTAAAAAATAAAGTAAACTGTAAATTCATGTGTACTTTATTGAATGTACAGCTATTTATCAAGAGGAGGTTTTAAATAATTGCTGAAATCAATTGTAGTTACCTGTAAATGAAACAAAGAATTAAATGCAGTAAACTCAATTAATTTTTATAAGAAAGGTGCTTTTAAAACTAATAAATACAGTTGACCTCAAATATAAAACGGTATTTATAGTAAACTTCAAACAGTAAAAAGTAAACTGTATTGACTGATAAAATAGATTAAATCAACTAATTTATATTTTAAAAGTTAACCTCAAATGAATAATTAAAGGTAACCATATAATGATAAGATAAAAAGTAAACTTTTAAAACTTATTTTAAAGTAAAAAGTAAACCTTAAATGAAAAAATACAGTTAGCCTTTTATGTTATAATGCAGTAAACTTCAATAAATGATTTTTATTCCATACTATTGAGGTAAACTTTTTATATCTAGAAAATAAATTTTTAAATTAGTGACAATAGTCTATAAACAAGGTCGTTCCAGCAAAAATGGCTAAACTATTACTGGTTTCAGTATAACAATTAATAGCATTAAGGTTTACTTCAAAACTAATAAAAACTCCAATCATTCCAACTAGATAAAAAGTAAACTTTTTATCTTTAGGGTTTACTTTATGTGTTTTCAATATAAAGTAAACTTAAATTGTATAAAATTATAAATAAAGTATACTCCAATTATTAATAGAGACCATCTCCAATAAGAAGTAAACCTCAATTAATTATAGTTTTAAAGTTTACTTTATCTATAATAATTAAGGTAAACTATTAGTTTGAAAAAGTAAACTTCAAATTATTATGGAGGATTATAAAGTGTATCCAAAAAGGATTGATAATTAAGGGTACATCATAGTAGGCAGTTTGTGCTAAAAATGGCGTTACTTATGGTATAAAATGAGCGTTTTAACAGTGATAATAGTGAAGAAGTTGTTGAGCAATAAAAAAACGAGCGAGAGAAGAGTTCGAAAATAAAAGCCGTTTTAGCGGCTATAAAGAAGTTACCAAAAATAAGTCGGACAAAATATAAATTAGATTTGTTTCTGAAAAAGGGAAAATAATAAAAAAGTTTTATTTTAATAGAATTATTTTATAAGGTAAACTGTATAGTTATTTATTTTTTTTATTCTATAAATGACCCTTAATCATCGTATTGATAGGAAATAAAATAAGGTAAACTTTTATTATTTAAAAGTTTACCTTATTTGTTCTATCAGAAGTTTAAATTTTTCTGTGTTATGAAATGAAGTTTAGCTTATGATCGTTTGGAGGGGCTTTTTTTAAAATTTATTTACAGCTCTTCGACGGTGTGAACAGCTTGCCAAACGTTTTCTTCCGTAATAGCTGGATCAACCATCCGGAAGGTTTCATTTTTGCTTGCGGCGTGTTTGATCACAGGAGCTAAATAAGTTTGGGAATTGTCGGTGACATTTAATTCATGGAGTTTCAGCGGTAGACCTACTGCTTCATAAAAAGGTTGTAGTTTTTTGATTTCAGCTACATCTCCAGTATGCGCTAGCTGAACTAAGATACCATAAGCTACTTTTTTACCATGAAGTTGATCATGCGTTTCAGTTAAGTATGAAAGGCCATCATGGATCGCGTGAGCACCTGCGGAACGACCATAAGTAGCCGCAAAACCACCAGATTCACCAGCAAGAGCAATCACGGTATCCACGATGCGACCAAATGCAGGAGAAACATTTTTTTGTGTCAAATCAGTTAATGCTTGTTTGGAGTCGGTTAATAAAATAGCAGAAATTTCTTTTGCTGCAGTGATTCCTAAACGGATGTAGGCGGTCTTATGATCACCATCTAAATTGCGCGTGATACCTTCGATCTCGTACCATTTAGCTAAAGTGTCACCGATTCCAGCGACTAAATAATCTTTTGGCGTAATTAGTAGAAAATCCCAATCAACTAACGTTAAATAAGGAGCACGAACGAAATAGCCAATCTCGCGAAAAGTGCGATCAGGGTGGTAAACGGCAGCAACTGGAGTAAAGGGTGCACAGTTAGATGCTAAAGTGGGAATGATCAAGACATCAGCTGCTAAATTTTCTGCTACCATTTTAGAAGTATCGCAAACGCGGCCGCCACCAATTGCTAAAATCAAATCGGCTGTTTGGATCTGATCGGCGATGTGTTTAGCATCTTCACGGCTAGCACTGCCATCATAATGAAAGACAGGGTAGTTTAATTTTTTCTGATAGTAGTCATTAAATACTTGAAAAGAAATCTCCCCGGTCACAATGGCGATTTTTTCAAACTGTTTTAAGTAAGTTGGTAGTTCTTTCAATACTCCTTGACCGCTAACGTAGCGATTCGCGCCGGGTCGGACTTCATTTGCAATAGTCATGGGGCTTCATCTCCTAAATATAAATTGTTATTATTCTAAATGTTCTGAAGATTAAAGTCAACTGTGAAAAAAATAAATAAAAACCCTTGACAGATGAAAATAAAGTGAGTAAGATACTCCCATAAACAAAAACACAGCAAAAGAAAACGTGTTGAGAAGGAAAGTACAAACAGGATGCTTCAAAGAGAGTCTGGGTAGGTGAGAGCCAGGCAAGTTTGAATGTTTGGAAAATGGCCTTTGAACGGTGGCGGCGATAAGTAGTCGCTAACGGGGTAGCGCTCGTTACATTCGCTCTAGTATGATTGTACTAGTGAAGGTAAGAATCGCAAGGTTTTTACAAACAAAGGTGGTACCGCGAGCAAGCTCGTCCTTTTTAGTCAGTGACTAGAAAGGACGAGCTTTTTTCTTTTAGCAAATCAATCCAAGGAGGAAGACAACATGAGTAAATTAAGTAAAGGTATTACATTAGGAGTATTGGCATTAACAACCGGTTTATTATTAGCAGGTTGCGGAAAGGCTGAAGGTAAAGCTTTAGATACTAAAAAAGTGACAGTGGGTGTGACATCAGGCCCTCATCAAGAATTAATGGAAGAAGTTGCCAAACAAGCTAAAAAAGATGGATTAGAAATCAAGATCAAAAGTTTTGACGATTACAACACACCTAATACCGCACTAAACGATGGTGATTTAGATGCGAATAGTTATCAAACGATTCCGTTTTTAGATCAGCAAGTCAAAGATAAAAATTATAAGATTCAAAAAGTTTTCAAAACGGTGGCGTTCCCATTAGGTGTTTACTCGAAAAAAATTAAAAGTTTGGATGAGTTAAAAGCAGGAGATAAAGTCGGCGTACCAAATGATCCGTCTAATGAATACCGAGCTTTGAAGCTGTTGCAAAAAGCAGGTGTAATCAAATTGAAAGCAGGCGTGGAAGAAAAAGCAACTAAAAATGATATCGCGGAAAATCCGAAAAAAATTGAGATCGTTGAATTGGAAGCTTCTCAGATCCCGAATCAGTTAGGTGAATTGTCTTCTGCTGTGATCAATACGAATTTTGCTATGGGTGCGGGTCTGACGATCAATAAAGATTCTATCTACCATGAACCATTGAAAAATAATCCATATCCAAATGTCTTTGTCGTTCGAACAGAAAATAAAGATGACAAAGTCGTAAAAGAATTGAAAAAATATTATCAATCGGCTGAAACGAAGAAATTTATCGAAAAACGGTTCAAGGGTTCGGTTGTTCCGGCATTCTAAAGTAGGAAGGAGGTTTCCCAATGATTGAATTAAAAAATGTCTCTAAAACGTTCCAACAAAAAAATCGAAGGATTGAAGCCGTAAAAAATGTTACGCTTTCAATCAAACCAGGGGAGATCTTCGGAGTTGTCGGGTATTCTGGTGCAGGTAAATCTACTTTGATTCGGATGATCAATTTTTTAGAGCCCCCAACGACCGGTGAAGTTTTGATTAATGGTAAAAATTTGAATCAATTGTCAAAAAAAGAATTACTACTGGAGCGGCGTAAAATCGGAATGATTTTTCAAGGCTATAATTTATTGTCGACCGCGACGGTTTATGAAAATATTGCGAAGCCGTTGCAATTAGAAGGAGTAGATAAAGCAACGATTCAAGCGCGAGCTGATAAATATTTGGCGCTCGTCGGTCTAAGCGATCGTAAAGATAATTATCCAGCCCAGTTATCTGGGGGGCAACGGCAGCGGGTGGCAATCGCTCGTGCCTTAGCTCACGAACCTGAGATCTTGTTGTCAGATGAAGCCACTAGCGCACTTGATCCGGAAACGACTGAATCGATTTTAGAATTGTTGCTAAAAATCAATCAAGAATTAGGAATCACGATTTTTTTGATCACCCATGAAATCGAAGTCGTACAACGAATTTGTGATCGAGTAGCAGTGATGGAAGCCGGTCAAGTGATCGAAGAAGGTCCTGTGATTGAAATTTTTACAACACCGCAAGAAACGACGACAAAGCGTTTTATCGGAGCAAATGAAAATTACGATGTTCCAGCTGAAGTCTTAGCAACATATAAAAAGACCGGTCGTTTAGTTCGCTTGCAATTTATTGGGAGCGAAGCGACGGAACCCGTTTTGTCGCGCGTGGCAAAAGACTATCCGCTAGTACCTAATATTTTGAGCGGGAATATCAGCTATTTAAAAGAGCAGCGTCACGGTCGCTTGCTGGTGGAACTTGCGGGAGGCAGTCAGCAAGATTTTGAAGCTGCTAAACGATACATCACGTCACAAGGAATCTTTATCGAGGAGGTGGTCTAAATGGCTGCATTTTGGAGTCAGTGGGGAGCCGTTATAATAGAAGGATTAGGTCAGACCTTAGTCATGGTGGCTGCTGGATTAGGGATTTCCATCGTGATCGGAATCCCCCTAGGTGTCTTCTTAGTGTTATCACGCCCCAATGGATTGAATAGCAATCCAGGTTTATATTCAGTGTTAAATGGCATCATCAATGTATTGCGCTCATTACCTTTTATTATCATGCTGTTCTTGATCTTACCGATAACGAAATTCATCGTGGGGACAACGATCGGTGTTCGCGGTGTGATCTTACCATTAATCGTTTATACGGCACCTTATTTAGCCCGACTAGTAGAAACGTCGTTATTAGAAGTGGACCAAGGTGTGATCGAAGCGTATCAATCGATGGGGATCAGTAATGGGAATATCGTCAAAACTGTCTTATTGCGGGAAGCGCGTGGTGGGATCATTCGTGGATTGACGATCGCGATGATCGGGTTGATCGGGGCAACGGCGATGGCTGGTTTAGTCGGTGCCGGCGGTCTTGGAAGTATTGCGTATCAATATGGTTTTTTGCGAAATGAACCTGGTGTGATGTACGGCACGATCGTATTACTGATCATTTTAGTCCAAATCGTTCAATCACTAGGCAATGTGATCGCTAAAAGTTTGGATCGAAATTAAGTTTGCTCAGATCCAAGCTAGTCAAATGAGGTGAAAAAATGAAAGTCAGTTTATTGCAGTTAGATATCGTGTTTGGTAATCCAGTTGCAAATTTCAAACAGATTCGTGAAGTATTTCAACAACAAACATTCACGCCCGGGCAACTAGTGGTCTTGCCTGAGATGCTAAATACCGGGTACGATCTGACTCGGTTAGAACAAATTGCTGATACTGATGGGTTAGAGACTCAAGCGTTGTTTGCAAAACTTGCTCGAGAACAGGAAATCTTTTTAGTAGCAGGTTCGATCGCACGTAAGTCAGGAACACAATTTTTCAATACTAGCTACAGTTTTGCTCCAACTGGAGAATTGTTGGGGCAATATGATAAAGTTCATTTGTTTGGCTTGATGAAAGAAGATCAGTATTTGGCTGCAGGAGCTAAATCGTTGACCGTTGCCATCCAGCAGCAACGCGTCTCCACTGTGATCTGTTATGATTTACGGTTTCCCGAATGGTTTCGTAGACAAGCAAGTGGCGGGACTGATCTATTTGTGATCCCGGCACAGTGGCCCAAACAACGATTAGATGCTTGGAAAAAATTACTGCAAGCTCGAGCAATCGAAAATCAAGCCTTTGTTGTCGGGGTCAATCGAGTAGGCAGTGATCCCAACAATCAATTTGCCGGTCATTCGCTCGTGGTCGATCCGTTGGGGGAGATCATTTTAGAATTAGGTGAGGCACCTGAGATCGGAACCGTCGAACTTGATTTTACTCAATTAGCAACAGTCCGCGGTGAGATCCCAGTGATCCATGATCGACGCCCAGAACTTTATTAAATGCGTGAAGCTGGACGTAGCAGTTCGGCTTTTTTGAAAAGGAGAGGAATAATATGCCTCAATCAGAAATCTTACAACAATTGCCGGCGCAGTTTTTTGCGTCATTAGTCAAAAAAGTCAATCAAAAAATCGCGGCTGGTTATGATGTGATCAATCTCGGACAAGGAAATCCAGATCGGCCAACACCAGATTTTATTGTGAAAGCGACTCAGCGAGCACTTGCGGACCCAGCGAATCATAAATATTCGCAATTTCGTGGCAATCAGCCCTATAAGCAAGCAGCCGCAGATTTTTATGCGCGTGAGTATGGCGTGACGCTTGATCCTGAAACTGAGATCGCTGTCTTAGGAGGATCAAAAATCGGGTTAGTGGAATTACCGCTTGCGTGGTTGAATCCAGGTGAAACGTTATTGCTGCCTGATCCGGGTTACCCTGATTATCTGTCAGGGGTAGCGCTAGCTCGCGTTAAAAAAGAATTGTTCAGTTTAAAACCAGAAAATAATTATTTGCCAGATTACAAAAATTGGCCGCAAAGTCGCTTTGAAACAGGAAAATTATTGTATTTGAATTATCCTAACAATCCGACAGGTGCCCAAGCAACGGCCGAATTTTTTGCCGAGACGGTGGCAAGAGCTAAGCAACATCAAGTGAATGTCGTGCATGATTTTGCTTATGGAGCTTTGGGAGATGGTAAAACTAAACCGCGTAGCTTTTTACAAACTCCTGGAGCTAAAGATGTGGGGATTGAACTCTACACACTTTCGAAAAGTTTTAACATGGCAGGCTGGCGGGTTGCATTTGCTGCGGGAAATAAAGAAATGATCGAAGCACTTAATTTGATTCAAGACCATTTGTTTGTAGGGATTTTTCCGGCTTTACAAGCAGCGGGTGTAGCGGCACTGACTGAAAAACAAAATGGGATCACAGAACTAGTCAACTTATACAATGAACGACGCAGAGCTTTTGTCACCGCTGCAGAAAAAATCGGCTGGCAAGCTTATCCAAGTTGCGGAGCTTTTTATGCGTGGATGCCGGTTCCTGCAGGCTATACGAGTGAACAATTTGCGGATTTATTATTAGATGAAGCCCACGTAGCGGTTGCAAGTGGAAATGGTTTTGGAGAACAAGGCGAAGGGTTTGTTCGCATCGGACTAACAGTCGAAAAAGATCAGCTCGTGGAAGCTGTGGCTCGAATTGAAAAATTGAATTTGTTTTAAAGCCGAGGCAACTTGAATCAACGAGTTGCCTTTTTTAAGTAACTGACGCCAAGACTAGCTTATCTTCAAATAGGCTTCTGACTTGGCGGCTATTTTTTCCTACTATATAATAGTAGGAAAGTGAGGGATCAAGATGCGGGGAAAAGAATTTTTAGCGGCATTGAAGATTGATGCGGAAGGACCATTACGAGAGTTATCCGCATTTCGATATATCTATGTGGAACACGATCAAAAATTGACCAATCAATTGAAATTAGAATTCGAAAATGATCAAGTATGGCTTGTTTTTGATCCGAATGAACAATTGACCGTCAATCAACTCGTCCTTTTTTTGAATGCCCATAAAGAAGCTTTTTTATTTTACGGTGAGCAACAACCAATTTACGGGTACCGACTTGCAGCTGAGGGTTTGATTTTAGGATAAATAATTAGCTGGTTTATCTAACTAGATTGAACTATATGAATAATTATGTTAAGCTTTTTTGTGAGGTGATCGAATGGATACAAAGATGAGTAAGAAATATCAAATTACCAATGAAGTGCTGAATGCGGTGACGCATGGTATTGGTGTGGTCTTGAGTATCGTGGGTTTCATTTTTTTGATGCAAAAGGCTAACGACGCATTGAGTTATGCAGCTTATATCGTGTATGGGATCAGTTTGTTACTTTTGTTTTTAGCTTCGACTTTATATCACAGCTTGATCTTCACCAAAGCTAAAAAAGTTTTACAAGTTTTTGATCATTGTTCGATCTATTTGTTGATCGCTGGGACATATACTCCGTTTTGTTTACTTGCGATCCGTGGAAAGTTAGGAATCATTTTACTAACAGTCATTTGGGTCAGTGCAGTAATTGGGATCATTTATAAAAGTCTGACGCTCGTCCATCAAACAAGTGTCTCCAAGTTGTCGACGATTTTATATAATATCATGGGGTGGGGCGTGGTGATTGCTCTGCCGAATCTCTATCAAAATCTCGGACTTAAAGGGTTGCTCTTATTAGTAGCTGGTGGGATTACTTATTCGTTAGGTTCTGTTTTTTACAGTATGAAGCATAAAAAGTTCATGCATGTTGTCTGGCATTTGTTTGTCATGGCGGGAGCACTTTTGATGTTTTATGCCATTTATTTAGCTTAGAAAATGAAAAAAAGCGGCTGCGGCCGCTTTTTTTGTTGCACGTAATAATCATAAAGCCCTGTTAAATCAAGGTCTTTATGAGATGTGAAAAAATTATGACGGAAAAAAGAAAAGTTTTTCAATCATAAATCAAGTTATTTTATTAAATCAAAGCAACCGATTGTATTCAACCTTAGAAAGGGGAAATTCTTATTTTTGTGCACTGGAAACTAAAAAAGATAATGAAAATGAAAAAAGGGGGCTGAAATTACTTTTCATTTCATGTAAATCAGTATAAAAATGAAAAATCAAGTTAAATTGATTAATTCAAATTAGATTATTAATCTCAAAAAATCCGACTTTGGATTAAAAACGTGATGTAAAAATTCTACCAGGGCTGGCTATAATGTTTTTAGTCGTAAGGGACACGAACGCAAAAGCATTCCGCGTTTGATTTTTAAAACATTAAGGAGAGGATACACTAATGGGAAAATATGGTAAGAACAACCCCTTGAGAAACACAGAACGGAAAGATCTTCACTACAAGATGAAGAAAAAAGGTAAAAACTGGGTCTTCTCAATGTTGTACCTACTATCGTTCGGAATGGTTTCAATGAGTCTTGGAACTATGGACGTATCCGCTGATACCGCAGTCGACGATGTTAACGGAGAATCAAGTACCACCACAGATAGTCTCGCCAGTCCATACATGTCAGAAAGTATGAACACATTAAACAGTTTGGCTGGGACTTCAATGCCTGTCACTGAAGCTACAACTGCACTTGAAACTACTACAGCAACTTCACAAGCACAACCAGAAGTCACTACGCCAACTGCTGAAACAACTTATAACCAAACTACAACTGCTCCAGCCAATGAAGTTACACCGGCTACTGAAAGTACGACTGTAACTGAAGCGGTAACGCCAACTACCACTTGGCAAGAAAACCAAACCGCAACGCAACAAAGTGTTCAATCAACTACGGCAACACAACAAAGCACAGTCGAATCTAATACTGCTCAAACGGGAACTTGGACAGAACCAAGTACAGTTGCTCCAAGTCAAACGACTTCAACGGAACAAAGTACGGTCAAACCAACAGTTCCAAGTGTAGCAGATCCAATCGTACCAGAAACACCAAGTACGGAACAAACGACTACGCAATCACACGCAACTCATGCTGGGACGGTAACTGAACAAACAGCACCGACTCAAGCACAAAAAAATAACACGACTGCCGCTACCAACGAACAAGTCGTGCCAAGTCAAACTGAACAATCTCAAACGACAGAATCTACCACGAATTCTATCGTAAATGATAAGCAAGATCATAATACAACAGCTTCTACCACAGCGCAAGCTAATCCAGAAAACGTTACAGAATCTACTACAAACCACAATCAATCTGTAACAAATGAAACAACAACTAAAGAAGAAACGCCAACTTCTACTAGTAAAGAAGGCATGACGTCTACTTCTACCACAGCCACTAAAGAAGAAGGTACCACGACTTCATCTAAAGAAACACCGGCTGAAAATACAACAGAAAAATCTACGACAGTCACTGATGAAGCTGTTAAAACAGAAACACCTGCTAGCAAAGAAGAACCAATGGCAGCTGTACCAACTCAATCAGAAGAACAAGTAACGACTTTACCAGAAAATGAAGCTATCGCACCCATTGCTGGAACGGTTGAACAAAAAGCGGAAGCAACTGATATTCCAGTTGATCAAAACCGGATCGAAGAAATGAAAACTATCAATGGTGAACAAATTCGTTACGTGACGCTTTACAATGTTTCTGATGAAGAATTCCAAGCAGCACTAGCACAAGCAAAAAAAGATTTTGAAAAAACAGGGATCCAACAACATGTGGCACGAGTAGCTGCTACGGTTCAACATACGGATTCTTATCTTTATGGACAACAATTAGCTTTATTGAATATAAACCAACAAAATGGGGATTTTAATTATAATAACTTAGATAAAATCTCTGATTACTATATGAAAGTCGAAGATTATTTAGCTGGTAAGATCACAGCGGATAAACTTTATATCAATATGAATGCAGGTCACGGCCTTGAATCTGCTACTCAAATTAAAGAGGGAACTAAATTTGGTAAAGGTCTTGATGGAAAATATGGCTTGCAACCATTTATTGGGAAATATCAAGCTAATTTAAAAGAATTCCAATCAGGATATACACAAGTTTTAGTTGACTGGCATAATGCCTTGAAGAATCACTTCAATCAAATCGCAACCCAAGCCACTGCAAATTCGGATCAATTAGCAAGTTCAGTTGCTTATAATCCAAATGACTTTGACCCAGCTGCAGGTGGATTCAATATCGGGAAAGCTATTAGTGATGCTTTGAAAGTAGTTGGGAAAGGTGCTAGCGTAGCAGTTAGCGAAAGTTGGGACGCAATCGTTAAAGCAGTCAATGCGGCTTCCCAATTAGTCTTGCATAAAGATATTTTACCTGCAACGGATGTCATCAGTAAAAATGCAAATATCTTCCAGTATAAAGATCAAACAAAAGCTGGTGTAAGCAAAGATGTCAATGATATCACTGCAAACACTGCTAACAGTATCAATGGTTTGATCAAATTAGTTTTACCTACGATCCAAAACGTCATTATGTATCAAGCCTTCCACCAAGCACAATCAATTGGTTTGATTCAAGGTGATGGCAATCTTTTCACTGGTAAACAAGCAATCGATATGCCGGATACATTATATGATGCCTTGCAATTGAATAGTTCACTTGCTTCTTTAGCTAATATCTTTGGGTTGAGCAATGGTGCAAAATCTGAAGTTGCCACACAATTATATCAAGATCTTGCTTCAGCGATCAAACAATCCGTTGTAGCGAACGCTTCTAAAGGGATGGATTTATTGATCAAACAATATATGTCTGGTCAACCAATCTCAAAAGAAGATATGGCGGCGATTCAAAATGGAATCAAAGGCTGGAACAAAGGCAACGATAACATTTCAATTGCTAATGAAGGACAAACGGTTAAAAATAGCCAATTAGCTCAAGCGATTGGGTATGCATTTGCCAATAAAGTTGCGCCAAATATCATTAAATTGGCTTCTGATAATGCACTTTTACAAGATAAAAGCGTACAAGGGATGACAGATGCTGATTTCCTTAAAATGCTGTATGACAAGAGTCTTTTAAATGAAAATGATTATAAAGATTTATTGAACAATACGAAGAGCAGTATTAATGACCCAGATAATAAATATCAACCAGATAAACAATTTGCAGTCAATACATTGCGTCAAATGTACAATGCTGAATATGGTGCGATCGAACAAGCGGTCAGCGATTTCACGAAAGATCCAATCAATATTGGAACAACCCCAACTTGGGTCAATCCATCATCAGGTACGTCTTACAAACTAACGGACTATGAAAAAGTTTGGAACTACTTGAGTACGACTAATGTTGCACGAGAAGCAATCAAAGATGCGGATAACCAATCACATGAAAATGCAACAGATCCAACAAAAGCACAATTAGCTGGGAAAGTTGCTCATGTTACTTCAGCTACAGATGAAGCTGTTAAAACAGGGAATGCCGATAAATTAAAAGGTTCTGCCCAAGTTGAAGGCCAAGAAGGTCAAATCGATAAATTATTGAAACAAGTTTATATCGGAATCTACAACAATGAAGCAGACATTGCCAACAAAGCTTATGCTGCTGGGGCAACAGAATTCAATCGTCAATCAACTAGTGATGACTTCAAGAAAACTGGGATCTTGCCAGGTGTTGATAAAAGTAGTGATCCAGATGGCTTATCAGGTCATTATGATGAAACTGCTCGGATTCAAAATCCTGCAGGTCAAGTAACTGGTCAAGCCTTTACAGATGGTTTCAACAATGCAGCCAAAGACATGGTGAAAGTAATCGCCAAAGTCGCACCTGCAGATGGTCAACCGGCTGATAAGTTTCCACAAACAGGAACGGATGCTTATCGTTATTATGTCATTAAAGACGGCGACACTTCACAAAAATTTGCGGCACCAACGATCAATGGTTGGACTCCAAATGTCACAGAGATCGGCTTAGATCGGAAGGCTGCTACAAAAGTTGATGGTGTCAATACGATCACACTTAATTTCACGTATACGAAAGACCAAAGTGCTGACGAAGATGCTACCGTTACATTAGGTGACTCAAACTATAACTGGGATAATACAACACCAGAATATCACACCTTCAAGAGCGGTGAAAAAGCACCACAAGTTGTCTTGCAATTAGGTAAAGACGGCAAAACATTACCAATTCAATTAACTTCAGATGATTTTGAAGTAGTTGGCGATTCTTCAGCTAAAGCTGGAACCTATACGTATCGTTTGACTGGTAATGGCTTGCAAAAAGTCCAAGACCAATTAGCAACGTATAATAAAATGAACAAAAAATCTTATAGTGTCTCAAATGCTGATGCAACAGGTAACGTTACAATCAACAAAGCTGCTGCAACAGGAACATTAACTGATGGTTCGATGAACTATGATGGTAAGACAAATGCAAACCAATTTGATGGAACAGCAAACAAACCTTACTTCACAATCAACGTTCCTGGTTCAGATAAGACTAAAGTCGTTGAATTAACAAATGATATGGTTGATTTTGCGAAAGGTGATTCAAACAAAGCAGGTCAATATGATTTCAAAGTAAATCAAAAAGGGATCGATGCGATCCAAGCAGCAATCGATGCTGATCCAACGCTTAAAGGAAATGTAACAGCACCTCAAGCAGATGATAAAGCTTACAATGGTCAATTTACGATTATTGATACTTACTTAGATGCAGATAAAGTTGCTGGAAACAATGCTACAAAATATTACGATGCACAAACAGCCGATAAATTACCACAAGCAAATAAAGCAAAAGTCACTGTTAGTGTGAATACTGGTAATACGTCAACTGATGTCCAACTGGATTCAGAAGATATGATCGTTGATAACAATGCTTCTAAAGTTGGAACTTATACGTATCATTTAAGTGATGCAGGTAAAACGAAAGTTCGTGACTCTGCTGCTCGTAACGGTATGAACGTAACAGATGATCAATTGAACAACGTAACTGGTCAAATCAACATTGAAAAAACAGCTGACATCATTGTTGAAATGCAAGATAAAGCTGGTAATGTAATTGGTACGAAGACGATCACTGATACACCAAATGGCGCAACAGTCAATGTAGAACCTGGTGAAGTCCAAAACTACGTGGCACAAAATCCAAATGGTGAAGCAGTTACTGTTGATGGCGATACAGTTCGCGATTCAAAAGGTGATCCATTACAAGACAATAAAGTAGTCTTTGTCTTTGATGATGATAAGAATCATGATGGACAACCTGATGAAGGGGACTCTGATTCAGATTCAGATACAGATTCAGATGCAGATAGCGATGCTGATTCAGATGCCGATTCGGATGCAGATAGTGATACGGACGCGGATAGTGATGCTGACTCAGACACGGATGCCGATAGTGATGCCGACTCAGATGCGGATAGCGACGCCGATTCAGACGCTGACTCAGATGCCGACTCAGACGCAGATAGCGATGCTGATTCAGATGCAGATAGCGATGCGGACTCAGATGCGGATAGCGACGCCGATTCAGACGCTGACTCAGATGCGGATTCAGATGCGGATAGCGACGCCGACTCAGATGCAGATAGCGATGCCGACTCAGACGCTGATTCAGATGCAGATAGTGATGCGGATTCAGACGCTGACTCAGACGCGGATTCAGACGCAGATAGCGATGCGGATTCAGACGCTGACTCAGATGCGGATTCAGATGCGGATAGCGACGCCGATTCAGATGCAGATAGCGATGCGGATTCAGATGCCGACTCAGATGCAGATAGCGACGCCGATTCAGATGCGGACTCAGATGCGGATAGCGACGCCGACTCAGATGCTGACTCAGATGCAGATAGCGATGCCGACTCAGATGCAGATAGCGATGCTGATTCAGATGCCGACTCAGATGCGGATAGTGATGCAGATAGCGATGCGGATTCAGACGCTGACTCAGACGCCGACTCAGATGCAGATAGCGACGCTGACTCAGACGCCGACTCAGATGCAGATAGCGATGCGGATTCAGACGCTGACTCAGATGCGGACAGCGATGCCGACTCAGACGCCGATTCAGATGCGGATAGCGACGCCGACTCAGATGCAGATAGCGATGCCGACTCAGACGCTGATTCAGATGCAGATAGTGACGCAGATTCAGATGCCGACTCAGATGCGGATAGCGACGCCGACTCAGATGCAGATA
>NZ_CACSLH010000039.1 GCF_902706605.1 Enterococcus sp. CSURQ0835 | reverse complement strand
GCGACGCTGACTCAGATGCGGACAGCGATGCCGACTCAGACGCCGATTCAGATGCGGATAGCGACGCTGACTCAGATGCAGATAGCGATGCCGACTCAGACGCTGATTCAGATGCAGATAGTGACGCAGATTCAGACGCCGACTCAGATGCAGATAGCGATGCGGATAGCGACGCTGACTCAGATGCAGATAGTGATGCGGATTCAGACGCTGACTCAGACGCCGACTCAGATGCAGATAGCGACGCTGACTCAGACGCCGACTCAGATGCAGATAGCGATGCGGATAGCGACGCTGACTCAGATGCGGACAGCGATGCCGACTCAGACGCCGATTCAGATGCGGATAGCGACGCTGACTCAGATGCAGATAGCGATGCCGACTCAGACGCTGATTCAGATGCAGATAGTGACGCCGATTCAGATGCCGACTCAGATGCGGATAGCGACGCCGACTCAGATGCAGATAGCGATGCGGATAGTGATGCGGATTCAGACGCTGACTCAGATGCAGATAGCGATGC
>NZ_CACSLH010000038.1 GCF_902706605.1 Enterococcus sp. CSURQ0835 | reverse complement strand
CAGATGCAGATAGTGACGCCGATTCAGATGCCGACTCAGATGCGGATAGCGACGCCGACTCAGATGCAGATAGCGATGCGGATAGTGATGCGGATTCAGACGCTGACTCAGATGCAGATAGCGATGCTGATTCAGACGCCGACTCAGATGCAGATAGCGACGCTGACTCAGACGCCGACTCAGATGCAGATAGCGATGCGGATAGCGACGCTGACTCAGATGCAGATAGTGATGCGGATTCAGACGCTGACTCAGATGCGGATAGTGATGCGGATTCAGACGCTGACTCAGATGCAGATAGCGATGCTGATTCAGACGCCGACTCAGATGCAGATAGCGACGCTGACTCAGACGCCGACTCAGATGCAGATAGCGATGCTGATTCAGACGCTGACTCAGATGCAGATAGCGACGCCGATTCAGATGCAGATAGCGATGCAGATAGCGATGCAGATTCAGACGCTGACTCAGATGCAGATAGCGATGCGGATTCAGACGCTGACTCAGATGCAGATAGCGACGCCGATTCAGATGCCGACTCAGATGCAGATAGCGACGCGGATTCAGACGCCGACTCAGATGCGGATAGCGATGCGGACTCAGACGCCGACTCAGATGCGGATAGTGATGCTGATTCAGACGCCGACTCAGACGCAGATAGCGATGCAGATTCAGACGCCGACTCAGATGCGGACAGCGATGCAGATTCAGACGCCGACTCAGATGCGGATAGCGATGCGGACTCAGACGCCGACTCAGATGCAGATTCAGACGCCGACTCAGATGCGGATAGTGATGCTGATTCAGACGCCGACTCAGACGCAGATAGCGATGCAGATTCAGACGCCGACTCAGATGCGGACAGCGATGCAGATTCAGACGCTGACTCAGATGCGGATAGTGATGCAGATTCAGACGCCGACTCAGATGCGGATAGCGATGCGGACTCAGACGCCGACTCAGATGCGGATAGTGATGCGGACTCAGACGCTGACTCAGATGCAGATAGCGATGCAGATTCAGACGCTGACTCAGATGCGGACAGCGATGCAGATTCAGACGCTGACTCAGATGCAGATAGCGATGCCGACTCAGATGCAGATCACGGTTCAGATGCGGATTCGGATAGCGATAGCGATGCAGATAGCGATGCAGATTCAGACGCCGACTCAGATGCGGACAGCGATGCAGATTCAGACGCCGACTCAGATGCGGATAGCGATGCGGACTCAGACGCCGACTCAGATGCAGATTCAGACGCCGACTCAGATGCGGATAGTGATGCTGATTCAGACGCCGACTCAGACGCAGATAGCGATGCAGATTCAGACGCCGACTCAGATGCGGACAGCGATGCAGATTCAGACGCTGACTCAGATGCGGATAGTGATGCAGATTCAGACGCCGACTCAGATGCGGATAGCGATGCGGACTCAGACGCCGACTCAGATGCGGATAGTGATGCGGACTCAGACGCTGACTCAGATGCAGATAGCGATGCAGATTCAGACGCTGACTCAGATGCGGACAGCGATGCAGATTCAGACGCTGACTCAGATGCAGATAGCGATGCCGACTCAGATGCAGATCACGGTTCAGATGCGGATTCGGATAGCGATAGCGATGCAGATAGCGACGCTGATTCAGATGCAGATAGTGATGCGGACTCAGATTCTGATCACGGTTCTGATACCCATACAGACGAGGGTAACAGTGATACTGATCATACTGGTTCAGGTAATGGCAATAACCACAATGGCGGCCAAGGCAACAATAATGGCGGATCAGGTAATAAAACTGATAATGATGCTACGAATAACCAAGGTTCAAATGGCCAACAAGGTACGAACAATGGTGGTGTAAACGGTGGAAACAACACTACGGGTACTGATGAAAAAGGTAATGAGAACAATGGTAGTCAAAACAACAACTCTGTTTCAGGAAGCCAAGGTACAAACAATGGTGGTGTGAACGGTGGTAACACTAACACAACTGGAAATGGTACGAATGGTAACCAAACGGCTGGCGAAAACACTGCTGATCTAAATGGCAATGGTATCCCAGACGCACAAGAAACAGCTAACGGTAATAATGTTGATACTGATGGCGATGGTATTCCAGATGCGCAAGAAATTCTTGATGGAACAGATCCACGTAATGCCGACAGCTTCAAAGCACAAGATGTTACATTAGGTGCTGGTCAAGAAAATGGTGAAGGCCTTGCTTCAATGGCTAACCATAACGCAGCAACTGAAGGTAATGCCACACAAGCTGCTGGAAATGCTGGAAATCAAGCAGGTAACGAAGGTAATGCTCAAGGAACACAAGCAAATGCTGGTGAAACTGCAAATGCAGCTACAACAAACAATGGAGCAAATGCCGCTGCTGATACGAACCACAATGCATACCCTGCAACTGGTTCGAAAGATGAAAGCAATCTAGGTGCTGTTGGAGTCCTTTCACTCTTTGGAATGACCGCTCTATTTGGAGCAACTCGTAGAAAAAAAGAGGAAGAAGAACAGTAAGATAAATTTTTACTGAACTTGTTAATCGAAGAAATCGTATGGTCTTTACGGCCATACGATTTTTTTAGTTTATGTGTTTACTAAAAATTCTAATTAATTCATAATTTTCTTTTATTTTGCTATAATTTTTTTAACTTCAAGAATAACTGTGTTGAATGATCACTAGTGTTGCACAAATAATTTCAGAAAAATCTGAAAACTATGTTTCATTCAAAATTGCAAAAAAGTCGAATGCTTACGCAGCGGATGACTTTTATTCCAGAAATTGTACGTTTTATTAAATTG
>NZ_CACSLH010000037.1 GCF_902706605.1 Enterococcus sp. CSURQ0835 | reverse complement strand
ACAGGAGTAAAAAACAAGCGAAAGTAGAGAGATTCTTTTAGAATCAGCGAGTAGAAGTGGTGCGGAAGGGAGACCTTTCAGAGGGCCTTTTAGGCCGTGGCCGGTAATAGAGGCTTTCAGCCGAAGAACAAACCACCCGTTCACACGGGTGGTTTTGATTCATTAAAAAATGAAAGTGTAGGGAAGTTGCTTTAAATCCTTTTTTCTAAGTTCGTTTATTTTTGCTTCAAGCCGGCGATCGTCAGGTCTTCAATGCTAGCGGCGGTGGTGTCAGCGGTGACTTTTGCTTTGAAGTTGACTGTGTCGCCTTCTTTGATGAAAATGGCAAAGGGACTATTGTTAGAATTGACACTGTAGACCGTGTTGTCATTTTCTAAAAGGAAAGAAACAGTTGTCTGATTGCCGCTTGGAATGAGGGCAACGCGCGAGACGACACCGCTTTTTTTCTTCAAGTTACTAGGATCAGTGCTTTTATTATTACTACCTTTAGTAGAAAGTTCGATTCGATATGCATCTAACGCACTTTGCGCGTTATCAGCGTCCACGACGATATCATTATCGACCGCGTTGACGTAGACATATTTTTTGAAAATTCCTTTTGCATCCATCAATGAAATGATCCAAGTTGGAACGCCATCAATATTATATAATACTGGCATCTCGGCTTTCCATTTCTTTTCAGGATAGATCTTAGAAGCGATCGAGATCGCACCATCACTATCCATCAGACCGATTTCTGGATCGCGATAGTAGGTTAGCTGACCTGTTCGCGCATCGATCAATGAATACCCGAGCGCTGAGTCTTGATCGTTATCGCCACTTGTGAAGTCGGTGAAATAATTCAATTGACCGCTCTTTGCTAATAGCGGCGTAATCTGTCCAGCTGCATAAATACCATTGTCAGTCGGAACTTTAACATCTTTTTTCGCACCGAACATCGTTTGATTCCACCAACCTTGACTGTAGCGGCCGAAAAATTCATTCATGCTATTGGCAGCAGCCGAAGTGATGGGAGCATCAACGAATTTTGGTGCTTTTGTACTATTGTAAAGTTTTACTTCACCAGTTTGTGCGTTTAAGACTGCGGTTTTAAATTCATTGTAATGCATTAGACCAGTCACACCATATTCTTGATATAGTGTTTGAACGTAATAAGGCACACCTTTTTCATCGATCTCTAAATTGATCTTACCGTAAGATGCATAACCGGGAAAAGCAGCGTAGATTTTACGTCCTGCGTCTTTACTAAAATAGGCAGAAGGCGTGAACTTTAATGGCTTTCGAACAAAGCGCGGTTGTGCGTTGATGTCGGTAGCACTGATGACAAAATAGCCAGGAACTTCGCCAAGTTTCAACCATTTCCAAAAGCCATTGTATTCAACTGTGGCTACGTAGACATAGTCACCGTCGACTTTTTGTGCGGTGATCCCGTCTAAGGTGAACATGTTGGAATTCGGAATGATCGAAAATTTTTGTAACATTTTACGTTTGGCCATGTCTGGTGCGATTGCGATCGGTGTTTCTTTAGTCGACGTTAACGATTCTGATTTGACTTTCGTTTTTGCCGGGATCGAATCATAGACATTGTCTAAAGAAGTGATCCGCGTGATGCCACTAAAAAGTGCTAAGGCTAACATGGCGAGGCCGACGACTAGTAAAACTTTCAGCCCTGAGAAATGACCACCTTTTTTCACCGGTTCGGCCGCTTTTCGTTTTCCTGTCAGTGTGCGATTTTGAAAGGCCTGTTTTAGCGTGTCCCGTGTGTTGACGGTGGAAGCAATTAGACTATAAAGTAGAGCAGCTAAAAAAGCGCCCAAAAGATTGATCCATAATGTGCTGGATAAATTTTTACTAGGTAAGTCAGTGTATAAAAAGATACCCAAGATGATTAGTTCAATGAAAGTTAAAACAATTGCGACTTTCTTATGACTTGCACGTGTTAAAAAAGTCAGGAACAGATTGACTGCGATGATCCCAATACCGAAGATCAAGGTCAATAAAATAAAATCAAGTAACACAAAAACACTCCCTTCTATTTAGTTTATTATTGACTAGATGTTATCAAATAGCAATCCATCTAGAAAATTAATTTCTGTTGGATCAGCTGCTAGTCAACTGGACTAAAAAAATTGTTGGAAAGCTGCAAGTCGCGAAACTTATTTTTTCAAAAGAGGTTTTACAGCTATTGAGTAAGAAAAAAGCAATGAGCAAGCGCTTTTTTAGCGGGTATCCGTTTGCTTTTTCTAACAATTCCGCTAAAATTAAAATGAAGAACTTTATTTTATGAAAGGAGGTCAACCTATGCAGACGAAAAAAGGCCGTAACTCCCTTTTGACGCTGTTGATTTTTTTAGTGATCTTAGGCTTTAATTTTTATCGCGATCGTCAGTCAGGTAGCAATCATTCGAATAACGATTCTAGAACTA
Source organism: Enterococcus sp. CSURQ0835 (assembly GCF_902706605.1). GTDB lineage: Bacteria > Bacillota > Bacilli > Lactobacillales > Enterococcaceae > Enterococcus_A. The sequence goes on along the minus strand of NZ_CACSLH010000037.1, from coordinate 23,819 downwards.
GCCAAGTTACGAAACAAGCCCAAGAAGCTGATCAAGGGAAAACTATCACCGACTCTGGTAAGTCAGGTGAGAAACCTTACGATCAAAAGACGTATGATGAATTGGCACAGCTGGATTTCAAAAGCGGCGATTACGCAGTCAAGACGGTCAACCATAACCAAAGTACGGTGAACTTGAGTGAGTGGCAAACGAGTCATGCGGTTTATGGGAACTTGGATCAATTGAATCGAACGACTTTTGTGACTGCGTATATCGATAAAAGCAATTTAGGTAAATCAGAAGGTCGCGATCCTCAACGTTGGCAACCGACCGGATGGCATCAGAAATTTATCGACGGTCAACCGATTTACAATCGGGGACATTTATTAGCCTACACCTCAAGTTTCAATCTAGACATGGACGGCAATTTCAAACGTGGGGAACAAGGCTCAATTGACAATCCAAAAAATTTGGGAACCCAATCCGCTTTTTCAAATCAACAAGTTCAAACGACTTTTGAGACGGATGTTCGCAATGCTCAAAAATTAAACGGCAACAAAGTGATCTATCAAATCGTAACCGTGTTCCGTGGAGCTGAAAAAATGCCGCGCGGGTATTGGCTGCAAGCAAAAGACAGCAAAGACACATTGAATTTCAATGTTTATGAATTCAATGTTCAGCCTGGAGTGCAGTTTGATTACACGACTGGTGCTAGTAAAGTGGACCGGGGATTGAAGGTCAAGTGGAACAATCAGACGTATTAGAAAGTAGCGCGGATCGTTAGTTGAAATCGACGGAGCGATTGGTGTCACAGCATAAAAAATAGGGAGTCAGACATGTTCAGTGTCTGGCTCCCTATTTTAGTGGGTAGTTTTTATGATCGTTACCATTTCAAAGAGATAAAGTCGTTGCTTGTGCGGCCGCCAGTTCCGCTTTTAGTTCCGTTAAAATTTTCAAGCCCGCGCTCGTTCCGATCCGAGTTGCACCGGCTGTGATCATCGCTTTGAAAGTGGCCGCATCGCGAATTCCGCCCGCGGCTTTTACGCCAACAGTCGACCCAACGATTTGCTTCATCAACGTCACATCCGCAATCGTAGCGCCACTGGGACCAAAACCGGTCGATGTTTTAATGAAATCAGGGCGAATTTTTTTAGCGATTTGAGCTAATTGGATTTTTTCGGCCTCCGTTAAGTAGGCGTTTTCAAAAACAACTTTACACAATACGTTTGCTGCGTGACAAATAGTGACAAGATCTAGCATTTCTTTTTCGATATATTCCCAGTCATGTTGTTTAACGGCCGTCAAGTTAACCACATAATCGATTTCAGTTGCGCCATTTTTGATCGCATCACTAGTTTCGAAAACTTTAGCCGCAATCGTCGTTTGGCCTAGTGGAAAACTGATCGCAGCGCCTACATGAACCGAGGTAGTTTTTAATTCAGCAGCACATAAAGCAGTTTGGACTTGATTGACGGCGACCATTTTGAAGTGATGATCCCGAGCTTCTTGACAGAGTTGCTTGATCGCAGCGGGAGTGGCGTCTGGTTTTAAGTTGGTGTGGTCGATCAACTGAGCAAAATCAGTGAGTGAATAATTTGTCATAACTGAAACCTCCTTTCCTTCATTTTAGCATGAAAAAAGAATCACAAAAGTTATTTTCAGCTAGGAAAGCGCGGCGAGTTATGCTATATTTTGAGCGACAAATTAAAAATAGAAGGTGTATTCGATGGAAGAAACAAAAAAACGTTCTCACTTGTGGCTCAATGTCACTCTCTTTGGCTGCGTGTTAGTTTTGGGGTTGTTTTATGTTAAGTGGTTCCCCTATTTTCAAAAAGCTTTAACAGCTAGTTCCACACATTCGATTGGCACGGCGATCGTTGCCAATGTCGGGAAAAAATTGCCGATTTTTTCATTGTCAGCTGGTTTACAGTTTACGATCGTATATTTTAAAGCTGTGTGGAAAGCTGTCATCTTAGGATTATTAGTCGGTTCGCTAGTTCAAGTGTTGATCCCGACTCGTTGGATCAAAAAAGTTTTAGGTGGGAATCAATTTCGAAATTCCGTTTTGGCGATGTTATTTGGTATTCCTACCATGATGTGCACGTGCTGTACTGCGCCTGTCGCGGTTGGTTTGAAACGGTCACGAGCTTCAGTCAATAGTGTGGTAGCCTTTTTTCTAGCCAATCCGCTACTTAACCCAGCCACATTGATTTTTATGGGATTTGTTTTAGGTTGGAAATTCACTTTTTTCCGACTCGTTTTTGGCATCGTGACGGTGTTGACTGTTGCAACTGCTGTCGGGTATGTTACGACTAAAAAGTCAGTCAATGTACCTGATACAAAAGTCTTTGAGCCAATCGAAATCACGGATACGCCTTTAATGCAACGTTGGCTTAAAACAATGGGTCGCTTAGTCATCGAAAGTATCCCAGCTTATCTCGCAATCGTTTTTTTACTAGGAGCTTTTCAGGGATTGTTATTTCCAGCGATCAGTCATAGCAGTCAGGGACTACTGGTGATCGGATTATTCGCTCTTGTCGGAACCTTATTTGTTTTACCGACGGCCGGCGAGATCCCGATCATTCAAGTCTTATTGACATTGGGGCTAGGATTGGGCCCAGCTGCGGCTTTGTTGATTGCACTTCCTGCGGTTAGTATCGTGTCACTGAGTTTATTAAAACCAGTCTTTTCGTGGAAAGAACTGAGTGTGATCGCAGGTGGCGTCTTTTTGCTCGCAATCATTGCCGGGCTTAGTGGTAGTTTTTTGTTATAGCGTTTTAAAAGAGTGAGACAAAAAGTCGAGCTCTTTTTTTAGACGTTCCAGTTGGTTTTGGCAATTTAGGCCTAGCCTGCTATACTACTAAAAAAGAGGAGGAATTTTTTTCATGAATCTGCAAACGACTTTTTATGGTCAACCGCTAGCTAACTGTTTGATGAACGCGTCTGGCGTACACTGCATGACAAACACAGAGCTAGCAGAATTGGCCGCCTCACAAGCCGGTGCGGTGATTTCAAAAACGGCTACACTAACCGCTAGAGCAGGCAATCCTGAACCACGTTACGTTGATACATCACTTGGCAGCATCAATTCGATGGGACTGCCGAATCTTGGATTAGATTATTATTTAGATTACTGGGCAACGCGGACCGAACCGCTACAATTTTTATCCGTTGCTGGTATGAACTACACTGAAAATATCACCGCTTTGAAAAAGATCGAAGCCAGCGATTTTACTGGGATCACGGAGTTTAATTTATCTTGTCCCAATTTACCAGGCAAACCTCAGATCGCGTATGATTTTGAATTGACAAAAAAATTATTGACGGAAGTCTTTCAATTTTTCACTAAACCACTGGGTGTGAAATTACCACCGTACTTCGATCTGGCACACTTTGATCAAATGGCAGAAATTTTAAATCAATTTCCGTTAGTGTATGTCAATTCAATCAATAGTGTCGGGAATGGGCTTGTGATCGATCCAAAAACGGATGCTGTCGTGATCAAACCAAAAGCTGGTTTTGGCGGGATCGGAGGCGAGTATGTCAAACCAACGGCATTAGCTAATGTCCGAGCATTTTATACTCGCTTGAAACCTGAGATCAAAATCATCGGTACCGGAGGCGTTTTAACGGGCCAAGATGTGTTCGAGCATCTTTTATGTGGGGCATCACTTGTTCAAGTCGGTACGCAATTACATCAAGAAGGTCCCGAAGTTTTTGCGCGGCTAACAGCTGAACTGGCAGCGGTCATGGAACAAAAAGGTTACCAGTCCCTTGCAGACTTTCAAGGGAAGCTAAAAACGCTCTAAAGAAAAAGCTGTTCAGTCAAAAATTTGACAGAGCAGCTTTTACAGTTAACTCTAATTAGTCACGCGTCATAGAAAGGGGGAAGTAGGGTGAACGTCCAACAGTTGAAGTATGTTGCTGTGATCGCAAATAGCGGTAGTTTTCGTGAAGCCGCCAAAAAATTATACGTGACCCAACCTAGCTTATCTCACGCGATCAAAGAACTGGAAAACGAATTGGGGTTGACCTTATTTAACCGCACCAATAAAGGCATTACGCTCACTGAAGCAGGGGTTGAATTTTTAGGGTATACCGAAAATGTTTTAGCACAATTTGAACGAATCGAAAATCGGTATTTAGCGAATGAAGAAAGTAATCCGCATTTTTCCATCGCCAGCCAACACTATGATTTTTTGTCGATCGTCATGAGTCGGATCATTCGTCAGTTTCCAACTTATCGTGAGTTTCGATTGTTTGAGAGCACGACCTTGAATGTCATTCAAGATGTAGAAGAATATCGCAGTGAGCTGGGCTTGATCTTAATGAATGATGCCAATCAAAATAGTCTTGAGCGAATCTTTGAAGCTGGTGAACTAGTTTTTTCCGAGCTCATTACGTTCAACACTCACGTATTTATGCGAAAAGACCACCCATTAAATCAAAAAAAACGTTTAGAAAAAGCTGATCTCGTGGCTTACCCGCAAGTTCGGTTCACACAAGAGACTTCGAATTATACTTATTACGCGGAAGATTTAGTTGATTTTCCGGAGCTGCAGCAAGTCATTTCCACGAGTGATCGTGCGACGTTAAATGGGATTTTACTAGGGACGGATGCTTATGCGACAGGTTCAGGGATCGTGCGTGGGCCGGAAAATCATGGATTAGTTTTGCGGCCGTTACAAGGAGTCCCCCGCAATCGAATCGGCGTGATCCAACGAAAAAATCAGCCGTTGACTGCGATCGGAACTGAATTTTTAGCCGAACTGACGAAGTACTTAGCTACATTTAAATTTTGTGAGCCTTGATCAAGATCACCAGAACTAAGCTGCCTGTAGCGGGCGGCTTTTTTTATAGCTCAATTTTTAGTAAAGAGTGGTTGTGATAGACAAATGCAATCGCCACGATATTTTTTTTGAAATTGTTTTCATTGAAAACTGCTGTTATGCTTGCTCCAATCAAATTGATCAGTTGATCGCAAGGAGTGAACGAGATGAGACGATGTTGGCATTGAAACTGCATAAACGGGTCTTTAACTAGAAAGCGGGAAAGAAAATGAACAAAAAGATCGATCCAATTGATTTTATCGGCCAGACGCCGGTCGTAAAGTTAAAAAAAATCGTTTCAGATCAAGTAGCGGATGTCTACGTCAAATTAGAGTCATTCAATTTAGCAGGCAGCGTGAAAGATCGCGTTGCAAAAGCGATGATTTTGGAAGCAGAAGCAGCGGGGAAATTACAATCTGATACTGTGATCGTTGAAGCAACGAGTGGAAATACCGGTGTGGCGCTTGCTGCGATCGGCGCGCTCAAAGGTTATGAAGTGATCATCGCATTATCAGAAAGTGTTAGTCAAGAGCGCAAGCAATTGATTCGAGCGTATGGCGCGACGGTGATCGAAACACCTGCTGAAAAAGGCGTCCAAGGTTCCTTTGATGTTGTGGCGGAGTATTTAGCTAAAGGCCCTCGCTATTTTTCAGTCAGCCAGTTCACCAATCCGGCTAATCCGTTGATCCATGAACAGACGACGGGAGTGGAGATCAGTGATTTTTTTGCTGGAAAAGCACCCACTGTTTTTGTCGCTGGGATCGGTACTGGCGGAACGATCACTGGTGTAGGACATCATTTGAAAAAAATCGATCCCAAGACTAAAATCGTGGCGGTTGAACCAGAAGATTCTGCTGTTTTGACTGGTGGGACACCAGGTTCGCATATCATCCAAGGAATCGGTGCGGGTTTTATCCCTGAAGTCTTAGATCGTGCGTTATTAGATGAAGTTTACGATGTCAGTGGAGAAGCAGCTCGAAAAACCGCACAACGATTAGGTAAAGAAGAGGGGTTACTAGTTGGATTTTCTTCCGGAGCCGCTGTTTATGCAGCCATCAAAGAAGCCGAAAAATTAGCACCTGGGCAAAGTGTTTTAGCGATCGCACCGGATAATGGTGAGCGCTATTTATCCACGACATTATACGAAAAGGAGTAACCAATGATGAGTATCCCTGAAATTAAACGTAAAAATGATGCCGAGGTCAGCCAAAGCGGCTACTTCGTGCGACAGACGAATCAATTTATCCAAACATTTGGAGATGGGCCTGATCAATTGCCGATCGAAGCTAACAAGTACCGTTTGCTTTGGGCGCCTGTTTGCCCTTGGGCGCATCGGTCGGTGATCGTACGGTCTTTATTAGGACTAGAAGAGGTCATTAGCCTAGGAACTGCTGATCCGATTCGACCTAAACTAGATCATATCGATTGGGCGTTTACCTTAGACAAAGATGATATCGATCCAGTCTTAGGGATCCATTACATCGGGGAAGCCTATTTAAATGCTGATCCCACATATGATCGACGGCCAACGGTTCCCGCGTTAGTCGATATCGCGACAAAAAAAGTGGTGGAAAATGATTACCACAATTTAACTTATTATTTGGAACGTGATTGGAAAAAGTTTCATAAAGCTGGTGCACCGGATCTGTTTCCACCGGCCTTAGAGCAAGAGATCCGCGATTTGAATGATATTATTTTTCATGATGTCAACAACGGGGTTTATAAAGCGGGCTTTGCTAAATCTCAAGCGGCGTATGAAGCTGCTTATGATAAAGTTTTCGCGCGTTTTGATTGGTTAGAAGAGCGGCTAGCTCACCAGCGTTACTTGCATGGAAACCAAATGACCGATAGTGATATTCGTCTGTATACGACACTGGCTCGCTTTGATGTGGCTTATTACGGTGCCTTTCATGTAAATAAAAAACGTTTGATTGATTATCCTAATCTCTGGGCTTACGCGCGGGATCTATATCAAACGCCAGGCTTTGGTGATACGACAGATTTTACCGCCATCAAGAAACATTATTTCCAATCCTCTCACATTGATACAGCAGATGAAGTCACGAAGATCTTACCTAAAGGACCTGATACTAGCGGCTGGTTAGAACCGCATGGTCGAGCAGAAAAATTTAGTTAGAGGAGTGGAAAAAATGGAAGCTACAGTCACTTTTCAAACCGATGATACTGGAGTCGACTACCAGCAAGTCGCAACATTGTTATATCATTACGGTCTGACCGATATTTCACCTGAAAAGATCCAACAGGCTTTTAAAAATAGTTACGCCGTGATCTTTGTCAAAGATGTGTCAGGCCAAGTCGTCGGAGTGGGTCGAGCGATCTCAGATGGAGTCATTCAAGGGGCGATCTACAATATTGCATTGCAAGAAACGTTTCATCATCAAGGAATCGGCCGTGGGATCATCCAAGGATTACTAGACCAAATGCCTGAGATGATCGTGACCCTTTATACACATCCTAAAACGATTGATTATTATAAAAGTCTAGGCTTAGCACAATTAAAGACGGCGTTTGTCCGTTTTCGGCCACATGAGATTGATGAGATGATCCAAGAAAAATTTATTGATAGGATGTGACAAAATGAAAAAAACGCTCAAGTTCTTTTTTGTCGCGGTGACGCTACTAATTGCGGCAAGTTTCAGTCAGTCTGTTCAGGCGGCTGAAAAAACGGAAGTCAAGATCGCGACGGGCGCTTATCCGAAACCTTACGCGTACGAAGAAAATGGAAAATTAAAAGGCTTTGATATCGACTTAGCACGGGCAGTCTTTAAAAAATTACCCGCCTACCAAGTCACTTTTGAAAAAACTGAATTTCCCTCGATCTTAAGTGGAATTGATTCCGGTCGCTATCAAATGGGCGCAAATTCATTTGCTAAAGACAAAGCGCGTAGCAAAAAATATTTATTCTCGAAGCCCCTTTATCGAAACCCGATGGGATTGATGGTGCCAGAAAATTCCAGCATCAAAAAATTTAGCGATATCGCCGGCAAGACCACAAGTGGTGAGCCTGCTGTCAGTTATTCTGTTTTATTAGAAGATTACAACAAAACCCACCAGAAAAAACCCGTCAAGCTCACTTACACCGAAGAAGATATGGTCAAACAATTACGTAATGTCGAAAGTGGCAAATACGATTTCAAATTAGAATCGGCCATCATCGGACGCCAAGTGATCAAAGATAATGGGTTGAAATTAAAAACGATCGAAGTTCCGAAAAACGCCGTTAAAAGTCGTGCAGCTTATAGTTATTTTATTTTTGGTAAAGATGCTCAAGGGAAAAAACTCCAAAAACAAGTGGATCAAGTTTTAGGCGAACTGCAACAAAATGGCACGATAAAAAAACTTAGCCAGCAGTATTTTGGAGCAGATTACACAGTAAAGTAGGTGGAAGTGATGGATCAGATCTTTGATGTTAAAGCGGTTTTTTCCAGCATTCCGCAATTGCTGCGCTATTTTCCGGTCTCACTAGAGATCACTGTCGTCTCCATGGTGGTGGGACTGATGTTAGCTTTATTATTTGCGGTCGTCCGCTTGAAAAAAATCAAAGGCTTGAATCAAATACTGACCCTCTTTATTTCGTTTATCCGGGGTACACCGATCATCGTTCAATTGTATTTGACCTATAATGGTATCCCATTGCTGTTGAAATATATCAATTTGAAACAGCACACGAATTATTCTGTCAACACTGTACCACCATTGTTATTCGTTTTTTTGACTTTTGCCATCAATCAAGCGGCGTACAACTCAGAAACGATTCGAGCGGCCTTGAGTTCGGTTGATCGGTATCAGATCGAAGCGGCGGAATCATTGGGGATGACGTATTGGCAAGTGTTGCGGCGGATCATTATCCCGGAAGCTTTTACGGTTGCCTTGCCGCCATTGGGGAATGCGTTGATTGGATTATTACAAGGTACATCCCTCGCTTTTGTCGCTGGAGTCACTGAGATGACGGCGCAAGGGAAAATCATTTCAGGTGCGAATTTTCGTTACTTTGAAGTCTATTTAGCGTTGGCTCTGATTTACTGGGGAGCAACGATTGTAATCGAGTTGTTGATCAAATGGTTGGAAAAACATTTACAGATCACGGACCCGCGCGGTGCCCCGGAAAAACTCAATTTTTTGGTGAAAGGACGGTTGCCTCATGATCAAAGTCAATCAGTTGAGTAAAACGTTTGCTGATCAAATGGTGTTGCAGCAAGTGAGTGTTACGATCGAACCTGGGGATATCATCGCCTTGATCGGCTCATCCGGTGCTGGGAAGTCAACTTTTTTACGGTCATTGAATGCTTTAGAAACGGCAGATCAAGGGACGATCACTTTTTCTGATCTAGCGGTTGATTTTGCTTCGATCACGAAGGCAGAAAAATTAGCGCTCCGGCGTAAAACCGCGATGGTCTTTCAACAATTTGCTTTATTTGAGCGCAAGACAGCACTAGAAAATGTAATGGAAGGCTTAGTGGTAGTCAAAAAAATGCCCAAAGCGCAAGCCGCTAAACTTGCCAGCAATCATTTGGAACAGGTGGGACTTGCGACTCGTAAAAATTATTATCCGCGTCAATTATCTGGCGGTCAACAACAGCGGGTGGCCATCGCACGAGCTTTAGCGATGCAACCGGAATTGTTATTGCTAGATGAACCGACTAGCGCTCTTGATCCGGAGCTGGTAAATGAAGTACTTCAAACGATCCAGCAGGCTGCTAAAGCTGGTCAGACGATGGTGTTAGTCTCCCATGAGCTGGATTTTGTTCGAGAAGTGGCGACTAAAGTTTTATTTTTGGAACACGGCGAAATTTTAGAAAGTGGGATAGCACAAGAAATTTTTGAACGGCCTAAAAATGCGCGGACAAAACAATTTTTAGGCAAATTTGCTCGCACGCCAGAATTTATAATTTGAAAGGAAGTTGGCTGATGGCTGAATTGATCACTGAAACATTGCAAAAAGAACTTACGGCGATCCGCCACAAACTTCATCAACACCCTGAACTATCCGGTCATGAAGTGGAGACGACTCGTTTTTTGACTCAACAATTACGAGCTCACGGAATCAAAATCGTACCGACTGAACTTGCGACAGGCGTGATTGCTGAGATTGGAGATGCTACAAAAGGTCCTACGATCGCTTTACGGGCAGACATTGACGCGTTGCCGATCACCGAAGCGACTGGATTGCCATTTACTTCAAAAAAAACTGGTGTGATGCACGCGTGTGGTCACGACTTGCATCAGACTTCACTGTTAGGTGCGGCGTTTCTTTTACAAGAACAAGCGGCTGATTTGAATGGGTTAGTCCGACTGATTTTTCAACCGGCAGAAGAAACTCATCGTGGAGCGCAACAAGTGATCACAGCAGGTCAGTTAACAAATGTCGCTGCAATCATCGGCTACCACAATCATCCGAAATTAAAAGTCGGTCAAATCGGGTTGCGTCCTCATGGTATCATGGCTGGTGTGGACCAGTTTGCAGTGAAGATCACCGGAGTCGGCGCGCATGCGGCCACACCTCAGTCTGCGATCGATCCGATTGTCGCGACATCTGCAATCGTTCAAAATTTGCAGACGATCGTCTCTCGTAATTTTTCGCCGTTAAGTACAGGGGTTGTCAGCATCACCCACATCGAAAGTGGCAACACTTGGAATGTCTTACCAGCTACGGCATTTTTTGAAGGTACAATCCGGACGTTTTCTGATCACGATCGCGCGTTAGCTAAGCGGCGTTTTTATCAAATCGTGGAACAAACCGCTGCACTTTTTGGTGCCCAAGCTACAATTGAGTGGTTTGAAGGGCCAGCTGTTACAAACAATGATCCAGCGCTGACCCAAGTTGTCTGGGCTGAAAGTAAAACGTTTGCTGAAACGATCGAAGTCGAACCAGCGACGGCCGGCGAAGATTTTGCGACTTATCAACAAATCATCCCAGGAGTGTTCGCATTTATTGGGAGTAATGGAGCAAAAGAAGCCTCTGATTGGCACCATGATGATTTTATCGTTCGGGATGAGATGTTGCCGATCGCGGTTATGTACTACGTAAAAAATGCAATCCGCTTACTACACGAACTACCACGAAATTAAGTTTAAAAAACAAAAATGTTTCACATTTGCGTAACAAAACAGCTGTGTTCAAGATGGTACTTGCTTTATGAAGAAAGTGTGAAGAAATTAATTCTAAGAAAAAAGTAAAAAGTGTGGAAAACTTTTTTCCGCGTAAGCACGCAAAGAAGCCGCCAAAAACTTTGGCGGCTTCTTTGTTTAGGCTATTTTTACGTGCGTTGACGAAATTGAGCCAGGTACCGTTCAGCTTCTGACCGAGAAGTGAAACAATTATAATTTTTACTTGCTGCATAGGAAGTGACGATTGGTTTGAGTTGGGGCAAGATCGTCTGATGAAAGGCGACGATCCATTCGTAAAAATCAGGATCAAAAGTTTTTTCAATAAACGGAAAGTCCGGTCGTTTAGTCCCGATCCGAGCTTTCGCTCCAGCTAGACAAACGTCTAATGGATAATCTAAGAAAAAAATCGTATCACAAGCTTTTAAGCGAACTTCGAGGGTCCGAGAATAGTTGCCGTCTATGATCCAAGCAGGTTGATGTAACAGATTCGCTAACTGGGTATCAAATTCATCTTCAGTGATCGTTGTTTGATTGGCATTGTGCCAAAGTAGGTCTAAGTGATAAAGTGGCAACTCAGTCAAAGTTTGCAAACTGCGGGCAAAGGTGCTTTTACCAGCACCGGGGCTACCAAGTACGAGAACTTTTTCCATCGGGTCCTCCTTATTTGCGCTGAAGCGATCAATATTTTTTGCGACGGCTGCCGATTAAAGCTAAAATGAATGAGAGAGGAGTGGTGGCGGTGACATTTTATCGGTTAGATTATATTGAGGCCCAAAATGATTTACATAATTATATCAAGTACGGTGTGATCTTTGCAATCTTACTTTTTTTATTGGTCGTTTTTTCATTGTATCTGCGGCATCGACTCGAAATGAAATTCCGAGATTTGAGTATTTTATTGCTCTTATTATTGTTGTTTATGTTGGGCGTTCAATACACTGACTATACGCAAAATCAAAGTCAGTATGCACAATCGTCTCAAATGGAAGTTTTCATTAAAGCGATCGCCAAAGAATATGGCTTAAAACAGCAGGAAGTTCTGGTGAATTCGACGCAGCTGACTGATGGGATCATTGTCAAATTGAAACGTCATTATTATACGGTGACATTAAGTTCTGATCAGCAATCTTATCGGTTGTCTCGCACGCATCTGTTGACACCCGAAACCCGAAAATAAAAGGAGGCGAGCGACGTGGCGTTGTACAGCCCAATCATTATCAAACTAGCACTGGGGATCATTTGTATGATTTTCCAAATCAATATCACAGGTAAAGGCAACTTGGCTCCCGCTTCCGCACTGGATGCAGTCCAAAATTATGTCTTAGGGGGCATCATCGGCGGGATCATTTACAATGATCAGATCTCGGTATTGCAATTTTTATTGGTTTTAGTTATTTGGTCATTTCTCATGATGCTGGTCAAATTTTCCAAAGAGCACAATCGGTATGTTAAATTGCTGATTGACGGCAAACCCATCACGCTGATCCAAAATGGCAAAGTTGATGTCCAAACGTGTTTGCGGCAAGGGATCTCAGCCAATGAATTGATGTTTAAATTACGAACGGCAGGAATTTACGAAGTCGAAAAAGTAAAGCGAGCCGTCTTAGAACAAAATGGGCAGCTGACGATCATTGAGTTTGGGGCAGAAAATTTACGTTATCCGATCATTGTCGACGGCTTTGCCAACTATGATGTCTTGGAGCTGATCGGACAAAATAGTGAATGGCTGACTGAAGAAATCAAAAAGCAAGGCTATCATGCGATCTCGGAAATTTATTTAGGCGAGTATCTCTCAGGTCAATTGCGGTTGGATGGGTATGAAGAACAGAAAGAAGGAACAAAATGAAAGCAGCGTATATCAAACAAGTAGGCGGGGAAATTTTTTACGGAGACTTACCCGTACCAAAACTTGCGCCAAACGAGGTCCAGCTAAAAGTTGAGGCTTGTGCAGTCAATTACGTGGACACCTTTGTTAAAAGTGGTGGCTACCAAACAGAACTGACTTTCCCGTTTATTTTAGGCCGTGATGCAGTTGGGATTGTGGAACAAGTCGGAAGCAACGTGGAAAATTTTACAGTTGGGCAAAGAGTCTGGACGAATAGTATGGGACATGCTGGTCGAAATGGTGTGATCGCAGAGACGATCAATGTACCGCAAAACCGATTATTTGCAGCACCAGCTAAAGTCGATCCGATTTTCTTAGCGGCTTCGGTCCATTCAGCCGCCACCGCCGCAATTATTTTGCGACAAGTAATGAAGTTAAAACCGCAACAAACCCTCTTAGTAGAAGGCGCGGCTGGACATGTGGGCAGTAAATTAGTCGAGCTTGCCGCCACCATGGGCGCACGCGTTTTCACAACTGCTAATCCGCGCGACTTTGCCCGTTTGAAAAAGTTAGGGGCCGCGGCGTGCTATGATTATCATGGTGATTTGCTTCAGCAGCTACCTGCAACTGACTTTACTTGCGACCATGCCATCGATACGTCAGGTCGCGTCTCGTTGCAAACGAATTTAAAACTACTGGGGGAAAAGGGGACAGTTACTTTGATCACGGCCCCACCGGAAGATCGCTTCCAGTTTGCCGTACGTGACTTTTATACGCAAAGTCAAACGATTGCAGGTTTTGTCATCAGCCAGGCTAGTTTAACTGAGATTCAACAAGCTGGAATGGTGTTAAATGAACAGTTTGTAGCCGGCAGACTACTGGAAGAAAAGGCCAGTGTCCATTCCTTTGCAGAAACAAGTTGGGCCTATGAAAACATCGGCCAAGTGACAGAAAAAATCGTGTTAGTGCCGTGAGAGTTTAGTTAATTCTTGCTCGATCAAATCAGACGCGATTGAAAAAGCTTGGATTCGCCGATTAGCTAACGTGATTTGGGATTTATAGCGTTCAGGTTTTTCCTTTTTTTCGAAAGTTTTGATGGTCGCTTTTAATTTGTAGATCGTGGCGTCGATCTGTCGTTTAGCTTCCATCAATTCCTTTTTACTGTAAGACATGAAATCAGTCCCTTCTGTCATACTCTGAACTTTAATGGTAAAGGAAAAACCAGTGAAATTCAAATCTAACCATTAATTTTAGCTAGTAAAATGAGTTGCGTGTTATAATTAGCAAAAGGAGGTTTTTCAAATGGAAGAATCAGTTTTTTTCAATTTAGGAAATCTATTAGCCTCAAGTAAAGACGACAAGGAACTTATTCGGACCGCGCAGATCGAACATGATAAGCGCAAGGGACGGGAAAAATTGGTGATCGTGGAAGATCCGCAAAGTGGCGAGCAGCTATTGTTCAATTTTTCCGATGCTGAAACTCAGCCGACGGATAACAATCAATCGTATACAGTCAAAAAAGTGATCAAATAAAAAAGCCACCGCAGAAATTTTTCTGTGGTGGCTTTAGACTTTATATGATATGAAAGAGGAAAACGATCAGTGCGAGGACTCCCAGCGCAGTGACGATTGAAAATAGTCGGCGATCAGTTTGGCTGGTAAAAACCGGACGTTTGTAGACGTGGCTGTTCCATAACCAAAAGACCATCCCTAAAGCATAAATTCCGACACAATAGAGGAGACTCAACCAGCCAGAAGAATACAACATGTATAATCCATAAAGAACACCGCCAACTGCTAATAGTTGCTGAGCTTGTTTGCCACTTCGTTTTGCGACTTGCCATAAAAAGGCCGCCGACAAGATGTAAGGGATCAAGACCATCGTAGTGGCTGTATTTGTTACCGATTGAAATGCATCCCGGGCAAAAGTTGAAATGAGGTACACGATCTGCATCACTGCACCATTTAAGATCAAAGCATTAGCGGGCGCTTTATGTTGGTTTGCTTTGCCTAAAAAGGCTGGAAACATTTTATCGCGGGCAGCATCAAATGAAATCTCAGCAGCTAAGATCGTCCACGAGATCCAAGCACCTAACACGGAAATGATGACACCGATATTGATCATCGTAGCTGCCCAAGGACCGGCAGCGGCATTTAAAACGCCGCTTAACGACGGATTTGGTAATTTCATCAATTGTACTTGCGGCAAAGTACCAAAACTCAACATCACGATCAAAACATAAATCGCCAGTGTCACAGCATAACCGATCAATGTCGCGCGTCCCACATCATGGGCTTTTTTCGCCCGACCCGATAACACGACCGCGCCTTCGATCCCTACAAAGACCCACATCGTTTGCAACATGGCTTCACGAACTTGATGTGGAATCGAACCTAGCGCTTTGCCTCCGTGTCTGACATTTTCCGCGAACACATCTAATGAGAAGATACGGAATTTAAAATGGATAAAAAGTAAAAAGATCGCGAGAACGATCGGGACGACTTTGGCCATTGTAGCAATCGTATTTAATAAACTAGCTGTTCTGATCCCGCGCGCGACCAGTATCACGACGCCCCAGATCATAAATGTTCCTAGCACCATGCCGATTTTACCAGTTGAACCGCCGACTTGGGGGATGAATTTTGACAGAGCATCTAAAAATAAAATTACAAAGGAGACATTACCGATGATATTACTGAGCCAATAACCAAACGCTGAGTTAAAACCGACATAAGGACCAAAACCGTCCTTCGCATAATAATACACCCCACCAATAATCTCGGGCTTTTCACGCGATAGGGTCTGAAAGACTTTGGCGATGAAAAAGACGCCGACCCCAGTGATCAGCCAGGCGATCAAAGCAGCAATGACTCCAGCAGATTGTGAGATCCCAGTCGGCAAGTTAAAGACGCCACCGCCTAGCATTGAACCGATCACGATCATCGTCAAACCTAAAAGTCCCACTTCTTTCGTATTTTCAACGGGAGTGGGAGAATTTTTTTCCATGGAACGTTCCTCCTAAATAAAATAAAACCACAAACAAAAAGTTTAACTAAGTTTGTCGAAAATAGCAACTGTTCCCAAGTAATCTCCGGAATTTTGCCAAAATTTTTAAACTTATAACCTGCCTAGAAAACAAACTTCAAAATAAGAAATCCCCAACGAGATTCTAATGGAAAACAATTTGCTTTTCCCTTTAACTTGAAAAACGCGGGTGTTACAGTGGAATTGAAAATTAAGGGGGAGAGTTAAAGATGAAGAAGAGCAAGAATGAGCCGAAAGTCAAGACCGACGATGTGTTGATCGAACTGGTAGCCTTATTCATCCTCATTTCATTAACTTTTTACGCGGTTAAGACAGGGAGATTATTCTAAAATTTTAGCTGTATGTGTATCCAATGCGGGAGAGACCTTGATATACGGGTTTCTCTCCTTTTTATTTACGCTTGCTTGATAAGCTCTTTTTTCTTGAATATGCAGAAAGGGGCAAGGGTTTACAATTTCTCGAGATTACTCTTCATTTGTTCCCGCATATTTTGAGTAATGTGGATATGTCCGTTGTGTTAGTTAATCTTCAAAGTCCTTAAAGCCGACCCAGCAAATACTTCAGGGTAGCACCAGAATACTCTTGTGCTTTTTCAAGTATAGAGGTATAGGTCGATAAGATTGCTTCTAGTCGGAACTTAAAGACTGGAATAAAACGACTTTTGAATGATTCGATCCCCAGAGCTTCTAAGCTAGAGAAAACTATTTCAATTCGCTTGTGTCGTTTGTTTAATAAGAAGAAGCTTCGTAATTGGAAAATTCTGGATCAATTGAGATTGCAATAGAAATCATATTTTTTAATGATAATTGATCCCAAAGGACTACATTTGTTTTTCTAGCTAAATCTTTAGCGCTAGGAGTAAAAAAATTGTTAGTCAAAACGATTCTTTCATCTAATTTGAAGAATAGTGCCCCAGCAATAACTTCTTGAACAGCTTTATTTCCAACGGGGCTAGAGTAGCACTTGCACTGAATGCCGTATTTTAATCCATTCTTTTCAGCAAACACATCAATTCCCTGATCGTTAGAAGCTTGCGAAACTTGGATGTTTTCAAAACCAGAGAATTCGAGAAGTTTAGCAGTGTAATTCTCAAAAGCTATACCATCCATATTTTTTATTTTTTCTAATTCGAAATCTGTCAAAAGGTTATCGACGTATTCAATCTTTTTTTTAGATCGTTCAACTCGTTCAATAACAGTTTGATGTTCATTCTTCATTCTCTCAATATCAGACTGTAAATTTTGATAAATGAGTTGTTGGCTCTCGATATCATTTTGTAGAGTAGTTAGCGTAGCGGATAAGTTTTCTGATTGAGCAACTGCTTGTTGCAAATCAGCTGTTTTTTCGACCAAAATATTCTTCTCTTCTTCTTTACTTTTTAAAGTGGTTGATATTTTGTTGTTCTCAGTTGCTAACTTAGTTAACTTTTCTTCATTATTAGCAACTAAAACTTCCAGTGCAGCTTTCTTAGTGAGAAGGTCGTTCTTTTGCTGCTCTAGTTCTTCTAAAGTAACGTGTAATTTATACAATTTTTCTTTATCAACAGCTAGAAACTCTTTGGATTTGAAATATAAAGAGACAACCCCAAAGAGGGATATCGTGCCAACAATGGCTAAAGGCGTATTATTTGCAACACCAATTATAATAGTAAGCACGCTTAGTGCTGTGAAAAAAATTAAAGTAAATTTATTAAAAAAGGTCATACGATTACCTCCATTCTTCGATAACTGTTATGTTCTAATTGTATCAAAGAGCAGAGAAATGTTATTTTCAGAACACTTGTAATATCCTTCTATAGTACACAAGAAACCTTTCAAGTTGAGACGGTAGCCCTAAACATCTTAAAATTTCATATTTTGAAGTGTATTCCGTAAGGTTGTCCTTATTAATGTAAATAAGTAATCTTAATGCTAGTTCGTGGAGCATCACAAGTTGATGATAATATTGATCCCAATTTTCATTGATAATAATCGTATAATATCTTTTTTAGGTTTGACGGAGTACTTAACAAAAAAACTGTCCGCTATGTCTGATGGTCAACGTCAATGAGTTGCTTTAGGCCGTGCAATCATTCGGAATGCGAAAATTTGCTTAATGGATGAACCTTTATAAGTTATTTTCCAATAGTTCGCAACGCGCGTCGTAAGTCAGCATCCACCGCATAAAGATACAATCCTTTTTTTGGTCGTTTTAATAAGATATTGACAGAATTCATCACGATTTCCGCTTTAGCTTGTGCAAGATTTGGTAAATCACTTCGCTTTTTGAATGCCTCGTGATCTTCGTACTGGGTTGGATCAACATAGACTCGTTTCGTTTTAAGATCATATTTGATACTGGGTCCTAAGATCACTCCAGCAAAGTTCAAATCAAAACCTTGGATCGTATAAATAGAACCGACTTCATGCAAGGTCTCCGGTCGCTCTGCCCAAGGACGATCCGTGAAATTGATCTTATCCCAAGGCAATTTCAACTTGCCGGCAGTCACATACCAAGTTTTGCCATCTAAAACAGTGAACGGAAAATCTGCTGTTGCGATCAAACGAGCGAGACCGTATTTATGATCTTGCTGCTGGATCTTATGATATAAAGGCAGACCATCTTCAAAAATTTGAAATTCAAAATTCGGATCATTGGGTAATGGCAACAACTCACCAGCTGTGAAGTGATTGATCCACTTTGTCACCGCCGGACTTTCCACGCGGTACTGTTGATCTAGGTGAAAAAATTCAGCTGGGTAAGGCGCGATTAATTTTTTCAATTGTGATAAGGTCCAATAACTTTTTAATTTAATGACTTGCTGTGGGTCGAACACTAAAACGACGATCTTTGCACACTGCAATAACTCAAGTAGCTGATTGTGCCCTGTGAACCGATTAAACGGATCTGCTTTGTTTAGTAAAAGATGACCTTCATCAACAAAAACGATGTCAGCTGAGCTGGCATTTTTTTGTTGGTGATTGATAAAGGGAGTCGGCTTTTGAAAGTCCTTTTTGAAAAGCACAGGATTGTCACCGGCAATTTCTTGATAGATCTTCAACATCTCATTATGATTGACTAACAATTTATTCTGCGTTTTAAAAAAGATGGAGTCGGGCTCGTTCCGACTTTTTTGTTGCAACTTGGTAAATAGATCGTTTAAGACGACGCTTTTTCCTGAACCGGCATCACCTTCAATGATGAAAATACTACTAGTCGGCTGCTTGAGCTGGCGTTTCAAAAAATCGAATACGGCGGTCTCTAATTTTTTTTGACTAGCGGAAAGTTTGGTCAGTAGATAATTGGTTTGTTGAATTTGCATACGATCAGGCTCCTTTGCTTCACAGTATACAAAAATCGTGGTTGATTTTAAACCGTTAGCTGCTCTAACGCATGCATGACGGTCACGATTTTTTCTGGGGTGATCGCAACGGGTAATAAATGGATCGCTTCAGTTGGCGCGGGTGCCGTGGCTACAACTTGGGAATCAATTTATTTTAGTCAGCTGAGTAAATTAGCCGTTTTGATCAATTAAACGTGTTTTGAAAAATTTTCTGCTGAATTCAGTAAGGATAATTAAAAATAACAGAAAAGTCCAGTTGAGTTTTTTAGCAAAATCCAGCATAAAATGATAGTTATTTGAGTAATCGCTGAGAATATTTCCCAAAAAATGAACAAATTGTTATTTGTAACCGGATACAGACTTAGCTATACTTAAATTAGCAGGATTCTTCTTCCGCTATTTTACCGGACCTGAAATGTATGTTCATGATAAAAAAACGTTTTTCTAATAGCTCGCTAGCTAGAAAATCAACATGAAGCTTTCATTTTACAGTGACTTATCGAATAGGTTACGGTATAATATTTTGCTGAGGGGGTGAAATCAACTGCAGAGTTAGAAACAAAGAATAACGGCCGCGGATTATTTTTAAGAGAAAAAAGCTAGTTTTTTTACTCAGAAAAAAGACCGTAGTTATTTGCAGTCGAACCAAAACGTAATTTTGAGTTAGACCATATTTCTAATGGAACTGACAAGTGAAAGCTTGTTAAAAAAATAAGGAAGCAGGGATACAAACATGACAATTGATTGGCAAAAAGAAGTCGAAACACGCAAAGATGATTTGATGAAGGACTTATTCGAATTACTAAAGATCAATAGTATTCGTGACGTTGAACACGGAACAAAAGAAGAACCGCTAGGACCTGGTCCAGCGAATGCTTTACGTAAAGTGTTGGAATTTGGTGACCGTGATGGATTTGTGACAAAAAATGTCGAAAATGTAGCCGGCCATATCGAATTTGGTGACGCTGATGCTGAAGCACTTGGATTATTAGGTCACGTGGACGTCGTACCAGTTGATGATAACTGGGATACTGATCCATTTGAACCAGTCGTAAAAGACGGTAAATTATATGCACGTGGTTCAGCTGATGATAAAGGTCCTTCGATTGCAGCTTATTATGCAATGAAAATCATCAAAGAATTAGAATTACCGATCACTAAAAAAATCCGTTTCATCTTTGGAACAGACGAAGAGAGTGAATGGGTTGGGATCCACCGTTATATGGAAGTGGAAGAAATGCCTAAATTTGGTTTTTCACCAGATGCGAACTTCCCGATCATCAACGGCGAAAAAGGGATTCTTTCTTATGAAGTAACTTTTGCTGATAAAAAAGGTGCTGAAGCTGGTGATTTCGATCTTGAAAGCTTCAAAGCTGGTTTGCGGACCAACATGGTGCCAGGCGATGCCAAGGCCGTCTTAAAAGTCAACAATGAATCAGCGGTAGCGGCTATGAAAGCTGCCTTTGAAAAATTTGTTGCCGACAAAGAATTAAAAGGCGAATTTGAAGAAAACGCTGGTCAAGTAACATTAACGACTTTCGGGAAAGCTGCTCACGCGCAAGAACCTAAATTCGGAGTCAACGCAGCGACTTTCTTAGCTGAATTCTTAGTAGATTACAAACTTGATGGCAACGGTGCGCATTACATCGACACGATCCATCAATACATGCATTTAGATTACAATGGTAAAAAACTAAATGCATATACAAAACACGATGTGATGGGGGAAACGACTTCTTCAGCGAACTTGTTTGATTACACGCAAGCAGGGGACAAAAAGATCACGTTGAACGTTCGTCATCCAGAAGGAATCACTAAAGACGAAATCTTAGCCAACATGAAAGATGTGTTAAAAGGCGAAGATGTTGAGATCCAAATCATTGGCGACGTGAAAACACCACATTATGTTCCAGGCGACGATCCATTAGTGAAAACATTGATCGATGTTTACGAAGAACATACTGGTGAAAAAGGCGGCGAACAATCAATCGGTGGTGGGACTTACGGTCGAATCTTAGAACGCGGTGTCGCATATGGCGCCATGTTCCCAGGTGAAGAAAATGTGATGCACCAACCAAATGAATTTATGCCAGTCGACAGTTTATTAAAAGCAACTGCGATCTATGCAGATGCCATTTACCGTTTAGTTAAATAAGTAGTTTGAAAACGGGTTACGAAAATCCGGTCTTCAAGGGTTTTTGTAGCCCGTTATTTTGTAGTGAAAATAGAAGGCAGGAAAGGAATTTCGTACGATGAAAAAATTGTCGAAAGACGCTTTTGGTGGTGTCGCGGGGAAAGATTACGTCCCTTATATAGAAGACAAACCGAAAAAATCAGGTTCAGGAATTATTTTAGTTTTAGGGATCATTTTAGCAGCTGTGTTCGCAGCTTCAACTGCATATTCTGGGATGAAAGCCGGATTGACCGTTGCAGCTGGGATTCCCGGTGCCATCATTGGTTCTGGATTAGTAGCACTTTTTGTTAAACCAAAAACGATTTTAGGAAAAAACTTATTGCAGTTGATGTCAAGTGGTGGGGAATCGGTTGCCAGTGGGATGATCTTCGTTTTACCAGCCGTGATCTTAGTCGGTGGTAAGATCAATTTCTTCCAAGGCGTCGCTCTTGGTGTTGGTGCTGTTTTACTTGGTGTCGGGGTATTTTCTTTAGTTCAAGATTATATGTTGATCGAAGAACATGGCAAATTGGTTTATCCTGAAGCGATGGCAATCTCAGAAACATTGGTTGCTTCTGATACCGGTGGCGATTCATTGAAATATATGGGGATCGGCTTTGGTATCGGTGGGATCATCACTGTGTTGACCGGTTCTGTTCTAGGGATCATGAACAATGTAATTAGTTATGTCAATGAAAGTTTTTACAAATGGAAATTTGAAACTGAAGTGAACCCATTGTTAGCCGGGATCGGCTTTATCGTTGGGATGGATGTTTCACTTTTGATGTTTGCCGGTTCGATCTTAGCAAACTTCGCAATCGCACCATTACTAGGTTACTTCATGGGACTAGCTGGTTCAGGCGCTCATGTGTGGGACAATGCTAGCATGTTATTGAGCCAATCTGACTTTTCAGTGATCTCAGGCTCTTATGTGAAATACATCGGAGCTGGGATGATGATCTCTGGCGGTTTGATCGGAGCACTTAAATTGATCCCAACGATTGTTTCTTCGATTTCTGCTACGATGCGGGGTCGTAAAGAAGGTAACGCTGGTGAAGGTGGCGGCGGAATGTTGCCGTTACTGATCGGCGCTATCGTTGCAATCGTAATGGGCTTTGTGATCACTGGTAGTATCGCAATGGCATTAGTCGGCGGTATCTTGTCAATCATCTTAAGTTTATTGTTTGTCATCGTAGCTGGTCGTTTGACTGGTACGATCGGGACATCAAACTTACCTGTTTCTGGGATGACAATCGCTTCAATGGTTATCTTGACGTTAGTCTTTGTTATGATGGGTTGGACGTCTAAAGAAAATACGCAACAGTTATTACTGTTTGGTACGTTCATCGTCCTTGCGATCTCAGTCGCCGGTGGTTATTCACAATCACAAAAAGTGACGTTTGTCATGGGTGGTAACTTTAATGAAGGTCGTCGTTACTTTATCATTTCAAATATCGTCGGTGTTGTGATCGTAACTGGTGTGATGATCTTGTTAGCACCACAACTTGCGATTACTGGTTCTAACCCTCCATTTGGTTTGCCACAAGCCAACTTGATGGCAACTTTGACTTCAGGGATCATGTCAGGTTCATTACCTTGGCACATGGTGATTGCTGGGATTGTGATGGGGATCGTTTTACAATTACAAGGCGTTTCGATCATGACCTTTGCGATCGGGTTCTACTTACCGATCTCAACGACTTCAATCATTTTAGTCGGAGCTTTGATCCGAGTATTCATTGAATACATGAATAAAAAAGAAACTCCTGAAGTTGGAGAAGAACGGATCACGATGGGCGTCAGCTTGTCATCTGGTTTGATCGCCGGTGGTTCAATCATCGGGTTGATCGGAATCATCTTGCAAGTAACCGGCGTTGTAACGCCAGGTTCGCCAACTGGTTTCCTAGGTGGCAACGGAGCTGCATGGTTATTACTTGTCATCTTGATCATTGCGATCATCGTACCACTTTTAAGTGTAAAGAAAGTGAAACACAATGACGCGTAAGCAAGCTACAAATGCTGAAACTGAAAAATTACTTCAACGAGTTTATCATTTAGTACCTGGGTTAAACTATGAAGTCCGCAATGGAATCGTTTTTGTGATCAAAGACCAAGATGCTTGGATCCAACGAGCATTACGTAAACTTCATGTGAAGATCCCAAAAACTTCTGAAATGGAATTAGATCGCTACGGGAGTTTTATCCTACAACAGATCGACGGTAAAAAGACTGTTAAAGAGATCGGTGATTTATTAGGAGCGCAATACGAGGAAGCAAATAATCAATTGTATGATCGCTTATTGCTCTACCTGAACCATTTGGAAAAAAATGAAAAGTATATCGAGTGGAAGTAATAAAAAAGCCGCATCCAATTTTTTGGATGCGGCTTTCAGACTGTAGACAAAAGATTCATAGAAGGTGTAGAAATCCAATTTCTACGCCTTTTTTGTACACTCTACTATATGTAAGTTCAAAAAAAGCCAAAAAAATAAAGGCCTACTGCCTTTTGTATAACC
>NZ_CACSLH010000036.1 GCF_902706605.1 Enterococcus sp. CSURQ0835 | reverse complement strand
TTGAGCGTGAGTTCGCAGATATGAAAGAAAAGCATAGGATGCGCTGGACAAAGTATCGAGGCTTGGAAAAAGTCACCGTGCATACGATGCTTGTTGCGGCTGCCATGAATTTAAAAAAACTAGCAACCTGGTTATACAAAAGGCAGTAGGCCTTTATTTTTTTGGCTTTTTTTGAACTTACATATAGTAGAGCGTACAAAAAAGGCGTAGAAATTGGATTTCTACACCTTCTATGAATCTTTTGTCTACAGTCTGAGACTAGCACAAAGCTAGTCGATCGTTCCAAAACGGCTGATCGGCCAAAAAACAAATTTGACATCTGCCATAATATTTTTCTTCTCGATCATTCCGATCATGCGGCTATCTTTTGAGATTCGCCGATTATCACCTAATACAAAAAGCTGGCCGGTTGGAATTTTAGTTTGGCCGAATAATTCTTTTAAGTCGAAGTCATTCGTTAGTGGCTGGCCGTCTGTCAGCTCACTTTTATATTGTTCCAAGTACGGTTCGCTGTATTTTTTACCATTGATGAATAATTGATCGTCTTTATACTCAACTGTATCACCAGGTAGGCCGATCACTCGCTTGATGTAATTTTTTCCCGGATCATCCGGAGCCGGAAACGTTACGATATCAAATCGTTTGATCTCCGTATTTTTTAACGCGATCACTCGCTCACCATCGATCAGTGTAGGGTCCATCGAATCGCCTTTCACAACTACCGGCGTAAAAACAAAGGTCCGTAAACCGATCAAAATAGCGGCTAAAATCACAAAATATAAGACCGTTTTGATTATCTCTTTTGATTTCATGCAAGATCCTCCATTATTTTCAGTACTTTAAGTTTACCATACTCAAGAAAAAAAGTAGTCGATTTGCAGTTGTTTTATTGAGCTCATAAAATTTTACTGAAAAAAAGTAAGCTTTTTTCTTTACTTACTTTTTGTAAGGTGATATAGTAACACTCGTAATCAATTAAAAAAAGGTGGTAACTACTATGTCAGAATTCTTACAAGCTTTGAAAAATCGTCGTTCAATCTACGCATTAGGACGCAACGTTAACTTATCAGAAGATGAAATCACAGAAATCATCCAAGACGCTGTCAAATACAGCCCAACCGCATTCAATGCGCAATCTCCACGGATCGTCGTTTTATTCGGTGATGCCAACGAAAAATTATGGGACATCGTAGAAGCTGCGTTGAAACCATTGACACCAGCTGAAGCTTTCCCTAATACTCAAAAGAAAATCGCTGGTTTCAAAGCCGGTTACGGAACAGTTCTTTTCTTCAAAGAAACTGAAACCGTGAAAAACTTGCAAGAACAATTTGCATTATATGCAGATAACTTCCCTGACTGGGCAGAACAATCAAACGGGATCGCAACCGCTAATACTTGGGTAGCATTAGAAGAAGCTGGTCTTGGTGCTAACTTACAACATTACAATCCAGTTATCGACGAAGCAGTTGCTAAAGAATGGAATATTCCAGCTAGCTGGCAATTACGTTCACAATTAGTCTTCGGTTCAAAAGAAGCTGCTGCTGGTGAAAAAGAATTCTTAGATGACGGCGAACGCTTCCGTGTGATTCACTAAGAAAACTAAAACGAGAGTTCTCACAATGAGAGCTCTCGTTTTTTATTTAGCAAAAGGAAAAGTCACAGCGATCCCTCACTGTGACTTTTCCTTTTTGAATATAAACTAGCGCACAGACTGTTTACTGTACCGCTACTGCAAATTTTTTCAAGTTATAACTGGCTTCAAACTTCGCGCCTTCCACCCAGTACTGACCACGATAAGGATCAGAAACATGATACGTATTGTCTTTATTGTTAAAACCATCTAACGTCATCACATGAGCGTTGTTGATACCAGTTCCCCAGAAATAATTCCCAAATGTCGGACTTTGGAAATCCAGCGTTACAAAAATCACGACCGGGTTGCCTTTACGTAATTGATTTTTCAATCCTTCCGTCGAAGTACCAGTCAAATCAGCTGTCTTTCCATATTTGCTACCCCATTGTGCTAATGGTTTTGGAAAAATCGATTGATAAGTTCCAGGCATGATCGTATCTGGACGTCCAGCAAATCCGTCATTCGGATTGCCATTAGCTGCTAGTGGCATTTCTTTAATGAATTGACTTAGCTGGTAGTTTTGAGCATAACCCTTTGTCTTCATCGCTTCTAATAATGAGGCTGCTTCACACCCCATTGGCATACCCGCTTCCATCTGATCGATAAATGGTGCATTCAATAAAGCATAGTCACTAGCTGGTCGTCCTTGCCCTTCTGCGTACCAACCAATTCCTTCTGCTTGCCATCCGCGACTGACTAAGCTGTCTCGCTCACCAGCACTTAGTGTATAGTGATGGGCTCCAGCACCTTTTGCATTCGGATTATAGACCCGATAAACTGGCAACTTATTTTCAGCAGCCGAGTGCCATGAAACACCTTCAAATTTCCAACCTTTACCAACTAAAACATCTTTTTCTGCAGCATTTGTTGTGTAATGATGATCACCAGCATTTGGATTATACAAGCGGTAAACATCTGTCCCGCTATCAGGAGCTTGCCATCCGATTCCTTCATCATACCAGCCAACGTTCGTCAAAATATCTTTTTCAACCGCATTGGATGAATAAAAATGTTCCGAACTGTTGGGGTTATACAGGCGATACATCTCGCTTGCCTGACTTGTTTGGGCAAAACCTGCTACCCCAAAAGCGCCTAACATCACTAAACCTAATGTAAATTTCTTCATATAGCCTCCTATTTTTTCGTCACTACTTCTAAACGAGTTCCCTTTTTTAAATGGGTACTTAAAAAAATAACAATTTCTTCAATTGAACGATCGAATTTCAATAACGGTCCACGACGATCGTCCCTAAAAAAATTCAGTTTGACCAATCCTGTATCCTCATCTTGAAACAAAACAACTCGTTCGATCTCATCTAAAGGAATCCCCTTTAGGTCTAAACTCAGCAAAATTAATTCTTCTTCAGTAAAACCAGTTTTATCTAACAAAAAACTCAATACTAACAAGGCTAAACAGCCCAAGCGGATTCTTTGATCCAGCGTTAACGGCTGAGTCAGCGCCAACATACCAAGCAAGCTTGCTAATAAAATAAAAACAAAAAATCGGCTTTTACTGCGATAGACTGGCAAGACGATCGCCCGTCGAACACTGAGTAAGAACAGATATAAAACTACCGTAAAAACGGCTAAAATGATAGTCATTATCGTCAAAAAATTACCTTCTTAGTTTAATTTTTAGGAGTTTGAAGCACCGGCGTAAAAATTGTAATCCCACTGTGATAAAATAAACATAGTTTCAACGATTATAACGAAGGAATTTACAGATTACAATATGAAAGAAAGGAGATTCAGATGCGCTATTCACCGATTTGGCAAAAATATGCTTTTTTAAACGGGATCGTTTATTTTTTATTAGGGATCGTTACGTTGATTGCGCCTCGGCTAGTATTCAATACCGTCATATATTTGATTGTCTTGTACTTATTGATCCAAGGCTTATGGCAATTGCTGCAAGCTTTCAAAAATCGCCATGCTCCCGTTGAGTTGCGGTCAAATTTAACAAGCGGTTTAATCTTAATCGTGATCGCTACCTTCTTATTACTATTTTCTCACCCACTGATCAGTTTCTTACCTTTTGCAGCTGGACTCATCACCTTACTGTTAGGGATTCAGCAGCTAGTCGTCAGTTGGGAATTACGAGAAGTGACCCGCAGTCGCAGCTGGTTGATTTTTAGTGTGCTCATGATCGTCGTCGGCTTGATCTTGTTGACCAATCCGTTTAATAGCGTGATGGCTTTGCTACGAGTTTTTGGGTTAGTCTTGATCGCATTTTCGATCCCACAATTTTTCCAACAGAAAGGATGAGTATTATGTTAGTGACCACCACAGAAAAAATCCCTGGCCAAGAATATGAAGTATTAGGAGAAGTTTTTGGGTTGACAACCCAATCACGTAATTTAGTCAAAAATATTGGAGCAGGACTAAAAGGCATTGTCGGCGGCGAGATCAAAGCTTATACTGAAATGTTAGAAGACTCCCGCCAACAAGCGATCGATCGCTTGAAAGAAAACGCTGAAAAAATGAATGCCGATGCAGTCGTCATGATGCGCTTTGATTCTGGCTCGATCGGTGCTGATATGCAATCAGTCGTCGCATATGGCACAGCGGTAAAATTTAGTTAAGGATGGAAGTTTATGAATACAGCACCCGAACTTTATCGGTTCAGTCAACAACACCACGTCAATTTTAATGTCAAAGAAACGAAAGGGACTGAGTTATTTGAACGTTTTACACAGGCCTTTCCAAAAACAAATTTTACTTTTAGCTTTATCGGCTTCCATAAATACGAAAATTTTCGTAAAACAGAAGGCTTAACGGCTTACGGAATCTCAGGCAATTTATTATACGCATTGAGTCGAAAAGAAGCCTATCGCTACAATCTTTACCGCTGTAAAAACTTTTCGGGTAAGAAAAAGCTTAATGGGATCAAACTCCAATTGGATTTTGAAAATGAATCTTTGATGATTGACTTAGGTTTTGCGGATGGTGATCTTGTTTTAGCCGCATTAAAACAAAGTGCCAAGAAATAAAACGAGCATATCCCTTGAAGAATTTAAAAATAAATGCTATTATTTTTAACGTTCTCATTGGGATATGGCCAAACTGGTAAGGCGCCTGACTCTGAATCAGGTAAGTGCAGGTTCGAGCCCTGCTATCCCAACTACGCTTTAACCCTTGATATAATCACTCTTTCGAAGGATGGAGTGGTTATTTTTTTGCGTTTGAAAAGTTTCTGACTCCTCTTTTGACTCCCCCTAATACAAAAAATACTTTATAAAATAACAAATACACCTCAACCGATTAAGACTGAGGAGGGGGCATTCTATAAGATGATTTAGTTTTATTCAAGTAACCAGCACTTACTTGTGGCAAACTAAACTCATTTGAAAAAGTCAGTTTCACTACGCTGTCATCACCAGCTCGATTTTTAGCTGGGAACATCACGGTGAAGTTATAGTTTAGTAACGCTTTTGGCGTACTACCGTCAAAATCCACGCCAGCGCTACCGACATCAGTTCGATTGGTCTATTTTCCTTGAACTCGCGCTAATTCATGTCTGTCGATCCTGAAAAATACATATGGCGTCGTACCACTTAACTGTAACGTTTGATCATCAATACTACGGACAACGGTGCAACTGTTTTAAGAAACATAATCATCCGCTCCTTTAATTTTGGGTATAAAAATAGCACCCGTCCAAGATTAAGGCGAGTGCTATTTTTTTTCTTCCATAAGTTTTTTAAACTCATTCTTAAATTTTTCATCCCGTTTCACTTGTTCAGGCGTGGGACTCCCTTTAGAAATAGTTACCGTTTTTTGGGGCTCTTTTGCCCAGCGTGGTAATTCTTTTTTTCGATCATTCATCGAATTCCCTCATTTCAATATATGGCTTACCGTTTTTTAAATACCTATCTGTAACAACAAACTTTTGATCAGGTCGGTATATCAATTCTTGTTCATTCCAATTAAAATACCTCAAATCAGCAGCAGTCTTACTAATAATAATAAAACGGGCATCATCATCATACACATTAGTAGCAGTAGATGTAAATTGAGGATATTGTTGGATGTAATAAATCTCATAAGTACTAATAAAATTAGATTTACCTCAAATAGTAATTGAAAGAAGCAGATCTTGAGATAGAGAAAATTACGCTAAATATTGCTAGAGGATCCTTGTCTACTGTTTCAATTTCAATAATGTCATATCTTACTCCGCTAATAATTATACTCTTAAGCATCTGCACACCTCACAAGATTACTTGCCTTCACGCGGCTAACGAGATACTGGATCACCATCCAATCCGGCACTATCTGCCTGATGGATTAACTTGGTTCGATCCGGTGGTTTCTTCTAATGTAATCTAAGCTGCAATGTCTGATCATCAATCAATACTAAGGGCAACGGTGCGACTGTTTGGGTAAACATAATCATCCGCTCCTTTGATTTTGGGTATAAAAATAGCACCTAATCTGATTGATTAGATGCTATTTTATAGTTTTTAATTTTACTCCATATTCTTTTGCTAGGGCAACCTGTTTGTTTGCCAGTTCCCTGTAAAGTCTCCTTCCTTCTACCGCTAAGGGACCATCCAATCCTCTATAATCAGAATATTTTTTTTGCAGAATTCTATATTTTCTAACGTATTCCGCATTTAACTCACGAGCCTTTTTCAGATATTCGTTGTCGCCCATAATGGATTCCACTCCAATCTTTAGCAAGTACTTGCATGATGTCATGCTTCTCATCAAGGGTTCCCCACCGACCTTCTGCTAGCCGTAAATCAATTGCTTTATTAAAGCCAGACTGCCATAATTCCTGATCAAATTTTTTCTCATCACCAGTATACCAAACTCTGTAGATGAATTGTTCATCAATCGCATATAACTCTGCTGGTTGTTTTTCTAA
This sequence comes from Enterococcus sp. CSURQ0835, assembly GCF_902706605.1. GTDB lineage: Bacteria > Bacillota > Bacilli > Lactobacillales > Enterococcaceae > Enterococcus_A. The sequence continues at coordinate 20,030 of NZ_CACSLH010000036.1, read as the reverse complement.
AAGTAATTTCAAATCTGCATCGCTAAATGATCCACCAATAAACTCCCCATCTTGAGGATGATTATGAATAATCACAGAATCTTTCAATTGATCATCACTTACACCGGAAAAGAAAATACTTGTTGGAGTTCCCTCAACATGAATCAAACTTTTATCCTTTGAAAAAACGTAGGCATGTTCTTCATGGGCATCTTGATAATTATCAATAAACTGATTCATATATACATATCAAACACTGATAGCGTGTTAGTTCTTGCTGATGCAATTGAATAAACGTGGTCACCACTTGTGGCGTGATCTCTCTCCTTATTGAATGTCATCACTTCAGGCGGCTTGAAGTTGCTATAGAAGTCTTCGAATAGTTGTCATCATAAACCTCCTTGAATCCTTTTGCTTTGCCTTTTTCTTGATCGTTATAATCTTCCAAGGCATTAAGTCAGATCTCCTTTGCTGACTCATTTTTTTCGTCAAACTCTACGAAATCGTAAGTCTTAACTAGTCCAACGCGATCGTGGCTAGTACCGCGAGTAACCAAATTGGCATGTGACCAGTAGCGGATGCACCTAGATCAAATAGTGAGATCAACTTGCTAGTTCGTTTGATTTTTTCTGTTGTCATTAATTGATCCCTCTACTTTTCGAATGAGTTGCCATATATTCGTCTAATTTCTTTAACCATATTGACTTTAGCTAGTTTAACGTGTTCTATAGATATAAGACTGGTTCTTAAAACTAAACGAAAGGAGCAAGATACGCGATCTAGGCATAAAAAGTGTAGCTTCAAACTGAGTCGTCCTCTAGCGTCATGCTGCTACTGAATCTAGTCTCGCTTTAAATAAGTTAGAAAAGAATCAGTTTTCACTTACTTTTCTACTGCTTGTAACGTATCACATACTCAATAATGAAAATAGGCGAAAAACAAATATGGAAAAAAGGCCGCTGGAAATTTGAAATAGAAAGAATTCCATTTGATTGGAAAGTCTTAGTTAGTTGGATTATATTTATCGGTTTAATCATTTGGCTGATTTGGTTTAAATAAGGAGAATATGATGACGAATTTAGATGAATTAGAAATTTATACTGGTGCTGAAGCGTCTGAAATCTTAGGCAAGGAGCGTAGTTACATTCGACAGATCTACGCCAAGTATCCTAACCGGTTTCCAACCGGATCAATTAGAAAATTTGGTAAAGAATACATTGTCACTAAAGCCGCAATCGATGAACTTAGACGACAAAACGAAACAAAAAAAGGTCGCTCAACTAAAGCGCAATGATTTGATGCTCCCCAAGGATAAAATTAATAGAAATGAGGAATCAACATGGGTTTATTTGATGGTTTAATGGGAAATGCTACCCAGCACAATAATGAAACAGTTGAAAAAGAATTACAAGGTGTCTTGATCGCAACAGAAAAAGTCGATCTCGCCTTTAAGTTAGTCCGAGATTTAGTCGTCTTTACAGACAAACGACTGATCATCGTCGATAAACAAGGCGTGACGGGTAAGAAAGTCGACTACAAATCGATCCCTTACCGTTCTATTTCACGTTTTTCAGTTGAAACAAGTGGGCATTTTGATTTAGATGCTGAACTAAAAATTTGGATCTCAAGCGCTGAACTTCCAGCAGAGAGTCTACAATTTAGAAAAGATAAAAATATCATTGCAATCCAACAAGCTTTAGCAGCCGCCGTGTTACAATAAAACTTATTTTTTACCAAACCGCTTCCAAAACGTGTTATTTGCTTAAAGAGTGATTTATTACTATAATGAAGACAGTTAAAGCAAGTAGCGTTATTTTTCGTTAGTCATTATTTGAAGGAGTGAACAATATGGTAAAAGCCACCCGTGAACAACATGAAGAATTAGCTTTGAAGGTCTCAAGTAATTATATCCGCAATAGTTCGATCAGCGACCTTGAATCTTATATTGATGAGCAACATCTAGATACATTAGAAGATCATCTCCATCGCTTAGTGATCGGTTTTAAAAATATGAGTCCTGACCGTGACCATTTCAGCTCATTCTTAGATGAATATTCTGGCTTGACTTATGATGCCGGACTAGTCGAAAAATTAGCATTGGCTAAATTAGCTAGCCAATTAAAACATGCCAATTAAATCTATTCGGGAGTTAGACATGCGATTTGTCTAGCTCCTTTTTTCGACTAGATCTGACCAAAATTATGCTATATAAACAAATTAGTTCCCAAAATGAAATTTACGTTCTATGATAAAGACAGTTTTTTCAAAATTAGGAGGTCTGCTAAATGAAACTAACGATCAGTGAAGCTGCCCAACACTACTTAACGAACAAGCTCGGTGCCGGTGCAACTTTTTTATTAACTTTAAATGATGGTTCCAATCAATTTTCTTCTGCTGGCGGGACTTGTATGATCGGTGATAAATATCAGATTGTCTCACTGCCTCAACCTGTCGCACCTTACACGATCCAATTGGCGAATCAACCATTTAACGTTTATATCTCAGAATATGAAAAAATGTTTTTAGGACAAGCAGTTAAGCTAGCTATCAATCCCAGCTCTGCTACCTTAGTATTGAAAGACGAAACTGGTTTGTTGGACAATAACCTTTTGATCAATCAAACATTTGTGACAGTTTAAGTACTGGTTTGTTGGCTGTTTTTTTCGTTTGCGATATTAATAGCCTTTAAAATCAAACAAAAAACTCGCAGCAAGGTCAAGCTAGCTAAGAATATTTTTTACGGCTAGTGACCTTCTGCGAGTTTTTTTAGGCGTTGCTTTTTACGACAATTACATTACAAGGTGCGCGGTTGACTATGTAAGCAGTCGTCGAACCTACTAAAACTTGTTCGAGTGCACCAGTCCCCGTAGATCCCATCATAATCAAATCAATTTTATGTTCTTTGGCATAGTCGATGATTTTTCGTTTAGGACTACCTGCTGTGATTTCTTTTTGTAAATCAACCTCTTCCAAATCCGCTTGTGCGATCAATTCATCCAATTCGATCTCTGCATTGTTCAAGTGGAATTTAAGCGCGTCATTGATAAAGGCAGGATCACCTACCGAATATTTAAAATCAACCACAGTCATCACAGTCAAGTGCGCATCATTCCGTTTTGCGACTTCGATTGCTTCTTGAAACGCGATCGTTGACTGTTTTGAGCCATCCACTGGTACTAAAATATTTTTGTATGCTTCCATCTTTACGCCACTCCTTTTTTCTTAGTATACCTGAAAACAAAACCTTTTGTCCTGCCAGTCGTTTGATTTGCTTGGGATTTTTAGTTGTATTAGAATTGACTAGAAGAGGAGGCGGTTTCAATGTTAGAAACTTATAAAAATATTTTGGTTGGTTTAGATGGCTCTGCTCAATCCGATCGCGCACTGCAGGAAGCAGTTGAAGTAGCTAAACGCAACGCTGGTAAATTATTTATCGCGCATGTCGTAGATGACAACAAAGTTTTGATCAATAGTGCTGCGCCTGCTAGCGAAGTTTTTCATGAGCTGCAAGAAGAAGCACGGATCGAGATCGAACATAAACTGGCTGCTTTTGATTTTAAAAATGTTGAACTAGTTTGTGTTGTAGGTAATCCTAAAAAAGCGCTGGCTAGTGATATCCCTAAAAAATACGCAATCGATTTGATTATGATCGGAGCAACTGGTAAACATGCAATTGAGCGGACACTCGTTGGTTCCACGACTGCTTACGTAGTCAATCATGCTCCCTGCAATGTAATGGTCATCAAATAAACCGATTTCATTTCGTAGTTTAACAAGCTTTAAAACATAACGATTGTTATCGAACAGATTGTTAGCCTCTAAAGATGAATTATTGTAATATATAACAATAAAAGGAAGAGTACTACCTTTGAAACACTTTTAGAGGAGAGTGATTGCTATGAAAAAAGTAATCGGACGTTACTATCACAAACCGTTGGAATTAGATAAAGGCCAAGAATTTGAAATCACGATCACCGCTGAAGATTTGTATCATAATAAAGATATGATTTCTAAAAGCAACCAATTGATTTTAGATGAGATTTCAAAGCAATACCACAAATCGCGGAACGACTTACATAACTTCTTCGTTATTACTACGATCGCGGATCAATAAGTAAAAAACTGGGCGCTTATGCGTCCAGTTTTTTACTTCACTCCATTAATTTAATTGAATAGTTTTTTAATAAAAAATAAATTCAGTTTCCATTTGTTATTAATTATTCCTTTTTGCTATAATAATATTCAGAAAGGATGAGGAAAATGGAAAGCGGCAATTTTATTATGAGTATTATTTATTTTATTTTTATTTTGATGAGTATTTGCTATTTTTATCTTTTTTGGCGCGATAAAACAATGAAGCATGTTTACTTGTCCTTAACGCCGACTTTTCTATGTGTTTATCGTTTAATGAATCATCGGCATTACGAACCGGAAATCATTTCGCGCCGTTGGATGATTTGGATCTTGATTTCTTTATTTGGTTTTGTAGTGTATTGGCTAGTCTTAACTTTAGTCGATCCTAAAAAGCGATGGATTTGATTTTTTAGTAAAACTTCTCAATTTATCCCGTGGAGATATGCTATAATACGATAGATTCTTATTTTGCTAATTTGTTAGGAGCCTTTTTTATGTCACTTATACTCACGATTGTCATTGATGTTTTGGCAGTAGGCTTATTCATCTACCAATTGCCTATCATCGACCAAATTATTGTCCTTTTTAGTTGTGTGATCCAAACGATCTTTTTGATCGATCTAGTCGCGGTGATGCTATTACGAAATAAAACGCCAAAACCGATCACAGCAGATACCCCCAAAGCTTCTCGCAGTACACGAAAACTTTCGCAAAATCCTAATAGCCCTTTTAAGGTTTGGTTGATCCGGATCTCCGTGTTAGTAAATTTAGCTTTTTTACTTTATTACGCCTATCAACTATATGCCTTTTTCCACTAGAAAGTATCTCTTGTAGATGCTTTTTTATTTAAAAAAATTTAATGAAAATGCCACCTTTATTTAATGAGTATTTTTTAATCTTAAAGCAACAAAAAACTAATGGTGGTGATTTTATGCGCTATTCACTTCTCTTTACTCAAAGTGCTGTCATAGTATTTTTATTGAATCTTTGTTGGCATACTTTTTTTATTGCTGGGACTGGCCCTTTAAAAACGATCGGACCGTTTATCGTTAATCCTTACATTGCTGCTTTTTGTTTAAGCTGCGCAAGTTTTTTTCTACTCTATTACCTACTTACTCAACTTGCCGCTCAACTGCAATGAGCTCATAACTGACGAAATCCAACTGATTTGTTACACTGGAGCTAACCGATGAGGAGGGATTTCATGGAAAAACAAGAATTGCTAGCGCAGATCAAAAAAATGTTAGAGCAAGGAAATGTCGAAGAAGCGAAAAAATTCATCGAAGAACATCAATCCGATTCTAGCGAATGGGTAACTCAAGCAAAAGAAATGTTAGGTCACTTCGATCCAGACGGTGTCGCAAAAAATTTCAAAGACCTTTAAAAAACAAAATGATGAGAGCTGCAGTTGATGTAGCTCTTCTTTTTTTTGATTTTTACTTGCATCTGTTTGAAAAACGGCTATCATTTCAATTAACAACTGGAAGGAGGACTGCGGGTGTCATTGAATTTTCGAGCAGCTAAGTTGACTGATTTACCTTTCATCGTGGCGGTCTATAACCAAACAATTCCTAAACGTAATGCTACCGCAGATTTGGAGCCTGTGACTGTTTATGACCGCCAAGCTTGGTTTGCTGCGCACAATCAGCAAACACGCCCTTTGTGGTTGATTGAAGTAGCAGGTGTTCCTGCTGGCTGGTTGAGTCTCAGCGATTTTTACGGACGACCGGCTTATCAAAAAACAGTTGAAATCAGTTTATACCTTGATCAACCTTTTCAACATCAAGGTTTGGGGCAAAAAGCACTAGCTTATGTGGAAACCCAAGTCGATCGTTTACAAATCGAAACGATTTTAGCTTTTGTCTTCGGCCACAATATCGCTAGCCAAAATTTATTTCGGCAACAGGGATACACATGTTGGGGACATTTCCCAAAAATCGCCGAGATGGATCAAAAAAAATATGACTTGGATATCTTAGGAAAAAACTTTTAGTGTCCCCTATTCAAGTAAAGGAGCAAACACAATGATTGGACTAGAAAAAGAAAGCGCTGGCGTGATCATCAAAGAAGAACATTTTAGAAGCGTGAAAAAGATTTTAAAACAAGGAGAACAGATCCCTACCCATACACACGAGGGAAATCAAATCATTTTTGTAGTCGTCAAAGGAGAGTTTGAAGCTTTATTAGCAGGCCAAGAAACTCACCGACTAACGCCTGGAAAAGTATTGACGTTTGATGGAACAAATTCGATTGCTGGAACTGCCCTAGTAGATACCGAAATCGTCGTTACACTAATTCAAAAAATGTAATTTTGTGCTATAATCAATTTTACCTTGGCAGGGGCAATTCAATTGCTTATGAGTATTACGTCAAAAAACGTAGTACTCTTTTTTTGAATTCATTTTTTCACTAAAATTTTCAAATCACTTATGATACAATTATTTTATGAAAGAGCTATCATTTTAACTAGGAGGTTTTGAAATGAAAAAAATGTTTGTTGGGTTATTTATTTTATCAGGATTTTTGATTGCACCACCTGTTTTAGCAGAAACGACAACCAGTTCACAAACTGCTCAAACAGTAGAACTAACTAGCGCGTCAGATTCAACACCTGCTTCTTGGCAACTTAGTCGTTTAGACACTGGAGCGGTGCTTGAAGATAAGACGACCTTCGAACCAGGCAAGGTCCTTCAGCTGACTTATACCGTAAATCAGGCAGAAGATACTTTACAATTACTTGATCCTCCCGCTGGTGTAAGTTTATCAAAGCTAGAAGCAACTGCAGAAAACCCGCACCGCGTTTTCTTGACGATCTCGCCAGAATTAACAACTGAATTTCCTTTAATTTTTGCACTTGGAAACCAAACAAAGTCTGTACTGTTCCAACCGGCTACCACTACGGAACAATCGAAACCAACAGTTTTAGCCGAAAGCGAGACAGCAACTACTCTCAGCACAGCTGAAACTAAAAATCAGTCATCCGAATCGACTGAATCGACCACGACTCAATCAACAAAAAATTCTCAATCAGAAGTCGCAACTTTAACGGCTAGCGATGGGAACTTTCCCGTTGCTGTAGATGAAACTGTAACTCCTGAGCAATTGCTGCAACTCGTTACGTACACAGGCGATAAAAGTCAACTTAAAGTCAAGATCACCGACACAAAATATGTCTACGTCACGCCCGATGCCGAAGTTTATCATTATGATTTAAATGGTTTACTACCAAAAACTAAGATCGAACGCGTGAGTGTGCTAACTGAACAGCAAGCTAAAGATCTTGGACGCCGCTTAGCCACTGAGGTCAGCGACAAAACGATTAACAAGATCAATCGCTCATTAGCAGGCCAATACAATGTTTCATTTTCTGATGCAACCCAATCGGCGCAATGTACTGTGACGATCGGTGACCCGATTGCAGCTAGTCAAGCTGGTCTACAGAAGTTGAAAAATACTCAAATAGCGACTACTTCAACAACTAATAATTCAAGTACCGCAAATAGTTCCAGCCCTGCTGCTACACCCATCAGTTTTGCTACTCCAAGCTCGGCTGCAGCACCAGCTACTAGCGGCAAAACGATCCCACCCTTTGGAGAAAAACCAAACGTTTACAGCGGACTGGGGCTCATGCTATTTATGCTAGCTAGTCTGTTCTTATTCAAAGCGGTACGCAATCAAGTAAAAAATTAACGAAATTAAGCTAAAAAACCATCGTGTTTTTTAGCTTTTTTGATTAAATTTTTTTGGATTATGATACAATTTAGCGTATGCCACACTCGGCAAATCTAAGAAAAGGAGGAGAAAAATGATTTTTATCGTTAGCGGTTTATTTTGTCTGTTGGTATTTCAGTCAAAAAATAAACGAACCCTTATATTGCAAGCTTTAGCACTCATTTTAGGCACGACTCTATTGATCTCATTTCCAACCGAGGCAAGCCAGAGCTGGGCAGCGGTAAAAGCAAACTCCGTTCAAGGCCGCTCAGCTAAAAAAGCTAATCCGCCAGCTGAACCTCAGCAGACGGCAAGTCAAGCTAATTCGCAATTAGCCGCACTGGATTACGCCGGCACCCAGACCATTGAAGTCAATCAAAACACACCCACATTTATCCCAAGTGATCTGTCACTGAAATATGGTGCTTGGGAAAAATATGGCGATTTAGATCAGTTGAATCGTGCTACATCCGCAGAAGCGCTGCTCAATCATAGCTTGATGCCCGCCACTAAGCGCAAAGCGATCGCAAGTGTCAAACCCACCGGCTGGCACAGTAAAAAAATCAATGGCACTTATTTATATAACCGTTCACATCTGATTGGTTATACTCTAGCTGGTGAAAATGCGAATTGGAAAAATTTAATCACCGGGACGCGGCAATTAAACAGTCCCGAAATGTTGCGTTTTGAGCTGGACATCAAAGCCTATTTGATGAAAGACGCTAAGCGATTCGTACGTTATTCCGTTACCCCGATTTTTCGTGGGAATGAACTACTAGCACGTGGTGTTCATTTGATGGCACAATCGGTCACAGATAACGAGATCAGCTTCAACGTTTACATTTTCAATGTGCAAACAGGCGTCAACTTGAACTATGCAGATGGGACGAGCCAAGTAATCCAAGCAACTAAAACGACTGCTGATTCTGCGACAAAAACGGCTACCTCAGTAAAGCAAACTCAAGTCCCCACCACAGCTGAAACGGGGCCAGCCTCTCCGACTGGAACAGAAAAAAACTATGTCGATGCTAACGGAAACGGCTTGATCAAAGGTTCTCGCAGTGGGATCTACCACCTACCTGGCAGTCAATATTATAACCGAACGACTAACCCAACTGCTTGGTTCAAAACAATCAGCGAAGCGCAACAAGCAGGTTATCGAGCACCTCGCTGAGTTAAATTCAATTTAAAGGAGCAAACGAAATGAATATTTTTGTACTACTCGCTAGTCTTTCCACTTTCTTTTTTGTCAGCTATCTTGCTAAACATACAGTAGCACCTCACTCAGCTAAACGGATGAACTATTGGTTGCTGACTGGCCTAACACTTTTAGTTATTGGCTTCATGACATTGGGAGTTTCTAAAACTGAAGCGGCGACTAAAAAGGAAGCGACTAAAACCGAAGTGAAAAAAAAGAAAACAAGTTCGTCTGATACTGCAAATAAGAAGCAGAAATTCAAATTAGTCGTTCCTGCTGAAATCGAAGCTGATGCAAATGACTCAGCTGAAATCAAAGGAACGACGAGTCCGAACGCGAAGATCCGTTTTGCTAAAAAAGAAACAAGCAAAACAATCAAAGCTGATAAAAAAGGTAATTTCAAGCTAGTCTATCACCTGACAACTGATCAAGCGAAAAAAATCAAATTGATTGCAACTAGTAACCACCAAAAAAAGACTACTACGGTTACCATTCAGCCAAATGCAAAAAAAGTAGCGGAAAAAGCGCAACAACTTGAAGCCCAAAAACAAGCCGAGGCGCAACGTCAAGCTGAAGCTCAAGCTGCTGAAGCTCAACGCCAAGCTGAGGCACAAGCTGCAGCGCAAGAGGCACAACGTCAAGCCGAAGCGCAACGTCAGGCCGAAGCACAAGCTGCTGAAGCCCAGCGTCAAGCCGAAGCTCAGACTGCAGAGGTTACCCAAACCCCACAACAAGCGCCTAACGCTGGTGGCATCACGGGTTATTGTAAAGATGGAGCACCTGCAAGTGGCGATCCAAGTGCTCGCGGTAAAGCGAACTCTTGTTACGGTCATGGCGGCTGGGTTCGATAAACATGCTGCAAAAAAAGAAAACACTACTGACTTGCCTCGTCTTTTTTTTAGCAATTTGTTTTGTCGGTGGACTCTTTCCGGCTAAACGTACGAGCAGTGTCACTCAGCATTATATCCAGCAAAATGAGCCAGATGTATTTGAAAAACTCGCCAAGCAAAAAACAGGAATCTATTTTTTCTATTTTCCCGAGTGCCCATGGTGTAAAGAGATCCTGCCCGTGTTAAAAAAAGAAGCGCTCGCAAAGAAAGTTTCGATCAATTTGATCAATATCCATGCAATCAGTTACTCTGATGCGGATAAACAACAATTGAAAAAAATAATCAAGACGACGGGCAATGGAGATGAAATCATCGTCCCTTTTATCGTAGCGATTGATCCACAACAAAACATTCGCGGACAAATCGGTTTGATCAGCCCAGCAATCCAACACGGACGCGCTAACTTGATCAAAGAAAAAGTCGATCAACTACTGCGTGTCACTTATTAAGTTAACTAACTTGCCATCTGTGAGCAATCACGGTGGCAAGTTTTTTAATCTTTTACCGACCGAAAGTTATCCTTTAATCTAAAAATTTAGACCCTAACGCTCCTTCTTTCTAACATCTTAGCTAAGATATGCTAGGATAAACTTGAAAGGAAGTCTTGTGTGATGAATAAAAAATTTAAATTGATTTTGGTTATCGGTGCAGTTTTTGCTGTGATCGGCCTAGCTGATGTCGCAACTCATGTAAAAAGTTTTGTCTTTTCGCCTGGTTATAGTTTGTTTTCCAATCAGCGGTTGCTGTTTCACCATTCCATGATGGGACATCGTTCGCTAAGTAGTCGAACGATCGATGATGGCGGACATTGTTACTGATTTTGCTCAGAATAGTAGAATTATTTCCTTTTTCTTTGTTTATCTTTTATAATTTAATTAAACTTTGTTACTAAGAAGATAAAAAAGAAGGAGGAATTTCAGATGAAAATGAAAGCGCTTAAAAATTTATTCTTAAGTCTATTTGCAGCTCTTGGATTGATCGGAAGTTTTGCGCTAGCAGAAGATGCGACTGCCGCAGCTAACATGTATCGCCTCTATAACCCAAACAGTTCAGAACATTTTTACACTGCCAATCAAGCAGAAAGTAAAAGCTTGCAACAAGCCGGTTGGCACGATGAAGGGATAGGCTGGATCGCACCTGATCATGGTCTGCCGGTCTATCGTTTATACAATCAAAATGCTGGCGATCACCATTACACTTTGAATGCGGCTGAGCGAGACTTATTGAAACAAGTTGGCTGGCACGATGAAGGACTTGCTTGGTACTCAGCAGAATCTGCAGCTCTCCCGCTTTACCGTTTGTATAATCCAAATGCTCTAGCTGGTTCTCACCACTATACATTAAATGCAGCGGAAAAAGAGCAATTAAAAACTTTAGGCTGGCATGATGAGGGGATTTCTTGGTATGCAGAAGGCGCACCACCTGCTCAACCAGAACCGTCGACGCCGCCCACTACCCAGCCACCACAAGTCGGCCGGCGTGTCTACGTCGCTCCCAAAGCTGGCAGGCGTTATCACTTTTCCACTAACTGTCAAGGACTCAAAAATGCTCATCAGATCAGCGAGTTAAGCGAAAAAGAGGCGATTGGACAGGGTTATACGTTGTGTGGGTATGAGAAATAACAAAAAATTACCGTAAGCTCTTCATTGAGCCAGCGGTATTTTTTTTGAATTTATGCTCACAGAATAAATTATAATCAATAGTCGTTCAAAATTTGAGGTAATTGCTAAAAAGTTCAATGTTAAAATGAGATACCACTAAAGAAGTTAAGTATTTTGAGAAAAACTAGGAGGAAACAAAGTGAAAAAATTAATGGTTGGGTTATTGGTAATGGGTAGTTTTTTAATTGCGGGTTGTTCGAGTAAGGACAATCCAAATAAGCAACAAGCAGCTGATCAGACACCTACAGCTTCTTCAAAGAGTACTTCTGTTTTTGATCACAAGACGCCCCCAAAAACTGGAAATCAAGAACTAGATGCACAAGTCGAAGAGATCAGTAAACAATATGATGAATTAACCGATCGAGCTAACGGGTTCGCAAAAGATCCGAACACCTTTACTCAAGATGAACAATTGCACTTCATGCAGGACGAAGGTACAACGATAAATGGTATGAACAGCATCATCCAACAACTTACTGGAAATGATCAATTAGACTCTGGCAAGCAAATGGAAGTAATGACTTTCGTTCAGAATAAAAATACCGATTTGTTAAATGCGATTAGCAAATGGCCTGAAGATATGCAAGCAAAAGTAAATCAATAAGTGAAGTTGGTGAGTAAAATGAAAAGAGCTATGTTTAGAATAATACGAATTTTATGTATGATAGTGATTGTTTTGGATATTTTAGCAGCCATTGGTGTTTTTGTTATGGCTTCTAAGTATGACGGTTTGGGAACATTAGTGCATAATTGGACAAGCAATCCATTTAACTTTGACCCTAATTCAGATGCGTTTATTATTAATCAATTGATATTATTCCTAATTGCCCCACTGATTTTCTTAATCATTATTCCAAATCCCAAAAAGAATATACATTTATGATGACAGCCACCAAGTTGACTCTCCACCCTATGATGCTGATTCAAGCTTATAATAAAGGCTGCCGTGAAGCTTGGGAAGTTGCTGATGAACTTGAAATCACAGTAAAGGCGTTAAAGGAAGACATCGAACTCTTTAAAGAGAAATATGGAAATGGATTTCAGTATGATAATTATGGGATTTTTTTCGGAGTTGGAAATTCTATAAAAATAAAACATCTTGATTAGGATGTGGCTTGAAACTATGAATAATGAAATCTGATCAATCTTTTTAGACGATCACTTTAATAAGAATTGAGTTTCGTTAAAACATATGATATAGAAAATTACCTAAAGTAGGCATTTTCGTACTCTTAAAAATTGAGTTCCGCTAATCTCATCAAATTCGAGTGGCTAGCGGGCCAAGTTTAGGAACCTACGGAAACAAGAACACGTTTCGGAATCCAGGTCGTCGTGTACGATCTGTTCAATTTTTTAATTAAATCAAACTACAACAGCATATTTAAGCTGTTGTAACAATTATAAGGGGAAATAAAAAATGAAAAAATTAATGGTTGGTTTATTGGCGATGGGTAGTTTTTTAATTACGGGTTGTTCATACAACAATCTTAAAAACGCTGAAACGAAACATTCGGCAACAACCTCCTCTACTAGTAAAAAGGGTGAAGTTATCAAGAAAGCTTAAAAAAAGAAAGCGAAACCGATGCAAACAATAAACATGGAAGCGAAAAAAATGTCCTAACTGTGGTGCTCCTATCAATGAAGTGAACAGTAATTATATCGATGATACGATTATAAAATGCCCTTACTGTCAAACAACATTTAAGGTTGAATCAAAATTCAAAAAATCGGCTGCAACTAAAAGTGTTCTAAAGGACATTTTTAAAGATCGGCGCTCTGATAAACAAAAAAAGTAGAAACTGTTCTAGCAGTTGGATTTTTTGATATTTGGAGCTATTTGTGTCTTAGCTTCTTTAATTTGGGCTTTTATTTATGCGGTATCTCAAAATTAAATTCAAAAGGAGGACTCACAATGAAAAAAATTCTTGCTAGTCTGTCACTTTGTTTTTTAGTTGGTATCACAAGTTTTGCGGTTGAAGGTCACGCCTCAAATGAAATCATGCAGCGAATGTATAATCCAAATAGTGGTGAACACTTTTACACTGCAAGTCTTAGCGAACGAAACGCCCTTTTAAATGCTGGGTGGCAACATGAAGGAATCGGCTGAGTTGGCTCGGACGTTAATCATGGAATGTACGTGTATCGAATGTATAATCCAAATGCTGGGGATCATCATTATACTGCTGAAAAAAACGAAAAAGATTGGTTACGATACACTCAAGGCTGGGAATATGAAGGCATTGGCTGGCACACCCCAATCGTAGGCGGAATCCCTGTCTATCGTCTTTACAATCCGAATGCAAAAACTGGTGCGCATCATTACACATTGAGTGCTGGTGAACGTGACGCATTGAAAAAAGTCGGTTGGCGTGACGAAGGGATCGGCTGGCGAGCATCAGCACGTAGCGCAAATACTTCTGATAAAGTGACTGACTTATATAAACGAGTTTATGAATTTCAAATGAAGCATTATGGTAAAGCCTATCCTGTTGCGTATATTGGAAGTGGCTACAAATCTGGTGCAACTCAAAATGTTTTTACTATACAACCCGATGGAAAACCAATCAGTCACGCATCTATGGTAATTAATGTTGAAACTGGTGCTATGTGGGGTGTAGGATTACGTAACCCTACTAATGGTTGGCAATAAAGTCTAAACAAGATTAGCCTTTTTAGGCTTTTCTTTTTAAATATAAAACGAACATACATTCGAAAGAGGGAGAAATTATGATCTATTCAGAATTTAAAGAGTTTTTAGAAACAAATGCAACTGGCTATTCCACATTTATTGATAAGGCTACAATTTATCAAACAGAAAAAAATAAAGCACGTCAGCCTAAAAAACGCTGGACTGAAAAGAAAATCGATCGTGCAGTAAATGAAATGTGGAAACAAGTCACGCAAAACGCGTATGAACAAGTCAAGAGTTCACGAAAAGCGGTGAAAGCTGGCATGCAAAGCTGGAAGAGTTTTATGAACGAGATTGGATTTTTAGAGTCTTTCAATGATGGCATCGCTGAGTTAGAACTTGAATAACCTTTTTTATTTAAGTATCAAACGAACGTAGGTTCAGAAACAACAAAGGAAGTGTGTGGAACATGAAAGGATCAGTTAGAAAACATGGCAAGCTATGGTATTACCGTTTAGAATTAGCACGAATAAATGGAAAACGGCAACAAATTGAACGGTATGGCGGCAAAAGTAAAGATGAAGCATTGAAAAAGATGCGTGAAGCCATCAAGCAATATGAAAGTGCTGGCGAAGTGTTTGAGGTTGCTACTATTTCCGTTCACGATTATTTTGAATATTGGTATAAAAATTATGTACTAGTCAACTTGAAATTAAATACGCAAAAAAATTATCGAGGTATGTTAGATAATCATATTTATCCTGCGATTGGAAGTTACAGGCTTTCTGTAATCAAACCCGCCACCCTGCAAGATTTGTTAAATGAAAAATTTAATGCTGGCTTAGCCAAACAAACGTTAGATATTTTAAAAGGGGTTTTGCGTAAAGGTTTTGGCATGGCAGTCTATCCTTACCAATATTTAACGATCGACCCAACACAACACATTGCAGTCCCTCACTACGATCAAAAAGATGGGAAAGATCGTGACGGCCTAAAAATCATTACTATGGAAGATTTTAATACATTATGTTCAATCGTAAAACCGAATGATCCTTACTACCTACCGATGATGATTAGTTTTCAAACAGGTCTACGACGCGCCGAAGTTTCTGGTCTACGCTGGAAAGATATTGATTTTGAAGAAGAAACACTCACCGTTGAACAAATCATGATTCAGGATGGTAAAAACTATATGATCGGAACACCAAAAATCAAGTCTTCTTTTCGTACAATTTTGATGGGTCAAACACTCATTAAGATTTTGAAAAGGGCAAGGATCCAGCAAAAAGAAAATCAATTACTCTATGGCGAACGGTATATTCAAACTGAGTTTGTTTGTGTCAAAGAAAACGGCAAACCCGTAACACCAAATTCAATTAAGTGGTACACGCAAAAATATCGTAACAAAACTGGCGTTAACTTCAACTTCCATTCATTTCGTCATACACACGCTACTATGCTATTAGAAAATGGATCGAAACCAAAAGAAATCCAACAGCGGCTTGGTCACTCACGTATATCGACTACGATGGACACATATGCTCATGTTACGAAAAAAATGAAACGAGATACCGTAGACATCTTTGAAAAGATGCTAAGCGATACCTCGTTAAGTAATCTATAGTTTGCCCACGGATTTTAGCGCCGTGGGCAAACCGTGGGCAAATCTGCCATTGGATTTTTATACAGACGTCACAAACCCTTATTTCTTCTTGGTTTCGTCCTCGTCCATTTTCGATTCCGACAACTAGCCTCTAAAGCCCGGTATATCAACATCAAAAATTCAAAAACCGGCTAAAAACGGCTCGTGACAGTAATTTGACAGCAGCAAATCGCAAAAAAAATTACACTTCAAATTTGGTAAATTCATCTGCTAAAGTTTGGTTGGTATCGGGATAAAGATGCCCGTATTTATCTAAAGTTGTCTTAACAGAAGAATGTCCCAACCGCTTTGAAACAGCATAGATATTGTTATTATGTTCAATCAAGAATGCCACATGAGAATGACGTAATCCATGTAAGTGAATCGGTTTGACACCAGCTACTTCAGCTAATTTTTTTACTCGACCTAAAAATGTCTTTGGAGATGGTGGTAAGCCATCAAAGGTAAAAATAAAGCCCAAGTCATCCCCAATCGTTTTTTGAGATTCTTTCCATTCCCTTAAGTCTTCTATCGTTTGCTTGTCTAGAGTAATCGTTCGGATACTTGAAGTATTCTTAGTATCTGAGAAATCATAATCCGTTCTTGTTCGAATATAGAGTGATTTACTCACACTACAAGTTCCTTTACGAAAATCAATATCTGGCCACTGTAGCGCAAAAAGTTCTTCACTTCTAAGTCCTGTCACGAATAAAAAGCGCATCATCCGTTTATAAAATTCTTCTTGGAAATCACATCGATATGAACAATTGTATACTTTCTTAAATTCATCAACAGTCCAAAATGCCACAACTGATCGCTGGGTTCTGATTTTCCCAATAGTATCTACCGGATTCTCATCAATGACTTCCAAAACTACCGCACGTTTAAAAATAATCCGTAACTTATTAAAGATCTGTTTAATATAATTGTTCGAAAGCGGACGTATTTTTCCTTCTTTATTCGTGACAGAACATTCTTGAACAAGAAATTGTTGAAACTCTTGAATATGAATCGGTCGAATTTTTTCCATTTGCATTTTTCCAAAATAAGCTAAAGCACGTTTTAAAGTCTTATCGGTTTTTACGTAGGTTTTCTCAATCGTCCCAAGTTTATACCATGGAAAAAAATACTTCTTATAAAATTCACGAAAAGTAATCCCTTGTAAATAAATTTCTTGAGAATCAGAATAATTCTTTTTCAATTCCTCCATCGCATCTTTTGCTTCTTTTTGCGATTTAAATCCTCTTCTAGTGGGTTGAATTCTCTTTCCGAAACGATCATAACCCAAAGTTAAGGAAAAATACCACGTTCCTCTCTTCTCGTCTTTGTACACATTTGCAACTCTTCTCATCAGTATTCATCCTCCCAAGAAATGTGTAAGACCTCTTCAATGACACTCACAGGTATCCTTTTAATCTTGCTATTGCGATAAAAAGAATACCCATTAGTGACTAAAAGAGCTTTGCATTCCCTGAAGATCTTGTCAGCGTAATACCGTGAAAATCCCAACTTAATAATATCTTGCCGAGTGGCTGTCTTCATTCTACCGCCTTCTCTTTCCTACGTCAGCGCCTCACGAAAAAACATAAGTTACAAATTATAAAAAACATTTATTTATCTACCAGCTGCTCATGTCAAAAAGCACATAGGATTTTCACCTCTCCCCAGTGATGGCGAGCCAATTTGATTACGGAAGTATCATTATTGCATTTGCAGATCATGGCTCGAATTTGACGATTCTTCTCTCAATTATTTATCGCTCCGATTACTCATCATGACGTAATTGAGAAATGCTCCCTGCAAATGGAAAGTACTGGTAGTTTTTGTATTCAATTTTCAAAGATCAATTATCTTTACACTAATAAAGACAATTGAAAATACAAAAAAGCAACTCTCTTTGGAAGAAAGTTGCTAACCGCCTCATTCTTATTAAGAATAGACAAAATAATTCAAATAGATATCCTTACCTAAACTTTTCTTTTATATAGGCCGCTCTTTTTTCTATATCTGGATAAATATTTCCTTGGTTAATACCCATTTCTTCCAATTGCTTACGAATTTTTGCTTTTGATGAACAAGGAACTATATATCTAACTAATTCTTTATTAACCTTGTAAGCAAATTTACGGTTTAAACGTTGTAGATATCCCGATTGTTCTTTTTCTATTTTTTTATGAAACGTTGACTTATTTGTAAATCCATAACTAATAAATGCTCCTGACTGATTCATAATACGATCATTATTTTTCAAGGGTAAGCATATATTAAATTCAAAAAGATCATTTGGGTCTAAAACATCTGAAAAAAATACTCCTGATTTTCTTGCTTCGTGCATTAGCTTCTTTACACAATTTAATTCCTTAAATTTATCTACTCTTTGCTTTTTATCTAACTCATATATTTTATTTGCATAAGCATGAATTTCTTTTTTCAAATCATATGGTAAAAACGCTAAAGAGTTTTGGATTTCAACAGTATCACTTGAAAATTTCTTTATTCCCTTTTTTTGCGCTGAAAAAACAAGTACTTCCCCATCTACATATTGCGAATTTTGATCTGTAATAGTTGTAGAAAAAAATAAGGCAGATAATATGTTGGAACTAATATCCAGCAATCGCGTAGGTAAACTAAAATGCTGCATTTCTGTCAATATTTCCAAGTGGTTCTTTAAATTGCTAAAGTTCTTTGAACTAACAGTCTGGAGCTCTGAATATAGATCATTTTCGTTTTTATAATATTTTTCTGATCTCATTATTGACGGAATAGCTTGAAAGTTTAGATTCTCATGACCCCTAAAAAAATAACTTCTTTCCTTTTCATCATCTAACTCAGAGAGGGCGCTCGTACTAAAAAAAGCAATAGCATCTTCTACAGTATTAATAATATTTATTTTTGCATCTTTTCTAATTAAATATTTATTTTTTACGTAATAATGTTTACTAATCGTTTCATCTTGTAGAAAGTTATTTGTTTTTTGTAATTCCTCGATCATTGTTTCCGTGGGAGGCTTGTGTGCACGTTCGATACACTGATTAACAAACACCTTTTTCAACTGGTCAACTGTTTCTTTTTCATTACTTACTTTCTCCGTAATCCTCCTATCTGCTTCATTTTCAAAATACTTTCTTTCAACATCAATAAAAGAATCAAAATGGATTTCACTATGTTTTTGCATCCTCATAAAAACTGTCTCCTCTGACAATGGTTTCATATAAGTTATGTATTCATTCATCCACATGGCAGAATAACGATAACTTTTTTCTTCAGTAGTAAATCAGGGGTTTAAGTAATCATCTTGATATTCTTCAAGAAGCGTTGCTTTTTTCCTACCCTCTAGCGCTCTAATTCTCTCACCGATAAATGACTTAATTTCAATAAATTCTAATCCAATAAGAAATTTTTGAGTTAATAAAGTCGTCCAGAATCTGATCTCCTCATCCAGAATTGGAACATAACTCCCACTCCAAAAATGTGATAAAGGACTGAGTGATAGTTTCTTGAAATCTTCAACATTCTTATTATATTTTAGAAATTCAGCAATATAATCAATCTTATCTTCAATACTTTGGTTTGACACAAATACAGAAAATATTTTTCTTATTACTTCAAAATCATTTGAATTATCGCTAATAAAGTTCAGTACCCATCTCTTGATATGATCATTTCTAATTGAGTCTTGTCCTTTATCAACTGGGAAAAATGTTTCATGTTTCTCATGATTAAAATAGAAATCATATAAGGGAGCAACGATATTCTTATATGCAATATCAATCAGTTCTTTATAATTATCTAGTAACCAAACCTTTTTGAAAATTTCTTTATCAAAAGTATCATGAAAATTTGTTATATCTACCTGTTTTGTATAAACTTGCCAGAATGTTGAATCTAACTTAATAATTTCCATTAATATTTCTCCATGAAAATCAATTTTAGAAGAAAAATACATTTTTTCAAGAGTATCAATATCCTTAGAGAAGACCTTAACTAGCTCCTTAGGTTTATTGTAAAATTCTATTAAAAATAAATGTGCTATTTCGGAATTATTTACTGATAAACTAGCACTAGTGTTGCACAAATAATTTCAGAAAAATCTGAAAACTATATTTCATTCAAAATTGCCCAAAAATCAAATGCTTACGCAGCGGATGACTTTTATTCCAGAAATTGTACGTTTTATTAAACTGAA
>NZ_CACSLH010000035.1 GCF_902706605.1 Enterococcus sp. CSURQ0835 | reverse complement strand
GGTTATACAAAAGGCAGTAGGCCTTTATTTTTTTGGCTTTTTTTGAACTTACATATAGTAGAGTGTACAAAAAAGGCGTAGAAATTGGATTTCTACACCTTCTATGAATCTTTTGTCTACAGTCTGACACGCTGCTTTTATTAAGGCAGCGTGTTTATTTCAGTCGTCCAAGAATTGATTCGACGATTTCAACCGAGAACAGTCTGAATGTTTTGAATGCTTCTAATTGGTTTTTGGCAATTTGCTGACACGATTAAACAGATCCCCAAAAATACCATCTCGATTCACATGTGTAACCACTCGGATCGGATGTCTATTTTCGGGAAATACCCAGGTATCCTCCGCAGTGACTTGAGGAGCACTGACAAGTCGGCTAGTGGTCCAAAGCGGATTGATCAAAAAGGCTAGCGGAGCCAAGTCCCAAACTATTTTACCTTTTGCAATCGGTGAATTGATTGGCTTGAACTGACTGACATCTAAATCATTTTGTCCTCTCAAATAAGGATTTTTATCTTTTGCAATTTTAGTTAGTCCGCGATCACCTTTTTCAAGAATCTGCGTTAAAAAGGTTCTAGTCAAACGAGCTAAATAATCACCCACATCACTTGTTTCAAGTAAATAATGATCAATTTCAAGCGGGGTTGTCTTTAAGTCTGAAGCGACACTCATCGCCGGTACCAGAACCAGTGGCACTTTGGAATCCAAAACAATATTGACTGCAAGTTTATCTTGACTCAAATTAAATTCAAAAGCACTAGGCCAATAAAAAGGTTGTCCGCCTAGCCAGATGACCACAATCCGATCGATGATCCTTGGTTCTTTGATAATCGCTGAAGCAACATTTGTCAACGCACCAGTTGCAACTACATATAATTTTTCATCAGTTAATGCAAAAGCTGTTTCAATCAAATGATCGACGGCCTCTGAAGGTTGTGCGTCGTCGGCCTTAGTTAAAAATGACTTTGCTCCTTGTTTAATTGGAAATTTTTGGTCGAACCCTGCTAATTTCAGTAATTTAGCAATTTCGTGATAGCTTTTTAGCATCCCGTCAGCAGGACTTTCAGAACGGCCATTTAAAAAAGGTGCAGCATAAAAACCTTGAATATCCAACCGCTCTTCATGACATAATGCCCACGTGATTTCAAATTGATCATCTGTCTCATTATAAGCATCGCTATCCAAAACAACTTTTAGTTTACCAGGGGGTAATTGGAGTGCTTGAATAATTGCTAAATCGCTATCATTTTCCCATTTCGCCAATAAAAAAACCTCTTTCTTTACTAAATTATAGTTCCACTTTTACTCTGATAAAAATACTAAACTCACTGCTTTTTGCTAGTCAGATGCCAGTAAAAAAACAGGACACGACAGCAGCAACTACTATAAACAGTAGTTATCGGCATAATAATACGACCTTATTTGAAATGCAAGTGTTTTTTAAAAAACAGCCATTTCATACAAAGTCGTTCTTTTTTAGTTCTAACTGGCAGTTAGCTAGTCATTTGTACCTACTACTTTTTTCAGATCCGCTCACTCTTGAAAAGCTTGTTTAAATCGTCGAATCAATTCTTGGACGATTGGCGTGTGCACCCGCTTTTTCCAAACTAAAGCACAATTCGTTTTAACTGGTGGATCTAACGGCAGAAAAACCAGCTCGGCTGATTGACGATTGGAAACGGCTCCTTCAATGGAAAAAGCTGCTCCAACTTTATTTGCAACTAACGGTAAAGCATTGAAACTCAAGTTGAAATTGCCGATAATATTCAACTCAGCTAATGGGACTTCTGCCCATTTAGCTAGCAACTGTTGGACTTCAGCTCGTTTGGAACAGATGATCGGCAGACCTGTCAGCTGCTTTTGTGTCATGGTCGTTTGGCGTGCGATAAATAATTCATTTGAGACTAAAAAGCCCCACGTTTCTTCTCGAGGCAAACGCAACTGTTCAAAATTTTCTAATTCAATCGGCTCTAATAAAACGGCTAAGTCCAGCAATCCTTTTTCCAAGCGTTCAATAATGTCTTCACTCGTGTCCGTCACCAGATCAAAATGAACTTGCGGATAGTCCCGCACCAACTCTTCAATCATCATTGCCACCGTATCGGAGTTATCCGCTTCGACACACCCAATCGAAAAACTACCTGCTAGTTGTTGCTTTTTTTGGTCACAAAAAGCTTGTTCCAATTGATCATTTAAAGTCAAAATTTCTTCTGCCCGCTCTTTTAGAAAACGTCCTTCTTGGGTCAGCTGCAACGTTCGTTTTTCTCGCTGAAAAAGTGCCACTCCAACGTGTTCTTCTAATTCCTTGATTTGACGACTCAAGGTCGGCTGAGTGATCTGCAACACTTGCGCCGCTTTTGAAATCGTCTTTTCTTGAGTCACTGTCCAAAAATAACGTAATAATCGAAGCTCCAAATTCTCACCTACTTTTTCTTTCAGTATAGCGGAAAAAATTTTTTCGTGCCTAGCTTTTGTGCGCGATTGACTAGTTCCAATCCAAAATAGCACCTCAAAAGTTAGTTAGTGCTAGCTTTTGAGGTGCTGGATTTTTTATTTGAACATTTTTTGAGCAGCTTTTAAAAGTGTTTTAAGATCCTTATCATATCGTGGTGTTTCCACTAAACGTGACATCGGAATGCCTGCAAAGTGATACGCTGCAATCTCACCGGAACGTACCGCACTTTGTTCCGTAAAGATCATTTGATATGGTTGTTCTGCAAATTCACCGGTAAAGGCGAGATTAGTTGAATGTTGCGGAATGACCTTCGGACGATCACTTTTGGCTCGATTATTGAACAAAGCCGAAGCATAAGGCATATAAACTGGAATATTATTGATCACACTAGCCAAGATTTCCGTTTCTTTTTCACGGATATTAACCGGACCAGGATCGACTTTCGACAGTTGCCCGATCAATTCTTCCAGCATTTCTTTCCCATTCATCTTGATGTATTGCTTGTCAACGAATTCACCTTTGCGCCGTGGATACAAGAAGTAGCCCCAAATGACAGTCTCATTTGGTTTTTGCGTCGTAAAATGCGGTTGATGGTGTACGACGATCGACATATTGACATCTTTATGACCTAGCTCGGTGATTGGTCTCGTCGAAATAAAGGAGTTCAACGCATTCCCCGGTTCTTGAGTCGTGATCCGCGTGATTTCATTTAACAAGGTATGATCTTTCGTTGTCAACGTGAAACTGACCCATTCACTAGCTGCGCGATCGGCAAAAAACTTATCTGGATTTCCTAAGTTGTAAAAATGTTCGCTAGCTTTTTTCCACAGACTGGAAGCTGCACCATAATCCATATTTTCTTCAGCTGGATGTTCATAATCTCCTAGCGTTGCCGAATCAGTGATGGAACCATTTGTAAAGATCACCGCCGTATCGTCTGGCACAGTAACAAATTCCGTTTCTCCTGTTTCCAAGTTTTCCATCTCAAGACCCGTTACCGTGATCTCATCTTGCATCGCCGTTTCTTTAAATTTCCAATCAGTTACTCGTCGGTTCAAAATAATGTGACAACCTTGTGCTTTCAAATAATCGATTAATGGCAACATAATACTTTCATATTGATTGTAGCGCGTTCGATTGACCCCGACTAAGTGCTCGATCTGGGTAAATTCATAAATCATTTGATGCATGTAACGCCGTAATTCTTGAGCAGAACTTTGCGTTCGAAAAGCAAATGTCGTCTCCCACATATACCAAAAGTTCGTTCCAAAGAAATGTGGATCGTCTTTGAAGTAATCTGCAATTGTCACATTATCTAATTTTTCTTCTTCTGAATCTGGCATCGCAATCAATTTCGTCAGTAAGATCCGGTCTTCATTGTTAAAGCCCATATGACCGCCATCAATGATCCCTTTGCCGCCTTCTAATAAACGAGCTTTATCAAAGGTGCGATGTTTCGCATCAAAATCACGGGTGTCTTCTGCTGCAGTCATGCCTGGTTCTGTGGCTGACGGAATCCGGGCTAACAAGTCCATCAAATCGACATACGTCCGATAGTTCAACATCCGCCCGCCCCGAGCAACATAGCCTTTTTGATTTTCTAACGGATGATTTTTATTCCAATATTCATCAACAGCTACACTCGTTGACGAACCATCGTTTGAGCCATGGTCATCGATTGAATAAAAAGTGATCTGGTCACCATTCCGTTTTCCTTCTTGGATCAAATACACTGCGGCCGCCATGTTGGCTAGACCTGCTCCGATCATAATTGCTTTTTCTTTTCTCATCATGATTCCTCCAGTACTTAGCGGAAGTTTTTACGCTTCGAATTCATCGTATAAGTGACGGTCATCTTCAAAAAAGCCTGTCTTTTTTCCTAACGCATAAAGGCCGGCAGCACTAATGGCAACACCAATCGCAAGTCGAATCAAATGTTTTTTCATCTTCGTTTGCTCCCTTCTTATCTACTCACCAAGCATAAAGCGCTTAAAAAATTAGCGCAACTATTTGCCACTTTTCAAAAGACCTTTTTAGACACCTTGACCATTTTGTCTAATGTTGACCAAAAAAAATAGCCAAACAAAACAGTTTGACTAAGTAAGAAATTTAAATGATTTGTGCTGTTACCGCAACGGCATCCGTGTAAGTCTGCAATTGTTCTTGATAGTGTTGGAACAGTTGAGCAAGTTCATTTTTACCAGAAAATGAATACACGACACTCATGATAGTCTTTCTCCCGTTTTGGACCATGGCTCGTTGACTGTCACTTGTCGGATTGCCAAATGCTCCGCGTTCATCATAAAGCGTCGGCAAAAATTCAACCTTTAATTCCTCTTTACCGATTCCACGATAAGTTTCACCGGCAGTGGCGCTTTTTAACTGGACCGGTCCCACTAAAGCACTCAGATCATAAGAGCCAATGGAAAAACCAGTGGAGATCGACAGCAGATTATTCAAATCAACGACATTATTAATCTGATACAGACCATTGCCTTTTGTGATTCGGCGTAACATCGCTTCTGCTGCATTTCGATAAGAAGCAGGCGCTTTCCCCAATACTTTATACGCCTCCCGAGTGTCCTGGATCGCAGACAGTTTGGTGATCTCTGTGAGTTCCATTTTGTGATCCTGAACAGCTTGCTCAAAAGCAGCTTGCAAAGTAGCCGAACTTTTTTCCACCGTAACTTCATACGTTAAAACACCAAGACTGACTTTAGGGACCAACTCCTTTAAAGCTGGATCAATCAAAATCTCCATCTCATCCCCTACTTTCTATAAAACCAGTGTAGCACATTTTAAAAACTGAAAAAAAACTGCTGCGGGATGGGCAGCAGTTTTTTCATTAGTTAGCTTGATGAGTTTTTTTTACTTCGTCGGCTAGCTGATCAATTTTAGGATCTTGTAAATAACTATCCAAAGTAATAATTTTCATGTTAAGATGCGCCTTTTTGGTCCGTTCAGCTAGATCTTTATGAACAACGACAATATCACTGTCTTCGGGAACATCTTCAATTCGATAATTCTTGACCTCCACATTTTTCACGCCAGCCTTTTCGAGCTTTCTTCGGAAAGTAGTTGCTCCCATGGCACTACTTCCCATACCTGCATCACAGGCAAAAGAAATCTTATTCAATGAAGTTAGCCCCTCTAAACTAGTTTGAGCATTCTTGTCAGTCAATAAATCTTTTCCTTCACTTTTCATTTCTTTGGATTTTTGGACAGATTCTTCAAACTGATCTTCCGCTTCTTCGGAATGATCTGTCTTTAAAATCAATGAAGTAACTACAAATGAGACGATCGTTGCCACTGTGACTCCTGCAATCACTCCTAAAAAATTTCCTTTTGGTGTCAGAGCCAAATAAGCAAAAATTGAACCGGGACTAGGGACGGCAACTAATCCTGCACCAAATAATTGAAAGGTTAAAATTCCAGACATTCCACCTAAAATCATCGCAATAATTGTCAACGGTTTCATTAAGACGTATGGAAAATACATTTCATGAATGCCTCCAAGAAAATGGATAATGATGGCACCTGGTGCTGTTCGTTTAGCAGCTTTTTTCCCAAATACGGAATAAGCTAACAGTAACCCAAGTCCTGGACCAGGGTTGGAAGCTACCATAAAATAAATTGATTTTCCATGTTCCAATGTTTGTTGCATCCCCAATGGATAATACACGCCTTGATCGATTACATTATTTAAAAATAAAACTTTTGCCGGTTCATTTATTAAAGACAGCAAGGGCAAAAAACCAGTCTTAACCAGTGCTTCAATTGCATCTTTGACAAAATTATTAGCCCCTTGAATGGTTGGACCGATCACTAAATAAGATAAGATCATCAAAAGAAAACCAATAATCCCAATGGAGAAATTATTTACAATCATTTCAAAACCAGCTGGGATTTTATTTTCTAAAAATTTATCGGTCTTCTTCATTACCCAGCCGCCCAAAGGACCGATGATCATTGCGCCTAAAAACATTGGAATATCAGCTCCAATAATCAATCCAATCGTGCCGATCGTTCCTAAAACACCACCTCGATGACCACCAAGCATTCGACCACCAGTATAAGCTAAGAGTAAGGGTAATAAGAATTTAATCGTTGGACTAACTAACTCATTCAAAGCTTTATTTGGAAACCAACCTGTTGGAATAAATAAAGCCGTTACGATTCCCCAAGCAATAAAAGCGCCAATATTGGGAAGAACCATATTCGTTAAAAAACCACCAAAAGCTTGGACTCTTGCGCGGGTGGAAACTTTTTTTCTCGGTTGTGTCGCTTCCATTTTTTCATCTCCTTATCAATAGTCAGCCACTAAAGTCAATAATTCTGTTGTATCTGTAACATGTTTTAACTGTTCAGTCACTTTAGGATCACTTAATAATTCTCCTAGTGAAGCAATCATTTCTAAGTGACCATCATCTGTTGCAGCTGCGATTACAAAAAAGATCGTAACGGGAACTTGCCCCGGGAAAAAGACAGGCTCTGCTAATTTTAAAAAGCTTAAGCCGTCTTTTAAACTCCCAAATTCAGGTCGAGCATGGGGCATCGCAATCTCTGGTAACAAGATAAAGTAATTGCCATTTTCGTTTACATTTTGAATTATCGCTTCAACATAAGCTGGTGTGATAATTTTTTTGGTCACTAAAGGTTGTGCAGCTAATTGGATAGCTGCTTGCCAAGTCGCGACACTTTTTTTGAATTGAATGTTTCCTTTTAAATCCGTCTGAATCATTTTATGCTCCCTCCTCAAATACTTTCTCAGGATCTATTTGAATCATACGACAATTTGTTGCAATATCTGTCGCCAAGCTAGCTGAGACTTCTGAAATAGCTTGAATCGTCACCTCATAACCGCTTTGCTGAATTTGTTTTTGTAAATTAAGCGCTTCTTCATCTTTTTCATCTCGGTATAAATAGGCACAAGCAATTATTTTCTTTCCGACTTCATTTTCTAATCCTAAAGCTGCCAATTTTAAAACAGGACTGACTAAGCGGTCAGTTTTACCGAGCTTACGGATAGGGGACCGCCCAACGCGAGTAATGGGGTCTGCCAACCGCGGATTACTGTGTCTAGTTAACGTTTGCTCAATAAAAAGTGATAACTCTTTGACTGATTGGTGGTACTGTTGGGTGAAGTAGCGACTATTCTCATTTAAAAAAGCTTGGACTAAGTGATAAATATTGGGGTTCTGAATCGCCGCTTGAACAGTCTGATATCCGAACAAAGCACCTACATAAGCAAACGCAGCATGCGATGCATTCACGATAAAAAGTTTTCTTTCAATAAAAGGTGCCAATTTATCGACAAAAGTTGCCGTCTTTAATTCAAACGGAGTATCCGGTGCCAGTTGTGTTTTTGAAATGACCCATTCATAATATGGCTCAACTACTGCGATCATTTTGCCGGCTTGATTTTTTGATAGCGATTGGCGATCGATTGCTGTATCGACAAAATAAACTTTTTGATCTAGAATCGCTTGTTCTGTCTGATTTGAAATTTGATAGACTGCCTTTTTTAAAGTCGAACTTGCATTGATCATATTTTCATTCGCTAAAACATTGATATTTTTTCTCTTAGTTACATTAGCTAACAATCCAGCCTTTAATACTGCAGCAATTTTGTTTAAATTATTAGCTCCGACTGATGTCGTAATGAGATCAGCTTCTGCCAAGGCTTCAATTGCTTGATTCGTTTGGGTAAGGCTATTGATTGCTTTGACCTGATCAATCCATTTTTTCGGAATATCATCAGCCAAATACTGAATTTCATAACCTTGATCATGATTCAATTGCTCAATTAGTTCAGCATTAGTATCTAAATAAGTAATTGAAAATTGATTTTTATTTAAAACTTCTCCAATGAATCCACGACCGATATTGCCGGCCCCAAAGTGAACTGCTTTCATTTTTATCTCCTATTCTAAATTTGCATGGTATTGCCACAGACTTGGCAGATCAATCCCTCTAGCTTCTACCAACATAAGTGCGACAGTATCACCTAACAACAACAACGATTGTTCAAATAAACTTGTCATCGGTTGGATGGAAGGAACCTCGCCAGCTAAATTTAACTTCGTTTGAACGGGAATGCGAATAAAGCAATCTGTAAATGCATTCATTGAACTATTAGGATTTGCGCCAATATGGGCAACTCGTGCACCAAATTGTTTTGCTTTTTGTGCGATTGCTAGTGGGAATGCACTTTCACCACTACCTGAGCCTACGATCAAAAGATCTTTTTCGGTAATTGCAGGTTCTGTGATCTGTCCCACAACAAAAGTGGCAAGTCCTAAGTGAGCAAGTCTTTTAGCAATCGCTTCAAGAGAAAGTAACACTCGACCTACTCCGACAAAAAATACTTGCTCGGCCTGTTCGATTTCTTTAATCAATTGCTCGACTTCTTCGTTTGAAATAGAGTCAAGTGTTGTTATAAGTTCTGCGATAATTTTTTTTTCTGTTTCTGTAAAAGACATTTTCTCACCTACTTTTCTTTTTTAACTTTTGCGATTGTATCTAACAAAAGTTGTTTATTCTTTTCTAAAGTATTTCCTTGAATGAACAATCCTGTACTACCTAAGACTAAATTATTTGCTCCAGCTTCAATTAAGCTAGGAATCTTTTCTAAAGAAACGCGGCCATCTACTTGAATCATAGTATTTAATTGTCGCTTCTCAATCAGTTCACTTAAATCGCGAATTTTTTTCGTAGCATAAGTAATTTGCGTCTCATTTTTATTTCCGGCAAAACCTGGATTAATCAGCATTAAGCAAACCATATCAATCTCAGCTAAAATATAGTTCAAAGAATCTAAAGGAGTTGCTGGGTTTAAAGCGATTCCAACTTTAGTTTGTTGTTCCTTAATCAAATGAATATAACGATCAAGATGTAAACTACTTTCAAGATGAAAAGTAATACTTTCTACACCGATCTTCAACATCTCTTGGATAAAAAACTCATTATTTTGTGACATGATGTGAACATCAAAATTGCAATCTGTAACTTCGCGCATTCGTTTGATTGTTTCAATTCCTAAAGGCATACTCGGCGAAAACATCCCATCAATGACATCGATATGAAGAGTATCAAAACCATTTTCGTTTAACGTTTTAATGTCTCGTTCTAAATTAACCAAATCAGCGCACATAATCGACGGAGATAATACTAATTTTTTTTCCATGCTTTGACTTCCTTTCTCTATTTCAATTGAATTGTAAACGTTTTTAAAAAAATAGTCAATATAAACACGCACAAACATTTAAATAAAATGCATGTTAATGCGCGAAATGCACGAAAAAATTTCAAATTGACTTAAAAAAAGTGATATGAGAAAATAAAGGCGCAAATACCTGCAAGGGGTGATCAAAATGTTAAAAGAAGAACGTCAACAAACTATTCTCGATATTTTAAATGAAGAACAAAAAGTTATTGCCAGTGATCTTAGCCATCGCTTAAGTGTGTCAGAAGATACCATCCGGCGAGATTTAAAAGAATTAGATAGTCAAGGTCGATTAAAACGCGTTCATAGTGGCGCATTGCGTGTCGGACCACCAATTACCGACTTTAATTTTCGGACAACTGTTGATAGTGAGTTGAAAAGTAAATTAGCTAAAAAAGCGATTTCTTTTTTAAAAGAAGAAAGTGTCATCATCATTGACGGTAGTACGACTAATCTAGTTTTAGTCCAGTCACTTCCTACCGATTTTCGAGCAACTATCATCACAAATAGCCCCCCAATTTCAATCGAACTAGCTAACTATCAAAATATTGAAGTCATCAATTTAGGTGGCAATTTTTATAAAAACTCTATGATTAATTTAGGTGTAGAAACATACAAGTCTCTTAAAAAGTTTCGAGCCGATTTATACATTATGGGAATCTATAATATTGATATCGATTCTGGTATAAGTGTTCCTACAATCCAAGAAGCAGAAATCAAGCAAGAGATGGTTCATCGTTCAACTGAAGTTTTAGGAATGGCCACAAAAGATAAATTTGGAACTGTCAGCAATGCGATTGTTGGGCCAGTTGAAGATTTAAATTTTTTAATTTCTGATCAAGTATCACAAACGATTAGAAAAAGTTATAGCAAGAAACAACTCTTATTAATCGATTAGCTTAAGAATGTTTCAGACAATTTTTTAAACTTATTTATGAAACTTGCCTCAATCCAAACGCGCCTTTTTGAGAAAAGAAATTCCTTTTAATTTAAACTCCACAATAAAGGCGAGCGAAATAAAACAAAAGGAAATTTATATATATTACCCAAGTAAAAGAAAAGAGGTCACGCAGCAAAAGCCGCGTGACCAAAATGATCCTATTCTAAAAAATGTCTGATCTTTCATCAACAACAGTTATTAAAGAGTCGAGTTTAGTTCACCTTATTTGATCTGTCTCCATTTTCAAAATGAAGAAAATAATCAAAAAATTAGCTAGTTCCTTAACTTACCGCCTTTTCAATCACAAGATATTTTTTTAACGTGAGATACTCAACCACGTACCGTAACAAAATTATGTAAAGTATGTATTTTGGAACTTTCTCCAGATCCACTCCCAAATGATTGGGCATAAAATATAGTAAGCTTATCAAAAGCACCAAAATGATCCCCAATATCATGTCGCAAACTTTTAAATTCCACTTTACTTTGTCATCTGCTAAATAAACATATTCCGATTGATAGGCTCCATTCTTAATTTTTGCTTTCAAGTTATAGTCTAGAATCATAAAGCTAGCTAAAACGATTAAGCATGCAGCTTTTAAAATAGCCAACATCCCCGCACCTACTTTCTAATTTATCCTCATTTTACCAAAGCTCTACACGGATGACTTGTTTCCTTTTTACTGCTCAGTATAAAAAATCAGAGAGATTTCTGTAGTCCGCCTATCCTATTTTCAATAAATAAAACAAAAGGATTGTATTTACCTCCACTTTGGATTATTCTAATAAATGTGGTTATAAGGCGGAAGTGGCGGAATGGCAGACGCGCATGCTTCAGGCGCATGTGAGCAATCGCTCGTGTGGGTTCAAATCTCATCTTCCGCATTCAAAAAGCGATTATGGCACGGTCTTAAAGAGATTTTGCCACAAGTGTAGCCACAAAAAAATCTCGGCTGGTTAGCCGAGTTTTTTTTGTGCTCATTTTAGTTCGTGATCAGTGGCTGTTCTTTAGCTGGGATCGCAAACATAAGCGGTCCTTTCGTCTGTTTGAACGCACCATTTTGGAATTGAAAAGCAGTCATCGTCCAGTGCGGATTGAATTGACGCCAAAAATCGATCTCTTTAGCATCTAAAATCGTTCCATAAAGTGGCTGTTCTGGAAACATATTCCGCAAGAGTAAGATCGCCTCTCGTTTGATCTCGCTTTGTTCTTTCAGTGGCTGAATGATCACCTGCCGGATGTAAACTGAATTTTTAGTGATATCGGCTAAAATGATCCCCAGCTCCCGCTCATTTTTTTTGATGGGCAAGAGCCATTGGTTTTGCTGATCACTGATACGGAATCTTTTCAAAGTGGTCATTGTCCATTCATCCTTTCTCTTTGAGCAGTCTTTCACCGATGGATACAACAGCAAAAATACTCATGGATCTAATATCTATGTATGGGAAACAACTTTAAGTGTACTCAGAAAATATGAAGAACTTGCTACCTTTTTCTAGCAAGCCGTTTAATTATTTTTGCAGTTGCAGATCGGCTTTTTTATAAAGCGCTTTCTCACCTTATATATAACTTAAATAGCTGCGGATTAATACCTTTATGCTTTTTCTCCAGTGGAAATTAACGTTTTCTTAACGGTTAATTTCAGACTAAAGTCTAATGGTCAATTGTCAGAAAAATAGCTATAGTAAAAGAGTAGAAACAACCCGAGGAAAATAAACTATGGAGGAGGGAATTTTTATGAATCATGTCACCTTTAATGAACGCTTAGTCGATGCATTGCTCTATCAGCTTTCAGCCGCGGAAATTCATGACTATCTTGATCACTATGATCAGCAAATTCAGCAATTGATGGAAACTGGCTGGTCGGAAAAACGAGCCGTCACTAGTTTAGGCGATCCCAAAATGATTGCCTACCAAATCTTACATCCTGAAGCACCTCCTAAACGCAAAAAAAGTTTTTGGTTGATCTTGTTTTTGGTCATGACCTCACCTTTTTGGGGAAGCGGATTACTTGGGATTTTAGCTATTGCACTCGCTTTTTACATTTGTATTTGGTGTATCCCATTGGTGGGCGCTACTCTTGCTGCAGGCGGAATTATTGGTGGAAGTGCCGCCGTTTTGCTCAGTCCTTTTTTGATCGTTGATTTTTGGGGCCGAGGATTGATTCAATTAGGAAGCGGATTATTACTGATTGGTGCAGGCCTCATTGCAGCACTGCTCACTTATTACCTTAGCAAAGGACTGTGGCTAGCACAGCGGAGACTCTTTACTTTTTGGAAACAACAACGACTAGCGAAAAAGGCGGTGTTCGCATGAAGAACAAGCGTGACATATTCTTAAAATCAATCAGCATTTGCTTGATCATTGGTGGGATCTGCTTGATCTGTGGCTATATTTTAAATGGTGCCACTTTGACGACCGTTTCTGAACAGGAAGCAACGCCGTGGTATCAAGTGGTCCATATCTACGGTGCCGATAAATAAAAAATACCGTTTCAAACAACTCAGCGGCTGTTTGAAACGGTATTTTTAGTTTGATGCAATGCGGTTAACTTCCATGTAATGGATCAAGGGTTAAATATCTAAGCTTACTGATAGCTAAGATCACTTCAAGTTCAGCTAGGTCTTTTACATCATCAGGATCAAAACCACGAAAATTTTCGTGTTGCGTGTCAATCAAATGATGTTCATTATTCCAGTCGATAAAGTCGGTCAAACTGTTGCAACGACTAAGCGAATAAGCCGCGCCATCACAAATCTCGGCCAGACGAAACACGAGAAAAGCCGTGTCGATCACTTTTTTAGTACCCGTCTCATCCCACGCTAAAATCACTTTTTTTGGTTCATATTTCAAGTACCATTCCAACAATAAAAACAAAGCTTGCCAACGATACATCTCAGCAAACATTTTTTTCGTATCTTCAGAGTAGCGGAAGAGTAACGGGATCAAATAGCGATTTTTATAGATCAATGTAGGTGCCTGATCAACTTCACAAGCTAAAAAGCGTGTTAAGTATCCTTTAAACCATAGATTTGCTAAACAATAGTCGGTTACGTTGAAATCTGAAAATTCAGCAGCCAAATGATCGCAGTCAGCAATTGAAATCGTCCAAGCTGTCATCAGCTGATATTCAGAAATAATTTTTTGGTGATTAATCAATGGGATCGGTTTTTCCATGAGCATTCTCCATTTGTTTCTTGATGTTATTTTTCTGGACTCATTTTAACACATTTCAGCTGTGGATTCTCAAGTTTTTTCAAAAGAGTAGAAAACCGCTACTACGCACCCCCTCATTTTTTCTAGCTAAGGCGTGCGGCAAAAAAATTTCTACAAAAATAAGCTGAGCTGACCTTGATCCATCAGGCCAGTTCAGCTCTGTTTTTTCCATCCAATAAGTCTACGTTTACTGATTTAAAATGATTGATATAACCCATCCGGTGTTTCTTTCAAATTCAAGAAAATATTTTTATCTTGACTGTAAGCTTCTAAAATCGTTTTATATGTCTCGCGACCGTAGCCAGATTTTTTATAGCCGCCAAATGGTGCGCCAGCTGGCAACTCATTATACGTATTGACCCACATCCGACCAGTTTGGACAGCACGCGCTACTCGAAAGGCTCGGTTAATATCTTGGGTGAAGACTGCACCACCTAAACCATAGTCGGTCTCATTGGCTAATTTGATCGCTTCGGCTTCATCTTTGAATTTGATGATCGTGACCACTGGGCCAAAGATCTCCTCTTGGGCGACTCGATATTCATTATCCGCATCAGCTAAAATCGTTGGTGCCACAAAAAAGCCGTCTTTTAATTCAGGCGTGTCCAATTTTTTCCCGCCAGTCACGACTTTAACACCATCAGTTTGGCCGATCTTAATATATTGTAAGATCTTCTGCATCTGTCCTTCATTGATCTGAGCACTCATTTGCGCCTGTTCATCCCAAGGTAGACCGACTTTGACTTTTTCAAACTGCTCTTTTAACGCTTGGACAAACTGATCATAAATCCCCGCTTGGACGAACAAGCGAGAACCCGCCGAACACACTTGTCCTTGGTTGAATAAAATGCCCTGCGTTGCTCGTTCAATCCCGCGTTCAAAATTCACATCGTCAAAAATAATATTAGCTGACTTTCCGCCCAGCTCTAAAGTTGCCGGAATCAATCTTTTCGCGGCTGCTTCGGCGACTTTATACCCAACTTCTGTTGAGCCAGTGAAAGCCAATTTCGCTAAGCCTTTGTGATGTAGCAAATAATCCCCCGACTTCGAACCTTTTCCCGTCACGATATTGACGACGCCCGCAGGTAAGATCGCTTCAAAAATCTTGGCCAGTTCTAAAAGGCTCAATGAAGTAGAAGAAGATGGATGAATGACTACAGTACAACCAGCAGCTAGTGCTGGTGCGATCTTCCAAGCTGCCATCAGTAAAGGAAAATTCCATGGGACGATCTGACCGACAACGCCAATCGGTTCTTTGACAACCAAGGTCAAGGTATGTTCATCCAAATATTTCGCTGTGCCCTCTTCTGAACGAATTAAGCTAGCAAAGTACCGAAAATGATCGACACTTAATGGAACATCGGCTGACAACGTCTCACGAATCGGCTTGCCGTTGTCCATACTTTCGATATACGCGATTTTTTCTGCTTGGGCTTCTAGTGCATCTGCAATTTTTAATAAATACTTTTGGCGCGTGATCGTATCGACATTACGCCACGTTTCCAATGCTTTTTGAGCTGCTTCGACTGCGTGATCAACATCTTCATTCGTTGCTTCAACAAATTCAGCTAATTTTTCTCCGTTGGCAGGACTATAAGCTGTGATCCAATCATTCCCTGTGCTAGCGACCCATTTGCCACCAATAAATAGTTGATACTTATCAGCTAACCCTTGCTTATACGTCAACATCTTTTCTTTGCTCATGCAGCTTTCACTCCAGACTTTTAATTTTGAAATCGATTACATTTTACTGGAGAAGGAACTTTCTGTAAAAGAAAACGGGTTGACACTTGAAAAATAGGACAAATCAAACTTTTTTAACTGGTGCGCGCAAATAAAAGAGAATAAATTGATAAATCACAAAGCCAATGATCACAGTAGTCAAAAATAATAAAATCCCAAATAGCTGCTGATAAACTTGTTCTAGTAGCACATTTTTTTGCTGAGCATAAAATTGACTCACTTTAAAAAGTGCTACTAATGCAATCGCTAACGGGAAAGTCAGCGCGGCAAAACCAATTCCGAAAGGACGATTCAAAAAATTAGGTAATTTACAAGCGATCCAGACTAAGGTCAGCAAAATCGTACCTGCTAGGCTAGCAACGAGCCAAGTTTGTGGGGTAGAAACTAATGTTAAGTAACTGACTAACGTCAAACTTAATGGAGCTAAAAAAATCGTCTGCGTCAATTCTGTTTCCGGCGGTAATTTTTGTCTGACTAAACGAAAAATCATCAACGGAACTAACGTCAACGTAATCAAAAAACCATAGATTAATAAGCCGTTTAAAATCACTGGATTGCCAAACTGGCCTCCCACTACGACAGGAACTAAAATCCCGACATATGTTACAAACCACGAAGGAATGAACTGAGACCATTGCCAATCTTTAATGACATAGCGCCAAGTAAAAAATAAAATGTGCCCGGCTTGGGCAAAAAAAGCCAGATACCATAACCCCAGTCCCAGCTGTGGAAAGTAGTCATGGAGATAACTGCCTAAAATCGCCGTCAGCATCGCCAGGGCAGCATATAAACTTGCCGGCATCATCTGCAAATACTCTTTTTTGAATACGGAAAAGTGGCAGCAGATTTTAAGCAGCGACAGCAACCAAACAAAACCGCCGAACCACATGATCCCGTGGCGTACGGCTTGATAGCCGATAAAACGATATGCATTGCTCAGGGTACAGAGTCCGACCGTTGCCGCGATCGCGTTTGCGGGCAGAAACTGTGTATTGTAAATAAATTTTTTCATCTCCTCACCTGCTTTCAACGCTTTTCTTTAGTATAAAGGAAAACGAAAGCCGGCGACAACTTTGAGCTTAGTGTCTGATCAAGGAAAATTTCAGCTTCTGCTAAAGAAAAAAACTGTTCACACTGAACAGTTTTTAGTCATTTAGATTTTTTGTTCAATATTTTCTACATCCAAGATCAAAGTCCGAGTCAAAAATGGAAATTCCTTTTTCATTCGGTCAAACTCAGGTCCTTCATCGACAAATTTTGCGGTAGCTTTCACATGAAATCCCGTTCCTTCTCCGACCAACCCTGGGACTGCTTTACTGCCGACCGTCATAAACACGTGATTATCAGTTGCTAAATCATTTTCGATACTATGCATCCCGGCTGCAGGTGCTAAAATACGATGATCACCGTCTGTGCGCAAATATGAATTCCATGTATTCACCACATGAAAACCGGGTTGACTATTAGAGATGATCGTCACTACGCCTTCATGTTTTAAAACAGCTAAAAATGGATCAGTAAACATTCAAATTCCCCCTCAACATTACTCAATAAATGTAGACCTTTTGAAAAAAAGCGTCAATTCATCTGCTTTGAGGTTTTCAAAATTCTGCGTTACTTGTCGCTAAATCCCAAACGAGTTCACCACATTTTATTAACTAATCACCTGAACAAACATTGTCAATCCAACCAACAACACGGTTAAAAGTTTTTTATTTTCTTAGAAAAGATTTTTAAAAGGTATTTAGCAGCCCTCGAAAAACTTTTAATAATCTCCGGCTGAGACTTTTTCTCGCAAGGCCTTTAGCTGACTCAGTTGAATAATATTTTTATTGATTTTGGCATACGCCCGCGCATCATCTAACAGTTCTAAAATGTAAGCTTGATCTTTTTTTTGTAAGATCGCGTTTTTAGCTAATAAAAATGCCGCCCGTGCTAAATAATACGTTACATGGTTGTCAGAACAAATCGAAATCGCATACTCTAATAAAGCGTTACTAGTCTCTAGCTCGTTGATAGCCGAATAAAAAACTGCACACTGAAACACGATGTTTAAGACTCGCCACGTATCTTCGGTCTCTTTGATTGGATAATCATAGATTTTTTCAAAGACTTTAGTAAAGTAAAACTCGGCTTTTGCTTGATCGTGCTCACGTAGATAAACCATTCCCACACCCGTATAGGCTAAGAGCAAAAAGATATTTTTATCAGCTGTCGACTTGCTTAAAATAATCTGATCAAACATAAACAAAATATCTGTGACTGGCGCATCTTTAAAGATCATCACAAAGCCTTTCAAATAGTGATAACGCATCAGTAGCGCAGGATCTTCTAGTTCTGTTGGCGAGATCTCTGCCAATAATTTTTCTGCAGCGTCAAATTCACTCGTAATCAAATTGAATTCGGCTTGATCCATTTTTTTATTGATCTCAGTATTTTGAATACCAACTCGTGGGAATAACTCACTCAAGGGCAGTTGAATCCGATTACATAATTTGATTAAAATTTTTAAGTTAGGGATTTGCCCATTATTTTCAAACCGGCTCAACGTTGCTTGCGTACAAATCCCATCAGCTAATTCTTTTTGCGATAGGCCGAAAGCTTTACGAGCTTCCACAAAACGTTCAATATTCATCTTATCCCCCCATCTTCTAAGATATTTATAAGTCAATCTTACCACAAAAAAGCAGACCAGCTTTGTTCTTTTAGTTATAAAAAAGTGAGCTGATTAATCGATCAGCTCACTTTTTTTGCTTCTACGATAGTTTCACACTCAATCTTTACGTGCTCGTAAAGCACTCAAGATCGAAACGGTATCGATCACTTCTTGTAATGCTGCACCTAATAAAGCGGGGATAACACCGGTACTTGCGATTAACATCAAGACCACACAGATCACGATTCCGATGAGCACCGATTGACGAGCGATCCGCATCGTGTCTTGTGACAAACGAACCGCTTCAGACACTCGCGTCAAATCATCTTTTAAAATCACCGCATCCGCACTTTCACTAGCTGCTGTTGACCCATGAGCTCCCATGGCGATCCCAATATCTGCTACAGAGAGTGCGGGAGCATCATTGACTCCATCGCCTACCATTACTACTGGCCGCGCTTTTGCTTCGAACGCTTTCAAGACTTTGATCTTATCTTCTGGCAAACATTGAGCATGAACTTCTGTAATCCCAACTTCTTGTCCGATTTGATCAGCGATACTTTTCTGATCTCCGGTTAACATCACCGTTTTGACGATCCCTAATTGATTCAATTGAGCGATCGTTTCTTTTGATTCTGGTCGAACGAGATCTTTAAACGTCACATACCCACTTGGTTGATTGTTGATTGAAACATAGACGATCGTTTGCTCGGTAGCTATCTTTTCAGCATCATCAGCAAAACTGGCTTTCCCAACACGAACGGGTTGATTTTCAACAACTGCCTTGACCCCTTGACCCGTGACCTCTTCAAGTTGTTCGACGGGCAATAATTTAATTTGCTTCCGCTGCGCATGATTGACTAAAGACCGCGCCAAAATATGATTAGATTCTTGCTCAGCACTGGCCGCGTATTGAACAATCTTTTCAGCTGATAAGTTTGGATCGAACGATTGAACATCTGCCACATGGAGACGGCCTTCTGTTAAGGTACCAGTTTTATCAAACGCGATCGTTTTGGCTTCCGCTAATTTTTCGATCGTCGTTCCAGTTTTTACTACGATCCCATTTCGACTAGAGCGACTCATGCCGGCAACTAAAGCGACTGGCGCGGCTAAAATCAATGGACAAGGTGAAGCGACCACTAAAACTTCTGCAAAACGTACAGGGTCTTTTGAAACGAACCATGCGACACCGCCGATCACATACGCAATTACCGTAAAAGGGACTGCGTAACGATCAGCTAAGCGAACAAAATGTGCCGGTTTGGCTTTAGATTCTTTGACAAGTTCAACTAAGCGTTGGTATTGACTATCACTGGCTTTTTTCGTGACTCGGAACCGCAATGCCGCATCTCCGTTGACTGAACCAGACATCAACTCCGCTTTAGCCGTTTTTTCTACAGGTTTTGATTCACCCGTCAACGACGATTCATCGACAAATGATTCTCCTGAAACGACTACGCCATCGACTGGGACGATCTCACCAGGTTTAACTAAGATCAAATCCCCGACCGCAACTGCTTCTACTGCTAGATCTTCAATCGCTTCGCCTTTGATTCGATGTGCAATCTGTGGTGAATTATCTAACAACGATTGCAATTCACGACTTGCTTGTCGACTAGCGTAATCTTCTAAACTGTCTCCGCCGGTCAGCATGATCAAAACTACTAAGCTGGCCCAGTATTCTCCTACGGCTAACGTCGCGATGATGGCTGTGATCGCTAAAATATCGACTCCATATTTGCCAGAACGCAATGTTTGGATCATACCGATAAACATCGAAATCGTAGTGACCCCGCCAATGATCACCACCAGCCAAAACGCGATCCGCGGTTGATCAAAGCCAAATTCAGCAATCAAAGCCAGTAATCCAACTGCGACTGTGATTAGAAATTTCTTGAAATTACTCATAATTTCACCCCACCTAACTTTCAGAAGAAGTATACCACTGGCGATTATCAATTGATAACCAAAAGATTTAATTGAGAATGATATTCAGTAACTACCTCAAACAATTGTTCACTCAATCAATAATCAGTCTAAAATGCCAAAACAATTACTTCAATTTTCTAGCTAGTGAAGGTGGTTATTCGCGTTATTTATGTAGTTACTAAGTCCCAAGTTGTCCCTCCGCATCACAAAATTTCAAAGCTAAAAACCCAGCTGTGATTGTCACAGCTGGGTAAGCGTTTAATGCGCGAGCATCTCTTGGGCAATGGCATGATCAGATAATTTTTCCGGATAATAAGTCGGCCAATGATCCATCTCCTTTAGTAACTCTGCTTGACTCGTCTGCCCAAAGAATAGATGGAAGTGGGCGGCTTTTTCAGGAGCGATTCCGTGATCGCTGAATTGAACATATTTATAAGGCGTTTTCTCGGTGGCTTCAAATAAATAGCGCACGCCGCGATTACCTTTTTCATACTGCAAGATTTTTTTACCCACAGCTCGATAATGACTCGTATATTTTTTACCATCAACGACAAAAGTCATCTGATCTTTAGTG
The DNA here is from genome assembly GCF_902706605.1 of Enterococcus sp. CSURQ0835. Lineage (GTDB taxonomy): Bacteria > Bacillota > Bacilli > Lactobacillales > Enterococcaceae > Enterococcus_A. The sequence goes on along the minus strand of NZ_CACSLH010000035.1, from coordinate 6,399 downwards.
ATCTCAATGCGATCCACATCTGTCTGATAACCAGTTTGATAATACACTTTATATTCTGCTACAGTCTTAGTTGGAGCAAGTTTTGCTTTATAAGCAAAAACTTGGTCTAATGTTCCATTTTCTAAAAGGGGATAAACTGAACGCCACTTCCCTTGCCAATCGGATAGTTTGCGCGCTTTTACTTCTTTTGTTGCAAAATAACCATTTGCCACTGTCTTTTCTGGTTGCGTTTGGGTCGTTGCCTCTGCTTTACCAGGTTGATCAGTCGTTTTTGTCAATGCCTTTAAATTGTCTTCCATCACCGTCAGATAATTTTTCCCTTGTTTGAGCTGCGTTTTAGTCAAACTCTCCAGCGGATTTAAGACCGCTAACTTGACCCCAGCTTCATCGGCTAACGTTTGTGCTAATTTACTAGAAGCATTTTTTTCAAAATAAATCGTTTTGATGCCCTTTTGTTCGACGACTTTTTTTAATTTTGCTAACTGAGCTGGACTGGGCTCTTGATCAGGTGAAAGCCCGGCGATCGGAATTTCTTTCAACCCATATTCTACCGCTAAATAATGAAATGCGGCATGCTGAGTCACAAACTCTTTTTGCTTCGCATCTTTCAAAGCAGTTTGATATTGTTGATCCAACTGATCTAGTTGTTGACTAAACACAGCTGCATTTTTTTCAAACACCGTTTTTTTAGTTGGATACAGTTTGCTTAATTGTTTAGTGATCGATGCGACTTCTTGTTTTGCTAAAGGAGGTGCGACCCACGTATGGGGATCATACTCATGGGAATGCTCATGTCCTGCTTCATGGGTGTGGTCATGATCTTCGCTCCCAGGCAGCAAGAGCATCCCTTTTGTGCCTTTGATGATTTTTGTGTCACCATGCCATGATTTTTTTGCTTTAGCGACCCAGCCTTCCAAGTTTTCATTGTGGTAAACAAAGACGTCCGCTTTTTCGATTTTCGACATATCTTTAGCACTCGGTTCATAATCATGTGCCTCAGACCCTGCTGGAATCAATAATTCTACCTTGCCTTCTGCACCTACGATTTGCTTAGTGAACTCATAGACCGGATAAAAAGTCGTCATCACATTGATTTTTTCATCAGCGTGTGCTGGTTGGTTTAAACTGATCAGACTACTTAAGACCATCGCACCTGCTAACATTAGCCATTTCTTTTTCATTGGTCACCTCGGTTAAATTGAATTTTTTATTTGTTTGGAGGTAAGACACACCTGTGTCGGTCTCCCTTTTAATGAATCGTTTTTTTCAAATTAGTTAAATTTTGTTCCATGATCGAAAGATAAGTCGCTCCTTGTGTGATTTTCTTTTGCGGGATACCTTCGATCGGATCTAAGACTGCTGTTCTGACTCCCGTTTCAGTCGCTAATGTTTGTGCGACTTTCGAATTAGCATTTTCTTCAAAATAAATTAATTTGATCCGCTGGCGTTTAACATATTTTTTTAAACTAGCTAACCGACTAGGACTAGGTTCTTGATCAGGAGAAAGACCAGCGATCGCCACTTGTTTTAAGCCATACTGTTTGGCTAAATAACCAAATGCGGCATGTTGGGTGATGATCGCCCGTTGCTTAGCGCCTCGCAGTTGTTGGTATTCATGATTTAACTGGTTCAATTTTTGATCATACCATTTTTGATTAGCCTTAAAAGTAGCAGCTTTAGCTGGATATTTTTCAGCCAAGGCTTTTTCGATCGTAGCGACTTCTTGTTTAGCTAAGATCGGATCTAACCACACGTGTGGGTCTAGTTCACCAGCATCTTCACTATTTTTAGCACCTTTAGCTAGCTTGATTCCTTGGGCGGCTTCAACGATTTTTGTTTTGGTGTGATCCACTTGATCCATCTTTTGAGCCCATTTTTCCAATTGATTACTATTATAAACAAACACATCGGCTTGACTGATCTTTGCCATCTCTTTTGCACTGGGTTCATAATCATGCGGTTCATTTCCAGCTTTGATCAATAAACTGACGTGACCTTCAGCGCCTACAACTGCCTTTGAAAATTCGTACATCGGATAAAACGTCGTCACGACTTTGATCTTTTCCGCCGCTTGACTCGTCACACCAAATGCAACTAAGGCCAATAAACTGAATAAACACGTTAAAATACTTCGAGCTTTTTTCACAATCAGACTTCTTTCTTTAACGATCTGCAAAGTAAGTCAACAGATCGTTTTATCATCCTTAAAGGAATCGTTCGAACGCTCCGTTAAAAACGGGGCTCTTACTTGAACTAACATTTGCTAAAAACTGCCAGTTACTTTATCGATAGCGCGGCTAGCTTTCAACTCATTACCATTTATTAAGTTGTTTTTTGTTCCGCTTCACTTCTTTGATGATTTTTAACGCACGTTTGCGCGTTTTAAGATTTGGACTTTTCATTCGGCGATAGGCACTCGCTAAATCTTGTTTTTCCATTAGAACCTCCTTTTACCAGCTGGCTTTCTTAACACCTGGGATTTTTCCTTGTAACGCGAGCTGTCTAAAGTTAACTCGAGACAGGCCAAACTTACGCAAGTAGCCACGCGGGCGACCATCCACTCCATCACGATTTCTTAAACGATTCGGATGAGCGTCTTTCAACAATTTTGCTAAGGCAGCGTGATCTTTTTTAGCTTTTAACTCTTGCCGCAATTCATAATACTGCGCAACTAAGGCTTGCTGCTTTTTCGCTTTTGCGATTTTTGATTTTTTAGCCATTCAAATTCCTCCTATTTCACTTCGGTAAAAGTAGCTCGTCGTCTTAGTTTGGGTGAATATTTTTTTAACTCTAATCGATCTGGCTGGTTGCGCGTATTTTTACTCGTCAAATAGAAACGCTCCCCCGTCTCACGACATTCCAATTGAATAATTTTCCGCATTCCGATTCCTTCTTTCGATTTATCTCAACCAAAACGTAACGACTACGTTTTAGACTCATTGAATTTAGCACTAAAAAAATCGGCTGTCAATATAAAAAAACATGAAATATAATTCAGATGAATGGGTACTCATTGGAATAATCCATTACAAGAAACACATAAAGCGTTTTGGATAACAAAAATTTGGATAAGATATCTTCTCACTCATTTTTCAACCACTGCTCGGACTAGTCTTAAATAGAGAAAATATTTGAATAAAACGGAACGCTACTTTACACTTAAATTGAGAGAGATCACTAGATTAGTTGCGGCCAGACTGAAAGCTGAGTCTTATCTAGTTATGAGGAGAATGAATGATGAAAATAATGTCTGTGTTTGGGACGCGCCCTGAAGCGATCAAGATGGCTCCACTGCTCAAATGTTTAACTAAAGATCCGGTCGTTACCTCGATTGTAGTCACAACTGGACAACATCGTGAAATGTTACAGCAAGTATTAAACGACTTTGCGATTACCCCGGATTTTGATTTAGCAATCATGAAAAAAAATCAGACGCTAGCTGAGATCACGACTGCGGTCTTAACGAAACTAACGCCTTTATTAATCGAACAAAAACCGGACTGCGTCTTAGTTCATGGAGATACGACGACAACGATGGCGGCTAGTCTTGCTGCCTTTTACCAACAAATCCCCATCGGTCATGTGGAGGCCGGACTCAGGACGTGGGATAAGTATTCCCCTTTCCCAGAAGAAGCCAACCGCCAAATCACGGACACGATCGCCGATTTTTATTTTGCGCCGACTGAGCGAGCCCGGCATAATTTGTTGATCAGTCACTGCGCACCAGAAAAAATCTTCGTGACTGGTAACACAGTGATCGACGCGCTCCATTACACAGTCAAGCCCGACTATCACCATGACTTATTGGCTAAACTTCCTACAGAGCATCGCATGATCTTACTGACGATGCATCGCCGAGAAAGCCAAGGCGTGGTAATGGAAAAAGCTTTTCAAGCGATCCGGCAAACGGTGGATCAAAATCCTGACGTTGAAGTCGTCTACCCAGTCCATTTGAATCCCAATGTTCAAAAAGCAGCTCATGCCATTTTACAAGGTCATCCCCGCATTCATTTGATCGCGCCTTTAGATATGGTGGATTTTCATAATTTTATGGCTCGTTGCTACTTCATTATGACTGATTCAGGCGGTGTCCAAGAAGAAGCTGCCGCACTTAGCAAACCCGTTTTAGTTTTACGCAATGAAACCGAACGGATCTCAGGCGTCAAAACTGGCAGTTTGAAATTAGTCGGAGTCGCACCTAAAGCGATCCAAAACGCAATGAACGAACTGCTTCACGATCCAATTGAATATGCTAACATGTGTCACGCTAAAAATCCCTATGGTAACGGCTCAGCAAGCGAAAAAATCGACCACATTTTACGTCGATCACTGAAAAAGTAGGTGAATGTATGTTACAACTATTAAACCAGTTATTTACTAATTCGTTTGTCCAAATTATTTTAGCGATTACTTTTGTCTTTTACTTGTATTACCTCATCATCATCATCTTGCTGGGGATGACACCTTCGACAAAGACTCCTAAACCGCTTCTTTCTTCTGATAAACGTGAATTGTGGTTAGTCGTCCCGGCATTGAATGAAGAAAGCGTAATCGAGCAAACGATCCAACAATTGACAGCTGAATTAAAAAAACTGCCCCCCCAAGTCACAGGAAAGCTGTTAATCGTAGATGACCATTCCACTGATGCCACTTATCAGCTCGCAACGAGTTTGACAAGGACGATCCAAACGAGTCAAACAATGATGCACTCGGGTAAAGGCGAAGTGTTAAATACGGCTGTCGCCTATATCCGAACACAACGAGACCCCGCCCTAACTGACCGAAATGTCATCATCGGAGTGATCGATGCCGATGGTCAGATCTCAGCTGAAGATCTTGAACATGTTTTAGCGAGTTTTACTCGCGTCAGAAAATTAGATCAGTTAGATTACGATATGGTCCAGACTGCAGTTCGAATGAAAAAAGTGAGCAATGGATTACAGCGAGCGCAAGATTTTGAATTTAGTGAATTGAATCGGAAGCAACAGCTCTTCCGCAATTTTTTAGGTTTTGGGATCGCATCTGGTAACGGCCAATTCGTGACCTTACATTTAGCTAAACAAGTCGGTTGGGGAAATGGTCTGTTAGAAGACTTAGAGTTTTCACTCCGCACTTGGCTCGCCGGTTATAAAACGTGTTATACCGATCAAGCCGTCGTCTATCAAGAAGCAGTCAAACATTTCATACCTTATGTTCGGCAACGAATCCGCTGGTGTGCGGGAGGACTCCAATGCGCTCGGTATTTGCCGCGACTTTATCAGACTGCGATCAGTCCGTTACAAAAAATCGATTTGACGGTTACGATCCTCTTTCCTTTGCTGTTTACCTTTGTAGCACTAGGAAATTTATTAGCACTCGTTTTACAAATCGTCGCGTTGATCGATGCAGGCGGTGTGACGATCTCTTTTGGAGCGATCTTTGGCATTTGGTTAGTGATTGCACTTTTGATGGCGCGAGGTTATCAAGGATATACTGCTAAACATTGGCTCAAAAAAGCAGCCCCAAATTTTCTATCCGCTTTCATTTCAGCACTTTGGTTCCAGTGGTATTGTTTAGCAACTGCTCTCATTCCTTGGGTAGCCTTGTTTAAAATCATCACTAAAAAAACAGCTTGGGTCAAAACCGTTCATCACAAAGAGTAGCAAAATTTTTCAGTAGCCGCTTCAACTTTTAGAGCCTTCAACTACAAAAACACGTTGCTTATCCTCTCGATCAGGTAAGCAACGTGTTTTTTTTGAGCCACTGCTGAAACCAATTTTTCCGAGTCTGCTCAGCTGAAAAGTCTAATGGAGCTTGGGGATTCCCAGACGGCTGTAAAGAAGCTACCGCATCAAATCGGCCTGAGAAATCCGACCGTTTATCTTGTGGTCGCAACAATAATAATTTCGGATAAGAGGCTTGCTTGAATCCTTCTAGTAAGATCAACTGATTCTTGGTTTGTAAAAGGGACTGCAGCTGTGCTTCCAGTTCAAAGTCTGCCGTTTGTGATCGCCAAAAAAATTCATTTTTGCTTTTTAAGCCGACTTGTTGCGCACCGGCTTTAAAAAAGCGTTCCGTATCTGTCTGCGGCGGGTCACTGGTCGTGTCATGATGGGAATGTTTCAGGACGGCAAGTGTTACATTATATTGTCTGGCCACTTCGATAAAAGATAGGATCGTCGTTGTTTTACCACTTTTTTTCTTGCCGATCACTTGTAAAATTTGCCCCATGCTTGCTCCCTCCTTTGCTTGCATTTTAATGTCCTGCACGATATTATTTGGATAGGTTGGACCACTAGTGTTGCAAAGAACTTCAAATCATTAAAAGCATTGCTATAAAGCTATTCATGCACAAAAAAATCCTTTATACTGTTCTCGGATGACTTATCCAAGACCAATAAAAAGGACTTACACATGGAT
>NZ_CACSLH010000034.1 GCF_902706605.1 Enterococcus sp. CSURQ0835 | reverse complement strand
CCTCCTAATCTGATAGTGATGCGGTCGGTCAACCAGCATTATCTTATCATTTTGGGAGGCTTTTTTGATACCACGCTAAAAGCTTTTTGGAACCACCCGCATAGCAGGTGGTTTTCAAATCATACAATAAAAAGACCTGACGGCTAGCCGTCAGGTCTTTTCCAATTCATCTTATTGTGCAGCTGATGATTGTTCGGTACTTTGTTGTGAAGATTGTTGACTAGCTTGTTCTGAAGCTGCAGTTGATTGTTCAGTTGAAGCTTCTGAATTTGCTTCAGAGCTCTTCGTTGATTCTTCCGTTTTTTCGCTGGCTTTGGTAGATTCTTCAGTTTTGGCTGAGTTATCAGTAGCGGCTGAAGAGTTCGTTGTTTTCTTGCCAGAGCTATTCGTCTTCAAGAAATCAGATAAGACGTTGTCGAACGTATTGTCTTTGATCTTCACGTTAGCTTTCTTCAATTCGCTTGCGATCACTTTTGAAGTAAAGTTTTGGTCTGACATTTTAGATTCTTCGGCAATGTTGTTGATCTCTTTTTTGTATTTGTCCATGTCATTACCTTTAGGCGTATTTTTCTCCATCTTCACGATGTAATAAGACGTTTGGTAAGTCGATGAATCCATTGCTGAGATCACAGAAGACGTTTCACCATTTTTTAGTTTGAACGCTGCTTCTTTGACTTCACTTGGAACAGTAGATGATTGTGAATCAAATTTGATCTCGCCGCCATTTTTCTTTGTAGCGCTGTCGGCTGATTTATCTTTTGCTAATTTTGCAAAGTCTTTGCCGTCATCCAATTGTTTTTTCAAATCTTTTGCTTCATCTTCACTCGTTGCCATGATGACGCGAGCTTGAACCTCAGGATGGAATGAATCCCAAGCTTTTTTCTTATCTTTTTCTGTCAATTTAACGTGCGATTTCAAACCTTCTTGGAATGCTAACGTTTGTTTCAAATATTCTTTATACGATTTTTTCGTATAGCCAGCTGATTGTAATTGGCTTTCAAAGCTGCTGCCCAATTCTTTTTCTTGTTTGCTGTATTCAGCGTCGACTTTTTTATCTGAAACTTTGTCACCATACGCATTTTCAAAAACTTTGTAGATGATCATGTTTCGTACCAGACTTTGGTTCGTCTGCTCTTTTTTCGCTTCGTTGTAAAAATCTTCGACGGTGATCTTGCCGCCTTTCATCGTTGCGATGTCTTGATTAGATGCACCATTGGAACATGCGCCTAAGACCGCAACACTCAACAGACCCGCTGTTGCTAAAAGAATTTTTTGTTTGATGTTTTTCATCCTGTGCTACACTCCTGTAATTATGATTTGCGATTCGATAAAACCACTATAACATACCTAAAATCTCAAAATAAAGCCTTTAACAATAGTTTCTGATAAACTTCACAATAAAAACACAAAATGATAGCGGCGATTTTTGTGTGGTTGGACACATTTTTTACCTGATTGCTATCATTTTGTGTGAATGACTTTTTGCTACTCAGCACTTGGCAAGTCACTTGTGATTTTATTGAGTTGCTCTTGGATCTGTTGAATGCGTGGTTCAGCTTGAAATTTGAAATCCTCGATCTCATCGGTGATTTCTTTTTGGACTTCAGGAACGACTGTTTTAACATTGCTTAAGACTTCTTGCAACGAACTTTTAAAATCACCTAAAACATCGTTTAGCTCGTCGGCTTGTTGGACGAGGCCACGCGTGTCTTCAATCAATTGTTCACGGGTAGCACTTCCTTTTTTAGGAGCGAAAAACAAACCGGCGATGGAACCAACACCTGCGCCAAATAATAAACCACGGAAAAATTTTTTCAATTTAGTCCACCTGCGCTTTGATCGCGTCAGCGAATTGTTGGAGCTCGCTTGGCGAATATTTTTTTGTGTGATCTCCGAAATGAATTGAAAAATCATCTTTTTTCGAGTAGCGTGGGATCAAATGGATATGGGAATGGAAGACGGATTGATAGGCGAGCTCTTTGTTGTTGTTCAACATGTTCAAACCTTCCATCTCAGGAAAAGCTTTTTCTAAGGCTTTAGCGATTTTGGGGATTCGTGAGAACACATCAGCCGCTAGCGTTTCATCATATTCAAAAATATCGGCAACGTGCTGTTTGGGAACGACGAGCGTATGGCCTTTAGTGACTTGCGAAATATCTAAAAAGGCGTATACTTTATCATCTTCATATACTTTGTAGCTGGGGATCTCTTGGGCTACGATTTTGCAAAAAATACAATTATCCATGGGACTCATCCTTTCGAAAAATACTGGTACTTTCACTTTACCATATTTTTCCGAACTGGTAGGAGAAAAAAGCGGCGAAAAGACAAAAAAACTAGCTGAGACCCGTGGTATAATAAAAAAGAATTGGAGGATTTTACATGAGTTTAACGATTGAACATGTGACCGGTGGCTATGGCCATCTACCGGTTTTGAAAGATATCAGTTTTAAGGTAGCAGACGGTGAGATGGTGGGCTTGATCGGCTTAAATGGCGCCGGGAAGTCTACGACGATCAAAAATATTATCGGTTTGTTGAACCCGACTAAAGGCGTCATTACCATCAATGACCAACAACTAAAAAATGATCCAGAAGCCTATCGTAAATTGATCGGCTATATTCCCGAGACGCCTTCATTATATGAAGAACTGACGCTAAAAGAACACATCGAAGTGACCGCGATGGCCTATGATATCGAGCGAGAAGAGGCATTGCGTCGAGCAGATAGTTTGTTGAAAACTTTTCGCTTAGAAAATCGCTTAGATTGGTTTCCGGTGAATTTTTCTAAAGGGATGAAACAAAAAGTCATGGTGTTGTGTGCCTTTTTAGTTGAGCCTAGTTTGTTTATTATCGACGAACCATTTTTAGGTCTAGATCCACTGGCTATCAATGCGTTGTTAGAATTAATGGAAGAAAAGAAAAAAGCCGGGGCTTCGATCTTGATGTCGACGCATATTTTAGCGACGGCCGAAAAATATTGTGACCGTTTTGTCGTCTTACACGAAGGCGTGGTGCGCGCCCAAGGAACGATCGAGGAATTGCGGCAAGAATTTGATTTGCCGGGTTCTTCTTTAGATGAGATCTACGTCGCATTGACAAAGGAGTCGGTCGCTCATGACTAAATTTTTTAATGCTCGTTTGGCACGCCACCAAAAAAAGATGATGAAGTATATGCGTTACGTGTTAAATGATCATTTCGTATTAGTCTGTTTGTTTTTAGTCGGCGGCTTAGGCTTTTATTATTCCAATCTGCTAAAAAGCTTACCGGAAAATTTTGTCTGGGGGTTGCCGATCGTCGCACTTATTTGGTGGTTGGTTTTACCAGCAGGCGGTTTGGCGACTTTACTAGAGCCGGCAGATACCGCTTTTTTACTCCCCAAAGAAAAACAAATGGCAGGCTATTTGGATCGTGCAGTTCAACATTCTTTGCTTTTTCCCTTTGTGTTAGAAGGCTTAGTCGTAGGGATTACTTTGCCGCTCGTCGTAGTGATCAAAAAAGAAAGTTTCGCTTGGGCGCTAGCTTATCTAGGCTTGGTTTGGCTGTTAAAAGTCGGACACTTTCTGCTCTTGCGCTTTTCGGCGTTTCAAGATACTAAGTCTAAGGTCCGGCAGTTGCTCTTGTTTTGGGCAGTCGTAAGTTTAGTAGCGATCGCGGCTAGTTTGTATGTGACTCCTGTGATCGGTTTAGCGCTGGCGCTTTTTTTGTTACTGATCTTACGTCAGGTGACGAAAACAACACGCTTGCTCGATTGGCAAAAATTGATCGATCAAGAGCGCAGTCGGTTGTATCGGATCTATCAGTTCATCAATTTATTTACAGATGTGCCCGAGATCGAAGCTAAAGTCAAGCGGCGGAAGTATTTAGATGGTGTGTTGCACTTGATTTCGTTTAAGCAGAGCAATACATATTTGTATTTGTTCAGCCGTCGCGCATTGCGAGGTTCTGAATACAGCGGCTTGTATTTTCGGCTGTTAGTCGTGGGCTGTGTTTTACTGCTGACGTTGCGTGATGTTCGCTTTATTGCTATTTTAGCGGCGCTCTTTATTTATTTGATTGGCTTTCAAATGTTGCCGCTGTATACGCAATTTGATTATGTCAGTTTGACGCAACTATTTCCGGTGAGTACACCGTTTAAACGGCGCGCATTGCGACAGTTGATCGGTGCGTTGCTAGTGATCGCCAGCGTGATCTTTGCCTTGGCCTCGTTAGCTGTAGTGACGCCGTTGGAAAGTTTGCTGATTTTTGTGATTTTACTCATCGAGATCGGGTTATTTTTAATCTTGTATGTACCTAGCCGGATCAAAAAAATGGAACGTTGAGTCGACGAGAAAATTTTATTTAACTGAATTGAGCATTTGGCTACTTGACGAACTTCGTGGAACTGACTACAATAAGAAATACTGCAAAAAGCAAGAGGAGGCGCTTTGATGGAATTTCAATTGGATAGCGAATGGCGCGTACAACCGATCAAAGGTAGTACTGGCAAGACATATGTCGGCTATCGAAATAGCGATGAGCGAGTTTTCATCAAGCGGAACACGACTCCGATGCTGGCTGCATTGTCAAAAGAAGGGATCGCACCGCGGCTTGTTTGGATCAAACGAACGGGTGATGGCGATACGCTAACGGCTCAAGAGTGGTTGGAAGGTCGCTTGTTAGAACCAGAAGAGATCCCTCAGCGCAATGATGTGATCGATGTTTTGTACCATCTGCATCATTCTGAATCGCTGCACACGATGTTAAAGCGGATCGGCGGCCGCAAAATTTCCCCGCAACAGTTGCTGGAAAGCTATGAAAAAACGTTGCCGCAGATCTTACAGGAAAATCAGTTCATTGAATTGGTGCACAATTATTTAAAACAAAATATTCCATATTATCCGAAAAAAAAATACACGGTGGTCCACGGCGATGTCAATCATCGTAATTGGCTCGTCTGTCGCCACTATTTATATTTGGTCGACTGGGATTCCATCATGTTTGCTGATCCAGCGCTCGATCTAGGAACGATTCTAGGTAGTTACGTGCCGCTGTCTTCATGGAGCGCGTGGCTCGTGCGTTACGGGTGGCAACCTACTGATGAAAACATGGAACGCATCTATTGGTATGCGTTGATGGGCTTGTTAGCTGAGATCGCCCGCTTGTATCAGCGAAAAGATTTTAAACATATGAATCAAACGATCTTACAATTAAAACGTATTTTTGCGGGAAGCTGAACTTACTTTCGTTCAGCTTTTTTTATGGGGATCAAAGCAAAACGAATTGCATCAGCGGCGGAACGTAAAAACTTACGAATAAAATCATGAAATGAATCGAAGGAGAGAACGACATGCGCGTTAGAAATCGTCCCGGGGCTGCCGAATTATTAGCGGCCCATCCGGAATATGTACCAGCTGAACCAGAAAAATTAAAAGGTCGGTGGCAGGAACGCTTTAAAAATGATCATCCGATCCACATCGAGATTGGGATGGGGAAAGGCCAATTCATTACGGGAATGGCGAAAGCCCATCCGGAGATCAATTATATCGGGATCGAGATGCAAGTCAGCGTGATCTCACTTGCCTTAGATAAATTGATCGCAGAACACGTACCAAATTTACAATTATTACATGTAGATGGTTCAGAGCTCACAAATTATTTTGCGGAAAACGAAGTGGATCAGATCTATTTGAATTTCTCTGATCCGTGGCCCAAAAAACGACACGAAAAACGACGCTTGACCTCTAAAAATTTTTTAGCGGTCGATGAAACGATCTTACGACCAAATGGCGAGATCCATTTTAAAACCGATAATCAAGGCCTATTTGAATATTCGTTGGCGAGCTTTTCGCAATACGGGATGGTTTTGAAAAAAGTTTGGCTCGATCTGCACCACAGCGATTACGAGGGCAACATCATGACGGAGTACGAAGAAAAATTTTCTGGCAAAGGCCAACCGATCTATCGCGTCGAAGCGCAATTTAAGCAGTCTGTCTAATTATTAGGCAGGCTTTTTGCTTTTTGGTACACTTAAAGAAAAAGGGAGTGTCGCCATGCATTGGGCTTATGAAGCAGCAAAGAAAATTTTAAAAAGAAAACCAACGGGGATTCAGACGTGTGCGTCAGGTGTCAGTCCTTCGGGATTTGTTCACGTGGGAAATTTTCGTGAACTGGCGACGACGTATTTTGTCGTAACCGCCCTAAAAGATTTAGGCGGCGATCCCCGGTTTATTTTGTCATGGGATGACTATGATCGGCTACGCAAGCTTCCTAAAAATGTTACTGGTGTAGCGGAAACGGAAATCGGCAAGCCGTATACGAAAGTTCCAGGGCCATTTGGTTCAAGTGAATCTTACGGGACTTATTTTGAGCAATTATTTGAAAAAGACTTGCAAAAATTAGGGATCGCACCAGAATATTTGTACCAAACAAAACACTATGAAAGCGGCGTGTATGATGAAGCGTTGAAAAAAGTACTTCGCAACCGGAAAGAAATTTATGATATTTTAGCGCGTTTTCGAACGGAAAAACCAGACGCGACTGAGCGCGAACATTATTTTCCGATCTCACTATATTGTGAGACGTGCCAGCACGATCAAACGACGATCACAGATTTTGATGAAGCAACCCTCACTTTGCATTACACGTGTAAATTTGGGCATCAAGGTAGTCAAAAGATCGGTTATGGTCAACAGGTCAAATTGCATTGGAAAATCGATTGGCCGATGCGGTGGCAATATGAAGGTGTCGTCTTTGAGCCAGGCGGGAAGGATCATTCATCCAAAAATGGCAGCTTTGATGTTGCAACAGCTGTCGCTAAAGAAATTTTTGATTATCCTGCTCCAGAATATGAGCCTTACGATTTTGTAAACATCAAAGGCCAAACGAAAAAAATGTCTAGTTCGGCGGGCAACATTATTACGTTGGATGAATTATTGGATATTTACACTCCGGAAGTCGTTTTTTATTTATACGGTAAATACTTGCCAAAAGCCCAGTTCAATCTCGGCTTAGATGAAGATGTCTTACGCAATTACAGTGAGTTTGAGCGCAAAGTCGCTGCGGTCAAAAATAAAAGTGCCGATGAGACACTGCAGCAGTTGATCTTTTTGACAGGTGTGGACTTGACACAAACGTATCCAGCTTTTTCCCATGTCGTCAATATTTTAGCTCTAACGGCAAATGATCAACGATTGACGCAAAACATTTTGGAAAAAGAAGGTTATCAAGAAGCAGCAATCGCGCATTTATTGAAACGTGCTGCTTATTGGATCGAAAATGATGCGTCGTCACGGTTGCTGACGATCCGCCAGCAAAAAGATGACGCGCTCTATCAAAAGTTATCTCCTCAGATTAAAGCGGAATTAGCCGCTTTTGTCGCGTTGCTGGAAAATACTACGCGTGATGAGCCGGACTTGATGCAAAAAATTTATGACTTGACCCCGGCAAAAGATAAAAAAACAAAACGCAAAGACCAAAAAGAATTGTTCCAAGCGATTTATCAATTGACACTAGGTCAAGATCACGGACCACGTATTCCGCTATTAGTCAAAGTAGTTGGCAAAGAGCGAATCATTCAGTTATTAAACTAAAAAAATGCAGGAGTCGCAAATGAGCGGCTCCATTTTTTTGTGTCTTTTTAAAAACAAAGAGCCCGCCTAATACGTGAAAAAAATTTGATTGCCGTATGTTACTAATGAGGTGGGAAATATGACGATCGAAACATTTTCAACTGAATTGGTCGCGTTAGGGGCCAAAGAAAATTTTCAAGATTTTTATTTATTGCCGCGTCAAGATCATTATGAATATTTTTTTCGCCGTGGGACACGACTTTTTTATCACGCGTGCTTGAAAAAAGCCACGGCCTTACAATTGATCAGTCGCTTCAAGTACATCGGACAAATGGATGTCAGTGAAAAACGGAAAGCCCAGTTAGGTGCGGTCAGTTATGACTTGCCTTGTGGCGTGCAACGATTACGCTTGTCGACAGTCGGGGACTATAAACAAAATGAATCACTAGTGATTCGGTTCATCCATCCGTTAGAGCAAGCGATGATCCATTATTTTTTACCTGAACAATTTATCTTTTTAACCCAACGGACTCGGCAAAAAGGCCTGTATTTATTTTGTGGCGCGGTCGGCTCGGGCAAAACGACATTGATGTACCGTTTAGCAAAACAAGTGGAAGGACAAGTGATCACGATTGAAGATCCCGTCGAAGTTGAAGAATCGCAATTTTTACAACTGCAAGTCAATCCTAAGATCCAGCAAACCTATGATGAGTTGATTAAACTTTCATTGCGGCACCACCCAGATGTACTGATCATCGGGGAGATCCGGGATGAACAAACGGCTAAAGGTGCGATCCGTGCGGCATTGACGGGTCACTGTGTCTACGCGACGCTACACGCTGCAAGTTTGGAATCGGCCGTGACGCGTTTAGTGGAGTTAGGTGGCGAAAAAAGTTTATTGACTGATTGTTTGCGTGGCGTCGTTTACCAAGAATTATTTGCCGATGTCAGCGGTCGTCAAGGGGTGCTTGTTGCCTACACATTTGGAAAAGAAAAAGTAAGTTGGTCGGAGAGTTTGACTTTGTTAGGAGCACGCGATGAAGATGAAAAAAATTACGATCAAGCAAAAGATTCAATTGACCCAACTGCTGGGAGATTTGTTGACTAACGGCTTTAGTTTGCCAGAAGCATTAGCATTTTTACAAAAGGCCAATGGGATCAAACAAATCTGGCTTGCGGTATTACTGAAACATTTACGTGGCGGTCGTTTGTTAGCATTGAGCTTTGCAGAATTAGGTTTTTCCAGTGATCAAGTGTTGCAAATCGAACTTGCAGAAAGCCATGGTGAATTAGCACCGACTTTAAAAGGTCTAGCCAAACAAATGCAGCTGACCCAACAACAAAAAGAAAATTTTTTTAAAGCGATTGCGTATCCGCTAGTTCTCTTACTATTCTTGTTGATCACACTGTTAAGCATGCGCTACTTTTTACTGCCGCAACTATTAGCAACGGGACTGTTGAAAAAAGATAACTGGGCAGTGACCTTGGTGCAAGCGACACCGGTGATCTTGATCAGTCTAGGGCTAGTGCTTGTTAGCGCATTTTGTCTCTGGAAAGCGCAAATGGGTCAAAGAAGTTTGATCACCCGTTTTTCTTGGTTAGTGCAGCTACCCTTGATCGGTACGTTGCAAAAAGATTATCACTCGGCTTACTTTGCTTTAGAGTGGGGAAAATTATTTGATCAAGGTCTTGAACTCAATCAGATCGTCGCATGTATCTTAGCTACCCAAAAGCCTTCATTGATGAAAGAATTAGCAACTGAATTACAAATAAATTTTCAACAAGGAAAGGAATTGGCTCCTGCTTTACAAAACTATCGCTTTTTACGTTCAGAGTTCAGCCAGATTGTGTTGCAAGGTGAAGCCAGCGGTCAATTGGGAAAAGAACTGCTAACTTATAGTGAGTTGATCTGGCGGCGCTTTTTTACCCGACTAGAATTTTTTTGCGCTTGGATCCAACCGCTTATTTTTTTATTGGTTGCGCTGTTGATCATCAGTCTATATGTTGCCATGTTGTTACCACTATCGAATAATTTAGGAGGCGTATTATGAAGAAAAAAGACGGATTCACATTACTAGAAATGATGGTCGTTTTGTTTGTGATCGGGATCTTGTTGTTGCTATTTGTTCCTGGGATCATCAAACAAAAAGAAGCAGCAGACAAGAAAAATGATCAAGCGCTGGAAAAAGTGATTGACACTCAATCGCAAGTCTATGAGTTAGAATTTGGCAAGCGGCCTACTTTGGAAGAACTACAAAAAGAAGGTTATATCACGCAAGAACAATATGATAAAGCAAAAAAATAATCGCGGTTTTACTTTGTTGGAGGCACTGGTGGTCTTGTTTGTCGTTGCCGCGTTTACTTTTTTACCGACCATCGTTTTTCATTCATGGCAACAAGCCTTGCAACAACGCTTTTGCCTGTATCAACTAGAAAAATTGATCTTACATCAGCAACAGATCGCGATCACGGAAAGTAAAAATACGTATATCGACTTGCACAATGACAAAGAGCTGATCGTTTTTTCAGTTCCTAGTGAAACGTTGGATTGGAAACTGTTCCAATTACCCGCGGGGATCGATTTGAAAAGTGGCGGTCGAATCACGTTCAAAGCAACGAGCGGTAATATTTCAGGTGATCAAATAGCAGGCTCGATCCCAAAAATCAGTTTGCAAGTCAATGAAGAAAAAATCACGTATCAATTTCAATTAGGAAGTGGTCGCTTTGTTAAAAAATGATGGCTATATTTTATTGGAAAGTGTACTGAGCTTAGCGATCTTAGTCGGATTGGTCTATGGTTACTTAGCTTTTAGTTTGCACTTGCAACAACAAAGTCAACGCCAAATCAAGCAGCTGGATCAGTATGCGCTATTGTATAGTGAAACAAAGCGCTTCACACGACATCAGGAAACGAATGCCCCCAGTGTGACGATTACAGTGAATGCCGAAAAAGTCGCTGCTGTTTGGTCGGAAGGAGCGCAACAAATTGAAGTCGCAAAAAAATAAAGGCTTTACACTACTAGAATGTTTAGTCGCGTTGCTGATGTTAGCCGGGATCTTACTTGTGATTTCCGGCTTGATCAAATATACGGAAAAAACCGAACGTCAATTGAGTTACTATCAAGAACGTGAGTGGCACGTTTTTTTATTTCAGTTGGAACATGAATTACGACAGGCGACCTATCGTGAGGTCAAAAACAACCAGATCATCTTTGAAGATCAGTTAGTGATCAAACAATTGAACGACAAATTGATCAAATCAAAAGGCTATCAGCCGCTATTGACCAACGTTAAGCAGTTTACTTGTTACGAAACAAAAGGTGGGGTAGAGTATGAAGTTGAATTTAGTCAAGGAACGAAAAAAAGTGGCGCTTGGATCATCAAATAGTCGAGGGGGCGTGTTGCTATCGGTCCTCTTGACGCTTTTTTTATTTAGTTTTTTGTGGTTGCAACTGTTGACGACTTACCAACAGACGATTGATTTTACGAATCGAACGCGTCGAAGTTATCAAGCGAAGATCGCCAAAGAATTATTTTTAGCTGACTATCCGCAACTAGCAAAAGAGAAAGGTCAGTGGCACTTTACACAAGGTGAGTTAGTGTACCAAAAACAGTCAGAAAATTTGAAGATCACAGTCCAGATTCAGGGAAAATCATTTTCTTTTACCGAACCGCTTGAAGAAATCACCAAAAAGTAATAGGATATGAAAGGTAAGCGCTTTTAAATTAGTGCGGACAATTTCCCGCTTTTCAGTCCTAAAAAACACTTTAAATAAAAAGAAAGCGATTGATTATTTCGTTTTTCTTCGCTAGAATAGAACAGGTATCAAAGGTGTTATATAGTTTTGAGAGGTGTAAAATGAACCCAGAAAAAATCGAGACCGCTTTTTCGTTGATGGAAGAAGCCATTACCACAATTGAACGTTCGCTAGACACTTCCTTTTTTGACGCCTACATTGAAAATGCGGAAAATCTAGTGGATGACGCAAAAGTTCGAGTGATCGATCAAACGCCAGATAAAAAAACAGTCGCCAAGATCGAAGCTCTGTATCAAGACATTTTGCAATTAGACTTGCAAAAAGAAGAATGGCGCAAATTGACCCAACTTTTATTATTACATGGTTCTAAAAAAGAAGGCTTACAACCAAATCATCAATTGACGCCAGATAGCATCGGATTTTTATTCGTCTTTTTGATTGAGCAACTGAGTCAAACAAAAGAATTACGAATTTTTGATCCGGCAGTTGGGATGGGAAATCTTTTGCTGACCGTCGTGATCGGGTTGCAACAAGCTGGCTATCACGCGCAAGGGATCGGTGTAGATATCGATGACACATTGTTAGCGATCGCAGCAGCGAATGGCGCTTTGATGGCGGAAACCCTTCAATTGTTTCATCAAGATAGCTTGCACGATTTATTAGTTGATCCGGTTGAAATCGCAATGGGAGATTTGCCAGTTGGTTATTATCCCAATGATGAACAGGCGGAAAAATTTATCACGCATGCTGAAAAAGAACATAGTTATGCGCATCATTTGCTGTTGGAGCAAAGCATGCATTATGTCAAACCAGCCGGCTATGGCTTGTTTTTAGTTCCAAGTAACTTTTTAGAAACTGAGCAAGGACCACTGTTAGAAAAATGGCTCGGGAAAAAAGTTTATTTACAAGGGATCATCCAATTGCCTGACGAATTGTTCCAGTCTGAACATTCACGTAAAAGTATTTTGTTGCTACAAAATACGGGAGCGGATGCAAAACAAGTGGATAAAGTTTTACTAGTCAAGTTACCGACTTTAAAAGAGCCTGCTAAAGTAAGTTCATTTTTCAAAGAATTCGAGGACTGGAAGTCTTCTAATCTATAGTTTAAAAAATAAGGAGAATTAACAATGACAAAAACAATTGCAATCAATGCCGGAAGTTCAAGTTTGAAGTGGCAATTATATCAAATGCCAGAAGAAACTGTGATCGCGAAAGGGATCGTGGAACGGATCGGTTTAAATGATTCGATCTTTACGATCAAATATGATGACGGTGAAAAATTTGAACAAGTCTTAGACATCAAAGATCACGAGATCGCGATCCAAATGTTATTAGATAAGTTGATCGAGTTGAAGATCATTGGTTCCTTCGATGAGATCACAGGCGTTGGCCACCGGGTCGTAGCGGGTGGAGAATATTTCAGCGATTCAGTCGTCATTGATGATGATGTATTGCAAAAAATCGAAGAGCTAAAAGAATTCGCACCGTTGCATAACCCAGCTAATGCGATGGGGATCAAAGCTTTCCGTCATATTTTACCAAATGTCGTGAATGTAGCAGTCTTTGATACGTCATTTCATGCAACGATGCCAGCTGTAAATTATTTATATAGTATTCCAAAAGAATATTACGATAAATATGCTGCTCGGAAATACGGTTTCCACGGCACGAGCCATCGTTATGTATCTGCTCGGGCAGCTGAGTTGTTAGAAAAACCGATTGAAGACACAAAGATCATTACTTGTCATATCGGGAATGGTGGTTCGATCACGGCGGTTGAAGGTGGAAAATCAGTGGATACTTCAATGGGCTTCACACCGTTAGCCGGTTTAACGATGGGAACACGTTGTGGGGATATCGATGCGTCACTCCTACCATATTTAATGGAAAAAGAAGGTATCTCTTCGATTAACGAAATGATTGATATCTTAAATAAAAAATCAGGCGTTTTAGGTTTGACGGGCATTTCCAGTGACATGCGAGATATTGAAAATGGAGCCGATGAAGGAAATCCTGATGCAGTACTAGCGATGGAGATTTATTGTGATCGGATCCGCAAATATATCGCTCAATATATTTCAGTGATGAACGGCGTGGATGCCATCGTCTTTACTGCG
This sequence comes from Enterococcus sp. CSURQ0835, assembly GCF_902706605.1. Lineage (GTDB taxonomy): Bacteria > Bacillota > Bacilli > Lactobacillales > Enterococcaceae > Enterococcus_A. The sequence continues at coordinate 17,595 of NZ_CACSLH010000034.1, read as the reverse complement.
GGCGTTGGTGAAAACGCTGATCCAGTTCGTAAAGAAGTTTTAGATAAAATGACTTGGTTCGGGATCGAGTATGACGAAAAAGTCAATGCTGCAACGCATGGTAAAGAAGCTGAGCTATCAACACCAAACTCACGCATCAAAGTCTTTGTTATTCCAACGGACGAAGAAGTCATGATTGCGCGTGACGTCGCACGTTTAAGCAAATAATAAATTGCAAGTCGGCAGCTCTATTTTGATAGGGCTGCCTTTTTACTTTCAGCTCTAAATTTAAAAGTATATGATTGAAAAGAGGTTTTATGAAAAAATATTCTGGACTGGCATTTGGGTTAGGCGCCTATATTTTGTGGGGGATCATTCCACTGTATTGGAAATTATTACCTGATGTGCCACCGCTTAATCTTTTGTTTTATCGGATCTTTTGGTCGTTGATTTTTATGTTGTTGTATTTAGCTGTAACTAAAAAATTTTCTCAAGTCAAAGTAAAGACCCAAACGATTTTGGAAAAAAAGCGGCAACGTGTGACGATTGTTTTAGCAGCGCTCTTTATCTCGCTCAATTGGGGTTTATTTATCTATACAGTTTCGATCGGTGAAGTGCAGCAAGCGAGTCTAGGTTATTATATCAATCCACTATTTAATGTTTTAGCGGGAGCTCTTTATTTGAAAGAACCCCTGAGTCGCGCCGCTAAGTTAGCCAGCTTGTGGCATTGACTGGAGTCGTTTTACTGACCGTTCAAACGGGCGTCTTTCCATTGAATTCACTTTTGCTGGCATTATCGTTTTGTCTTTATGGCTTGATGAAAAAAAGTTTGCCAATCTCTGCTGTGTCGAGTATCACGTTAGAAACATTGATTATGACGCCGCTTGCATTGATTTACTTTTTTGCGGTTACTCAAGACTTTATGGGATATGATTTAAAAACAAATTTGTTACTGATGGGAGCAGGGGCGATCACTGCGGTGCCATTACTTTTATTTGCCAATGCGGTCAAACGTCTATCCTATATCACACTAGGATTCATCCAGTATATCAATCCTACTATCATGTTACTGTTAGCGGTCTTTTTATTTCACGAACCTTATGCGCTGCCACAGTTGCTTGCATTTAGTTTTATTTGGTTGGGGATCATCGTGTTTGTGCTAGGCAATTTTTTACCTCCTCAACTCACAAAACGCAAAAAAGCTGACCAATAAGTTTACTTGGTCAGTTCTAAAATGAACAATGTTTTTTTGATTGCTGTCAGTGTTTCTTCGGTGGTCGTCAAATCTTTTTGCATCGCGGTTAAAGTTTGTTCGTCGGTCAAGTCAACCGGTAGTTGTGCTTGTAATTCTGTCAGTGTTACTAACAAATCACGCGTCAGTTCCAATGATCGCATAAATTTCACCTCACTTGGCATTATACCAAAGACAAAAAAATAAGCGACTGATTTGCTGGAAAGGAAGTAGTATGGAACGTTTTACGTTGAAAAAAGTTACTAAAAATGAATGGCGCCAATTGTATATCATATTAGATCAAGATTTTCCTCGTTTTAAACGTATTCCGTGGCCGCTTTTGAAAAATGGATTGCGGCGCAAAATTTTGACGGCCTACTTTTTGACGGACGGCGACGCAATTTACGGTTATGCGATCTGGCAAAAAGCATTCCGCTTTGATTATCAGCATTTGTTGTATTTTGGAGTACTTGCTCAATATCGAAAACAAGGAATTGGCAGTGGTTTTTTACAATTACTGGTAAAAAAAGCCAAGCAAGGTGTTTTATTAGAAGTTGAAGATCCTCAAGCTGCGAAAAGTCGAGCCGAGCAGTCTGAATGTCAGCAACGGATCAAATTTTATGAACAGAATGGGTTTACACTTTATTCCAATTTTTCTTTTACTAATTTTGGCTTCCAAATGCGAGTGATGAGTAATACCAAACTTCCTCAAAGTATTGATTTGACTTATTATCGAGCACTTTATGATCAAGCATACGGCCTGCCACTAGGGCGGGTAGCTCTTAAAAAATCAAAAATGCACGCAATGTCTTAAAACATTTTGACATTACGTGCATTTTTTTATTTTTCGATATATGAACAACAGTAGTCAGCAAAAGTAGGCACTTTAACTTGGAAGCTGTCGTCAGCTGGCACACTGAATTTACTGCCAGCAGGATAATTTTGCCAACTTTCTTCCCCTGGTAATAAAGCAGATAGCTCACCATTGATGACTTCCATCAATTCTTCAGCAGCAGTTTTAAACGTATATTCGCCAGCTACCATAAAACCTAAAGTGATTTTTGTACCGTCCGCTTTCGTAACTGCGCGACTGGTGACTTTCCCGTCGAAGTAAACATTAGCTTTTTCAGTAATTGTTGCATTTTCGTAAATCCGTGACATAAGAGGACCTCTTTTCATTTTTATGAATATTTTTAATTATTATATTTACAAAAATGAAAAATAGCAATCTTTTTTTGTTCTTATTTAGTTGCTACTCGCAAATTTTGGAGAGCAGGTTTAGGGATTTGATCGAACATAACCGCTTCATAAGCATAGACTGCTTGTCCTTTGATTTTAAGTTTTAAATAGTGACCTAAAGGAGCTAGCCGTTCACGACCGTAACTTTTGACTTGCACATTTCGTTTGCGGCCTTGTTGATCAAAAGTATCTGCGAGGTAAATATAGTCGATCCCGTGCTTTGGATCGCGCAATGAGGTGAGGGGCTTTTCCGGGATTCGAGCATAGACTTCTTTGGTTTTAATAAAAGGATTGAGGGCATCAAGTTGAATAGCCCAATCAGCTGTGTTGTTTTCAGTTAGTTTAGGTGGAAGAAATAAAATTAAGCCGCAAATTAAGAGAATAAAAGATAATGGCAGTTTTCGTTTCATACAAGATCATCCTTTCCCATTTATCATAGCTGAAGTTCATTGAAAAAAAATCCATCGGAAGACCGATAAACCATCAATTTTTGGTCGGAGAACAGAATTATTTTAAGTTCCTTTGAATAATGCCTTCACTTTTTTGCTAGCTAAAAGTGAATCAAAGAAAAGATGATCAGAACTAATAGCAAGTCTAGAGCATTTGTTTTTATTGTAGAATGCGTGTGAGTTTGGTTTCTGTTAAGTGAAGTAGATCAGCATATTTCTTAAACTTTTTAAAAAATGGTAAAGAAAAACAGATTGAATTTTTTGTGATGTTTATCGCAATAACTTGATGCTAAAATGTAGGTAGAAAAGGAGGTGAACTCTTTTTTCCAGCTACGTTTTTTTCTTCGCACCGCCTCAATAAGCCTCGTTTTGAATTGTCTTCAAAAGAACAACTTTCCAACTGAAAGGGGGAGTTGTGATGTCTATCCGTTTATTTCTTTGGTCTTGCTTGGTCGTATTGTCATTTTTGAATCCGCTTTCTGAACCTGGTGTACTGGTAGAAACTTTTGGGCCAGTCAAGGTTGAGTCAATCCTCAGCTTAGATTCGCTCATAAAACCAACATCAGCTAAGAAGAAAAGTGTTGCTAACGTGGTCCTGCTAACGGCAACTCGTGCGGATTTAAAGACACGTGAAAAACTAAAAACAACTTTTAAACAGCAGATCGCAGTTGCAGCTGAGCTTCAAAAGGCGGAACAACAAAAGGCAGCTGTTTTGCCGCCAGCTACTGTGACGAGTGAAAAGCAGCCGTCGCCGTCAGCAAATACCACAACTTCAGCACCACCTGCGTCGTCTACTTCCTCGTCAGCACAATCAGTTGCTTCGGCTCCAGCCGCTTCATCGGTCACCCCACAAGCTTCAACTCAAGCTACGACTGAGTCTGCTTCTAGCGTTACTACTTCAGCTTCGGCACCACCTGCCACATCCGCTTCGCAAACACCCCCACAAGCTCCAACTTTGGTTCCCAATTCAATTCAAATCGAAAATCAAATTATCCCGCTTGTTGATGATCAAGGTGCACCCGCTGCGCCCGATGGTAACCGTGCCGGTTTATGGAAAGGGACTGGTGAAGTCGATGATGGTCAACCGACGCATATTATTGGTCATAATCCGGGGATCTTCCACGTATTATTTTCTCTTTCTGTCGGTAGCAAAGTCACTGTCATGGATCGCAACGGTCACACGCGCGAGTATACGATTTACAAAATTTTAACGGTCAACGACCAAGCAATTGGGACAGACGGTCAAGTCCATTGGGATGATATTTTAAATCAGCCTGGAGAATCGATCAGTCTACAAACTTGTATCGATGATAACTGGAATGAAATGTATCTTGCGCATTAAGCTGCCGAATTTTTCGGCAGCTTTTTTGGGCTTCAAGGCTAAGAAAAATCTAGCAAGTTTATAAATGCGCACTACGAAGCTATTAAGAAGAATGGCTTTCTAAAATAATCTTAAGCTTTATCGGAAAGTTAAAAAAACAACTTGCGTGCTTTTTCGTTTCTCGTTAAACTGACAGAGATAACAGTGAAAGTTGAGGAAAAGTTGATTGATGGAAAACGAAAAAGTAACACCAAAAGCTAAAAGTGATTGGTTCTTGCGTTTTGTAAAGGGAATGTTCATTGGCTCGGGTTTTATTTTACCGGGGGTCAGTGGTGGCGCATTGGCCGCAGTGTTTGGAATCTATGAACGGATCATTTCTTTTTTGGCCCACATCACCAAAAATTTTAAAGAGAATGTTTTATTTTTTATCCCGGTCGGTTTAGGCGGACTTGCGGGTGTTTTCTTATTGTCGTTTGCGGTAAGTTTTTTATTAGGTGAATTTGAAACGATCATCTTATGGTTTTTTGTCGGCTGCATCATCGGTACGGTACCGGCATTGTGGAAAGAAGCGGGCAAACATGGTCGTCAGACAAAAGATATCGTGATTTTAGTCGTCAGTTTCATTTTAGGTTTTTGGTTCCTGTGGAAAGGTTCAAGTTTGTTTGGCCAAGTGGATCAAAACTTTGTGACTTGGATGATCGCCGGGGCTTTGATCGGCTTAGGTTTGATCGTTCCAGGCCTAAGTCCATCTAACTTTTTAGTTTACATGGGAATGTACAAAGCGATGGCAGATGGGTTTAAAACGTTGGACTTAGGGGTGCTGATCCCAATTGCGATCGGAGGACTAGCCACTGTATTGAGTTTGTCGAAAGTGATGGACTGGGTCTTCAGTCGATTTTATGCACTGATGTTCCATTTTATTTTGGGGATCGTCTTCGCTTCAACTTTGATGATCGTTCCAACCGATTATGCTGGTTTTAGCTTCTTAGGTTTTGTTGGGTGTGGGGTACTTTGTTTCTTAGGAGCGGCACTTGGCTGGTGGATGAGCCGTTTAGAAGAACGTTATGTACCTGAAGATTAAAAAAGTTTAAGTTTTCACTTGCAATTTTTGAAATTTATCTTTAATATATAAGACAAGCATTTGGAACAGTAATAATTTTTCACGGTTAAGAGAGGTCGATCCACCGGCTGCAAGATCGATTCCCACTGAAGATTATGAACCTACCGGATAAGTCGAGCATGAAAGTGTTCCGTGACTCTAGCGTTAATAGAGCTGAAAGTTGGGTCAAAAAAGTTTTGGCCAAGCAAGGTGGTACCGCGAAATTTACCGTTTCGTCCTTACAAGTCGTAAGGATGGAACGGTTTTTTTATTAAATTTTTTTAGGAGGAATAATATGTCAGATTTACAGAAAACAGATTTTTCGAAATGGTACATCCAAACGATTCAAAAAGCGGATTTAATGGATTATTCTCCGGTCCGCGGTTGTATCATTTTTAAAGCCGATGGGTTTGAATTATGGGAACATATCCAAGAAACCTTTAATGCGTATTTACGCACTCAAGATATTCGGAACGTTTATTTTCCAATGTTGATTCCTAAAAGTTTCTTGCTGAAAGAAGAAGAACACGTGGAAGGTTTTGCGCCAGAACTTCCTTGGATGACGGAAGTCGGGGATGAAAAATTAGAAGAACCATATGCGTTGCGGCCAACTTCGGAAACGTTGATTGGGGATGCGATGTCCAATTGGATCCATTCTTATCGTGATCTACCCCTTGAAATCAACCAATGGGCCAATGTCTTTCGTTGGGAAAAGAAAACTTTACCATTCTTACGGACTTCAGAATTTTTATGGCAAGAAGGTCACACTGCCCATGATTCAGAAGAAAGCGCGCGTAAACGGACGCTAGATATTTTAGATGCGTATACTGATCTGATTGAAAATACATTAGCGATCCCAGTTTATAAAGGGCAAAAAACCCCTTCAGAACGTTTTGCTGGTGCTGTCGATACGTATTCTGTTGAAGCGATGATGAAAGATGGGAAAGCCGTTCAAGCCGGTACTTCTCATTATTTGGGTCAAAATTTTGCTGAAGCGTTTGATATCAAATTCTTGAACCGCAACAATGAACACGAATTTGTTTACACGACTTCTTGGGGGATCTCGACGCGTTTGATCGGTTCAGTGATCATGGTGCACGGTGATGAACAAGGGTTAGTCTTGCCACCAAAAATTGCACCGACGCAAGTTATTTTGATTCCAGTTGGACCATGGAAGAAAAATCCAGCGATCATGGAAAAACTAGGTGAATTAAAAGCGAACTTAGCGCAAAAAGGATTGCGAGTTCGAATCGATGATACCGACAACACACCAGGCTATAAATTTAACGAATGGGAATTAAAAGGCGCACCATTGCGAATTGAATTTGGACCACGTGACCTTGAAAACAATCAAGCGATGGTGAAAATGCGTGACTTAGCAGACAAAGAAGCGATCGCTTTAGATGGTATCGAAGAGTATATCAGCGAACAACTTGATAACATGCAAAAACGTCTGTTAGAAAATGCACGAGCTCGTTACAAAGAAAATGAGCACACCGACATTGAGACATTAGATGAATTAAAAGCCCATATCGAAAAATCAAAAGCAAACGGGGAAGTCCCAGGTTATGTTTTGATCGGTTGGGATGGAACAGAAGAAACCGAAAGCAAGATCAAAGAAGAGACCGGCTTTACGACGCGGAATATTCCATTTGATCCACCAATGGAGAAAAAAGTCGATCTTGTATCCGGCAAGCCAGCAAAACACACCGTTTGGATTGCGCGGGCGTATTAAAAAATGAACTGAGCTGGAATCTTTCAGCTCAGTTTTTTTATGAGCGGTCCAAAACAAACACATAGTTGATGGGAGTGAGTGAATTTGAAAATTGTAGTCTTAGATGGTCACGCGTTGAATCCTGGTGATTTAACTTGGGCAGGTTTTGAAAAATTCGGTGAGGTAACGGTATATGACCGGACGTCTTATACGGATAAAAAAGAAATCGTTGAACGAATCGGCCAAGCGGAAGTTGTGTTGACAAATAAAATTCCGATCGATGAAGAGATCTTGGCGCAAACACCACAAGTAAATTATATTGGCGTGACGGCGACCGGTTTTAATATCATCGAGCTAGCCGCTGCCAAAAAATACGGTGTGACCGTCACCAATATTCCAGCCTATGGGACAGACGCGGTGGCGCAGTTTACTTTTGCTTTATTGTTAGAACTGACGAGTCAGGTGGGCTTACATAGCGCCTCAGTCCATGATGGCGATTGGCAAACGAGCCCTGATTTTACGTATTGGAAAACGCCTTTAATGGAACTAGCAGGTAAAACGATCGGACTGATCGGTTACGGTGCGATCGCACAAGCAGTAGCTGAGATCGCCCATGCCTTTAAATTAAACGTAATCTATTACAATCATCGGACAAAAACACCGCAAGCAAAGTGGGCAAAGCAAGTGACCTTGGCTGAATTATATGCCCAAGCTGACATCGTGAGTCTCCATGTGCCGCAAACAAAAGAAACGGTCGGCATGATCGATGAAGCTGCGATCGCGCAAATGAAAGCCGGCGTGCTCTTATTGAATACTGCGCGAGGTGGGTTATTAAATGAAGCGGCTGTTGCTCAGGCGTTAAACACAGGCAAAATTGCCGGAGCAGGGTTAGATGTCGTGGCTAAAGAACCGATTGCAGCAGACAATCCTTTACTAATGGCTAAAAATTGTTTTCTCACGCCGCATATCGCATGGGCGCCGGTGGAAACTAGAAGCCGCTTATTGCAGATTGCAGTGGATAATTTAGCGAGTTACTTGCAAGGTGAAACGAAAAATGTAGTCAGTTAAGCAAAAAAATGTGGTCCCGAGAAACACTCGGCACCACATTTTCTTATTCGTAAAACGCAATTCCTTGCCACACTTCTAGAAAATCGTGATTAGGATCGTTTACTAGCTCACCTTTGACATCAAACAAATACGTTGTGCGCTCTTTTTGATCATAGGCGGGCCATTTTGGATTTAAGTTGCCGTTTGGCGTGCCTTGTTTAGCAAAATTGACCCACGCGCGATGTAAATCGTGTTCCATTTTTAATTGGCGCGGGTTCGGTATTTTTTCACTGACTGGATTTTTAGTCAAGCTAGATGTTCCTAATGCTGGCACCACATCAGAACCGTGGACTGCACCGAGGCCAGTAAGTTTTTGATTCAAGACTTCAAAGTCATAACGATAAGCCCAAACGGTTGCGTGTTGACTTTGGGCTAGCGTACAGTTGACAGTGTCTGCCCAAAAATAGCGGTCACGCCCTAATGCTTCCATCGCTTTTTTCTCCGGCAAGACGCCGTAAAGATTTCTAAGTTGCGGGATAATGGCGATCCGCTGATTATTTTTCAACATTTGATCGACCGCTTTCCAACTTTTAGGCAGCATATCGAGCCAGTAAAAAAGTGTTCCTTCATCGCGACAAGTGCCGAAAATACATTTGACTTTAGCGGCTGCACCAGCTGCTAAGGCCTCTGCCGGACGTTTTGGTACGAGATCGTCTAATACGACCCCAGGAGCAAAAATACCGGGATTTTTTTGATTGTGCTGAGCTAACACTGCGCTACCAGCTGGGATCAATTTTTCGACTGGAAGGTCTTGCAACTTAGCGACTTCATTGGGAACTACTCCTAACGTGTCAAAAAAGATTTGTTGATTCAATTCTTGGGTACGTGCCCCGTTGACGTTTCCCGGTTGGCCACTCATGGCGATTGCTTTTTGGAAAAGACCTTGTGCTTTAGGCATCGAAAGCAATGTGTAAACGGCAGTTCCGCCTGCTGATTCGCCGCAAAGTGTGATGTTTTCAGGATCACCGCCGAAGTTTTCGATGTTTTCTTTGATCCAAGTCAAAGCTTGCAGCCAATCAGATACCCCGCAATTGGAATCGAAAGTAGAATCTAAATTTGAAAAATCATAAAATCCTAAAGGGCCTAATCGATAATTAAAGGAAACACCGATCACACCATCAGCTGGAAATTTTTCCAACGAATAGCGCGGGTCAGAGGTTCGGCCGGTATGATTGGAACCGCCGTAGATAAAGACAAAGACCGGCGCTTTCTGCGCTTTTTTCGGCGCCCAAATATTCAAGGTCAGACAATCTTCACTTTGCTTAGTGTCGCTTTGATTCAAAAACTTCAACTGCTTGTCAGTGGGAAATTGGATCGGGTCTGCACCGAATTGTTTACAGGCGATCGTATTTTCCCACGCCTCCGGTTTTTCGGCACGTTTAAAGCGTAAAGCTCCGACGGGCGGTTTGGCGTAAGGAATGCCTAAGTAACGGTATTGATCGCCAACTTCACGGCCTTCTATTTTACCGTAAGCTGTCTGCGTGATTGATTCAAAATCTGCCATCTCGTTCATCCTTTCACGTCTCGTTACTTCCAGTATAAAAAAAACTTCGCCAAATTGCACATTTGACGAAGCTTTTACTACAAATTATTTGAAGAGTTGATCGATCGTTTCGTAATCAGCATTTGAAAGTCGAACATCAACTGCTTTTGCGTTAGCTGCGACTTGTTCCGGTTTTTTTGCACCGGGGATCACGATCCCGACATTGGGATTTTTCATGTACCAAGCTAAGACGAGTTGGGCGACGGTCGCATCATTTTCTTTAGCTAGTGGTTTCAGTTGATCGACCTTTTCGATGATCGCTTTGAAGCGTTCACCTTGAAATTCTGGTTTGCTGTTTCTAAGATCACCTTCAGCAAATGTCGTTTCTTTGTCGTATTTACCAGTCAACAATCCAGAAGCTAGTGGGAAGTAAGGGACAAACGAGATCTTATGTTGCTTTAAGTAAGGGAAAAGATCTTTTTCTGCTTCCCGGTGTAACAAGCTGTATTGATTTTCGATCACATCAACATAATTGTCTTGATTGGCCTCTTTTAGTTGTTCCAATGAAAAGTTCGAGACACCGATCGCGCGCAGTTTGCCTTCTTCTTTTAATTTGTGTAATTCGGCGACCGCTTCATTTTTAGGTGTGGTCTCATCAGGGAAATGAATATAAAAAATATCCAAATAATTGGTCTGCAAACGTTGTAATGCATCTTCTACTGCGTTGCGTAAAAACTCGGGACTGTTGTTGAATTTACCGTCTTGTGCTGGATCGTGGGCAGCTTTCGTTGCGATGATCACACGAGAGCGATCGTATTCTGGTTCTTTCAAAACTTCACCGATCAATTCTTCTGATCGCCCATTGCCGTAAGCATAAGCAGTGTCTAACAACGTGATCCCATTATCGAGTGCTGTTCGGACGACTTGTTTGCCCACCTCATCATCTAGATTGGGAAAAAGATTGTGGCCGCCGACTGCATTGGTGCCTAATCCTAGATCGCTTGCGTAAACTTGTGATTTACCGATTTGTACATCTGCCATAACTATCCGCTCCTTTTTTTATTCCGATCAGCTTGATCGTCGGCAGTGGGAAAAAGTTTCTTTCACACTACCTTTTGCATTTAGTGTAAAGTAAAACGAGAAAATATGAAATTATCTTGACTTGAAAAGCTAGGATATCACTTGACTTTCAGAAAAGTTTTTAGTAGCTTTATAGATGATATTCAATGTCGATGAAGGAAAGAGTAAGCCGCTTTGCTTGCAAGAAGAGAGAAACTGCCTAGGCTGAAAGCAGTTTTTGTAACGCGCGCGCCGAAAAGACATTCTGGAGATGAACGATCAAAAGCCGTTCCGTTTCGCAAGCGTTAATTGCTAAAGGAAAGAGTTTTCTTTCAAAAAAGGTGGTACCGCGAAAATTTCGCCCTTGTTCAATTCGAGCAAGGGCTTTTTTATTTAGGAAAGGGGCAAGACCATGAGTTACCAACGACCAAAAGGGACCAACGATATTTTGCCAGGAGAAAGTGAGAAATGGCAATTCGTTGAAGAGACCGCTCGTTTACTATTCAATGATTATCAATACCACGAGATGCGTACACCGCTCTTTGAACATTATGAAGTGATCGCAAGAAGTGTCGGGGACACCACCGATATCGTATCAAAAGAGATGTATGATTTTTATGATAAAGGCGATCGTCATGTGACGTTGCGACCAGAAGGAACGGCGCCGATCGTTCGCGCGTATGTGGAAAATAAATTGTACGGCCCAGAACATAAAAAACCATACAAAGTCTACTACATGGGACCGATGTTTCGCTATGAACGGCCGCAAAAAGGACGTTTACGTCAATTCCATCAAATCGGAGTCGAAGCTTTTGGCAGTGAAAATCCCAGCTTAGATGTCGAAACGATGGCGATGGCGATGGACTTTTTCAAACAATTAGGGATCACCAAGTTGCGCTTAGTCATCAACTCACTTGGTGACAAAGAGACGCGCCAAAATTATCGACAAGCGTTGATCGATTATTTGGAACCCCACGAAGCCGAGCTCAGCGAAGATTCCAAACGCCGCTTACATGAAAACCCACTGCGGGTCTTAGATAGTAAAGATAAGCGCGATCAACAATTTGTAGCGGATGCGCCAAGTATTTTAGATTATTTGAGTGAGTCGGCGCAAAAACATTTTGCTGAAGTGACCAAGACGTTGGATCATTTACAGATTCCGTATGAGATCGATCATCGGATGGTGCGCGGGCTTGATTATTATACTCATACGATTTTTGAGATCATGAGTGATGCACCGGGGATGGGCAGTCAATCCACGATTTGTGCTGGTGGTCGTTATGACGGTCTAGTTGAAGAGCTGGCAGGTCCAGCAACACCAGGCTTTGGATTTGCCATGGGGATCGAACGGATCTTATTGACGTTAGCACAAGAAGATGTCATGATCCCAGCAGCTACTGAACTTGATGCGTATGTTGTGGGCATCGGTGAAGGCACGAATATGGAAGTTCAAAAAATCGTTCAAGTGATTCGCCAATTTGGGTATTCTGCTGATCGGGATTTCATGCAGCGCAAACCAAAAGCGCAATTCAAAGCAGCTGACAAAGCGGAAGCTAAACTCGTGTTAACATTAGGCGAAGATGAATTACAGAATATGCAGATCAAAGTCAAAGCGATGCGCAGTCATCAAGAAAAAACATTTGCACTAGCCGATGTTTATGAAGACTTCAATGCCATCTATGACGAGATGATGCTAGAAAATATGGAGGAGTAAGACAATGGGAAAAAGAACTGTTTATTGTGGCTTAGTATCAGAAAAGAATTTAGATCAACAAGTAACCTTACAAGGTTGGGTCCAAAAACGCCGTGACCTAGGGGGCTTGATCTTTATCGATCTACGTGATCGGGAAGGGATCATCCAAGTTGTGTTCAATCCAGAAGAATCTAAACAAGCTTGGGAAGTCGCTGACCAATGTCGAAGTGAATTTGTCGTTGAGATCCAAGGTGTCGTCATCAAACGGGATGAAAAATCAATCAATCCGAAGATGAAGACCGGTGAATTTGAAGTTAAAGGGGAAGCAATCACGATCTTAAACAGTGCGAAGACACCACCGTTTTCAATTGAAGACGCGCAAAACATCAGTGATGAAGTCCGCTTGAAGTATCGTTATATGGACTTACGCCGACCAAAAATGACCCAAAATTTGATGTTGCGTCACCGCTTGACGAAATCAGTGCGGAATTTCTTAGATGAAAATGACTTTCTGGATATCGAAACACCGTATTTAGCTAAATCAACACCGGAAGGCGCGCGGGATTATTTAGTCCCTTCACGGGTCCATGCGGGGCATTTTTATGCGTTACCCCAATCCCCTCAAATCTTAAAACAATTGTTGATGTCAGCTGGCTTTGATCGTTACTATCAAATCGTACGTTGTTTCCGCGATGAAGATTTACGCGGTGATCGGCAACCAGAATTTACTCAAATCGATATTGAAACAAGTTTCTTATCAGCCGAAGAGATCCAAGATTACACCGAACAGTTGATCGCGCGAGTGATGAAAGAAGTCAAAGGAATCGATGTGCAATTACCATTCCCACGGATCACTTGGGACGACGCGATGGCACGCTATGGTTCCGATAAACCTGATACACGGTTTGACATGGAATTGATCGATGTCAGTGAGATCGTTGCTGCCACTGACTTCAAAGTTTTCCGAATGGCGATCGATAACGGCGGAGTTGTCAAAGCGTTGAATGCTAAAGGCGCCGCTGATAAATACTCGCGGAAAGAATTGGATCGTTTAGGTCAATTCGTGGGACAATTTGGAGCGAAAGGTCTCGCTTGGATGAAAGTCGATGAAAAAGGTGAGTTGACTGGGCCAATCGCGAAATTCATGGGCAATGTGACCGAAGAATTGAAAAAAGCGACCAATGCGGAACCTGGCGACGTTTTGATGTTTGCCGCTGATCAGTTCTTAACGGCTGTTACAGCATTAGGTGCCGTTCGTTCGAAAGTCGCCAAAGAATTAGGTTTGATCGATGAAAGTCAATACGATTATCTGTGGGTGGTTGATTGGCCACAATTTGAATACGATCAAGAATTAGGTCGCTACGTCTCGGCTCACCATCCGTTTACGATGCCAAAAGAGTCGGATATCCCGAATTTGAAAGAGCATCCAGAAAAAGTGTATGCGCAAGCGTACGATATCGTGTTAAATGGCTACGAACTAGGTGGCGGTTCATTACGTATCAATACGCGTGAGTTGCAAGAACAAGTCTTTGAAACATTAGGCTTTACCCGGGAAAGTGCCAACGAGCAATTCGGGTTCTTATTAGAAGCACTTGACTATGGTTTCCCACCAATCGGCGGTTTAGCTATCGGACTGGATCGCTTCGCCATGTTACTTGCTGGTGAAGATAATATCCGTGAAGTCATCGCCTTTCCGAAAAACGGGAAAGCCGCTGATCCGATGTCAGATGCGCCAAGTACCGTTTCACCATTGCAACTGTATGAATTGAATCTCGATGTCACAAAAATCGAAGAGTAATATAGACCAGTGAAAGCTGGCTTAAAACGAAGTGCTGATCAAATAAGTCAGCGCTTCGTTTTTTTTATTCAATTTCTGTTCTGCAGCTGCCCCTTTCTTTTTACTGAAAAACTCCGTATAATTGTTGAAGGAAATGCAAAGAAATGAGGACGAAAAAAATGAAAAAAAAGATAGCGGAGTGGCCCTATCACGATTTTGCAACGCGCTTGTCGGTTTCTGTCGTCTACGCGTTTTTAGCGGCGATCGCGGTGAACTTTTTCTATCAACCAGGAAATATTTATTCCAGTGGGATCACAGGTTTTGCGCAAATCTTGACGACGTTATCAAAAGGTTTTGTCGGCTACACCGTTCCGGTATCCGTTACGTTGTTTCTATTAAATGTGCCGCTTTTTGTCTTAGCTTGGTTTAAGATCGGACACAAATTTACGATCTTCACATTTATCACGGTGTTTTTGACTTCCTTTTTCATTCATATCATCCCGGTGACCAAACTGACGGGCGATCCGATCATCTGCGCGGTCTTTGGCGGAACGATCATGGGAGTGGGGATCGGGTTTTCATTGCGGAATGGCTTGTCATCTGGCGGGTTGGATATTTTGAGTATGACGATCCGCAAAAAAACGGGTAAGTCCGTGGGTTCGATCTCGATCATTTTCAATGTCATCATCATGTTCGTGGCCGGCTTGCTGTTTGGTTGGCAATACATGTTTTATTCCGCGTTAGCGATCTTTATGAGCGGGAAATTGACAGATGCACTGTTTACGAAACAACGGAAGATGCAAGTTATGATCGTAACGAAATACCCAGATGAAGTGATTGATGGGATCCAAGATCAGATGCGCCGGGGGATCACGATCATTCATGGTGCTGAAGGGGCGTATAAACATGACCGGCAAACGATTTTATTTACAGTTGTGACGCGTTTTGAATTACCGATGTTAGAAAGTGTCATGAAAGAAAGCGATCCCCACGCGTTTGTCAGTATCTCAGAAAATGTGCAAATCTTAGGACGCTTTTATGAAGAGTCGATGGATTAAAATGTTACCAATTAAAATGATTTGATCAAGTGGAGCAGCTGTCAGCAACAGTTGCTCGGAGACTTGAGAGAAAAGTAGTCAGCTGAGTTTTTTCAGCTGGCTTTTTTCGTGCAAACAATGCTGAATCAATTGTTTTTTTGAACGGTCAGTTGAGGTCGCTGGAAGGAGTGGCGGGATTTCTAATTTATTTCATAAGAAAAATTCAAAAATTTCAAGAGTTTGTTATATCCTTCATTTCGGACTTGCACTTTGAAAAGATTGCTCGTATAGTTGTGAAAGCATAATAATTTAGTAAAGTTGGAATCGAATCTATGGAAAAGAGACTAAAAAAAAGTCGTTATATCACTGGATTTGACGGTATCCGTTCAATCGCGGTGATTGGAGTTATTTTGTATCATTTGCTGCCGGATCAATTGCAAGGCGGCTATTTAGGAGTTCCCGTATTTTTCGTGGTGTCAGGTTACTTGATCACCGATCTGATGGTGCAAGAGTGGCAACAAAATGGAAAGATCAAGATCAAACAATTTTATTATCGGCGAATGAAAAGGCTCTATCCGGCGCTGGTGGCGATGATGATCGGAGCGTCAGCTTACATCACGTTGTTCCAGCGCAATTTGCTGAATAATTTACGCGGCAATGTCGTGAGTAGTTTACTGTATTACAATAACTGGTGGCAGATCAAACACGGTTTGTCCTACTTTGACCGCTTCGCAGGGGAATCTCCTTTTACGCATATTTGGTCCCTTGCTGTCGAGTCGCAATATTATTTGTTTTTACCTTGGGTCTTTATCATTTTGATGAAGCTGGTCAAAAATAAAGGGAAGATCTTCATTGGGTTTTCGGTGGCGGCCTTTATCTCAGCAATCTTGATGGCGCTGATGTATACGCCGGGGCAAGATCCGACGCGGGCTTATTATGGTACGGATACGCGGATGTTTTCGATTTTATTAGGCGTTGCGCTAGCTTTTGTTTGGCCTAGCACACGTTTGAAAACGCAGATCCCCGCACAAGCAAAAAAAATCTTGAACGGCGTGGGTCTAGGATCGCTTGTGATCCTCGTGCTGTCCTTTTTCTTTTTAAGCGACAAGCTGACCTTCATTTATTATGGCGGGATGTATTTGTTGAGTCTGGTGAGTGTGATCTTAGTTGCGATCACCGCCCATCCAGGTGCCAGTTTGAATCGTTGGCTGACTAATCCAGTCTTTACTTGGATTGGTAAACGCAGTTACGGAATTTATTTGTATCAATTTCCGGTGATGATTTTTTATGAAGCCAAGGTCCACGTAGCCAATCATGTTTTATTGAATACGGTCGTAGAGATCCTATTGATTTTATTTGTGACCGAGCTGTCTTACCGCTTCATTGAAAAACCGTTGCGCTATTTCGATTATCGAAATACATTGAATCGATTGCAAGCTTGGATCTTAGCGCCTTGGAAAAGCAAACAAAAAATGGCGTTCATCGCAGCTTGGCTCGTAACGGTGATCGCGTTAGTCGGGATCGTCATTTCACCGACGAATCACGTGACGGCTGATCAACGCGCACTGCAAGAAAAAATCGCGCAAAACCAAAAAGTGGTGGCGCAAAAAGAAAAAACGGCCAATCAGAAAACCGCTAGCAGTGAAGCCACGAGTGAATCAAAAACGATGGCTAACAAATATCATTTGACTGACCGAGAGATCGCTAAAGCGAAAAACTTGAAACTGACCGCCTTTGGAGATTCTGTTTTGCTAGATGCGGCAGACGGCTTAAACGCGATTTTCCCGCAAGCGGATATTGATGGAGAAGTGGGGCGTCAATTAGTTGCTAGTCCAGAGCTGCTGCAAAAATTAAAAGCAGAAGGCAAGTTGCACAATACCGTTTTGTTGGCATTAGGAACGAATGGTTCATTCACTGAAGACGAGTTTGCGCAAGTCATGAAAGTTTTAGGCAGCAAGCGCGATGTGTACGTCGTGAATGTTTATGTACCGACGCGACGCTGGCAAAATGAAGTCAATACGACGCTAGCTGCGATGAGTAAAAAATACGACAATGTCAAACTGATCGATTGGTACGATCTAAGTAAAAATCAGCCGAGCTGGTTTTATGAAGACCAAGTCCATCCAAATCCGACCGGCTCCATCTATTACTGCTCGCTCGTGTCAAAAGCGATCTTAAAGGGCCGGTAGTAAAAAAGTTGAACGAACGCATTTAGCTCTCAACCAATAAGTTAAAAAATTTACCGGCTCCAGCTAGTTGCTATTTTTTCAGCTAGCTGGATTTTTTTGTATGATTTGAAAACCACCTGCTATGCGGGTGGTTCCAAAAAGCTTTTAGCGTGGTATCAAAAAAGCCTCCCAAAATGATAAGATAATGCTGGTTGACCGACCGCATCACTATCAGATTA
>NZ_CACSLH010000033.1 GCF_902706605.1 Enterococcus sp. CSURQ0835 | reverse complement strand
TCCATGCGTAGGTCCTTTTTATTGGTCTTGGATAAGTCATCCGAGAACAGTATAAAGGATTTTTTTGTACATGAATAGCTTTATAGCAATGCTTTTAATGATTTGAAGTTCTTTGCAACACTAGTGAGTCAAAATAAAAAAGAAGACTGCACGTAGCAATCTTCTCACGTTAAAATGAAATTAGTGAGTCGTCACTTTAAAACTCGTCTGACTCTTGAACGTTTTGTGAGCCGGTAAGATGATATCCCCGAACCCATGCTCCAACGCGCCTGGTGAGACTTGCGTTTCTAACGTCAAGCCGCCATGATACGCAAGTTTTTGACCATGCATTTCTGGTAACGGATCAAACTGCGCAGTAAAGATCACTACACTTGGTTCATCCGTCAACAGTTCAACTTTGATATCTTCTGCAGGTGATACTAAAACTGCTTGCGGTTCTGCTTTTTCTAAAAAGAATGGATGATCCAAGCCGCCGACTAATGTATTTTGTTCATAATCGGTGTCAAAAACTTGCGCGACTTTTTCCCCGCGGCGAAAATCAAACGGCGTTCCCGCCACGGAGCGGACTTCCCCAGTCGCCAATGTGTCAGCGTCCACTACCGCAAATTTCTCACTGGCTAACTGCAAAGTATGCTCCCCCACATTTTGTGTTACATCGCCGGTCAAATTGAAGTAGACATGGTTAGTCGGGTTAAACAAAGTGGCGATATCGCTTTTTGCTTCATATTCGACTTGCCACACATTGTCATTCGTCAATGTGTAGGTAACTTTAACATCAAGATTTCCCGGAAAACCTTGCTCATCATCTAAGCTTGTATAAGTAAAAGTAACGTTTGCTTCATGCAGATTTTGTTTTGTCTCCGCTAGCCACAGTTTAGTCTCAAAATTATTCGGCCCACCATGTAACGTATTCCCTTTTTCATTTTGAGTCGTATGATACGGTTTGCCTTCAATCACAAAATTTCCATCTTTGATCCTTCCTGCAACTCGGCCGATCGTTGCCCCGATGTACGTATCTTTTTGTAAATATTCTTCGGCTGAATCAAATCCTAAAACGATATTTTTGATACCGTTTCTAGTCGGCACATAAAATGCTACGATCCGCGCACCTAGATTCGTCACGTCTAACTTGTAACCGTTATCATTTTCTAGTCGGTACAATACCGCCCCTTGCCCAAACTCTTTTTCTGTTATATTCACATTTTTCACCTCTCGTTTTTTCTGTTTTTATTCTAACACAAGTCATTCTTTTCCAACAAACGGCTATTCCAGATGCAAATTTCTGAAAAAAACATTCTTTATCGTTTTGTTTTTATTGTAATTTAATAAAAATATCGTTAGAATTAATATATAATCGTTATTTTTGGAGGTGGAAAATGCAAGTCTTTGGCGAATATATCAAAAATCGTCGTTTGAAGCGCGGGTTAGAGCGTTGTGATTTAGCAGCTGGCGTCTGTACCGAGGATGAATTAAAAGAACTAGAAGAAAATAACTACGGGCGTTTGAAACTGATCTTGTTGCTCTGCAATCGATTAGATATTTCGTACCAGAGTATTTTCCCCGAAAAAGTTTTACAAACTCCCGAAGAATTATTGTCGATCGTCGAGACATTGAGTTTTCGTAATGAATACCAAGCCGCTTGGGAACTGTTAGATAAATACAGCCGAGGCGCGATCTTAGATGACCCTGCATTAGCTGGAAAATTATTGTATTTCAAAGGCTATACGATCTTAAATGCCAAAGGGGACCTCAAAGAAGCGATCTATTATTTTCAGCGCACCTTGACGTTGACCCATGAAGAAAGCACTTATGAATTGTTAGCTTTGAAAGGTTTAGCACACTGCTACAAAGAAAATAACGAAGAAAAACGCGCCAAATTATTTTACGAACAAGCCTTACGTTTGAAACGGATCTTCCCGGCCAATCCCAAGATGGTTCCACTGTACTACAATTCTGCACAGTTTTTAGCAGAAGGTAAACAAGGCCAAGAAAAAGCACAACGTTTGTGTGATGAAGGAATCAGCATTTTGAAAAAGGGCAATAAAACGGAAGGCCTTGATCGCTTATACTATGAAAAAGCGACGCACCTCACGAATAAAAAAGAAAAGAAAATTGATTTTTTAAAAAAAGCGGCCTACTATGCTAAGGTCAATCAAAATTATTACTTAGAAGATCTGATCGAAGATAAAAAAGATTGATCTATGACTAAAAGCTAAAAAACGCTAGCGAAGTCCTCGCTAGCGTTTTTTCGTTCAGCTAACGGGCATGACGCATCCCAGCATTTTTTCGACTGAACAAACTGATTAGAAATACGATTACCGCAAGTAGCAGACAAACTCCACCAGCGATCCAAAAAACAGATGTAAATGAGCTCAACAATTGTTCGATAAACGTTTTGACCTCGACGTTGGGCAGTTGGAGGTAGTTGGTGACATTAGCGACTGAAAGGCCAAATGGTACGGTGAGTGTCAATAAACCTGCTAGACCTAGCATCCGGCTCGTCCCACGCAGCTTCAAACGACCGCCCTTAGAAGCGCCTAATAACAATAGCCATAACACCACACTGGCGATACTAAAAATCAGCAAGGCTTGATTTGTTTGCGAACGATAACTTGCTAACTGCTGTCCGTATTGTGTTAGTTGCTGATTGTTCATGAATTGGCTGATCGAATCACCGATCGACTGACTGACACTTTGGATTCCATTCGTCACTTGATCTGTCACCGGTAATCCTTGCTGTTGCGCGTATTGCGTCAGTGCATGTTGAACATTTGTCGTCAACTGGTCTTGGCCTGTCAATTGGAAATTCGTTCCATTATACAAGCTGCCCAAATAATTTTTAACATTTTGCTCTACTAGATCTTGCGGCACGACATTTGCCAGCACATCAGACGGAACGCCATTGTCTCGTCCGTAGTTTTGAACTTGCTGGGTCAATTCATTTTGCAAAGTTTGTGTGATCCCAGACTGTGTGATCTGCTTTGCCATGTAGTCTTGATTGAACACCGTCAATTTCACACATCCTGCGACGATTGCGGCAAACAAAACGATTCCTGCTACGATCGTCAATAAAAAACGGAGTAAGCTCCCGAAAAAATTATTCATACTGTGTCTCCTCGTAATAGATAGTTTCATCTTAAGTGTAACAGATTTTTTAAATCAGACGCACCTTTAATTATAACCTACTCGCTTAATAAAATGAGAATTTGCGGCTTCGTTTAATGAAAAATTGGAAAAACCGCGCGAACATGCCGCACGGTCAAATTTCTTCTAATTCAGTTTTATCAACTAAAGTCACGTGTTTGCCATGACGAGTGATCCAGCCGGCAGTCTCCAATAATTTAAATTTACGCGACAGCGTTTCTGGGGTCGTCCCTAAAAAAGTCGCTAGCTCTTTCATCTTCATCGGAAGCGTCACATGATCACTTTCAGCGGCTTTGGCTAAATCCAATAAATAGGTCGCCAAACGTTCTTCGATCTTTTCCATCCGGAAGAATCGCTGTTGTGCTTCTAAGCCCGCCATTTTTTCAGCGTTGATCGCTAACAGTTTCAAACTCAGCTGAGGATAGGCCAACAACAACTGTTGAAAATCGCGATGTTGCAATAGACAAACTTCAGTCGACTGTAACGCTTCACCAAACAAGTTTGCATTCCGAGCACCAAACAAAGCATTTTCCCCTTCATAATCCCCCGGCTCAGCTACTCGCAACAACTGCTCTTTACCATCTGCACTCAACTGATACAATTTCAATTGGCCTCGCGCAACGATCACTAGCCGTGGATCTTGTTCAGGGGTGATGATCTGCTCACCTTTTGCAAATTTTTGATGGGTCACCAGCTGATTGATCTTTTCTTGTTCAGCCTCTGCCAAATGATTGAATAACGGCACTAAAGTCACACAGCGATGTTGCGCCATTTTCGGTCCGCTCCTTTACTCGTCCTCGTCTTCTTCCGTTAAGCCTTCTGTCAGCTCGTGTCCCAAATACGTTTGGATCGTTCGAATCTGGCGTTGATTGAAACTGAGCAGCTTGATTAAGAAAGTTTGCAAGGGATACTTGGTTTCTTTTTCCGCTAATTTGATCCCGCGAGTGATAAATAGATTTTGTGTGGTGAAATCTTTAGCCGCAGTCATCAACAATACATCAGCGGCTTCATATTTTAACTGACCACTTTCTTCGAGCATCGTATACTGTTGAAATTCTGCAGTTGTTGTCGGGATCACTTCTCCTTCATCTAACATCAGTAAAGCTAACTCGTCAACTAACTCGCTTTCTTGTTCTGCCATTTCCCCAAAAGCGGCTTGCACAAACGGACTTGCCTCACCTTGTGCGTAAAAGCGACCTTGCTGTAACTTTGCTTGATGGATCTTCAAATTAGCTATGATATGCCCGATCATGGCACCTGCAGTTGGGGTGTGATGATCGTGTTCACTTTGTTTTAATTCAGCGGCATATTTTTCAGCAGCGTTTTTCATCAGCTAGACCTCCTTAACTTTGACTGATTCGACATCGTAACCTAACGCTTCGATCACTTGCTTCAAATCGTCCGCACTTGTTTGCTCGCTGTTGATTTCGGCTTTGACTTTGCTGGCATTGAACAACACTTTCGCTTTTTCCACGCCGGCTTGTTTGCTGACAGCACTTTCGATTTTTTGCATACAAGATGGACATGTTAACCCTTCTAATTGTAAAATCACTTTTTTCATCATGATTCCTTCTTTCTTTTCTTCTATTGTAAAGCGAGGCAACTTAAAAAAAATTGACCGCTATCAAGTTTCACCAAATTTTTTTAACTGGCTTGTTCCGGTGTTACTACTTTGTTTTGAGCAGCTTGTTTCACGTGAAATCGCAACAGGCGCATCCCATTTAAAATCACGACTAAAATACTGGCTTCATGCACGAACATCCCGCTAGCTAAATACACATAGCCGGCTACTAACCCGATCAGTAAAAACACGACCGTCGCTAATGCCAATGCGATATTTTCTTTCATGTTGGCGACAGTCTTTTTCGTCAATCCATACGCGTGGACTAAACTAGAAAAATCAGAACGCATCAACACGATATCAGAAGTTTCCAGCGCGACATCTGTGCCACTGCCCATCGC
This sequence comes from Enterococcus sp. CSURQ0835, assembly GCF_902706605.1. Classification (GTDB taxonomy): domain Bacteria; phylum Bacillota; class Bacilli; order Lactobacillales; family Enterococcaceae; genus Enterococcus_A. The sequence continues at coordinate 26,341 of NZ_CACSLH010000033.1, read as the reverse complement.
GATCCCGATATCAGCAGTCGCCAGTGCCGGGCTGTCATTGATCCCATCCCCAATAAACGCGACTTTGCCAGTTTGTTGAAATTTTTTCACCCAATCAACTTTTTCTTGCGGCAAAAGTTCCGCATAAACTTGGTCGATCCCTAGCTCGTCTGCTAAAACTTGTGCTGTTTGTTGATTATCGCCAGTTAGCATTACCGTTTGTTTGATTCCCATTTGTTTCAACTGAGCCAAACTTTCAGCTACCCCTGCTCGTGGTGCGTCCGAAATACCCAAAATCAACCGAACCTCACCTGCAATTGCCACTAGAACTAACGAAGCTGCTGCTTGTTGGATCATAGTGATTTGTTTTTGTTGGGCGGCATTTAACGAGATCTGTGCTTCAGTCAATAACGCTGCATTCCCAACTAAGACCGTTTGATCGGCAACGACTGCTGCGATCCCACGCCCGCTGATGACTTTTGTCTCGCTGACTGCAGGCACATTTTTCTGTCCAGCAAAAGCCGTCACAGCTTGAGCTAACGGATGATCCGACTCCGCTTCAACTGCTTGTACGACTTGTAAACTTTCCATCTTGTCACCGTAAAAATAACTTTGGGTCACAGTGGGGGTTCCTTTAGTCAGTGTTCCCGTCTTATCAAATAAAACTGTCTCCACTTGACTAAACGTATCCAACACTTCACCGCCTTTTAACAACACGCCATGTTTAGCACCATTACCGATGCCTGCAACATTGGAGACGGGCACCCCGATCACTAAAGCTCCCGGACAACCCAAGACCAGTAACGTGATCGCTAAAGGAAAATCTCGGGTAATCACGTACACGATCACGCTTAACAACAAAACTGCCGGCGTATAAAAGCGAGCAAACTTATCGATAAAATTTTCCATGCCTGATTTCGCATCTTGCGCTTCTTCCACTAATTCGATGATCTTACCAAAAGTCGTATCTTCTCCGACTTTTTGCGCTTCAATCGTCAACGTTCCATTTGCAACGAACGAACCCGCAAAAACCGTTGCGCCAGTCATTTTTTTCACTGGTCGTGCTTCTCCAGTGATACTCGCTTCATTGACAAAGCCGGCGCCAGTTACGATCACACCATCAACGGGAACTTGACCGCCCGTTTTCACTAGCAAATGATCTCCGACTTCCACATCGTCCACCGCAACTTCTTCGGTCGCCTGACCTTTGACGACTAACGCTTTAGTCGGTGCTAACTGCGTTAAAGCTTTAATCGAGTGCCGTGTCTTCTCCAACGTTTTCTTCTCTAAAAAACTACCAAACAAAAATAAAAATGTGACAATCGCTGATTCATGGTACTCACCGATCATAAATGCACCTAAAACGGCGATTGAGACTAACAATTCAATGCTGATGACTTTGACCCGCAACGCTTGATAGGCCCGCCACATGATGGGGATCGCCCCAATAATTGACGCGATGATCAAAAAGATCGCCCCGACATTTGCCAATTGTAATCCGCGTTGAACTAAAAAACTTAAGACGATCAAACTACCACTTGCAAGAGTGATCCCTTCATTATGTTGTTGCAAAAACCGCTGTACTTTCATCTCATAAACTCCCTTCTTGCTTACAAACCCAGTGTAGTCCATTACCCGATAGTTTAACTTGACCGCCATCAAGAAAAAGAAATTTAGTCAAAAAAAAGAGCCGGACATCTGTCCTGACTCTCTTCTTGTTAGTTAGTCTGCATAAGCTTTAAAACCAACGCCTTCATCGTGCCAACCAGCTTTTATCAGCGCATCTTTTTCACCCGTACTGAGCGTGAAGTGATGAGCTCCGGCTTTCGCGTTGGGGTTATATAACCGATAAACAGGCTGTCCATCATTTGCGGCGTAAAATCCAACATTATCATCATGCCAACCAAGCGCTAAAAGATTTTCTAACTCGCCGACATTCGTCAAATAATGATGATCCCCTGCATTCGGATTATAAATCCGATGGACATAGTTAACCATCGAAGCCCCCGGTGCATAATCCGGCATTTTAAAAGCTAATCCTTCATCTTGCCAGCCAAAATCAATCAATGCAGCTCGCTCGTAATTACTCGGTGTGAACAGATGCTCTCCCGTATTAGGGTTGTATAAACGAGAAATCGCTACTTTGGGTGTTGCTGGAGCCAAAGTCGGACCATCTGCAACTGCTTCAGCTGAGCGTCCTAGACCAACTATCCCAATGCCCAAACAAATTAATGAGAAGCTAGCTAATAATTTTTTCATTTTAAATTCTCCTTTCAAAATTTAATATATTAACATTTTTGTATCCGGTTTAAAATAATTTTTTTGAAAAACAATCAAAAAAATTATTATAAAAATTCCCAATGCAATTTCATACTATAGTTTTTACAGAATTTCCTAATCTATTTAAATCTTAAGATTAGAAAATATTTATTGTTAAATTAATACTGATATCAAACAAAAAGATTTCTATCTCCATCCTTAAATAATGAGCTATCTCATGGAATAAGACTCTTTCCTTAATTCTATCATCAAACACTCTGCTTTCAAATTTTTAACTCGTTAATCAGTCATTAAAAAATTAGAACTAGATAAAATAAAAAGAGCTTAGGCTATTCGCCTAGCTCTCAGTACTAATTGTTATCCATTTGACCTTTAATTTACTCCTCTGATTACAAATCAATCACTTTATTTCGCTAATGATTGTTTCGTTAGAACGAAATACAGACGGATAACTATCGTCAACAGTAACAAACTGATAAAAAGAATAGCCAGTAAATAAACAAGTGCTGCCCCACTAATCGCATAAATACTTACTAAATGGTTACTGATCAAAGTTGCAATTAGTGCAGCAACTGTATACACATAGATTAACAAGCGTTGCCGACCAAAAACAGTTAGCACGTATACTAAGAAAGTTGCTAAACTATTAATTCCACCACCTAGAATTAATAAAATAAATTGCAGCTTATATGGATTTAAGTTTACATTATAAATAATTCCTAAAACAGGAATTCCCACTAAGTACCCACCGACGATTGCGATGATTGTCAACCCCACAATGATACCGACGATTTTCAACACAATTTTTTTAAATGCTGTGTATTCTTTTTGTAGCCAATGCGTCGAAATTTTTGTATACATTGGTACTAATACGAACGACATAAATAATGTAATAATAGCAGACGGCATGAATAAAATATTATAAATCGATTGAATTTTATCAGCTAAGAAAAGCTCGATCGAGTTTTTTGGAATATTCACGATATAGTTGGTTAAAAATGCACTTAAAAAAATCGGGGTACATTCCTTTAGTAACTGAATAACTCTTTTTAGCGGGACTGATTGTTTTGAATACCCAATCATTTGTACCCATTGATAGTCAACTAAAAGTAGCCACCCAATTGAAAGGATTGCTGCACTACCAATAGCTAGTCGCATATCACCTGTTAGAAACAAAATAATCGTAAACAGCAGATCATAACTAACGATTCGGAAAAAATAGGATTTCCCTGATAAGTCGAGTCGCTCACGTTTTTGTAAAAAGCCAGCTAATACATCTGCGATCGTCTCGCCACACATCAGAAAAGTCAACAGCAGGGACACAACTAATTTAATCTGACTTACACCTAAAATAGCAGAGTAAACGATACTACCTAGTAACATCATTACAATCGTGAAAAGCTTGACTTGGAAATAGCTTTTATCAGAATAACGACTTTCTATATCAGCTACTTGAAAATTTCGTGTACCATACAGCCCAACTGCGTACATCTGTTGACAGACTGCCCAACCGATTGAAAAAATTCCTGCCTGTGAAGGACCGAGGACGCGTGTCACAACTAATAACAAATAGACCGAAGAAGCTGCGTAGGTAAATGTCCCAGTACTATACCATAATGAGCTTTTTTTTAAATCTGTTGGCTTAGAAAATTGACTTGCAAGTATCTTTTTCATAATTACCTCTAATTGTTAGTCTCTTGGCTCTTCACATAAAATTTCATCAAAAACTTTGCCACTGGCTTAGGCCAATACAGCTGATACATCTTTAAATCTTCAGCCGTTCGTGAATTATTTTCGATTGAATTCGTTGTTTCCGATTCATTATGGATTCGGTGATACATCAATGGTTCATCCACAAACCCAAAACTACCTGAACGTTTACCAATATCATACCAAGCTTTCCAATCTAACGACACTTTCATCTTTTCATCAAAGCGAAAGTCGGCTAAATTTTTTAAATCATAAGAGACTGCTGGACAAGAGATTGCATTGCCAAACGCCAAGACACGTTGCCGCAAAAACTTCCAGCTCGGAAAGACACTAATCGTTTTCAACATAGCTCGTTTGATTTTGAGATTTTCGTTGGCTGGAATGACTTTCCCATTTTTCCATTCACGATAGTCAGAATAAACGATCAAACGATCCTCTTTTCTTTCAAACTCCGCGACGACCTTTTCAGCATACTCAGGCAAATACAGGTCATCTTGATGTGCGATCGTCGCATAACGAGTCTTAACAAAAGACAATGCGTTATTCCAATCTTTACCAATTCCACCACCTTTTTTGCTAAAACACGTTAACTGATACTGATCACACATTTGTTGGATATAGTCATTAGGCGTTGAAGTGTAAACGATCACTTGTGTCGGACGACTTTGATTTAACACCGACTGGATACATTCTTCTAAATAGCGACTTTCTTTATAAGCACAAATGACAAATGTATGGTTACTACTCTCCATGATGGTCTTGCTCCTCTTTTGATTTCAACATTGAGATCTCTTGGATTAAGGTAATGATCTGCGTGTGTTGTTTGGACGATTGGATCGAATGAATCAGTCCTTGCAACAATAAAAAGAAAACTGCTAGAAATAATAAGAAATTCGAGGTTAACTGAAAGCCTAATAATTGGGCGAAATACTCAGGTATGCTAGGGATCAAAGCAAAAACAACTAATCCTGCTGCAATAAGCAGCCACAGCCATGCATTCGACAATAAAAAAGTATTTTTATTGATATTACGTATCACGAAATACAGGAAAAAAATAGCTGCGATAAGCATTACAATTGAAAAAATATCCATTAGTCAGTCTCCTTCATAAATGTCGCTACTAAAATCGACAAGCAAACTTCTGTCATGTAACGAATGGATTTGAACGGCGTGATAGAAGAAGTCCCACCTTGTCGTTCAAACATATTCACCCCGACTTCTTGTACTTTTAATCGTCGTTTAAGCGTATGGACAATCGTTTCAGGTTCAGGGTATTTGACTGGGTAACGATGAGCAAAAAGATTCAGTACTTTTTTATCTGCTGCTCGATAGCCGGAAGTTGTATCATAAACTTTAAATCCAGTCACTAGCTTAATAAAGAACGAAATAACTTTCACTCCCAGCCGTCGCATAAAACTCGTTTGAAATTGTGAAGTACTCCCCTTAACAAAACGAGAGCCAATCGTCAAATTAGCTTTTCCACTCATGATTGGAGCCAATAACTGATTAAGCGAGTTGATATCATGCTGTCCATCACCATCAAACTGAACAGCGATATCATATTGATTTCTAGCCGCGTATTTATAACCAGTTTGCACAGCTCCACCAATCCCTAGATTAAGAATCAAATGAATTGCGTTGATCTGGTGTTTTACTAACAGTTCTTTAGTTCGATCCGTTGAGCAATCATTGATGACCAAATAGTCCAATTGATAATCAACAGATTGTTTAAATGTTTCAATTGCTTGAATAGTTTTTAAAATACTGTCTTCCTCATTGTATGCAGGAATAATCAATAATACTTTCATTTTTTCTTCCTTTACTTTTGTTTTACCAACCAACTTTTGATATTAGAGACAATAAGGGACTAAGATTTTTGACCATACATAATAAATAAGGAATCCCAAAGCTAAAAGTAACGTACCTAGATGAATCGCTTTTTTAGAAAAAGTATTTTGAATTTTACATGTAGACAACACAATGAACATTGGGAAGATCATAGGATACATGTAGCGCGCTTGAAATCCTTCCACTGTTCCAGAACCAACTGGAGTAAATGTAATATACAACGCTGTAGCTGATAAGATTCCAATACAAATCGCTTGAAAAATTTGAACCACTTTTTCAAATCCAGTCAAATAAATCCGTTCATCAACTTGCGCAACGCCAGTTTCCTCTACATCAAATAAACTTAAGAAGATCACAATGCCCCAACTCAATAAAACTAAAAATGGATTAAGCGGAATCAAATGGCCTAAGCTGCCAAAAAAGTCATACGCATAATGGAAAGTACTGTCTGCATAAAATTGTGCTAGTGTTCCTATATATGAAATCGGATGATGAAAGATCAGTGACATCTGCTTAGCAGGATCAGCCCCCGCCACCCCCCATTGATCAATTCCTTGAACAGATGAGTAATAGTAAGTAGCTACACTAACAACTACTAAAATAAGTGAAATCAAACTAGCATAACCAAGAAATTGTTTTTTATTTTTGAAATTTTCCTTTTTCAGTAGGAAGAACATCAGTAATACTGGTGCATACGTTACTTTGAAAATGATGATCAAAGCAAGCAACAACGTAATAATTGCAAAGGTTAAGGGAGAAAGTCTTTGCCTTTTCACCCGTAACTTCATAATAATGCTCCAAGCAAGGAGTAAAATCCCCACTAAGATCCCATCAAATCCATTAGCAGAAGCTGTGTACAAAATCACCGGTTGCAATGCAAAAAAAGTAAATAGACGCTTACGTTGTGGCACGATTCGAATCGCAAGAAAAGCTAACAAAGCATAACATAATACATTTGCGATCCGTCCTAACCAAATATAAGCAATACTTGGTAAGTGCAGAAACTTGGCTACATTTAATCCAACTGCTTCTGGTAAATATTGAATAAATGTATAACTAGCTGCTGTTGAAGCAACTTGTGGATTGACCAATTTACTATTTTGCTTATTATCTAGTGAAGACCAAAAACTTTGGTACTCAGGATAAGAAGCATACGTTTTTATCCCCTGACCTGAATAAGAATATAAATTCGTGATCTGATTAGGTAATTCAACTCGTTCACCATTATCAAAATCTAAGTTCCCATCTGCCACACTCAATGCTTTAATAACATGCTGCTGTTCATCAAATGTAGAACCTGGCGGCAAGACAACAGCCGAAAGTGAGCCAAATAGTAAAATTGCAAAAAAAGCAAATAAGGCATAATTCTGACTGCTTATAAAAAGAAGTGTGCCCAAAACAAACAACAAACTTATCATCATAAAAATAAAGCGAATCCAATTGAAGTTTAAGCGATTGGCCGCATAAGTCTTGACTCGTAGTCTCTGTCTTTTGACTTCACTAAAGGTCAAAGTCAATTTTCCTCGTAAATTTTTCACATTAAAAAAAGTGCTGCGCTTATTATCAAGCGCTCGAGTACTTACGTCTTGCCCCTTTTGTGATAAGCGAATACTAGCTTTAGGATCACTCTCTCCACTTGGTAACAACTCTAAAGTAGACACATCTTTCGAACCAAGATCAACAGTTACAGTTGCTTCTTTCATCGGGTCTTTTAAAATCAATTTATCTTTTTCTATTTTTGCGTTCTTTACGGCACTGATTTTTGGTTGATAATTTGATTTTTCATGAAACCAGTAAAAATGATTAAAGCCAAATAATTCTACAAGTAATGAAAGCCCCACCGATAATACAATTATTATAACTACTTTTTGCACTTTCGTTAGCTTCGAATGCGGAATCCTTTTTTGCATTTTCTTCTCCCATCATTTCATTTTCTGAAATTCACTCAAGTTAGTATAGCATGGGCTTTATTGACAAAAAAGTTATCTTAATCAAATTATAGTTTATTTCTTAAGTGAGATTATAATTTATACATGCATTTAGTAGCTTAGAAATATTCTAAATGATAGGAGAAAAAGGCGACTGTCTTTAAGGTAAGTTATTTACTATTCCACAGTTCTTCTCTATAATTCAATCAATGGTTCAATACCTAAAATTAGCCAAGTGATAATTAAACTTTTAGATTAAGGTGAAAAAAATTGAGAAAACAACGAACTACTTCAAATTTCCATTTATCGCACTTCAAGCTGAAGTCATTTATTTATGAACATCGTTACGCGATCGCGCTCGTCTTTGGCATTTATCTGCTAGCACTGTTTGCAATCGAAAAAGCAAATTTCCCTTACTTGGATGATGTCAATCGACAAGTAAATGGCCAAGCCGGCTTTGGGATTGCTTACTCTCGCTGGGTCAGTGAATATTTTTCTTGGATCGTTCAAGGAAGCCGCCACCTCACCGATGCTGGTCTTGCTTCAAGTTTAATGACTGGCACTTTTCTTTCTGTAGCCAGCTTACTTGCGGTCTACACATTAAACCATCGGCAGTTAAAGCCCATCCCGTTAATCGTCTCCACTTTGATCGGACTCAATCCTTGGTATTTACAAAGTCTCAGCTTTCGTTTTGATGCTCCTTACATGGCGTTAAGTATTCTTTTTTCGATCCTACCTTTTTTATGGTGGGGGAAAAATCCACTACTTTTCTTTAGTTGTTCGTTTTTAGGTGTCCTAGGCGTCTGCAACAGTTACCAGTCCTCATCTGGGATCTATATCGTGATGGTCTTAGCTTTCTTATATCAAGAATTACTTCAAAACAAACCATTTATAAAGGAAATAAAAAAAGCACTGCTCGCTATGCTTGCTTATATTTTAGCCATGGTTGCTGATTTGATGATTGTTTCCTTCAACCCCGAAATCTCTGAGCGCGGTGACATGATCAAAGTGGCTAAGCTCACAAAATTCCCTGAAACGATCGCAACAAATATCAGTAAATATTTCTCGATCATTGTAAAAGACAGTGCCACTCACTGGCTCTACCTCGCCCTTGTTTTGTTAATTATCTTTATCTTGTCAAGTCTAGCTTTTGCTAACATCCGTCCAGCTAAAGCATTTCTTTATACGGTTGTTTATTTGATTTTGGGAACTGTTTTGAGTTACGGGATCTTTTTGATTTTTGAGAAAAACTTAGCTGAATTAGAGCCGCGTTATAGTTACGGGTTCGGCGTTTTCGTGGCGATCACCCTCATTATGTTGAGTCAAAAGTCTTGGCCAAACTTCTGGGGAACAGCTAAAAATCTGCTTATCTTGTGGTTTGCGTTTTATGTTCTTTATTTTCCTTTTGTCTACGCTGTCGCATTAGCCGATCAAAAAGATTCTTTTGAACGTCAAAGCATCATGCTGGCAAATGATTTGCGCCCACTAGTCAACAAAGAACGAACACATGTGTATGTCAATCGTTTCTTTTATGAATCGCGAATCGTAAAAAGCGATGCTAAAGATTACCCAATCATCACACGACTCGTTCCTAAAAACAATAGCTTGATTTGGACCAACCGTATGTTGTTTGGCCGCTATTCACAACTAAATGTAACGATCAACCAATTTTCATTTACTGACTTTTATAAAGCAGACAAAAAGATCCCCCTTAAAAACCCAACTTATAAAATCTATACCAATAAAAATCAGATCTTTATTCAGATGAAAGATAAACTGCCTAAGCAAAAGGGGTTTTAATCACTTAAAAAAACAACTCAAACAAGACCCGAAAGAATCGGGTCTTGTTTGAGTTGTTAGTCTTAGCGATCAAACTATTTATTCTACTTAATTAGATGATTCTATTTCTAAGTAGTTCTATAACAAAATCATACGTTGGATTTGGCTCTTTCCAATTAAAGGTCGGCATATTTTTACCATGATTCGCATTATAGATTGATTGCAATACGTTGATTTGGTTGGCATCTACTAAAGCGAAGATATTCTCACCATTGTAGTAATAGGTGCCGGTACTATAAGTAAAAAGACAATCCATTGCAATAATCTGCTTTTTAGGATCAGGAACCTCAAACATTTTCCCATTTAAGAATAGGTCAGCTTCTGCATTTCTACGCCGAACTAATCCAGGTAAAATCTCGCCTCCTGCATGACAGTACAGTTTCATTTCAGCAGCAGCTGCTTCCCATTGCCGAGAATTGATATAGCTAAGAAGTGTCGAACCTGCTAAAATCGCAGCTCCCAAATTGAAATTAAAACTGGCTAATGCATCAAATTGATTTTGATTGAGTTGCACGGTCACATAGCGAAAAATCCCACCGGCTGCAATTTGCGCATCATCAGCCAAAAACTTATCTGCTTGTGCTTGAGAAATTTGCATCCCCGGATAAACACCACTCGTATGACCATAACCAATCGTCCAGACACCGACTGAATCTTGATAAGCCGTCAGCCGTACACCTTCAAATTCCTTAATCAGATTTAAGCCATTTGCTGAGACAATCATTCCTTCATTTGCCATATTTATTCACCTGCTTCTGTTGAAATGTCTTCTTCTGCTGGCTGAGCTTGCGCTTTTTCTAGTTTGGCTTTTAATGCTGAAACATCCACTTTATGACGGAAAACATCTAATAATAAGCCAGAAGTTGGGTTCGGCGCATTCCAATCAAAAGTCGGCATATCTTTCCCAGTATTCGCATTATAAATCGCTTGTAAAATATTGATTTGTGCTGGATCAGTTAGCACATACAACGCATCCCCGCTGCAAAAATAAGTTGCTCCACCATTTGAGTATAAACAAAACATTTTATTTCCTCCTGTCGTTTGAGTATCATCTGATACACCATGTTCAATAATTACGATTGGATCTAGCCACGTTCCATCATTTGTAAATGCAGACGCTTGAGCTGCCAACCATTCTTTTTTCGTAATTCCTAAATGTAAATGACTCGTATTTCTCGTTCCAATCACTTGACCCACTGCTACTTGCTGCCCAACACTCACATGAATATTTGCTGTGCTAGTTCCAAATTCTTGGTAAACAATATAGTAGCCATTATCTGTTAACGTTACGATAACTGTCCCAAGAGCTTCATAGCCTGCCGGTGCAAATCCTGCATAGACTACTTCGCCATCATGAATCGCATGCATTTCAGTTCCTGGATATTTTGCAGAACCGAAGTCAAACCCATCATGAAAGTTCGTATTGCCTCTTGGATAGCTAGTAAAGCCAAATTGTTGTCCTTCTTCATAACCAGCATAGCCGCCTGAAAAAGGCCAACCCCATCCATTTGCCATAAATTATCCCATCTTTCTATTCATTCTTGGAGTCGCGTTTCTCCAGATTGCAATTGCAATTTATATAAAAATACTAATTACTAGTATTTCTACCAAATTAACGACTTATAAATAATAGATTTATAAGTTTTTGGAAGACGATTCATTTTTTCAACGCGTCTTCACTTATACTGTGAATTGCTTTTCTGAGATGTGACCTAACTTTTTAAATTAATTTGAAAAATGATTCATCTCATTTATCATCTTTCATTTATTACTGTGGGAATTATTTTATGGATGTGACCTTGGCTAGTTATTTTCTTCAAGAAATTTTTTAAAGGACCTTCGAATACGTTGGACTTTTTTTCGCGCTGAGGCATCGTATTCATCTGCAATCTTTAATTTGATCACTGCTTCTTTTGGCGTAAAGCCATAAATCAGTAAGCGTAAAAAGTTATAGTTCGTTCGATTAACGCTTGCATATTTTTCTAATTCTTCTAGCAAATAAAATCGTTCTTCATCCATCCCTGTCGAATTATAGGAAGTTTCTGGGAGCTCATCAGTTGACGACCAACGCGCCCCTTCATAAGTCACCCCATCTTTATCCGTCTGATCGGCTGACTTTTTTTTATACAGCTGCCAAACCGCACGTTCTGAAAAAAATAAACGGTGCAACAACACCGATTTAAATGTTGAAGTTTCAATTGAAGGATAATCTTCAATTGCTTGCCAAGTTGACAATCTAAAATTGCTATAAAAATCTTCGAATGGAATATAAACTCCTGTAGCTTCTGCTTTATATTTAGCCGCTGTAGCACGTTTACTCAAATAATCCTCCAAACAAGAAAAAAGTTCTTCAAAATTTTTATTATCAGGACAATTAACATAGTCAGTTAACTTTTCATCTACTTCTTCCCAAAACTCCATATCCGTGCCCTCCCCTATTCATTCTTAACACCCAATCTCGTCTAACGTAATTGCCAACAAATTTTTATTCACGCAATTTTCAATTTTTGTAAAATTGTTCTTGCTCTATTTTTTAGTCAAACAAGATACAGTCAGCCTGAGCTAATATTCTTTCTTTTCTAAATCTACTGTGTGCTGTAATTTTGAATTCGTGACATTTTCAGTCATCATTTTTCAAAAAGTACATTAGCAAAGAATAAATTTATTTTTTAAATTCAGAACGTATGTTTGTAATTATTTTAGCACACTTAAGAAATAATTACGAACGCTTGTTCATTTTATTGGAATAAAAAAACTTCCTACCAATAATGATAGGAAGTGATGATTATTTTCTTTTATTCATACCACGCCACACCTTCCGCTTGCCAACCAGCTTGAACTAAGTGATCTCGCTCGCCAACATTTTCAGTGTAGTGGTGCGCGCCTGCTTTTGCGTTCGGATTATATAAACGGTAAACGGGTGTCAGTGCCTTTTCAGCTAAGGTGAATGCCGCTGGATCATAAGCGTAAAAACTGATCCCTTCCTCTTGCCAACCAGTAGCTACTAATGCTTGGACCTCACTGGCACTAGTCGTGTAATGATGATCCCCTGCATTCGGATTATAAACACGATAAACCGGCAACCCGATCGTCGTTGCCTCAAACCCTACCGCTTCATTTTGCCAACCGCTTGTGATTAATTGATTTTTTTCAGCGGCGGCTCGCGTATAAAAATGTTCACCCGAATTCGGATTATATAAACGGAAAACTGCCTCAGTCGGTGCTTTAATGATAATACTGCAAAATCGATTGCAATCAGAACGAACAAATTCGGCACCGGGAAATTTCTGATTTAAAGCATCCAGGGTCGCATCTGACAAATCAAAAGACGCACCAAATGCTGCTCGACCTGGACTTTTCGCTTGCCAGTGTCCGTCACTTGTCATGGTCGCGATCTCTGGTGTTCGACTGTAAAAATGAATCGTCCCCGTAGCCGGAACGCCTTGGATCGGTTGGACTCGGTACCCAATCGTTCCTTGTTCACCGACTAAAGCGGTCTTCGGTACTTGTTCAAAAGTGACTTCCGGATTGACATCGATGGTTTCTGCTACTGTTTTCTAAGGAAAGCTCATGAGTAGCAGCAACAAACCTACAACAAGCAAAATGAAGCAAGTGTAACGATTTTTTACTTTTTTCTCCATCCCAACTCACTCCTCATGGAACAAAATTCTTGTTCACGCATTTATTCTAACAAATTTTCCAGCCAGGAGTTAGTAACTCCACTTATCTGAACTGATAACGACAAAAACTATCATCACAAGAAACAACGCAACGTTGAGCGAATTTTTTTCGACTCAATAAAGATTTGAGTCAACGTTTTCGCAAAAAAAGTAGGCAGGTCCAATTGGGGTTGGTATACTGAAAAAAACTGGAGGTGAACGAGATGCTTAAGATCGGTCAGACATTGAAATATTATCGGCAAAAGCAACACTTGACCCAAAAACAAGTCGCAGAAAAACTTCATATCACGCCTCAAACCGTTTCCAAATGGGAGTTAGATAAAAGCTATCCTGATCTAGATCAATTCGTAGCTCTCAGTCAACTTTTTCACGTGAATGTCAAACGCTTACTAGAAGAGCCTAAACCGAGTTTGTTCGATTATTTGGCCGACTCACAAAATCTTTGGTCAGCCTTTGATCATCATCCGATTGCAGGAGGTGAACGAAATGACCGGCGCTAAACTTGATCGACTGATCTTGGTTTTGTATAACTTATGCGGCTTAGCATTGCTGGTAGTGGCAAAGACAGGCATTGGACCAGTCAACTATGTCCCTATCTGGGTACGGATTGGAACAGGAATTTTATTTACAGCTTTACTTTTTGCGCAGCTCTGGCGAACAAAATTGCGTAAAAAAGGACAGTAAATTTAACCGTTGATTATAGGAAAAACAACTCTCTACTCACCATACTTACCTAAACAACAATCCCCAATTATTATTGATGACAAAAAAATAACTTTTTCTTCCACCTTGAAAATAAATTTATTCTTAATTCCCAAGAAGCAGTTAGCCATTCAAATGTAGAATAAAATACAAATTAGTTTTTTCAATACGTTTTTCGCTCACTCCACAAACATAAACTAGCAGACTGACGTTTTTTTAATTTCTTTATTTTTAGTTAAGGAGATTACATTGTTGTTACAAAAGACTTTATTTTGTTACATTCGATGCTATACTGTAAAAAAATAAAAAAACAATAAAGGTGATTAAACATATGAAAAAAATTAGTTTGCTTATGGCATTAGCCGGCTTATTCCTCTTCTCAGCTTGTGGAAATTCGAATGATGAATCTAGTTCAACTGCCTCAACTGAAACCAAACAAAGCAACACTATAAATTCTAGTCAATCAACAAGCTCTTCAGTTGTCGAGTCAACAGAGAGCACAGTTATTTCTTCTTCCAGTACACTAGAACAGACGAGCCAATCAGAAACTATCACCAGTATGACTGCTAGCGAGGCTAGTACACCTGCTAGTACACCTGTCGAAGCGACACAACAAAGTACAGCGGACAGTCAAACGAGTGAAACTGAATCAGTCGCTCCCGTGCAAGACACAGTCGAGACAACGACGAATGTCGAACCGACTGCTGCGGAAACTCCAGCTGTTGTGGTAAGCAGTGAAGATCAAGCTTTAGCTGCGATCCATGCCGCTCAACCCGAAACAGCTAACGATGATATCGTGTTACGCTTTTATCAAATGATCGGTTCAGATTATTTATTTGATGCTGAAAGCAAACAGCTCGCGCAACATGGCGGCACCGGCTCAGTTGGTTTTTACCGTGTTTCGACTGATGGCAGTGTTCGCGTGACAAATGCTTACGGAAATTAAGACATGAAGTAAAGACCAGTAAAAGCAAGTTGCGACTTGGCTTTACTGGTCTTTTTTTTATCCGATTTTTATTGGGCAGCGGTCGTTGAATACCAACCGATTCCTTCATCACGCCAACCGAGTTTGACTAAGTTATCACGTTCGGCAGCACTCACCGTGTAATGGTGGCTATCTTCTGTCGCGGGTGCATAAGGATTGTAGACCCGATAAACTGGGATTGTCCCACCTGATTGCCAACCGATTCCTTCATTGTTCCAGCCAACTTGGACTAAATTATCCCGCTCTGCAACACTCACAGTATAATGGTGACGTCCGTTGTTAGGATTATATAAACGATAGACTGGTGTCCCTTTGTCTGGTGCGACCCAGCCAATTCCTTCATTATTCCAACCTAAGCTGATCAAGTTGTCAGCTTCAGCTTTATTTTGCGTGAAATGATGTTTGCCACCATACGGGTTGTACAAGCGATAAATGTTGTGAGTCACTTCTTTTTGACCGCTGTTACCACCTGGATTCGTACCTGGTGTATTACCGGATTGATCATCACTAATGATTCGACGAGCAAAATCAGGTTTCCAATATTGCATGTTCGTTACTTTTACAACGTCACCAGGTTCAGGCGCGTAGATCATTTGCCCGTTGCCAATGTAGATCGTTACACTATATGTTTGGCCACGCTTGCCATAAAACAGCAAATCACCTGGTTTCAAACTAGCCAAGCTTACATCTTCACCTTTTGTTTCTTGTTGGATCGTAGCTCGAGGTAAGTCGATGTTTGCTGCTTGTTTGAAAACATATTGAACGAAGCCGGAACTATCAAAGCCCGTTGTCGGAGAGTTACCGCCAGTTTCAAACTTCACACCTTTTTGTTTCAGTGCTTCTGTAACAACAGCGTTTCGTAGATCATCCGCAGTTTGAGTCTTCGCACCATCACGTTTCATCCCCGCGCTCATGATAATCTCAGGGTTAGGTGTTACACTGGCTAGTTTTGGTTGTTGCACCATGGCATTAAATTGCGCTTCCGTATAACCGGCTTGCAAGGCTTTTTGTTTTTCTGAAGCTAGATTCGTGGTCAGCTGAGTCTGAGCTGGTGCTTGCTGGGCTGCTTGGACCAACACGCCACCACTAGCCAGGCTAGCTAACACTAAGCCACTGTATGCGACTGTTTTAAATTTTTTCATATTCCTCAGCATCCTTCTATTTCGTTCTCATATTTCTCATTTATTATACAAATGTTGCTATAATATTACAACCATATTTCTAAAAGATTGCGGAAAATAAGAATTTTTTTACTTTCAGAAATATCTTTTGAAATTTTTTGCTAAAAAAAGAAAACGAGAGCGTTGAGAAAAGTTGTATCATCTTTTCCCGACGCTCTCTTTACGATAAACACTTTTTTTAAATCTAACTCCCAATAACACCGATGAAACTCTTTCAAACCCTAAGATCATTATAGTCAACTCTCGTAAAAAAAGTGGCTAAAATTCCTAAATGACCGCTTTGGATTCCTAAACGATCGAATCAGTTTTCCAACATACTTCCTCACTGCAATTTTTAGCTAAATTCACAAAATAAGAGCACCAGAAAAGTTGCATCATCTTTTCTAGTGCTCCTTCTAGTGTTAAACACTTATTTAAAATTTAACTCCCAATAATGCCGATGAAACTCTTAATTCAAACCCTGAGACCATTATAACTATCCCAGCCAAAAAAGGTGTCAAAATTTCATAAATCATCGTTTTGGGTTCATGAACGATAAAATGATTTTTTATTTTAAAAGAAAAAAACTGCCGACTCTAACAAGCCGACAGTTCGAAAATTATTTGATCGCAAATTCGTTGAAACTAATGCCTTCACTTTTCCAACCGACTTTGACCAGCGAATCGCGTTCACTAGCACTCAATGTAAAATGATGGGCACCAGATTTGGCATTTGGATTGTATAAACGATAGACAGGGACGCTACCCTTTTCATCTTTATTTGCAGCGGGGAAACCAACTTGATCATTGCTCCAGCCAAGTTTCATCAAATTTGTGACCTCTGCATTACTATCGGTATAATGATGATCACCGGCATTTGGATTATACAGCCGCGTTACAAACGGACGCTCAAAGTTATTATCCGCTGGAACAGCCCAAGACATCCCTTCATCTTTCCAGCCAAAATTGATCAATGTTTTTTCTTCAAATTCACTTGGTGTATACAAATGTTCGCCTGAATTAGGATTATAAACTCGATAAATATAATTCTTGGCATCCGTTGTCGCCGCATGGGATTTTACACTTGTTCCTAAGACTGCCACTGTTCCGAATGATAATGATACTGCGACCACACTTAAAAATCTTTTCATGTCGATTCTTCTTTCTCAAAATAATTTACTTATGCACATGATAGAACTTTCTTTGCATAGCTTATTCGATACCCAAACCTCTTTCCAATGTTTTATGATTGCCAACTTATTATAACTCTAGTTTTTTATTTTAGTAGCGTCTCCTCTTCAATAATTTGTTTTAAATCATGAATAACTATTTTCAATTCATCAATAGCTTTTCTTAGTTCATCAACGGCTCCTAAAAATTCGTTAACACCCTATTTATTTACAACTATTTTTTCTATTCCTATTTAAATACTTCACTTTGATTCCATTTGAGTCAGCTATCATGATGTCAAAATACAATTTCACAAGCTAAATACCTCTTTCACGAATCCAAAACCACCTTTTATGAACTATAAACCCTATTTTTATGAATCTGTTGTAAGATATTTTACGAAAGGAGGTTCTTATGGAAAATTTTGCTGAAAAAGTAACGAACCGCGTTGCTGCTGGAATACCTGCTAGTGAAAAAGAAAAGATCGCATTGACCTTTGTCATTCAAACATTGTTGATCAATGTTCCTAAAGTCGTTTCTTTTCTCTTATTAGCCTGGATCACTCACTCGCTTTTTGCGACCATCGTTACTTATGTAAGCTTTTTAGCCTTGCGCATTTTCATCACCGGTTACCACGCACTTTCTGATGCGCAATGTTTCGTCCTGACGATGATCACTTTTTGGTTCGTGCCATGGCTTTTTACTTTGACTAGCTTAACTATTCCATTGGTCGTAAAAGTTGTAGTCACACTCTTTGCCGGTTTCGCAATCGTCAAATACGGTGCACAAGGAACTAAACTCAATCCCATCGCACCTTCTCAGCAAAAAAAGCGGAAGGTCAAAGCACTCATCTCGTTGAGTCTACTGACAATACTCAGTTTAGTACCATTATTTACCTCCGCGGCTCTCTTTATTGCGCTTGGGATTTTAACCGCTGCAACACGCATCTTACCAATTACCGAAAAAATTTTTATTAGAATGGGGAAATTAAAATGAAACCAACTGTAAAACGTGCTATTATGAAATCCGCAATCGTCTTAAGTCAATTGTTTATCTTTTTTGGTTGTTGGGGATTTGATTATGAAATCAAGATTCCAGATGAACTAAATAAGGAGTAGGAGAATTTTGGAATATTTTTTAATCGTTGCTTCACAATTATTTGCCCACAGTCTTAATATGCTGATCTTAAAACGCGGACCAGGAAAAAAATGGTGGTTTTGGCTATTAAATATTGCCGGCTCTTTTTTCTTTAGTTGGCTACTGACTGCCATCGGTTTTATTTCCGTCATACCAACTTATTTTTTCCAATTAGGCTTATTTTACTTTGCTTCGAATAAAGACAAAGAGTATTTCTATCTCGTCCCGCTCGGCTTGATCTTAGGTGTGCTGGGAGATTACTTCTCTAACTTTATTTCATTGATGGCGTTTAATCGACTAGTCTTAGATAATAGTTTGAATGGAGCGATTCCACATTTGCTAGTGGCGTATGCTTTTGCGCTCATCGTGGCTTGGCTCATCCGCCGTTTCTTTTCACGACGATTGACTTTTTTGCCACATCCGGTTTTGATCGGTGCAACTAACTTATTGCTATGGACATATTATTTACTGATCTTCGTTGATCGCATGAATGCGACTGTCGCAACAAATCATAAGTTAGAAACTTTATTTTTCGCATTGTATTCAATCATCTTGCTAGCAGTGCTACACAACTACAGCCGAACATTGGAAGCGCGGTACACGAAAAAAACAATCGAGTTGCAAGAAGACTATATTAAAAGATTGGAAGCCAGTTATCAGCAACTGCGGACATTCAAACATGATTACCGCAATATTTTGTACACACTGAATGCCTACATTGAAGAAGAAGACTTAGCTGGTTTGAAGCAGTATTATCAAAAAAATATTCTACCGACTAATCTCGCGTTAGAAGATCGGCCGGTGGATCTGAATCCTTTAGCGAATTTAGAACCACTGAACTTACGTAGTTTTTTAATGGTCAAACTAATGGAAGCTTCGACAAAAAATATCAAAGTCAAACTAGCCATTCCTGATAAGATCACGATCAAAAATAGTTTGATCGTGGATCTTTCAGAAGCGCTAGGAATTATTTTAGACAACGCCACGGAAGAGATGACCGCCAATCAGTCGCATGAAGCGTTGATCGTCCAATTTCTCACGGATCCAAAAAAAATCACGATCACAGTCAAAAATCCTACTCCAACGGAACTCCCTTTGCATCAATTAAAAATGCAGCATTTTACTACAAAAGGTGCAGACCGAGGCAATGGATTGACGATTTTAGATCAGGTCATCAATCGCAATCCGCATTTGAGTTTGAGCACCAAATTGGTTGAACAAGAATTTACTCAGCGGATCACTATTAAATAGGAAGGAAGAACTCCGATGGTACCGATTTATATTTGTGAAGACAGCGCCGTCCAACGTCGGCAATTTGAAAAGATCATCCGCAACTTTGTCATGATCAACCAATTAGACAGCCAGATCGTGTTGGCTACTGAAAGTGCGAATGAACTCGTTTCAGTCTTTACAAAACGCAAAGATGATTTTGCAATCGTCTTTTTAGATATCGAATTAGCTGGTGTGGAACGTTCTGGGATCGAAGTCGCCAATGAGCTGAAACAATTACAGCCGGCGATCAAAATTATTTTTATTTCCAGCCACGACGAATTTGCTTTAGATATCCACAAACTACATATTGAAGCCTATGATTTTATCCAAAAAGCGGATAGCGAGACGGTGCGGCAAAATATCGAACAAGTCTTGACCGAGCTTTTGCGCAACAAAAAAAGCGAGCCGCAATCCAATGAGATCGTTAAGCTAGCTTTTGATGATGAGATTCGGTTTTATCCATTGAGTGACATCCAATATTTTTGTACCATCCCGGGTCAGCCTCATAAACTAGAAGCTCATTTGACGCACGAGACATTTCAATTTTATGGCAAGTTGAAACAATTGTCTGAACGCAATCCGGCACTGATTCGCAGTCACCGTGCTTACGTTGTTAATTTGAACAATATCCGCTCGGTCAATAAGAAAAACAAAACGATCGTGCTGGCAAATGATGAAAAGATCCCCGTGTCACTGACAAAAATCAAACAATTTCTTTAAAGCCGATCGCGCTGTGCTGGTCGGTTTTTTTGTTTGAAAAATGAAGTCAGCACACCGCTCGTAAACCGCAATGACCAGTGAGCTGACTAAAAGTCTATTGTTCGATGATCGTAACCGTCACATTGCGTCGTCCCCATTGAATACATTGTTCAACTGTTGGAAAATGCACATCAACGATATTTCCCTTGATCGCACCGCCCGTATCACCAGCGATCGCAATCCCATAACCGGAAACTTCGACCATCGAACCTAATGGAATGACGTTTGGATCGACCGCGACGACCATCGGATTTTGGCGCAAGTCAATCCCCATCGCCGTCCAAAAAGTATTGACTGATTCAGCACAAGAATAGGCCGTGGATTGCATTTGCATCGTTTTCCCACGTGTGATCGGAGTTGCGACCGTTGGCAGCGCAGGTGTTGCCTTGGCTGTACTACTCGTTGCAGTTTCCGCAGCTGGTGCGGTGCTGCTTGCCATAGTGCTGGAATCCTTTGCCGCACTTGAGCTTTCAACAGTTTTAGCTGCTTTTTCCCGCGCGGCTTCTTCGGCTTGTTTCGCCTCTTTTTCCGCTTGCTCTTGACGGGCTTTTTCAGCTTCGAGGCGAGCTTGCTCGACTTCTTTATCTTCACTGATCTTTTGCAAATCAGCTTGTTTTGCTTGCAGCTGTTCTTTTAGCTGTGTTAATTGATCATTTAAGCTATCGCTTTCTTTTTGCAGTTGTTCTTCATTTTTCTTCAATTCAGTTTGCGTCTGTTCTTGTTTTTTCGCTAGATTCGTTAATTTCGTCTGCTCATCACTCAAATCTTTGATCTTATCTTGTTCAGATTGTTGGAGCATGCTCATCGTAAACGTTCGATGAAGCAATTCATTGAAATCTCTTGCGTCTAACAAGGCTGTCAAAACTGTTTGATTTGCTCCATTCAACTGGATGCTTTGCAAGCGTTGAGCAACGATTTTTTTTCGTTGTTCAAGATCAGCTTGTGTTTGCTGAACTTGTGTTTTCGTTTTTTTCAATATCGTCTCATTGGCTAAGACTTTCTTTTTCACTTCGCTGACTGCTTGGTATTTTTCATTGATAGCTGTCAGGGCTTGTTCGAGATCATGACTGATCTGCTGACTTTCTTGCTGGATGCTCGCTTCTTTTTGATTCAACGTATCCAATGATTCAGCCTGTGTGACAAGTGGCATCCCCATGCCTAAACTGATAGCTAATAACCCGAGCACTACTTTTTTCTTCATTTTTTCTCTCCTCTCAATTCTTTGACTAATGCTCGCACATCATCTAACGAGCCTTTGATTTCTTTGGTTTTCATATTCGGAAAGCCATTTAAAAATCGGCGCTCTTGAAAATTCAACTGTGGCAGATTTTTCGTGATCTCTGGATGTTCTTTCAAATCATTCAACCAATCCAAACGCGCTTTTTGTCGAGCTTTCAATTGTTCTAACCGTTCGGCGTGCGTGGCTAGATCCAGTCGAACTTTTTGTTTGCGACTTTCGATCGTTTGACTCAACTCGGCCATGCGCCGGCGCAGTGAAGCAACATTGGCTAAAGTAAAGCCTAGATCAAAACTCATCAACATAAGTAAGATCAGCGGTAAAAAAATTCCAAACCGAGCCACCTTTGCGTAAACCCACGCCACTAATTCAGGATTGATGATTTTGACGATAAAAACACACGCTACACCCCAAAAGATCGAAACCGGAACGGCTACACGTCCATTGATGTTCAGCGGTACTTTTTTATAATCCCACAAGGTCAGGTGGAAAAGTTTTTCCAATAAAAAACTCGTGACATACTCTAACGTGGTGACTAACAGCAAAGCCAGTAAAAATAAAAGCGCCAGATTATTTTGATAGGGTTCGATCAAGTACAACACACCTAACACCCCAAAGCCATAGATTGGCGTGATGGGACCTAATAAAAAACCGCGGTAAACAAAATGCCGCGCTTTTAATGAACAATAGATCGTCTCCCAGACCCAACCGATAAAAGCATAGCAAAAAAATAGTAAGACGATCCGGCTAAATGTTTCTTCCATAAAATTCGCCCCTTCTATCTAATTGTATCAGA
This sequence comes from Enterococcus sp. CSURQ0835, assembly GCF_902706605.1. GTDB lineage: Bacteria > Bacillota > Bacilli > Lactobacillales > Enterococcaceae > Enterococcus_A. The sequence continues at coordinate 3,860 of NZ_CACSLH010000033.1, read as the reverse complement.
CATTTCGGTTTTCACAGAGCAATATCTCTAAAAGTGAGCTACAATAAGGAAAGCTGGTGAGTTTTTATTCAAAGCTCACTTGTGTACCTATTTAAAGGAAGGAAGTTTTACATGGTTCGGCTGTTACATTATGCCCGCTCATACCGGAAACAAATCATTTTAGGTCCGGTCTTTAAATTTTTAGAAGCAGTCTTTGAATTGATTTTGCCGCTTTTTATGGCGCGCTTAGTCGATGAAGGGATCGCCCAACATTCCCAAACTAAAGTCATTGAAATGACCGTGTGGATCTTTGCCTTATCTCTTGTCGGCTTGGTGTGCGCATTGATCTGCCAATACTACGCTTCGATCGCCTCACAAGGTTTTGGTACGGAGCTACGAAATCGTTTGCTGGAAAAGATCAATGCGTTTTCCCATTATGAATTGAATGACTTTGGGACTGATACATTGATTACCCGATTGACAAACGATGTCAACCAACTCCAACAAGCACTAGCCATGTTGATCCGGTTAGTGGTCCGAGCACCGTTTTTGAGTATCGGTTCCGTGATCATGGCCTTTGTGATCGACTGGCAAATGGGCTTGATTTTCTTGCTGCTGTTGCCGCTATTTTGTCTCGTCTTATTTTTGATCATCCACTACTCCGTGCCACTGTATAAAAAAGTCCAAAGACAGCTAGATCATTTGAATGAACTCGTCGCGCAAAATTTAAGTGGGGTTCGGGTGATCCGGGCTTTTGCTCGGCGCAATACCGAAAGTGCGGCCTTTAAACACGCCGCCGATGAGCAGTCTCGATTGAACCAGCGTGTCGCTAACATCTCTGCTTTATTGAGTCCGGCCACCACCTTGATCATGAATGTCGGCATCGTGGTCTTGCTTTATCTTGGTGGCTTCAAAGTCTTTGCCGGGACATTAAAACCAGGCCAAGTCTTAGCTTTGATCAATTATATGAATCAGATGCTCTTAGCTTTGATCGTCGTTTCAAATCTAGTCGTGCTGTTCACTCGAGCAGCGGCTTCTGCCAATCGTGTCAATCAAGTATTTGATACACAAGTAGAATTAACCGCCCCGCAAATACCGGTAACACCGCAAGAAAATGCACCACTAGTCTCATTTTCTCACGTGGATTTTCGATATACAGAAAAATCAGGACTAGCTCTAGCTGACATCTCTTTTACGTTGAAGAAAAATCAGCTGCTGGGGATCACCGGCATGACCGGAAGTGGCAAGTCAACTTTGATCCAATTGATCCCGCGTTTTTATGATGTCTCTAGCGGTGAGATCGCATTTTTAGGTCACAATGTCACCGAGTGGCCGTTTGCTCAACTGCGCCAAAAAATCGCGCTAGTCCCTCAAACCGCTGTCTTATTTACTGGAACGATCCGAGAAAATCTACAGTGGGGCAAACCAAATGCTACCGATGACGACTGTTGGCAAGCTTTAACAACAGCGCAAGCAGCCGACTTTGTAGCGAATTTACCTGAAAAACTGGACACGCCGATCTTAGAAAACGGGAAAAATTTTTCCGGTGGTCAGCGCCAACGTTTGACGATCGCCCGCGCCTTGATCGCTAAACCTGAGCTGTTAATTTTAGATGATTCACTGTCTGCACTAGATTATCAGACTGACCTTGATTTGCGGACCGCGCTGAAAAAAGAACTGGATTGCGGCGTGATCATCATTTCGCAACGGTTGCGCTCGATCCAAGCCAGTGACGCGATCTTATTATTAGCAGATGGCAAATTAGCGGGACGTGGAACCCATGCCGAATTATTAGCTCAGTCGCCTGAGTATCGCGAACTAGTTGCTTCACAGGAAGAAGGTGCGTCCCATGCCTAGAAGAAACTTTTTCCGTTCGTTGAAATTGTTCATTCCCTATTTAGCCCAATATCCTAAGCAACTCGTCTTAGCCGTTTTATTAGGGATCGCAAGCGGTGTGACTTCGGTTGCCATGACCTATTACATCGGAGTCTCCGTCGATCAAATGGTCGGACAAGGCCGCGTTGACTTTCAGCATTTAACCACGATCTTAAAATTATTCGTCGGCTTATTTCTAGTGACCGTCATCAGTCAATATTTCATCCAACGTTTGGGAAATAAAGTCGCGTTTGACTCAGTCGCTAAATTGCGGGATGAAACGTTTCAACATTTGAATCAGCTCCCGTTGCGTTTTTACGACCAGACTGCTCATGGGGATATCGTCAGCCGCTTCACCAATGACATGGATAATATTTCCACTGCAGTTTCCGCGGTCTTCAACCAAGTTTTTTCTGGAATGACTGTGGTGGTGGTCGCTTTGATTTTCATGTTGTACTTGAGCCCGCTGTTGACGCTCGTAGTCTTAGTGGCGACACCGCTGATTTTTTTACTGACTTATCTCGTCGCGCAAAATTCGCAACAACATTTTGCACGCCAACAACAACTCGTTGGCTCCCTCTCCAGTTTTATCACTGAGATGATCGGCAATCAAAAAATCGTCAAAGCCTTTCAACGCGAATCAGTCAATCAGCAACAATTTGAAGCAATGAACCAAGAACTATATGTTCGTGGGCAAAAAGCACAATTTGCTTCATCGTTGACCAATCCTTCTTCGCGCTTTGTCGATCATTTAGCCTATATGATGGTGGGACTGGTCGGTGGCTTGTTAGCCTTACAAGGACACAGCGGCGTCACGATCGGGATTATTTCTAGTTTCACGATTTACTCCAGTCAATTTACGAAACCATTCATCGAATTGTCAGGAATCACGATCCAACTTCAAACAGCCGTTGCCGGACTTGATCGAGCGTTTGAGTTATTGAAACAACCAGTGGAACAAGCTGATGCACCAGGCGCAAAAGTGTTGACCGCGCCACAAGGTCAAGTCGTCTTTTCTCATGTCGATTTTAGTTACGTCAAAGATCAACCGCTGATCCAAGATTTTAATTTGACAGTCGCACCCGGTGAAACAATCGCAATCGTAGGAAAAACCGGTGCTGGTAAGTCTACTCTGGTTAATTTGTTGATGCGTTTTTATGAGATCGATGCCGGTTCCATCACGATCGATGGCACTGATATTCGCCAGCTGACTCGGGATAGTTTGCGGCAACAATTCGGGATGGTCTTACAAGAGACATGGTTGATGGATGCTAGCTTGCGGGCAAATTTACGTTACGGCCGGAAAGAAGCAACGGATGAAGAGATCTACGCTGCCTTAAAAGCTGCCTACATGTACGAGTTCGTCATGCGGCTACCCGAAAAACTCGATACTGTGATTGGAACTTCCGGCTTGAAAATCTCAGACGGGCAACGCCAATTACTGACGATTGCTCGGACGATGATCAGCCGACCAAAAATGTTGATCTTAGATGAAGCGACAAGTTCGGTTGATACGTTGACCGAGCGCAAGATCCAAAACGCGTTTCTGACGATGATGCAAGGACACACGAGTTTTGTGATCGCTCACCGCTTGGCTACGATCCAAACCGCCGACCAAATCCTCGTCTTAGATCAAGGTCATATCGTTGAGATTGGCACCCACACTGAGCTATTAAAAAAAGGCGGCTACTACAAACGCCTCTATGAAGCACAGTTTGAAAATTAAACTGATCTATACGCAAAAGCGTCGCGACTTAAGCTAAAGTAACCCTACCGTCAGAGACACAAAATAAAAAAATAGATAAAAGCAGAATAACTCTTTTAGACTTTCGTCGCGAAAAAGTTGCTAACCAAAAAAGGCCTTCCGATTCGGAAGGTCTCAGACTGTAGACAAAGTCATGAAAATGACTTAAGTTTACAGTCTTTTTTTGGTATAATATAAGTAACAAATACAGTAATATCAAGGGGTTGATCTTATGATGAGCAGACGTACGAAGGACTCTAGA
>NZ_CACSLH010000032.1 GCF_902706605.1 Enterococcus sp. CSURQ0835 | reverse complement strand
GGTTATACAAAAGGCAGTAGGCCTTTATTTTTTTTGCTTTTTTTGAACTTACATATAGTAGAGCGTACAAAAAAGGCGTAGAAATTGGATTTCTACACCTTCTATGAATCTTTTGTCTACAGTCTGACCACTCAGTTTAGCTGAGTGGAAAGTTCTTTAAGCGATTAAAGATTTTTTAGCTTGTTCTGCTAAAGCAGTGAAAGCAGCTGCATCGTTAACTGCTAAATCAGCTAACATTTTGCGGTTGATTTCGATGCCAGCAAGTTTCAAGCCGTGCATTAATTTTGAGTAGCTAAGACCGTTCATACGAGCAGCCGCATTGATCCGTGCGATCCATAATTTACGGAAGTCGCGTTTTTTCTGACGACGATCGCGGTATGCGTAGTTGTATGAGTTCATTACTTGTTCTTTAGCTGTTTTAAATAAAGTGTGTTTAGAACCGTAGTAACCTTTTGCTAATTTTAATGTCTTTTTACGACGTTTACGAGTTACTGTTCCACCTTTAACACGTGCCATGTTGAATTCCTCCTAAAAATGTTATCTTTTTAATTAGCGCATTTGTGATAATTGTTGACGGATACGTTTGTAATCGCCACTTGATACCATTGCCGCTTTGCGCAATTGACGACGTTGTTTTTTAGTTTTACCGTGGAAACGGTGACTTGTGAACGCACGGAATCTCTTTAATCCGCCTTTACCAGTACGTTTAAAACGTTTTGCTGATCCGCGGTGAGTTTTTTGTTTTGGCATGACTATATTTCCTCCTACATTTCATTTGCCTACAGCTTTATAAGCTGGCAGCCTCAAAATTATTAATCTTTTTTCTCTTTCGGTGCGAGCACTAAGAACATGCTACGTCCGTCCATTTTCGCTTTTTGTTCAACTGTCGCGATATCATCAGTTTCTGCTGCTAAGCGAGTAAGAACTTTTTGACCAATATCCTTGTGGGTAATGGCACGGCCTTTGAATCGGATCGAGGCTTTTACTTTATCGCCTTTTTCCAAGAATTTACGTGCATTGCGAAGTTTAGTGTTAAAGTCGTTGACATCGATCGTTGGACTTAAACGAACTTCTTTGACGTTGATCACTTTTTGTTTTTTACGAGCTTCGCGTTCTTTTTTCTGTTGTTCAAAACGATACTTCCCATAATCCATGATCCGAGCGACTGGCGGTTTTGCACCAGGAGCTACTAGAACTACATCAAGGTTTGCTTTTTCTGCAATTTGCAACGCTTCAACTTTAGATTTTACACCTAATTGTTCGCCGTCTTGACCGATCAAACGTACCTCACGTGCACGAATGCCGTCGTTAACCATCATATCCTTTGCTATGGTCATTCACCTCCAAAATTTTTGAGAACAAAGCTGCCGACACGCGGCAATAAAAAAACGAGTTCTTTATCAGAACCCGCGCACAATTAGATCGATCATCTCATCAATCGTAATCTATCTAGCCCAGTGACACTTGTCAGCTAAGGCGAGAAGCGGGGCTTCTGCTTTTATTTCTCAACTTTTGTATAATATCAAATTATCTTTAGCCTGTCAAGCCGTTTCGTTTAGCTTGGCGTTTCAGTTTCTAAAAGCCTTTCTTTTCATAAAAAAAGCCAGCGCATCACACGCTAGCTCAACTTATTTTTGGATCTCTGCCACGACTGGCTGCAACAATGTGATTAAAGATTTGGTTGCGACTTCGACTGAATGCCCGATTTCACCACTGGATAAAATGATTTTTTCGTGAGCATTGACACTTGCATCGAAAACTAAGGTGTACTCAGGGTGATGCATGTAGATCCCGATTGGTGTGTTAGCTCCGTGTTCATAGCCCGTATGTTCCAAAACAAACTCCATCGGCGGAAAACCGATCTTCCGATTTCCCGTTGCTTTAGCGGTTTTTTTGTAATCTAACCGACTGTCTAACGGAACGAGTGCAATCACCACGCCGGTTTTATCGCCCTTTAAAACGAGTGTTTTGTAGATCGTTTCATGGGGAACATTTAATTCTTCAGCTTTCAAACGTGCGGTGTCACTGTCGTCTAAGGTCCAAGGAAATTCATAACGGACATATGCAATCTCATGTGCGGTCAAATATTGTTCCACTTCATTTGCCATTTGAGGTCCCACCTTTCCGGAAACGAATGATCGTTAATCCCAACGCTGCAACACACAATCCAAGAGCGACAACAAAGGTTACCCGCATCCCGAAAACGAAAATATCGGGTCGACCATTGATATAAGTCGTAACGCGTTTGCCATAAGCTTGGCTCATCCCGCTGTATAGAATCGTCGTTGAAAGTGCGATCCCCACCACCATGCCGAGATTTCTAGCAAAAGCATTTAAACTGCCAGCGACACCCAAGTTTTCTTTCGTGACACTGCTCATGATCATGGTGTTGTTTGGCGATTGGAACAAAGCGTTTCCCACCCCCATAATAGCAGTTGCGACGATATAAAACCAAATCGGCGTCTTGATATCCATAAAAATGTATAAGAGTTGCGTCACAGAAAGTAATGCCAGCCCCATCAAGACTAATGGTTTTGATCCGATCCGGTCAGTCATATACCCACTCAATGGTGCTCCGACTACCATCATCAGTGGAAAGACCATCATCAAAAGTCCGGCATAACTAGCGCTTAACCCACGCGCATTTTGCAAGTAAAACGGAATCACGACATTTACGAAAAAGTTAGCTGAAAAAATCAACAAAGCGGTAATCAAACTCATCGTAAAAATTTTATTTTTAAAGATCCCAAATGTGATCAACGGTGCAGCCTCACGTTTTTCAACGCGGATAAATATAATTAATGCCATGACAGCTACAGCAAATAATAAGAGCGGTACGAGATGCGTGAAGCCCAGCTCTTGTCCGATAAAGACTCCGCCAAAAAAGGTCATGATCGCAATAGCAAAGGTAAAGAAGCCTGCCAAGTCGATTCTTTTGCCGGATAACGTAATATCTTTTGGTAAAAACTTTTCACCGATCAAAATCGTAAAGATTCCGACTGGTACATTGATCCAAAAAATATACGGCCACGAAAATTGCGCTAAGATCAAGCCGCCCAAACCAGGGCCTGCGATTGAGCCTAAGGAAACGAAAGCCCCGATCGAGCCTAGTGCACGTCCTCGTTCATTTAACGGAAAGACTTCCGTGATGATCCCGGAATTTGTTGCCATCGTCATTGAAGCGCCAAAAGCTTGTACAATTCGACCAAACAATAAAAAAGCTAGTGAGTGGTTGAACCCGCACAATAGTGAACCCAAAATAAAAATCACGGTCCCGATGCGATAGACTTTGATTTTACCGAAACTATCCCCAATCTTGCCGAATAAGAGCAAGCAGGAACAAACTACCATCAAATAGATCGAAACGATCCACTCCGCTTGGTTCATGGGAACTTTCAAATCTTTTGAGATCGTTGGCAACGCGATATTGACGATACTGCCGTCTAAAGTCGACATGAACGTAAACATCGCCACTGAAACTAAGATCCACCAACGATCTTTTTGTACTCTTTTGTCATCTTGATATGTCTTCATTCGATACTTCCTTTCTCCTTTGCGATTATAGCAAGTTTTCAAAAAGAAAGTCAGTCTTTAACTTGAAAAATTTTTTAATCCAACGTAAATCGAAAAAAATGAAGGGAGCGGACACAAGTCAGGCCCGGCTTCCTTCATTTATATAAGTAGTGGGAGTAAAATCATTTTACTTCATTTCAAAATTTTTAGATCAATCAACTCGTTAGTCTAAACGGTTTAGTATGCGTTCCACCCGATACCTTCTTCGCTCCAGCCAAGCTTAGCTAAATGATCGCGTTCAGCTGCGAATTGCGTATAGTGATGAGCACCGGAAATCGCATTTGGATTGTACAAGCGATAAACATCAACAGGTCCAGCAGATTGGAAAGCGACTAATTCATATTTCCAACCTAATGAAACTAGCCAATCGCGTTCACTGGCACTTTTTGTGTAATGATGATCACCAGCATTTTTATTATATAAGCGATAAACTGCGTCACCGCCTTTTTCTGCAACATTCCCCGTGATGCCTTCATAATTCCAACCATGGCGAACGAGGTTATCTTTTTCACCGCCATTGGTCGTATAGAAATGTTCACCGGAGTTTGGATTATATAGTCGTTGGAGTGGTAATGTCGTAACATTTTGATCGTCTCCACTGCCATTTTCATCGTTGATCTTTGTAAAAACAGCCGTGTAAGTTGTAGTAGCATTGACCGTGATATCATTCCAATTGTCGACTACTTTACCGGCAGCATCTTCCCAATGACTGAAAAGATAACCTGGATCGGCTTGTGGTGTTGGGATTTTATCGCCAGGGATTTTCGCACCTGCTACGACAGTCGTTTGTAATCCACCAATCAATTTTCCATGCTCACCGGCAGTAAAGTTCACCGCGTAAGTATTCGCTTTTGGACGTGCGACGACGGAAAAGTTTTGGGTGAAATCTTGGCCGGCTTGTAAACCATTTTTAACGATTGCGCGCAACTTGACAGTCGTTGCTCGGTCAGCCGAAAGTTTTTGATCAGTCAACGTTACCCCATCTTGTGGTTCGACCAGTTCAAAAGTCACGTCCTGATTAGTTGCATTAGCTGGTGTGACTGTTCCTTTTAAGTCTAATGGCACGCCAACTTGCATTTCTGTTGGTAAACCAGTGATGCCTTTAACTGGCGTAAAGGTTACTGCTGGCGGATTAGTTGCTGAGACCGTCACTTCTTTGCTGCTGGTTACGCCGTAAGTATTTTGAGCAGTCACTTTGACTTTCCCCGTTCCAGCTTGATCGGCCGTTACATTACCTTGTGCGTCCACTTTGAAATTAGACGTACCAGTAACGACTTCATAACTTAATTTATAATCAGCGGGTTGAACAGTCGCATGGATATTTTGCGTTTTTCCGACGGTCAGCGCCAGGGTTTGCGGTACGTCAAATTTTGCTATTGGCGCATAGGTTTTGTCTGTCCATTGAGTCAATGACCCGTCTTTAGCTGTTGATAATTCTTTTAAAATCGATTGATAATCAGTAGCTGCTGGATGAACGATTTGACCAGTTTTAACAGCAGCGTTTCCCATCCCGTCAAATGCATCTCCTGATGATTGCGGCGCTGTTTTCCCAGTAAAGACTAATTCATTTAACTGTTTGTCATCCATAAATTCACGATAGTACAAGTTCGTCAAGTTTTCAGGCAAGACGACTTTTTTCAAGTTGGGACATTGCAAAAAAGCATTGGCTAACCCCTTAACTTGTGAGCCCGTTTCAAAAATCACAGTTTCAACCCCGGTCAACGCAAACGCTTGACCTGGTAGCCCACCGCTATTTGCATCCCCTAACGATTCGACTGATGCCGGAATCACTAAGGTCCCACTTAAAGCAGAACATTGACTAAAGGCACCATTCCCGATTTTTTTCAATGTCTCAGACAATCGTACCTGTTGAAGGTTCGTAGCAACTTTAGTGAGATCGCCGTCTAATGTGCTAAACGCATAAGCGGGAATCTCCGTTACACCATCGCCAAAAGTCACAGCTTTCACTTGTTTGGTCAGTGAACCGTCACCTGCTCCGCGATTAGCCACCCACCAATTCATTCCAGCTTGGGTATTGATCGACAGTTCACCGGTTGCCGCTTGCCAATTATAATCTGTTCCTGCTTGTGCTTCTGTGGTTGCAGCATGTGCGGTTACCGTTAGCGGTTGATCCAATTGCCCCGCGATCGCCACGAGCCCCAACTGTGAACTGCAAAGCAAACCAGCTACAACTCCCACTTTTACCCATTGTTTCTCTTTCATTTTGCTTTTCCTCCCGTTCCGATAAAACCTTGATTTTTTTAAAATAGTATTAAAAACTATCATCAGAATATAATTTTTGATTAAAGATTTCAATCGTTATTCAAAAGATGAAATAATATTACGATTTTAGCTCGAAAATGGACTGTTTCATAACAGCTAAAACTAAGCTACAACAAAAAAGCCGCAAGCAACAGCTTACGACTTGTACAATTCAAACTTAATTTTTGCGCCGACCACGACGTTGATTGGCTTCCATGATGACTGGCAAGATCACAGGCCGCCGTTTCGTTTGTTCAAATAAATAGCGGCTCAAGTGATCGCGAATATCTTGTTTTAATTTACTCCATTCAAAATCATCCGAGTGGAGATGTTTTTCCACGATCTCGCTGACTTTATCGGCACTTTCTTTGATCAAATCGCGGGAAGCTTTGACATAAACGAACCCACGGGAAGTGACTTGCGGTTTTGAAACGATTTTTTTCGTCTTGCGGTCGATCGTTACCACGACCACAAAGATCCCATCTTCAGATAAAACTTTACGGTCGCGCAAAACGATGCTGCCGATATCGCCAACGCCGATCCCATCGATCATCACATTGTCAGCTGGCTCGTTGCCGCTAGCAGTCATTTGATTTTTCTTGTATTCCAAAACATCGCCTCGACCAGTGATGAAGACATTGGTTAAAGGCATGCCCAATTCATGCGCAAGATCAGCATGAGCGGCTAACTGGCGATATTCGCCTTGTACCGGAATGAAATACTTCGGTGTCATGAAATCGATCATCAACTGCAGGTCGCGCGGATTCGCATGACCTGAGACTCGCAAGTTTTCGGAAATACTTTTGACTACGCCACCTGCGCGGTAGATCATATCTTCCGTTTTGGCGACGGTTGTTTCCATCGCTGTCGTTGGCGTAGTGGTGATGTAAACAAGATCGCCTTCTTCGATCCGCAATGATTTGTGGGAACCATTTGCCATGCGTTGCAATGATTTGATCGGCTCGCCCATTCGACCCGTTTCTAAAATTAATAGCTCATCTGGTTGATATTTTTTCATTTCTTTTAAGGTGATGAATACATCGTCTGGCACATTTAATTTATTCAAACGCATCGCAGTCCGAATGATCCGTTCAAAATCTTGCCCGGTCAAAACGACTTTCCGATTAGACTTTGCTGCGGCATTCAACACTTGTTGGACCCGCTGTAAATTGCTGGCGACACACGCGACGATGATCCGGCCATCCCAGTAGTTGATCGTATCAAAAACTTCATCGGCGATCTCGCGTTCAGAAGCGACTTGAGCGGCATTTTCAGCATTCGATGAGGAACTCAATAAAGCTAAGACCCCTTCAGAACCGATCTCGCCTAACCGTTTGTAGTTAGTCGCATACATCGGCACTGCTGTCGGATCAAATTTGAAATCGCCAGTGTACACGATATTGCCTTCATCTGTCTTCAAACTGATCCCCACTGAATCCGGGATCGTATGGGTCGTCCGGAAAAAGCTGACTACCGTGGAGCCAAAATCGATCTCAGTATGTTCATCGATCACATGGAAATCTTTGAAATGTTTACTGTCATCATTATGGCTAACGTTTAGTTTAGCTAATTCAATCGTGAGTTCTGTCCCGAAGACTGGAACATCGACCTCAGAAACTAAATACGGCAATGCCCCGATTGAATCTGCATGTCCATGAGTTAAAAAGACTCCGGCTACACGGTCCGCATTTTCAATCAGATACGTAAAGTCTGGAATCACGACATCGATTCCTAGCAATTCGTTTTCTGGATATTTCAGTCCACAATCAAGAACAAAAATATCATTTCCCACTTCTACGACGTACATATTTTTTCCGTTTTCACGGACGCCGCTAAAGGGGATGATTTTGATAGTACTCAAAAAAATACACCTCGCAAAATTATTTTATCTATTTTTTATTCAGCGCTGCTCAGACCCCGCATCAGTTCGGTCTGTGCTAAATACTCACCTTTCATTATACATGATTTTAAGGGAAATACCACGGTCGGCACTACTAGCAGCTCAACTGCCCAACTGGATTTGATTTTTGCGTATCGACTAACTTAATAAAAAAATGACCCCGCCGCAGCGAAATCATCGTGTTTTATTTTGATAGCTGAAATAGACGACGCCACTTGTGGCAAGGAGTGCCAGGCCCAGCGCCACCCGATTTGAATCTGACGTTTGAAACAATCGATGCAACATAACAAGTAGCAGTGCGCTGCATTCTAGTAACAAACAGATACTCAATGGCAGATCATAGCGGCGTTTTCTCACGCAGGCATAGTCATAGCTTTTTTTGATAAAAAAACTGATCAAGCCGACCATTAAAATAGCACTGATGGGGTCAGCTAAACTGCTTGGTAGCAACTATCTCATCCTCTCAATTTTTTCCTAGCATAACACTCTCTTTAGCAAACGGGCAAGTCTCTTCTATTATAAAGATCACTAGCTTTCATGCTACAATAAAGAAAAGCCTAAAGAAGTGATCCTTTGAAAAAAATGACCTTAGCAACCTTTGAGCAAACTTATTTTTATAAAACAGAATTGAGTCAGCTCTGTCGGACTTACGGCCTACCTGCTTATGGAACCAAAGCCGAGCTCAACCATTATCTGCGTTTGTATCTGACTGGCACACCGGCAACTGCTATTCAGCCGTTACGAAAAAAGCACGCGACAACACCCTCGGCTCAGCCACTCTCGCTAACCACGCCTCTGATCGATCCTAGTTTTTCATTTAATCAGACAACCCGCGCGTTTTTCGCTGCTTACTTTGGTGTTACGCATTTTTCATTTACTAAAGAGATGGCAGCACTCAAACGACAAGCAGAAATAACTCAGGACCCCACGTTAACCGTTGAAGATCTGATCAAACTCGTCCAACAGCCAACTCACACGTCAGTTAGTTCACTAGAAGACGCGACTTACCAATGGAATCAATTCGTCAAAGATTTTTGTCATAGTCCAGAAAGTGCCGCTTATTCACAAAAATTAAAAGTCGCTGCTTATTTGTGGCAGCAAGTCAAACACTCCGACCAACCAAAAAAATATCGCCCAGAGTTGCTCAGTTAATATGCCGTTGCACTTCGCTCATTTCATTAAGGAGGTCTCCATGGAAAAAGTGATCGTCTACGCCAGCCGCTACGGTTCGGCCAAAAAATACGCAGAACAATTAGCCGCCAAAAAAGGCTACTCACTTTACAACGTAACAAACGTGACTCGTGCAGCCTTAACAAATCGCGAGGTGATCTTGATCGCCGCAGTTTACATCGGTATGCCACTCAAGCTGAAAAATTTATTGAAATCATTGACTCCTGGTCAGCCTTTACAGCTTTTTACTGTGGGCTTGACTGATCCAGAAGTAACTGATCAATTTACCGAAATGGAAACAAAAATTCGTAAGTTAGCCCATGAAGCTTCGGTCGATCTCATTCAGCTTCAGCATTTACGCGGCGCATTTGACTATGAGCGGTTGAATTTCAAACACAAACTATTGATTAGAGCACTCCACAAATCTGCTAGTAAACAAACTAAGCCCAGTGCCACTGATCGATTATTTATGGAACTTTATGGCAATTCAGTCGACTATATTGAGGTGGAAAAATTAGAAGAGCTTCTTTGACTAACAGATGCCAGGTGTTGCGAAAAAATTTTTTCTAATCAAAAACAGAGTAGGATCCAAAAATGGTCCTACTCTGTTTAGTGTGAGCTTTATTTTTGTAATCCTTAAGCCAACAACAAATAAGGATTTTCTAAATAGTAGCGAATCGTCTGCAAGAATTCAGCGGCTGGTTGACCATCGATGATTTGATGATCAAAGGTCAAACTCAACGGCAGTTTCGTTTGAGGCACGACTTGTTCGTCGACTAATGCTAAGTTCGTGACAAAACCGCCCACGCCTAAGATTCCAACTTCTGGATAGTTCAAGATTGGCGTAAAGTATTCGACACCGGCACTACCGAGATTGGTGATCGTAAACGTCCCATCCATCAAATCAGCTTGCGGAGCTTCCCCATTTTTAGCCGCACTGGTGATCCGAGCAAAATCTTGTTGGATTTGTGCCAATGATTTGCTGCCAGCATCTTTAATGTTTGGAACGATCAAACCATCAGCCAATGAAGTCGCTACCCCGACATTGATGAAGTCTAGTTGTTGTAAACTATTCCCGTCATAACGAGCATTCATTTCAGGATGATCTTGCAGTGCTTTGGCGACCGCTTTGACAAGTAAAATATTCAAACTCCAAACTTGACTTGGCAGATCATCTGCCGTCTTCGCTTTTAATTCTTTCCGTAAAGCCAAAAGTTCGGTGATATCCGCTTTGGCCATGATCGTTAATTGCGCTGTACTAGCTAAGCTTTGCCGCATATTGCGGGCAATGATCTTACGCAAGCCGCTCAATCCACCGACAGTGATCGTTTGGGTCGGTGTAGCAGCAGCTTCGGTTGCAGCGACAGCAGGTGCTGGTTTGAAACTCAACACATCACGTTTTGTAACACGACCATTCGCACCACTACCAGAGATTGCACTTAACTCGAAATTATTTTCTTTAGCTAACCGTCGAGCCAGTGGTGAAGCGAAAACGCGCCCGGTACTATTTGCAGGTGTAGCGGCCGGTGTAGCATTTGCTGGCGTGACTTCCACTGCTGGCGCTGAAGCAACACTTTCAGCTGATGCGTCACTAGCAGGTGCAGCACTTGCCGCCTCGCCATGTTCGCCAATCAAGCCAATCGGTGTTTTGACTGGCACTTCTTCGCCTTCTTGTGTATAAATCGCAAGCAGCTCACCAGCTGATTCCGCCTCAACATCATAAGATAATTTTTCTGAACTGATACTAGCGACGACCTCACCATCTTTTACTGGATCGCCTACTGCTTTATACCACTTGTCCACCACGCCTTCTGTCATGGTCAAGCCTAGTTTAGGCATTAAAACTTCTACCGACATTTCCTCACCCCCGTTTCAAATCAAAGATCACACTGTCAGCCTCTGCTAATACCCGTTCTTTTGATGGTAGATAAAGTTGTTCCAAATTCGTCGCAAACGGAACCGGTGTATTTGGTGCACAGACAGTTTGGATCGGTGCATCAAGATAATCAAAAGCCGTTTTTCCTACGACGCTCGCGATATCAGTCGCGGTATTGTTATGCGGATTAGCTTCATCGATCACGATCAAGCGACCAGTTTTTTTCACTGACTCAATTACTGTTTCTTGATCCCAAGGCGCAACAGTCAGTAGATCGATTACTTCAACACTGATACCGAATTTTGCTAATTCTTCTTGCACGGCTTGCGCGACATACAACATCTTCCCAATCGAAACGATCGTCAAATCCGTTCCTTCTGTAACGATCTGAGCTTTTCCGATTTCAATCGTATACGCTTCTTCTGGCACGTCTCCTTTCAATGAATACAATGTCTTGTCTTCAGAAAAGACGACGATATTTGGTTCTTTTAAAGCTGACAATAATAAGCCTTTTGCATTGTAGGGCGTCGAAGGGACAACCACTTTGATCCCAGGAATCGCCCCAAGTAAGCCATAATAAGAGCCGGAATGCTGACCTGCAGCAGAAGCGCCAGCCCCGTGCATCGTCCGCATCGTCATTGGGATGCTGGCTTTACCACCGAACATGTACCGCATCTTAGAACCTTGTGTTAGTAGTGCATCCAAACAAAAGCCTAAGAAATCATTGAACATGATCTCTGGCACGGGATGAAGGCCAGTCGCAGCCGCACCAACAGCCGCACCCAAATACCCTAGTTCAGAGATCGGTGTATCGATGACGCGTTCTGTTCCAAATTCTTCCAGCAAGCCTTTTGTGACACCCATAACACCGCCCCATGCACTCTGTTTGTTTGCTAAATGTTTCGTGTCGCGGCCGCCAGCGATGTCTTCACCGAATAAAATGATCTTGTCGTCTTCTTTCATGGCAGTCTTCAACGCTTCATTGATCGCACCCATAAAGGTTAATCTTCTAGCCATTTTGTTCTCCTCCTTTTTTATGCAAAGACATCTTCCAGTAAAGCTTCTGGACTTGGCACTGGACTATTTTTTGCAAACTCAACAGCTTGTTCAACTTTTTCGACGGCCGTTTGTTCCATCGTTTTCATTTCTTCTTCAGTCAATAATTTTTGTTTCAATGCTTCGTCATGGAAAACAGTTAAGCAATCGACATCGGCCCATTCTTTTTCCGGACCATCAGGCGCTTTATATTTTTGTTCATCGCCTTCGAAGTGGCCGTAGTTTCGATACGTCTTGCATTCGATTAACGTTGGTCCTTCACCACGACGTGCCCGGTCGATTGCTTCACCAGCTGCTTCATATACAGCCACTAGATCTTTCCCGTCGACAGTCACACCAGGCATGTTGTAAGCTGCGGCCCGTTCAGCGATCGTTTTAGAAGCAGAGGCATACCATTGCGGTGTTGCTTCAGCGAATTGGTTGTTTTCGCAGACAAAAACGATTGGTAATTTCCAAATCGAAGCCATATTCATTGATTCGTGGAAATTTCCTTCATTGGATGCGCCATCACCAAAGAAACAAATCGAAACATTATCCGTCTTTAAATATTTGTTCCGTAAAGCTGCTCCATTTGCGATTGAAAAACCACCACCAACGATCCCATTTGCTCCCATCATGCCAAGGTCCATATCCGCGATGTGCATTGAGCCACCTTTTCCTTTACACAAACCAGTCGCTTTGCCGTAGATCTCAGCCATCATGCCATTCAAATCACAACCTTTGGCGATACAATGACCATGCCCACGGTGAGTACTGGTGATTTGATCTTCTTTTGATAAATGGGCACACACACCCGTTGCCACCGCTTCTTCACCGGCGTACAAATGAACGAAGCCAGGGATCTCACCTTTTGTAAAATTACGGTGGAGCATGTTTTCAAAATGGCGGATATCTTGCATCGTTTGATAAGCCCAACGAGCCGTTTCTTTTTCCATGATAAATTCCTCCTTCTTCGGATTAAAGTTAAAATTTTATTCAAAATTTTTGCTGATACTCAGGCCGTATACCATTCCACTACTTCACTTCGTTACCTTACAGTCACGAATAGTTTTAAATTAGCGAACTAAACGGATAAGAGGAACTGGCATCCTTCTTCGGATTAAAGTTAAAATTTTATTCGTGGATCGCTTTGAAGATACTCTTCTTAGCTGTTTCCCCGATGATTTCAGATAGAGTCGGATGAGCGAAGACCATTTGTGAGAGTTCATTTGCCGTTCCTTCTGCTTCCATCGTAGCTAATACCGTGTGGATCAATTCAGTCGCATGTTCTCCACAAATCACAGCACCTAAGATTTCTTGATACTTCGAACCGACAAATAGTTTGATCAAGCCATCTGTCGCGCCTTGCGTCAACGCTTTGGCATTGGTGATATAAGGTAATTCCACGACTTTCAGCTTAGCGTCTGCCGCTTTACTTTCGTCTTCAGTCAATCCCACGGACGCGATCTCTGGCGTACTGTAGACACATCGAGGAATACGTGTGGCATCATACGTTTTTTCATGGAAACCAGCCAGATGTTCCACTAAGATCCGACCTTCTTCGCTAGCAACATGTGCTAGTTGATAACTGTTGATCAAATCCCCAATCGCATATACATGACTCTGACTCGTTTGGTAGTGGGCATCGACCTGAACAAAGCGGTCTTTTTCTAATGCCAACCCGAGTTGTTTGGCTAAAGTCAGATCCGCACGCCGCCCCGTTGCAACCAGTAAATGGTCGAAGGAGAGAGCTTCGTCGTTTAGTAAGACTTGATTTGGTTGAACGTCTTTGATCTGAGCGGCGATGTGGATCTTGACACCTAATTTAAGCAGAGCGGCTTTCACCAGCTCACGCGCCGTTTCATCTTCGGTCAACAAGATATCCGACGCAACTTCAACGATCGTTGTATCGACCCCCAGTGGTGCCAAAGCAAATGCCAACTCGACTGCGATCACACCGCCGCCGATGATGACTTGTTTTTTAGGCAACTCCGTCTGGGCAAAAAAGGTATCCGTCGTATCATAAGAAATCTGATCCAGCCCATTGATAGGCGGAACGAACGGCTGTGACCCAGTTGCGAGGATCACATCGGTTGCTTGAACCAGTTGATTATCAACATATAATTTTTTTCCGATGAAGCTTGCTTCACCTTTTAACAAAGTAACTTTATTTTTTTTGAACAAATTTTCCACACCACCGCGTAATGTCGCGACAACGGTGTTTTTGCGTTCGACTAATGCCGGAAAATCGATCGCTGCGACTTCGGTTTTGATCCCGAATTGACTCGCTTGTTTGATAGCGGTCATCCAATGAGCGTGTTCCAAAAAAGTTTTGGATGGAATACAGCCGACATTCAAACACGTACCGCCAACAAAATTTTTTTCGATGACGACTACTTTCTTCCCTAATTGAGCGGCTCGCAAAGCGGCAACATATCCGCCAGGCCCCGCTCCAATAATTGCTACGTCATACAATCTAATTCCCTCCTTTTCCAATTTAAGCTGATTACATCTGTGGCTTGTTTAGGATTCAACTGGTTCTCGCCTTTAGTTAAGCAAGTTACATGCCAAAATAAAACGCTTGTAATCTCAAAGCGTTTAACACTTTTCCTTTCAGCTGAGACACTCTTTTGCAACAAAATGTGTCAAGTTGTTGCAAGCAGTGAAACATCATTTTTCAATCGGACTGAGACTGACTTTTTTAATGTCATTAGGTGGATTAAGCTAAAAAAAGCGAGACACGCAGTCCCGCTTTTAAATTTCAATCTCATATTGTTTTAGTTTTCGATACAATGTGCTACGGGAAATGCCGAGATCTTCGGCGGTCTTGGCCATGCGAAATTGATTTTTCCGTAAAGCGTGGAGGAGGGTGGATTTTTCTTCATTTGTAGTGGTGGTCTTCAATTGTAAGCTACCGATCTGGATCAAGCGGCGAATATCAGCTGCGGTTGGCGCGTTATCTGGATAAAAAGCTAGCACACGTTCTAAAACGTTGCGCAACTCGCGGATATTGCCTTCCCAATCATATTCGGCAAATAGCGGAATAACGGTTGAAAGCCACGGCGGGTCCCAATTCTTTTCTTTAGCAAATTCAGCGATCAAACAGGTCAAGTCTTCCTTTCGGTCTCGCAAAGGCGGCAACTCCAACACACCAACGAAAATCCGATAATACAGATCTTTTCGAAATTTACCTTCGCGGACCAAAGCTTTTAAATCACGATTGCTTGCACTGACTAACCGGAAGTTCGTCTCTTGAGCAGTTTCACTTCCCAGTGGGGTGACTTTTTTTTCTTCTAAGACCCGCAGTAACAACTGCTGCATACGAAAACTCATACTGTCGATCTCATCTAAAAAGAGTGTGCCGCCATCTGCTTGGATCAATTTTCCAGGGTAACCACTTTTTTTCGCGTCAGTAAACGCACCAGCAGCATAACCGAACAATTCACTTTCTAATAATTGTTCACTTAATGCCCCACAGTTGACAGCAATCAGCGGTCCTTTAGCAAAGGCGGAATTTTCATGGATCGCACAAGCTAAACTTTCTTTGCCCGCTCCGGTCTCACCATGGATATGGACTGGCAGATCACTTTTGGCTAACGCATTAGCATCTTGTAACGTTTGTTTCATCTGATCATTTTGCGTTGCGACGCCCCGATAAATGAATTGCGGTTCAACAGTCTGCAACGTATAGCCAATCAATTGCCCTTCTTTGATCAGAGCTTGTTTTTGATAAATTTGTGTCTCGACTTGCAAGGCATCCGCAGTGACCTGACTGCCAGTCTTTACGCCACACAAACGAAGATTCAAATCCGCTTTGACAACTCGTCCAGTCTGGTCCAACACTGCGGCAACGCGCGGATTTTCTGCGACATACTGAAACAACAACTGATCTTTTGCTAACGCATACTGAGTCAGCTTCAAACTGATATTCTCACCGATCAGTTCGACAAAAGTCATCAATTCCCCAATCCCATTTTCCGGTAAGCGTTGCGAAGACAGATCAATCACAGCGACCGGCTCACCCCGATCAAAAATCGGCGTCGCCCAACAATTCCAAGCATGTGAAGTCAAATTGTAATGCTGCAATCCTAAAACACAACTCGAACGATTGTCCATTAAAGCAAGCGCGATCGCGTTCGTTCCAACGGTCGCTTCATTCCAGCGATTGCCTTCACGAAATGCGATTTGATTGGCTGAATCCAACATCGTGTGGTGACCGGCGCGATATAAAATCACTCCATCCAGATCCGTTAACACAAACAACGGTTCGACCATCGTATGGTAACGGGCAAACCGTTCGATCTCCGATTTAAACAACTGGACGATCACCTCATTACGCTGAATCTTTTGTTGCAATGCTCGTCCTTTCAACAACTTATTTTCAACTCGATATGGATCTACTCGTTGTTTTTTACTACGCAGCCAAGAATTTTTGATAGCATTAGGCAGATCGACTTCATTCAACAAACCTAAGCCTGAACTTTTTTGTGGATCGACAAACATTTGCCACTGTGCTTTTGTCACTACCTTCATCACAACTCGCCCTCTCCTTTTTAGTAAGCGGTTACAATAATTTGAATCACCAACAACCCCGAAATGCAATTTTATTGTAGCGTCACTTCTTTTGAAACGCTAGCAAAGGGACTCAAAAAGACCCACATTTTAAAACCATCTTTCAGTAAAGTAACACATTATTTCAGGAATAAGAGCTGTGAAGGTCATCTAAAGCGGAAAACGATTAGTCCAGGACAATAAAATAAATTTTTCAATCTACTACTGACAAGCGGTTAAAAACTTTTTTACAGCAAAAAACTTACATCGGAAGACGGAGGTTTCGCTTGACGTACTTCAAGTATAATGAAGACAATCACAGAAACGAGGACCGCTTATGAAAATCAATTATCTCGCCTTGTTGAGCATTCTTTTTCTTGATCTGATCTTGATCGGGATCGTCATTGCTTGGATCTCACTTGTCTTTGCTTTATGGTGTGTGACACTAACTTTTTTACTTGCTCCATTATTACTTTTGATCATTAACGTAACGAACTGGCAAGATTTTAGTGCATTAAATTTAACGATTAGCCTGTTGCTATCGACTGTCAGTTATTTCTGGCTGTTACCACGAGCACAAAGTTTTACGCGCTACACCCGTGATACCTTGGCAAATGTCATTGAACAACAAAAAAATAAAATCTTCCCAAAGTCTAATTAAGGTTAGACTTTTTTATTTTCTTCTTTACAAAATGTAATGGATTGATTACACTATAATG
Organism: Enterococcus sp. CSURQ0835; assembly: GCF_902706605.1. Taxonomy (GTDB): domain Bacteria; phylum Bacillota; class Bacilli; order Lactobacillales; family Enterococcaceae; genus Enterococcus_A. The sequence goes on along the minus strand of NZ_CACSLH010000032.1, from coordinate 15,441 downwards.
TGTAATCAATCCATTACATATAGGAAGGAGTTCATTACATTGATTAAGAATCGAATTCGGATCTTACGAGCAGAACGTGAATGGACTCAAGCTGAACTCGCTCATCGCGTTGGAATCTCTCGCCAAGCAGTTATTTCAATTGAAAAATACAAATACACTCCATCACTGGAGTTAGCTTTCAAGATTGCCAAAGCCTTTGAAGTCCCCATCACCAAAGTATTTAGACCGGAGGAGGAAGAATAGAAATGAATACTTATACGATCTATTCACTGATCAGATTAATCTGTCTATTAATTATGATCACTTTTTTACTTGCTAATGAACGTTTCAATAAAAAGAAAAAGTTAGAATATAAAAATGATGAACGTTGGAAGACCGTTAAGTTAAGTGCGAATCGAATCGTTCAAAAATACTACCTTCTATTTACTTTTCTTGTTTCTGTGGGAGCTGTTTACTACATGATGTTTGCAGAAAATAGTCACACAACCATTCTACTCAAAGATGTTTTTAAGATTCTGTTTTATATTATGATGCTCGCTATCCCAATTGAATACCTCGCTTTGCGTTATTATGGTAAAAAGATCTAATTGCTATTTTTTCCGATAATTGTGCTACACTATTTCCAGATAGGAATTAAGTTTGATGCATGATCCTCGTAGTGAAAAACTATTTCAATTGATCCAAACTGCTTACAACAGCTCCGAGTTGCAAGCCACACCTGAACTCAAAGATTTATTATTTACGGCAGCACAAGCTTTAGAAAACGAAAAAAGCTATCTTGATGTGATCGTTCCACTTTCCCATGGTATTTCCAGCTACTATTTGAAGCACCATGCGATTCCCAAAAGCGTTTTAAGCCTTTACAATCAGATCAAAGCCGATGTCCAGCCTGAAAAATTAAATGAAAAAAAATTACGACAATTTGAACTAGCTAAAGGTTTAGCTGCAGTTCCAATTATGTTTTCCGGTATCATTCGTTAAAAAAACTTGTCCGACTAAAAAATAGTCGAACAAGTTTTTTTATTTGACAAGCCAAAAGAGAATGGTAGGAATGATGACTTTAAGAAACCAAAAGATTAATCCGGGAAATACAATAATCGCTAGGATGACAACCAATGGAAAAATGATTCGCTTGATCAAGTATTGATTATCGATCAAACCATAGCGATAACGATTGATGGTGTATACGATGCTGACAACTAAACAAGCAAAGAAAAAACTATCGATGTGAAGCGGAGAAATGCTGATCAGGCCGCCTTGCTGAAAACCACCCGCTGAAATAATCAACGCAGCTTTTTGATAAACTGGCCCAAAAAAGCTGAGAATCAATTGTGCCAAATAGATCACTAACAAAAAGAACATACTGAACGCTAAACTATTAAAAACCGTTCGTTTTTGCAATTCATCATACCTCGTTATGTTGACGAGCATCCCCAACAGTGAGCCAACTGATACAAAAGAATAGAGCCCTAACACTAAAAATAGACTAAGAAATATCATCTTTTCCCTCCTATATGATGCCTGGCAGTATCACGAGTCCTACAAAGATCATTAATGGAAAAATAATTCGCTTAACGATATAGTTGCCATCGATCAAGCCATAGCGATAACGATTGATCGTGTAAATCACACTGATGACGATACAAGCAAATATAAAAATATCAATATGCTGATGCTGATTGATTAAAGTATTCAGCGGCCCAGTTGGTGAAACGATCACTGCGATTTGTTGAAATTGGGGTCCCAGCAAACCCAAGATCGATTGAAGTAAAAAAAATCCGCTAAAAAAGAGCATGCTAGTAGCTAAACTATTGACCACCGCTCGTTTTTGCAATTCATCATAGCTTCTTACTGTAACGAGCGTCCACAAAAAAACCAATTGCCATCAGTGAATACAGACCAACTACTAAAAACACAACTGAAAATAATGACATCCCTACTCCTCCAATTGAAAAATCTTTTCCATCGGCAATTCAAAATAACGCGCAATTTTGAGAGATAGTTCCAAGCTGGGATTGTATTTCATTTTTTCGATCGCCGTCATCGTCTGACGCGAGACTCCCAAGTCGTTAGCCATTTGATTTTGTGGAATTTTTCGAGCTTCACGGAGGGTTTTGATTTGATTATTGACTTTCATCTCTGCCTCCTAAGTAAATATATCTTTACGTCGAGTATAAATAAAACACGTCACAAGGTAAAGATATTTTTACCTTGAAACGTGCTAAAGTGTGACTTTTATTTTTGTTTTCAATTAATTTAGTTTGATCAAAACGCGATTTTGAAAACACTGATTTCTGGAATGACACCAAAGCGCGCGTGGATCGTCGTCGTCCCTAATCCAGTATTAACGTAGACTTTCGTTTTATCTTTTAGTTCATACAAGCCGCGAACGTATTTACGGGCTAAGACATTTGTGACTTGATAAAATGGCAAACGGACTTGTCCGCCATGACTATGGCCAGCTAAGACCAGTTGCGTATTTGTTCCTAAAAATCTATCGGCAACGTCTGGCTCATGGGTCAATAAAATCGAATAATCCGCTCGACTGCGATAAGCTAACGTTTGAGTAACTGATGGCTGTCCCAGCAATGAATCATCTAACCCACCGATAAATAAGCGTTTACCCGTTTTTAACGTCAGTGTCGTCCCTGTGTTACGTAAAACGGTAAAGTCCGCATCATTCATCACTGTTTGATAAACACGAGCCGCTCCCCCACCGTAATCGTGATTGCCCCACACCGCATACTTGCCCAATGACGCGTGAAGTTGTTTTAATTCGGCCGTGATCTCTGCTGTGTGAGCGTATTTCGTATAGTTATCAAATAAGTCACCTGTAAACACGATCACATCTGGTTGTTCACGATTGGCTTTGCGAATAATTTTTTTCAAGCGCCCTGCTCGATAACTCTCAGAGACTTGGATGTCTGAAAGCTGAACGACTTTGACAGCCGCAGGAGGCTTACCAAATTCCAAGCGGTGGACCGCCACTAATCGCGGTTCGATTTGAAAAGCATAAACGAACAGTAACAAGAGCAGCACTCCTAGTCCGAGTAAAAATTTTTTCATCGGTCCCACCTCGATTGGCGAGTAAAAAATTGTGCTAACCAGTAAGCACTGATGATGAGAGCGACGCTTAAGATCCCAATGATCAAGCGGCGTTTTGTTTTATTTGTCATACTGTCTCCTCCTTATTGAAGAAGATAACAAGTAAATGTGCAAAACTTGTGCAAAAAATCAGCGGGGCAAACTTAAAATCGCGCGAAACAGTTGCGCTGTCTGTTCAAGCTGCAAAGTTCCTCCCAGCGCGGTGGCGGCTTGACTTGCGATCGCCAGTCCCAGTCCGTGCCCAGAAAGCTGGTCGTTACGAGAAGTTTCGCCAACGACAAACGGTTTTTCCAGCTGAGCAAATGTTTCAGCTGCGATCGGTTCTGCGCTATTTTCGAATCGCCATTCGTAACGAGTCTCTAGCACACGACCGGTGATCACAAGTTGCGGCTGTGTGCTGTATTTCAATGCATTGGTGATCAAATTTTGAACGATCAACTGCAACAAAGCTCGATTCGTGTTCAAGATTGCCGGTTCTAACTGCAAGTGAATGACAAAATCTTGATCCAACAGCTGTTCTTGTTGCTGTTCAAAAAAGGTTACGACATCCAATTCTTCTCGTGCAACGTCTTGTTGGAGTTGACGACTATAGGCTAAAAGCTCCGTGATCAACTCATTCATGCGTTTCAATTGCTGATCCAATTCAGGTAATAATTGAGGATTTTCCAATCCCAACCGCTCACTATCTACTAATAATTGCATGACCGCTAACGGTGTTTTCAATTCATGCGCTAAGTTGGCGGAAAAATCTTTTAGCTGCTGATTACGAGTAAGTAGCTCTGTTTCATGGGCTTGTAAATTTTGTTGCATTTGGGTGATCGAAGCCGTGAGCGCGCCTAATTCATTATCAAACGATTTAGGCTTCGTGGAAAAATTCAACTGGGCAATTTGGCGAGTCGTCTGTTCCAATTCTTTAATCGGTCGGATCAACTGCCGCCGGATCGCGACCACTAACAACGTGATCACCAGCCCCAAAAAAACGAGCGTTGCGAGTAAGAGCAACGGGAATAAGATCGTCGCCATCTGGGTAAAATCAGGAATGCTCGTCCCAACTAAATAAAAGTCATCACCATGAATAAAAAAGCGGGCGTAAAATTCATTTTGCTGTTTTGTCTGTTTGAATAACCGCTGACTGGTCTTTTGCTGGCGCGCGGCAGTCAAAGTTTGCTCGCTGACCCAAAAAGTATTCAACTTGATCCCAGCTCGTGCCAAACGCAATGTCAATTCATCTGTCGCCGTTGTTTCCGTTAAACCCGCTCGACTCACTTTAGTTACTACGATCGCAGTAGGAAATTTTTTTCGTCCCGTTTTGATCAACTGCTCCGTTTGCTTGACGGGGCGCTCTAGCCGCCAATAATAATAAGTCGGAAAGACAAAATGATAAAACACCGCAAACAAGACGACCCCGCACACTAAGATCAAGCTGATTCGTTTGATCAAGCTTGCAGTCAGACTATTTTTTTGGAATTTCAAAACGATACCCCGTTCCATAAACTGTTTGGATAAACGCCGTTCCCACTTTATCCCGCAAACGACGGATAAAACTATCTACGGTACGCGCATCCGTCTCCGCTTCCATCCCCCAAACGGCTAGCACAAGTTGTTCACGAGTCAAAACGCGTTGTTGATTTTGATAAAAATAATACAGCAATTCATATTCTTTTTTAGTCAATGACAAAGGTGTGCCATCTAACCTCACGTTAAGCTCAGCTGGATAAAAAACGAGTCGCTGGTCATCCCCTTGAATCAGACCTAACAACTTTTGGACACGAACCAACAGCACTTCAGCATGGAATGGTTTCGCTAAATAATCATCCACGCCAGCTACTAAAACGGCTACTTCATCTGCGGGTAAATTTTTAGCCGTCAACATCAAGACTTTGATCGGCCGTTCACGTTTCATTTGTTTGGCGACGGTCAGACCATCACGCTTTGGCATCATCCAATCTAAGATCACCAATTCAAAAGCTGTCTGATAGAATTTTTCTAACGCGTCTTCCCCATCACTAGCCATAACCACTTCATAACCAGCATGAGTCAACAGTTTTGCCAACAGATCCCGCATCGTCTCTTCATCTTCGCCCACTAAAATACGAACCAACTCATTCACCTACTTTCTTTTAGCTCAATTAAAAAAGGAGCGGGCCGCAAGCGGTTCCGACTCCCAGTTTGATCTTGACGCGACGATTTTAAATCATTTGACGTCCGCGAAAAATCGCGCGCATCGCTTTTTTCAATGGAAAATACACGATACTGACAATAATGATCGTCGAAAAAATGTTGATCACAGTTGCGGGCATCGTAGCTAGCGCCGCCCAAAATGCTGGCTTGACTTGCGCGCCCGCGATGATCCCCATCACGGTCGCCTTGATAACGGACATCACAAATTTCGCGATGCCGGCTGCGATTCCCACGACTACGACTTGACTGACTTTAGTGATCTTTTTTTTGAACAATAAAATCGCTAAATAAGCCGCGCCGCCGACAATAAAACTTTCCACGAGAAAATACGGCGCTTCAGTCGCGTAACCATTTAATAAATCAAATACGAAAAAGCCGATCCCACCTGCTAGTGCACCTTGCCAGTAACCGATCAGTAAAACTGCTAGTAAGACGACGGCGTTTCCAAAGTGGATAAACGCACCGGTTGGCAGTGGAATCTTGATCATCGTGCCACTGAATGTCAACGCCGCAAATAACGCGATCAAGACTAAGGTTTGAACTTTTTGATCATTTTTCATTTAACATTTCTCCATTCGTTTTTCCGCGTGATTGTAAGCACCATGCCAAACATGTCCAGTGTATTGATTGATCTGGACCCCCGCTTTGATTGCCGCTGCGGTAAATTTGATTCCACACTCTACTGCAGCTTGTGGCAAAGCACCTTTTGCTAGTGCCGCGGTGATCGCTGCTGCAAATGTGCAACCGGCTCCGTGGTTAGTCGTCGTTTGGATCAACGGATGCGGATAAAAATGACTCGTCCCATCGTAATACAAATCAACGGTTTGATTCTTATTTTCGACCAGACGCGTCCCACCTTTGATCACCACGTGGGGAACACCAAAACGTGCGATTTTTTCAGCTGCTTGCGTCATCTGCTGCCGATTTTTGATTTCACTCATTCCAGCTAAGATCGCGGCTTCCCGTAAATTAGGTGTGGTCAGAAAAGCTTGCGGTAACAATTTAGTTTGCAATGCACGAACATTTTCTTGCCCGATAAAAGCTTGCGTCTTTTTTCCCCCGATCACGGGATCGACGACGATTTTTTCCGTTCGCTGCGTCAATTGTTCCGCTACTAGCTCAATGATCGCCGTGGTGGGTAGCAAACCTGTCTTGATCGCATCAATTGGGCCGGCAAATACCGAGGCCAACTGACGCTCGATCACTTCGGAACTTAACAAGTCAACCGCGTGACGGCCATTTTCCGGATCAAGGGTCACAATCGAGGTGATGGCAGCTAAGCCAAATGTCCCAAATTCTTGAAACGTTTTTAGATCCGCTTCCAACCCTCCGCCGCCAGTCGCATCCGAACCTGCGATCGTTACTACTTTTCTCATTTTGTCAGCCCCTTTCCTAAAGCTTTCTTTTAAGCATACTGGTAACGCGCTCAGAACAAAACAGCCAATTGGATTTCTTTTTTCTCAGCCAATCAAAAAACAACTTCCTCAATCGAAGTTGCTCATTGATCTAATAATTTATCCATGATGGAGCGTGCTACTTTTTCTCGCATGCCCAACGCATCGATATGATATTTCATCTCATAGCCACTCACCAATACATCACACACATATAATTGTGAAATTTTTCCAGCCAGCGAGCCACCATTTAATAATTGTTCTTCAATCGCTGTTTGCAAAATGACATCGGCTTTACGCGCGATGGGTGACAGCAAATAATTGGTCACCACTACTACTGGCACTTGGTTTTCTTTAGCGATTGCAACAGACTCAAACGTGTCTTTCGTTCGCCCCGTCAATGAAAAAGCAATCACAAGATCTTCTTGGCCTAATGAAGAAGCGATCTGGGCTTGGAAATGCGGATCAGTGATTGCTTTGGCATGAATACCTACCCGCAGCAACATTTTTTCAAAATCTTCCGCGCTTTGCCCGCTAGATCCCACACCAAAAATATAAATATTCGCTGCTTCGTGCAGGCGGGTCACGACGTCTTCGATTGCAGCGGCATCTACTAACTCGCTCGTTTGATCGATCGCGTGTTTTAAATTTTCCGCCACGTCATCAAAAAACTGATGTCCTTTGTGGCTGACTTTTTGTTTACTGAAATCTTCTTTAGCAATCTCGATCTTTAAATCAGAAAAACCAGAAAAACCCAGCTTCTGACAAAAACGAATGATCGTAGCGTCCCCCACTCGCGTCGCTTGCTTCACGTCATTCATCGTATTATAAACGATTTTTTCACCACTTGATAAAATATAATCCGCCACTTTTTTTTCCGATTTCGTCAAGTTGGGATACTGCTCATGGATCTGTTGGATAATTTGCATCACATTCATCGAAGCTTTCTTGCCAGCTTCGCCTCCTTTTAGCCTTTAGTATAGCTTATGTCATTAGCTGATGCCAAATCGAAGTTACCGATCAACTAATTGCTAAAATCAAAAAGTGATCCAGTTGAACGAGTACACCTCCGTTCAACTGAACCACTAGAAATTTATTTTTTAACCAGTTTACTCACCGTACCAAGCGATCCCTTCAGCTTGCCAACCGTCATTTACTAATGCATCCCGCTCCCCAATGCTCATAGTATAATGATGGGCGCCAGACTTAGCATTTGGATTGTATAAACGATACGTCGCTTGCTTTTTATCATTGGCTGCGTTAAAACTGATTCCTTCATCGTGCCAACCTGCTGCGACCAACATCTTCACTTCAGCCAAGTTCGTCGTGTAATGATGATCCCCAGCATTTGGATTATAGACCCGATAAACAGGAACGCCTCGTGTATACGACTGCCAAGAAATCTCTTCATACTGCCAACCTGCTTGTGTTAATTGATCTTTTTCGGTTGTACTTTTAGTAAAAAAATGTTCCCCGCTATTTGGATTGTAGAGCCGATAAACTGCTTCTGAATAGGGTAAAATCGTGACAAAATTCACTGTTGGGGTTTCTGGGATTGCGATTCCGGAATATTTTTCTAAAATCGCCTTCATTGAATCGTCAGAAAGGTTCGCCTCTGAATAAAAACTCGTCTTGCCAGGTTTCAATGCCTGCCATCTTCCATCTGCCGAAAAGTTCAACAGTGCTGGTTCATTTGATGTGAATTTCAGTTCACCCGTAATTGGAATATCCACTACCGGAGAAAATTTATACTCGACCTTCCCGGTATCACCTACAACGACTGTTTCAGGAATCGTCTGTTCATCATAGTTCCACTTAATGATCGCACGTTCTGCTTGACCTTTTACTGGAAATCCGATGAATATGATCCCCATTAAAATCAAGAATAAGCCGCTAACAAACTGATAATTCTGCTTTGACTTCATTTTATCCCACCTTCACTAAAATTTTTTGAAATAGTTGGCATCGTTTACAAAATAAGTTTAACAAATCTTGTGCTATCTGAACACTGATTCACTCTGAGCTTCCTTTGAGCCCTACCACTAGAATATTATTTTCTAAAAAAACCATTTACATTTTTGAAAGCGCATGCTATATTCTATTCGGAGTAAAACTCCAAAATAAATTTAATTGGAGGATTAACGGAGTGGAAATTTTAACCCAAACATATTCAAAAGAAGAATTTATCAAACAAGTCAAAGGTGGGCTGATCGTTTCTTGTCAAGCGTTGCCAGGCGAACCGCTTTACACCGAAGCTGGTGGGATCATGCCATTACTTGCTTTAGCTGCAAAAGAAGCCGGCGCTGTCGGGATTCGCGCTAATTCAGTCCGGGATATCACCGAGATCAAAGCAGTCGTTGAGCTACCAGTGATCGGGATCATCAAAAAAAGTTATCCCCCGCAAGAGCCTTTTATCACAGCTACCATGCAAGAAGTCGATGAATTAGTCGCTTGTCACGTTGATGTTATCGCGTTAGATTGCACGTTACGGGAACGATACGATGGGCTTTCCATCACTGAATTCATCCAACAAGTCAAAGCAAAATACCCAGAACAACTCTTGATGGCAGATTGCGACACCTTTGAAGCCGCAGAAAATGCCTACCAAGCTGGCGTTGATTTTGTCGGGACCACACTTGCTGGTTATACAAAAGAAAGCCGCGTGATCGACGGACCTGATCTTGACTTGATGGAAAAAATCATCGCAGCAGATATGCCATTGATCGCAGAAGGCAAGATCCACACCCCAGAACAAGCGAAAACGATTCGGGACCTTGGTGCGACAGGAATCGTCGTCGGTGGTGCCATCACACGACCAAAAGAAATTGCGCAGCGGTTCATCGCAGCGTTACAATAGGAGGAGCAAACTATGTTTAAAAAGTTTTCACAGTTAGGACGAGCGTTCATGCTGCCGATCGCGATCTTACCGGCAGCCGGATTATTGTTAGGAATCGGTGGGGCACTCAGTAATCCCAGTGCGGTAGCTGCCTATTCATTTTTAGATCAGACGTGGCTACAAACGATTTTAAAAGTCATGAACTTTGCTGGAAATGCTGTTTTTGCAAATATCGCATTGATCTTTGCCATTGGTGTTGCCGTTGGTTTAGCTAATGGTGACAAAGGAACAGCCGGTTTAGCCGGTGGGGTCTCATACCTCGTTTACACGGGAACGATCAGTGGTTTATTGGAGTTATTCTCCAAAAAAGACGCAACGATCGATACCGGCGTCGTTGGTTCGATCATTATCGGTGGGACCGTGGCCTTTTTACACAATCGCTATCGTAAAATCGAATTACCACCATTTTTAGGTTTCTTTGGTGGTTCACGTTTTATCCCGATCATTTCTTCGTTTGCAGCAATCTTAATCGGCTCCATTTGTTATATCGTTTGGCCGCCGATCCAAGATGGTCTCGTTGTAGTTGGAAAACAAATCGCACAAATGGGAAGTCTAGGCACGTTCTTCTACGGTTTCTTATTGCGTTTAACCGGTGCAGTTGGATTACATCACGCGATCTATCCGCTGTTTTGGTATACGTCACTAGGTGGTGCGGAAGAAGTCGGCGGTAAGATGATCCAAGGCGCGCAAAATATTTTCTTCGCTCAATTAGCTGATCCAAATCATACTGGGATGTTCACTTATGGCACACGCTTTTTTGCTGGCCGTTTTGCTACGATGATGTTTGGTTTGCCAGCCGCTTGTTTAGCGATGTATCATGCGATCCCGAAAAAAAATCGCAAGAAAAATGGCGGTTTATATTTTAGTGGCGCATTGACTTCATTCTTGACTGGGATCACGGAACCAATCGAATACACATTCTTATTTGTTGCTCCTTGGTTGTATGTCATCCATGCTTTTTTAGACGGTCTCTCATTCTTCTTTGCCGACATTTTAAGCGTCCGGATCGGAAATTCATTTTCGGGTGGACTGATCGATTATTTACTATTTGGCGTTTTACAAGGTGAAGCTAAAACCCATTGGCTGTATGTGATTCCATTAGGCTTAGCTTGGGCGGGTGTTTATTATGCGGTCTTCCGCTTTGCGATTCAAAAATTCCACGTGGCGATCCCAGGTATGTTAGATGAGGAAGAAGACTTAGCGATGCCTGTCAGCAAACCGTCAAGCTTGAATGATGAAGCGATCATGATCATCGAAAACCTTGGCTTAAAAGAAAATATCGAATCTGTCGGAGCGTGTGCGACTCGTTTGCGGGTGGCGGTCAAAGATAATCAAAAAGTCAATAAAGCCGCAATCAAAAGTCTCGGCGCAACCGCGGTCTTAGAAGTCAACGGCGGTATCCAAGCTGTCTTTGGCGGAAAAGCAGATCTCTTAAGTCAAGAGATCAATCAAATCTTAGGAATGGATAAATAGTAAACTCGGAACATTTTCTGTTTGACCTTCACTACGTTTAATAAAATTTAGAATTGGAGTGAATCAAATGTTCAACTTTTTCAAGAAAAAAGCTACGGAGATCACGACCCCAGCTGCTGGTGAAGTCATCTTATTAGACCAAGTCAGTGATCCAGTCTTCGCACAAAAAATGATGGGTGACGGTTTTGCGGTAGAACCTACAGCAGATACGATTTACGCTCCGGTGACCGGTACCGTGACCAATGTCTTTCCCACTAAGCACGCTGTCTCGTTTAAAACCGAAAATGGGATCGAGTTACTGCTTCATCTCGGAATCGATACGGTGAGCTTGAACGGCGAAGGCTTTACGTTGGATGTTGCTGAAAATCAAAATGTGACAGCAGGTGATGTGATCGGCACTATGGATTTAGCAGCTGTCAAATCAGCTGGTAAAGAAACCACGATCATGGTCGTCTTTCCAGAAGCTAAAGAAACGGTGACCGTCACTCCACAAACAGCAGTGGCAAAAACAGTCATAGCAAAATTAAGTTAAAAAACAAAACGTCGGGCTTGATCGAGAATTGATCAAGTCCGACGTTTTTTATTTAGCAAATACCTAAACTGTAAGCTAGTTCATCCCAAAATAAACTATCACTATCAACTGCTAAACCACTAAGCTCTTCTTTCCACCGATGTTGGCTGAGGGAGTGGTCTTGGTTCACGCAAATCGACTCCACTGACTTTGCAGGCAACCGCACTCGCCATCACTCCGCCATTTAAATTCACGACGGTCCGTCCCATATCGACTAATGGTTCGATCGCGATAAAGATCCCCACTAAACCAACTGGTAATCCTAATGTTGATAACGCAATAATCGTTGCCACCGTTCCACCACCGCCAGTTCCAGCGATCCCAAACGACGTCATCGCGATCACAAAAGCTGCGTAAAAGAAAAATTGTGGCGACAGCGGGTTGATCCCTTGGGTAGTCGCAACAATCGCAATGATGATCCCAGGATATAACCCGGAACAACCACACATCCCCATTGATGTAGCAAACGACGCACTCAAACTAGAGATCCCTCGTGGAATCCGTAATTTTTCCTGCATATCTAAGTTCAATGGCATCGAGCCGGCACTTGAAGCCGTGATAAAGGCAAAGGACAAAACAGAAAAGGCGTGTTTGATATAGCGCGCCGGTGAGATTCCGCATAATGCGATCACCGTGATCTGTAGCGCAAACACGATCGCCATTGCCATATAACAAGCAATGAAAAATTGCGCTAATTTTAAAACAGCCGACAGATCATTATTCACCACAGTCGTCGTCATGATCGTAAAAACAGCATACGGTGCAAACGATAGAAATAAACGAACAACTGACATGACGATCTCATAAACACTGTCCATCCACTCTTTGAAAAAACGAGCTTCTTGCGGTTTACGGTCCTTGATTTTCAAGTAAGCGATCCCTAGAAATAAAGCAAAGATCACAACGCCCAGTGTTGCACTCGGACGCTGACCAGTCAGATCAAAAAATGGATTGGACGGAAAAATCGCGAGGATCTTTTGCGGCAAGGTCAACGTGTGCTCACCACCAGCTACATAATTTGCTTTCAATTCATTTGCGGCATGCAAAGCAGATTTTGAAATCGTGAAGCCTTTGCCATTGATTCCGGAAAAATGCCCCGTAGCAAGACCCACCATCCCCGCCACACCAGCAAAACTCACTAACGTCGCAATGATCACACCACCTAATTTCACGACGTTCGTTTTCACTTCGATCTTCGTAAATGCTAAAATCACACAGACTAAGACTAGCGGGGTCGCGATCATTTGCAGTAATTTTACATACACGCCACCGATGATTCCCACCCAATCAGAAAACAACATACTTTGCGCAGATGTAAAAAATCGATTCAAAACTAAACCATAGATGATTCCTACTACTAACGCTAACACGACGCGTTTTGAGAACGGAACTTTTTTCTTTTTCAAATAAAGCAACCCATAAATCACTAAAAAGACCACAATCAACGTACCAGCTAACAACATTTTTTACACTTCCTTCGTTTTGGTAAGTGCTTCTTCCTGAGCGGTGCAGCTTATGGTCAAACAGCTAATGGTTACAGTTTGCTACAATCGTGCAGTTACATTTAAACAGCACAAAAAACGTGGCTTGGAAGAAGGACACTTTGCTTAGAAACTCTAAGTTTATCTGGGCTTCAAACTCAACGACGTGTCTGCATTTCTTCCACCTCCAACGCTTTTTTGACTATTTCAGATGCCGTTCAAAGCGTAACAAAGTGTTATCTTTAACGCAATATGAAAAAACACACTTAAAATCTCCTATTTCATTCCACTGAACAAGTGTACTAGCTGCCTAGAGTTCATTTTTTAGAGTTGATAGTTAATTTTTTGCTTGAAAGTAAAAAAACACAACGACCACTCATCCGTCAGTCGTTGTGTTTAGCTTTGATCGTTTAGCCTAATAAGCCCATCGCGTACATTTTTTCAGCGATCTGAACTGAATTCCAAGCCGCGCCTTTAAGTAAGTTATCTGAAACGACCCATAGATGAACCCCAGTCTCCACGTCAAGATCTTTTCTGATGCGGCCGACAAACGTTTCTTTTTTACCGACACTATTTAACGCTTGGGGATATAGTTGTTCAGTTGGATCATCTTCTAAGATCGCACCAGGTGCTTGCGCGATCACCTCTTTGATTGCTTGAGCCGACGCAGGTTTTTCTGTTTCTACATAAACAGATTCTGAATGGCCCACCAAGACCGGGATGCGGACACAAGTCGCGGAAATTTTGATCGTGTCATCTTCCATGATCTTTTTCGTTTCATTGACCATCTTCCACTCTTCAAAAGTGTAATCGTCTTTATCAAAAACATCGATTTGAGGCAACGCATTGAAAGCTAATGGATAATGTTTCTTATCACTACCAGCAGGTAAGATCTCGGCTTTTAATTCAGCGGCAGGTTTGCCAGCTAAATAGTCTTCGATTTGATTTTTCAATTCGTCCATCGCTTCGTTACCAGCACCGCTGACAGCTTGGTAAGTAGAAACGATCACGCGTTTTAAACCAAAATTTTTCCGAATCGGTTCTAGCGCCACCATCATTTGGATCGTAGAACAATTCGGGTTGGCGATAATGCCTTTATGTTGACGCAGCGCTTCGGGATTGACCTCAGGCACGACTAACGGCACAGTCGGGTCCATCCGAAAATGGCTGGTATTGTCCACGACGATCGCCCCGCGTTTTACCGCTTCTGGGGCAAACTTAGCTGAAACACTGCCGCCTGCAGAAAATAAAGCCAAGTCGATCCCTTCAAATGATTCAGGTACGAGTTCTTCAACAGTAATCGTTTGATTTTTAAACTGTAGCTGCTTACCGGCTGAACGTTTTGAAGCTAAGAGTTTGACTTCTCCCAACGGTAAACTTGTTCCCTCTAACATTTGGATCATTCTCGTTCCAACCGCGCCGGTCGCTCCGACAACAGCTACGTTTAAATTTCTCATGCTAATCACTCTTCCAATTCATAATATTTTTATTTTTCTCATTTTATCACAAAACAACGGAAGTGCAAACTAACCCAGCCAATTGCGAGCCGCGGTCAATTCTTCCATATTCAGCTGGTGCCCCATCAACGTTTCTTCTACCGTCACATTCGCGTGGCGCTTTTCAAACGCATCTACTAGTTCGTCAAAAGAAGCTTGACTGACGATGGGATCATTTTCACCACCATAGGATAACCAGACCCGCTTATCGGCCAGATCAAACGTTTGCGTCTGAACCCCCAGTGACATTGGGTGGAAAAAGATGCCTTGTCGTAGTGGCGTCTTACGTTCTAATAACAAATGTGCCGCGATATTTGCGCCGTTTGAATAGCCGACTAAGATCCAATCTTCTAAGGCCACTCCGTATTTGTCACTTTCAGCAACGATCGCTTGGAGCAACTTGTCACTTTCAGCTTCCAAACTAGCGATATCAAATTGATTCAAGCCATTACGTTTGAAAAAGCGATTCATACCATCTTCTTCGATCTCACCTCGAAAAGCTAGAATTTGACTATCTTCATCTAAAAAACGCGCGATTTCAACTAAAGAAGTTTCATCGCCACCAGTCCCATGCAGTAATAATAAATTTTTGCCACCCGCTTTGCCAGGTTGATAAAGAGTTTTCATCTGTTCCACTCCTCTTACTTTTTATAAGGAAAGCTTACCACAGCTGATTTGAAAAGCCGAACGATACGATCGCCACCATTTCCCTTAGTCAAAATCACTAGTGTTGCACAAATAATTTCAGAAAAATCTGAAAACTATGTTTCATTCAAAATTGCAAAAAAGTCGAATGCTTACGCAGCGGATGACTTTTATTCCAGAAATTGTACGTTTTATTAAA
>NZ_CACSLH010000031.1 GCF_902706605.1 Enterococcus sp. CSURQ0835 | reverse complement strand
AAGTTCGTCTGTTGTAAGATGGGTATAGGTCATTTGTACTCACTCCTTATAATTCTTTGGTCGGAACTATTTTGAGTGTAGCACAAGTGACTTTTTTAGTTGTCTAGCTTAATTTTACAATCGGCGTTCTCAAAGGTTCTCCAAATAATCTGTCACTTGTTTTTCTCATTTTTATTCCTTCTTTCACATTTATATTTAGTAAATAACTATCACTTATAAAAGTCACATATTTATACTATCTAACTTCTATTTAAGATATAATTACTTACAACGTCAGTATGGAAATTTCTTCCTAAAATGACAAGCAAGAATTTCTTGCGCACTGTCAAATCAAGCTTTCTTGAATAAATTATTTTTTTTGTACTATCATATTAGTGAAAGGGGAAATGAAGAATGTTTGCACAAATACTAAAAGATCGGAGAACTGAATTAGGAATTACCCAACAGGATATGGCAGAAAGATTGTTCGTTACACGACAAACTATTTCTAATTGGGAAAACGGGAAAAACTTTCCAGATATCCCCACGCTCATATCTCTCAGTGAAAACTATTCTTTATCCCTTGACTATATGTTAAAAGGAGATTCTGAGTACATGAAAAAAGTAGAAGATGATTATAAACTAATCAAGAAGAAAAAGACAGAACGAGTTGCTAGTTATATCACAGCTATATCTCTGGTGCTAATTGTGGCATTTTGTTTATCTGATATATTTTTTAAAGAGAAGATAAATGAAAACATATTAGCTACTATTGTTATTCTTATTTGTATTCCACTTATTATTTCTAGTTATATTCTTTACAAATCATTTTATAAAAAAGAAGATGACGCACCACAACCATTTTTTATTCCTAAAGCTTACGGTCCAGGATTAACAATAAATCCAAATCATCCTATCGGAAAAATAGTTTGGTTGGGAATCGGCTTAGGAATATTGATTTTACTTTTTTATACAATATTAAATATTTAATGAATATACGACAAAGCCTTAGCCACATACTTTTAGTTCTATGATATTTAGTGTTGTTACTCGAATGAGTAGGAACACTAAATATCTTTTTTTATGACAAAAAGACACTTGGTTCCTCTATAATTAAATCGCCAAACCCAATTATAGGAGGAAAAACAAGTGTCCATCAATAAGAATATCAGACATGCAGACAAAAACTTAGATCAATCCATCAAATTACTACTTAATATCAAAGACTCCCACATTTCTTTTTCAAAAGAGGCTGTCGCTAAACGAAAAGTAAGAGGCCATATGGCAACTGTCTTTACGGGTTTCTTATCTTATGATCCACCAAGATGTCCTCATTGTGGATTGACTTCCGTCAATCGTCACTCGTTCAAAAAGACTATGATTCAATTACTTCCTTACCAAGAGGTTCCGACTTACTTAGAATTGTACAAGCAGCGGTTTTATTGTAAAGATTGCCATCATACTTTTACGGCGGAAACCTATTATGTTCAGAAACATTGTTCAATCGCACAATCCTTAAAGTTTGCGATTGCCGTTGATTTAAAGAAAAAAATCTCGATGAAAGAGATTGCGAAGCGCTACTATGTCTCAACGAAAACCGTTGAACGCGTCTTAGACGCTTTTTTCGTTGAGACGCGTTTAAAGCTTAACTATTTACCTAAACATCTGCTGATTGACGAATTCAAAGGCACAAAAGATTGTCCAGGGGCGATGTGTTTTATTATCAGCGACGCGGATACTGGAAAGATTTTTGATATTCTAGATGATCGTCGGAATTTCAAACTAAAGGCCTATTTCATGCGTTTCACTTGGAAAGCCCGCAAACAAGTTCGCCATGTTGTGATGGATATGAATGCCGCTTATGACAAGGTTATTAAGGAGGTCTTTCCTAAAGCCATGATCTCAATTGACCGGTTTCACATCATCCAACAATTGACTAGAGCATTGAATAAACAGCGCATCCAAGCCATGAAACGTCTGAATAAAAATAATGCGCAAGCTAGGAAAGACTATCGGAAATTTAAGAAGTACTGGCGGACCATCCTGAAAAAGAATGCCAAGCTCAATTATACTTCGCGTAAACAGTTTCCGCTTTTTCAAAAGAAGTACTTGGTGGAGTCTGAGGTCGTGGATTATTTACTCTCGATCGATTCTGACTTGCGTGTCTGCTATGAAGTCTATCAGGATCTTTTGATTACATTTGATGCGAAAGATTTCAAAATCTTTTTTGAATTAATTGAGACGCTTCCTGCAACACTTCCAACCGAGTTCAAAAAATCAGTCAAGTACTTAACGAAGCATAAAAAAGCCGTCATCAATTCTCTTCAATACCCGTATTCAAACGGGAAACTTGAAGGGAAAAATAATCTGATCAAAGTCATTAAACGGATCGCTTTTGGATTTAGAACGTTCCGTCATTTGCGCCGGAGAGTCATGGTTCAACAGAGTCTATTTACGATTATTTGATAACATCAAAAAAGGAAACGCCGAAACGTTTCCTTTCCTGATTTAATTCTGAACAACACTATTTGCAAAGAGCCAAAAAAAGACACTCTCCAAAATTGAAAAGTGTCTTGAATGTCGATATATAAAATATATTAACGTTTTGAGAACTGGCTCGCTTTACGCGCTTTCTTAAGACCTGGTTTTTTACGTTCAACCATCCGTGAATCACGAGTAAGTAATCCTGCGCGTTTTAATGGTGTACGGAAGTCAGGATCTACTTCTAGTAAAGCCCGAGCGATACCGTGACGGATAGCGCCGGCTTGACCTGCATAGCCCCCGCCATCTACGTTTACGAATACGTCATATGAACCAGCAGTTTCAGTTACGCCAAATGGTTGGTTGATAACTAAACGCAAGTCAGCATGTGGGATATATTCTTCAACGTCTTTTTTGTTTACAGTAATTTTACCAGTACCAGGTACTAAACGTACGCGGGCAACTGCATTTTTACGACGGCCTGTGCCGCTATATTGAACTTGTGCCAATGAATTTCCCTCCTATTAGATTAAGTTTGTGATATCTAGTACTTCTGGTTGTTGTGCTGCATGTGGATGTTCTGCTCCACCGTATACGTGAAGTTTCATGCCTTGTGCACGGCCTAAAGTGTTTTTAGGTAACATGCCTTTAACAGAAGTTTCGATCAAACGGCGAGAATTTTTAGCACGCAGTTCACCAGCAGAGACTTGTTTCAATCCACCTGGATACATTGAGTGACGGTAATAAATCTTGTCAGATGCTTTCTTACCTGTCAGTTTGATTTTATCTGCATTAATTACGATTACAAAATCACCAGTGTCTACATGTGGTGTGAATGTTGGTTTATTTTTACCACGTAGTACAGAAGCAACAACTGTTGAAAGACGTCCTAATGGAACATCTGTTGCGTCTACTACGTACCATTTACGTTCTACTTCGCCTGGCTTAGCCATATATGTTGTACGCACGATTTCTTCCTCCAATTTAAGTTTCGAATGTTTGACAAACACTTGAGTTTCCGGGGCTCTCGTGGGGCAAACAATACCATTTACCATAATACTTCCTCAATGTGCATCTGTCAATCTTTTTCTGAATTAAATCCAAAGAAAGCATCTTGAATCTCATGATATTTTTCTAATTTATCTAGCACATCCCCTCGTTACTCTTTCTCATTCAAATGTATAAACAAACAAAAATATAAAATTATTTTGCATAAATATTTACAAAATGCTTGCTTTTTGTATTTTACGGTGCTAAGATAGCCTCAAGTTAGAAATGAGAGTTGCATGAATCCAATCAAATACAAGGGAGTTTTGAGGATGACAAAAGAAAAAGTAATTTTAGCTTATTCAGGTGGTTTAGATACTTCCGTTTCCATTAAATGGCTGACTGATGAAGGCTACGATGTCGTAGCTTGCTGTTTAGATATTGGTGAAGGTCGGGACACCGCCTTCATTAAAGAAAAAGCGTTGCAAGTTGGCGCAATCGAATCTTACGCCATCGATGCACGCGAAGAGTTCGCTCAAGAATTTGTGTTAGTTGCGTTACAAGGCAATACGTATTATGAAAATTCTTATCCGTTAGTCTCCGCCTTATCACGGCCTTTGATCTCAAAAAAATTAGTTGAATTAGCCCATCAAACGGGGGCGACCACTATCGCTCATGGTTGTACTGGTAAAGGTAATGACCAAGTGCGGTTTGAAGTTTCCATCGCAGCGCTTGATCCAAATCTTAAGATCATCGCCCCAGTGCGGGAATGGAAATGGTCACGGGAAGAAGAGATCAACTACGCAGCTGAAAAAGGCGTGCCGATCCCCGCTGATTTAGATAATCCGTATTCAATCGATCAAAACTTATGGGGCCGGGCATGTGAATGCGGCGTCTTAGAAGATCCTTGGGCAACTCCGCCAAAAGGAGCCTATGCGATCACCGCTGAATTAGAAGATACGCCTGACACACCTGACATGGTAGAGATCGAATTTAATAAAGGTGTCCCCGTTGCGTTAAATGGCACACCGATGCCGCTTGCGAAATTGATCATGGAATTAAATACGATTGCCGGTAAACACGGGATCGGCCGAATCGACCACATCGAAAACCGGCTCGTAGGGATCAAATCTCGAGAAGTTTATGAATGTCCTGGAGCTGAAGTCTTGTTGACGGCCCATAAAGAGTTGGAAGATTTGACTTTCGTGCGGGAGATGGCACATTTGAAACCAATGATCGAACAACAATTGAGCCAGATCATTTATGATGGTCTGTGGTTCAATCCAGCAACTGAAGCTTTGATCGCTTTTGTCAAACAATCGCAAGCTGTCGTAAACGGGACGTTGCGGGTGAAATTGTTCAAAGGTAACGTGATCGTCGAAGGTCGGAAATCAACCAATAGTTTATATGATGAAAACTTAGCGACTTACACATCTGCTGATACATTTGATCAAGCAGCAGCGGTTGGTTTTATTAAACTATGGGGCTTGCCAACTAAAGTAAACGCAGAGATCCAAGCTAAAGTTGCTAAACAGGAGCAACCGACAGCTTAATAAAAAATTGGATGCGTGCAACGTGAACGGATGTGAGGTAGCTTTTACTTGCCGGTAAATAAGGCTATCCAGTTCACATCTTGCCATTGCTCTTCGGTGAGTTTCTTTTCCTCGGAAGGAAATAAGGAAACCAGCAATACTTCATCATCCTGAGGTGTCTGTATCAGGCACCTCCTCCCTTAGCCCACGCGGTGATGAGCCAAAACAGTGAGTTTGGTTACACCTTTTGGCGAACAAGCTGGAACAGTGAGTCCAGCTACGCCACTAGCCGGAGTTTTCTCCGGCTATTTTTATTTGATAGTTACAATTGGACTGACTGTAATGTTCAGTTTTTGAAAAGACAGGAAAAAAATCGATGAGGTGATTTTGATGGCAAAACTTTGGGGCGGCCGGTTCGACGGCAAAAATGAAGCGTGGATCGATGCGTTTGGTGCGTCGATCCCATTTGATTATCAGTTAGCTAAACAAGATATCATAGGCAGTTTAGCTCATGTGAAAATGCTTGGTAAAACGGGAATTATCAAGGAAAGTGAAGCAGCGGAAATCAGTGCAGGGTTGAAGACACTAGCGGAAAAATTAGCCGCAGGAGAATTAAATTTTACGATCGAAAATGAAGATATCCATTTGAATTTGGAAAAAATGTTGACCGATGAGATCGGCCCAGTTGCTGGCAAACTACATACGGCGCGTAGCCGGAATGATCAAGTCGCAACGGATATGCATTTATATTTGAAAGAGCAAGTTTTTGAAGTTATCGCTCACATCAAAAATTTCCGGCAAGTATTAGTCAAACAAGCGGAAAAACACGTGGAGACCATCATGCCCGGCTATACGCATTTGCAGCATGCCCAGCCAATCTCATTTGGTCATCATTTGCTCGCTTATTATGGGATGTTGTCGCGGGATCAAGCGCGCTTTGAAGAAAGCATCAAGCGGATCGACTTATCTCCTTTAGGCAGTGCTGCTTTAGCGGGAACGACTTTCCCCATCGATCGGCAAATGACCGCAGATGAGTTAGGTTTTGCTGATCTGTATCACAATAGTTTAGATGGTGTCAGTGATCGGGATTTTATTTTAGAATTTTTGAGTAACAGCTCAATTTTGATGATGCATTTGTCACGGTTTTGTGAAGAGATCATTTTATGGTGTAGCCATGAATTTAAATTCGTGGAATTGACGGATACTTTCTCAACTGGCAGCTCGATCATGCCGCAAAAGAAAAATCCGGACATGGCAGAATTGATTCGGGGTAAAACAGGACGGGTCTTTGGTGATCTGATGGGACTGTTGACTGTGATGAAAGGTTTGCCATTAGCGTATAATAAAGATCTGCAAGAAGATAAAGAAGGCATGTTTGATACCGTCCATACCGTTTTGACGAGTTTAGAGATCATGGCCGGCATGATAGACACGATGCAAGTCAACGCAAGTCATATGGCAGAGTCAACGGAAAAAGATTTTTCCAATGCCACTGAGTTAGCTGATTATTTAGCCGCAAAAGGTATCCCCTTCAGAAAAGCGCACGAGATCGTTGGTAAATTAGTCTTGGCTTGTACCCAAAAAGGAATCTACTTACAAGATGTGCCCCTTTCGGAATACCAAGCGATCACCCCGCTGATCCAAAACGATATTTACGACACACTAGCTTCAAAAACGGCGGTCATTCGGCGGCATTCGTTAGGCGGTACCGGCTTTGATCAAGTGCTGGCCCAGATCCAAAAGGCCAAACAAGAACTAGCCACCCCTGAAAAATAACTAGTTGTAAAAAAACAAACCTGACCCGATAGCGCGCAGCTATTGGATCAGGTTTGTTTTGGGTTAGTAAGCTAAACGCTGCTGAATTTTGCTAGCCTGCTAGCGAGGTTTTGTCGGGCTCACCATTTTCTAAAATAAACTGGAATGGTCCTTCATGAAGGAACGGTCGGCGCCCACCGCGATAGTTTTCATCGGTAAAGGTCATAAAACTTTTTACATATTGATTGGCTACATCTAGTGTGTAAGAGACACACAGCCCTGATTCTTCTACCCAATCGATCGATAAAATATCACCTGGATACGACACCACATAGATCGTCTCCACTGCTGTAGCCCCGGCATCTTCTTTACCGGTGGAAGTCCAGCGCATTTGATTATCCGGTAAAAAATCAAGTCGAAATTGTAAGCCTGAATCAAATTGAACCGTCGCGATCTTACCTTCTAATGGATTTTTTTTCATTGACATCACCTGCTTTTCTGCGATTTAAAAACTACTTTCATGATAGCATAAAAAAACAGCAGCTCAAATCATTCCTTGAACTGCTGTTAGTTGATTTTAGTTAAAATTTATTTCCCGTTCCAAGCAGAACCTTCATCTTTCCAGCCTTTAGCTAGTAACGCTGCTTTTTCGCCACCGCTTAATGTGTAGTGGTGGGCGCCAGCGCCTTTTGCTTGTGGGTTATAAACGCGTAATAAAGTTTTGTCGCCATCAGAGTACCAAGAGATCCCTTCGTAGTTCCAACCCGCTTTTTGTAACATGTCGCGTTCATTTGAGTTCATCGTGTAATGATGATCCCCCGCATTTGGGTTATACAAACGGTAAACGGGCGCGCCGGCTTCTGGTGCAGTCCAAGCGGTCCCTTCTAATTGCCAACCTTGCCCCGTCAAGTTATCGCGTTCTGCGTCGGTTGACGTGTAGAAATGTTCACCTGAGTTTGGATTGTACAAACGATGCATCGGACCGGCTTTTGGATTTACGCCGGGAACTGCAGGTGCATCTGGCTCGTCAATGATACGACGCGCAAACGATGGCATGAAGTATTTCATTTCGATCACTTTCACGACATCCCCCGGTTGAGGTGCATGGATCATTTGACCGTTTCCGATATACATTGCCACGTGATGTGTTGAGCCACGAGCACCGTAGAACAATAGATCGCCAGGCTCTAACGCGTTCAAACTAACTTCTGTTCCTTCATATTCTTGTGTATACGTGACCCGTGAAATGTTGATCCCCGTTGCCCGGTACGCATATTGCATCAAACCAGAGCAATCAAAACCAGCTGGTGTCGTGCCGCCCCAAACATAAGGAACGCCTAAATATTTCAACGCTTCATTCACGACTTGGCTTTGTTTAGAAGACGTCCGTTGTAAGATTTGTGGTGCCAGTTTTGCGACGGGGATCTCTGTTGTTCCCGCAACGTTTGGCATCTCCATGATCTTTTTGAATTGTTCTTCTGAATAACCAGCCGCTTTGGCTTTTTTCAATTCTTCGTCTTGGTTCACACTTTTTTGTTCAACAGCTGTAGGAGCTGGCGTAATCGTAGTCGTTTCATCCGCATGCGCAAAGGCAGGCAAGGCAAGTAGTAAGCAAGGTAATAATAAAGCACCTAAATTCTTTTTGCTTGATAATTTCATCTATGTATCCTCCGTGAGTGGTTTTGATTTTTGTTTTTTTATTTTTCGACAAGACACATTATATAAGCTGTAAAAACAGAAGTCTAGGGCGTGGTTGTCGGATTTCGAGGCTAAACAGCTTTAAAATCCTGTTATACCGCCATTTAACTGGCTTTATTACAACACCGTTAAGATTACAATTCAACATTATTTCTTCTGTGACAAAGTTATACTAGCCCTTCTATAGCAATAATTGTAATCGCTAACACAAAAATCAGAAAACTAAAAAAGATAACAGATTTTATTTACTGTTATCTTCATTTTCCAATCAATTCACTTAAGTAACTATTGTTATTTTTATGGGGTGGTTGTTAGTTTGATCTCGCATTTGACAGAAAAAGACCACCCTTCATACTGAAGTGTGGCCTCAGGATTTTTTGAAATTACGCATCCGTTCCTGGTGCTTGATCTAATTTAGCTTGTAGCATCCAGATTTTTTTCTCGATGTCAGTCTTATACGCGATGAAAATATCTTGCGTTGAATCATCGCCTTCTTCACCAGAAACATCGATCCCTTTTTGATAAAGCTCAGCTAAATAGCGATAGCCTTTGACTAAAGTCGCCATTCGTTCTGGAATCGTCCGGTCCCAACGGCCAACTTCATCTTCAATGCCCGTATGTTCGGCGAATTCTTTTAACGTCGAGTAAGGCGAACCGTCTAATGCGATCAAACGCTCAGAGATCACATCTAGCTGATCATTGATCTCGTCCATGAATTCATCCATCAAAGGGTGCAGCGTCAAAAACTCAGGTCCGCGCATGTACCAATGGGTTTGATGGATCACGACCGAAAATTGACTCAAATCAGCAACAAGTTGGTTCAAAACTTCTTTGGTTTGTTTGAATTTCATAAAGCGTAGCCTCCTAATAATTTATTCTTTTTTAAGCATAGACTACTTTGCTAAAAAGCACAAAAGTTATGCCGAAAGATGAAAATTTTTACCATTTTCGTAGCTTAAAATAAGGAGGTCAGTTCATGAAATTACTCTTTTTTGTTTTAGGTACGATCTTTGGTTCGTTTTTCGGTTTAGTCGCAGATCGCTTGCCACAAGGTCGCTCGCTCCTGGTCCCGCGGTCTCACTGTGAATTTTGTCAACACGCATTACAACCCCTTGATTTGATTCCCCTCATCTCGATTATCAGCTGTCGGTTTCGTTGTCGTTATTGCGACCATAAATTAGCTGTGCGCTATTTTTGGTGTGAATTGTTGACGGGAGTATTGTTTGCTTACGTTTCACCGCTGACTTGGTCAACGGTCTGGTTGTTAGCTTGGCTAAGCGCTAGTTTCGTTTTAGCTTTGATCGATGCTGACCATTTGATCGTGGAGACTCGGGTCTTTCTTTTTTCCAGTCTGTTCCTATTGTTGAGTGCCATTTGGCTGGCACGACCGCTTTACTGGTGGCATGTGCCGCTCGTCCTCCTCAGTTACGCCGGCTTGCAATTGCTTTTACCCGCCAGTTTAGGTCGCGGTGATTTATGGCTGCTAGCATTTTGGAGTTTATTTTTGACATGGTACGCCTTTTTATTACTGCTAGTCATCGCATCATTTAGCGGACTGGTCTTTTACGGCTGGCAAAAGTTGCAAGGAAAAGTATTACGTGAAATTCCTTTCGTCCCCTTTTTAGCTTTGGGACTTACGATTGTTCAGTTGGCTGCCAATGCTGGGCGATAAAATCTGCTCGACCAGAACCGGTTCGGTAAGCTGCATAATGAGCTGGATTTTTACGGTAAAAAGCTTGATGATAACTTTCCGCTGGGTAAAACGGTTGCGCTGGTTCAATCTTCGTCACGATTGGATCAGTGAAGCGTTGGCTAGCTTGCAATTTAGCCTTTGAACGTTCCGCGACTGCTTGTTGTGTTGTGGAGCGATAAAAGATCACCGGCCGATACGAGTCACCTCGGTCCGCAAATTGACCTAACGCATCGGTGGGATCAGTCTGTTGCCAATAAATTTCCACTAACGCTTCATACGAAATGATCGTAGGATCAAAGGTGATCTCCACCGCTTCGGTGTGCCCCGTCAATCCACTGCAAACTTGTTCATAAGTAGGATTTTTGACTGTCCCACCGGTGTATCCTGATACGACTGCTTTGATCCCAGGTAATGTGTCAAAGGGCTTCACCATACACCAAAAACAACCACCAGCAAAAATCGCTTTTTCTTCTGCCATGGTCTTCACTCCTCTCTTGAATTCTTTTATTATAGAAGCTTTCGTACAAAAAGCAAAAGAACCTGCCCGCAATTAGTGGACAGGTTCTTTTATGCTCATAACTAGTTCATTGGATTTTGATCGTTCATCGCATCTTCAGCCGCAAGTTGTGCTTCAATGTCTGAGATACTGTAGACATTTTCGCTTGCTACAACGACTTCTTTTGGTTCTTGATTGCGATAAGTCGCCATCCCAGTCCCAGCCGGAATGATCTTCCCGATGATAACATTTTCTTTCAAACCGAGTAGTGGATCTTTCTTCCCGCGAATCGCAGCATCGGTCAAGACCCGAGTGGTTTCTTGGAAGGAAGCGGCTGATAAGAAACTGTTTGTTTCTAGGGAAGCTTTGGTGATTCCTAAAAGAACTGGACGAGAAGTAGCAGGCACGCCGCCAGCCACTAACGTATCATAGTTTTGATCTTTGAAATCAGCAATATCTAATAATGTACCTGGTAAGATCTCGGTATCGCCTGGATCCATGACCCGGACTTTCCGCAACATTTGACGAACCATTACTTCGATATGCTTATCGCCGATCTCCACCCCTTGCATCCGGTAAACGCGTTGAACTTCCCGAAGCAAGTACGTTTCAACGGAGATCACGTCACGAATTTGCAATAAGTGTTTCGGATCGATCGAACCTTCTGTCAGTGGCGTACCACGGTGGATCATATCACCTTCTACGACTTTCATTCGCGCCGTATAAGGAACGGTGTACGTCCGCGTATCGGTTTCACCTTTGACGGTAACTTCTTTGGTCCGCGTCGCAGCATCTTCGGCAATCTCAGAAACGACACCGGTAACTTCAGTGATCACAGCTAGCCCTTTCGGATTCCGAGCTTCAAAAATTTCTTGGACCCGTGGAAGACCTTGTGTGATATCATCCCCGGCAACCCCGCCGGTATGGAAGGTCCGCATGGTTAACTGAGTACCTGGTTCACCGATAGATTGGGCAGCGATCGTACCAACTGCTTCACCGACTTCAACGTCATCCCCAGTTGCTAGGTTACGGCCGTAACAATGTTTACATACGCCGTGTTTCGTATTACAAGTGAAGACGGAACGAATCGTGACCGTTTCAACGCCCGCATCGATGATCCGTTTTGCGTCAGCTTCAGACATCAAAGCATCCGCTGGCAAGATCACTTCACCAGTTTCTGGATGAAGCACTGTTTTTTGCGTATAACGTCCAACTAACCGTTCTTCTAATGATTCAATGATCTCATTACCTTCACGGATCGCTGAGATCTCAAGACCGCGGTCAGTACCACAATCTTCTTCTCGGACGATCACATCTTGGGCAACGTCAACTAAACGACGCGTCAAGTAACCTGAATCGGCAGTCTTCAAGGCGGTATCGGTCATCCCTTTACGAGCCCCGTGAGTAGAGATAAACATTTCCAAGACTGAAAGTCCTTCTCGGAAGTTCGAGATGATCGGCAATTCCATAATCTGACCATTCGGTGCGGCCATCAAGCCCCGCATCCCCGCAAGCTGCGTGAAGTTGGAGATGTTACCACGGGCACCAGAATCAGACATCATGAAGATCGGATTTTTCGCATCTAATGATTCCATCAGTTTTTGTTGGATCTCATCTTTTGCGCCATTCCAAACTGCGATGACCCGTTCATACCGTTCATCATCGGTAATCAACCCGCGTCGGAATTGTTTCGTGATCACGCCGACTTGTTTATGAGCGTTGTCGATGATGTCATGTTTTTCACTCAATGCCATGATATCGGCGATCCCAACTGTCATCCCAGCGATCGTTGAATGGCTGTAACCTAAGTCTTTCATTCTATCTAGCATCATTGACGTATCCGTCACTTTGAAACGTTTGAAGACTTCGGCGATGATATTTCCCAAGTTTTTCTTCTTGAATGGTAAAATGATCTCTTGTTCTTTGATCACAGCTGGGATATCAGCCCCAGGTTCCACAAAGTATTTATCTGGTGTATGTTCCGTCAAATTGAAATCAGTCGGTTCATTCAAATAAGGGAATTCTTGCGGCATAATATCGTTAAAGATGATCTTGCCGACTGTCGTGATCATCAAGCGTTCTTTTTGCCATTCAGTAAATGGTTTGTCGCCTAATGTATTTGGATCAACGGCAACCCGTGAATGCAAGTGGACATAGCCATTTTTCCAAGCTAAGACCGCTTCGTTCATGTCACGGAAGACCATGCCTTCACCTTCGCGACCTTCTTCTTCCATCGTTAAATAGTAGTTCCCTAAGACCATATCTTGGGAAGGGGTTACGACTGGTTTGCCATCTTTTGGATTCAAGATGTGCGTAGCCGCTAGCATCAACAAGCGAGCTTCAGCTTGCGCTTCTTCGCCTAATGGTAAATGGACAGCCATTTGGTCACCATCGAAATCGGCATTGTACGCTTCACAAACAAGTGGGTGCAAACGAATCGCACGACCTTCAACTAAGATCGGTTCAAATGCTTGAATCCCTAATCTATGCAATGTCGGTGCCCGGTTCAGTAAAACAGGGTGTTCTTTGATGACTTCTTCTAACACATCCCAAACGGCATCTTCTTGACGTTCGATTTTACGTTTAGCATTTTTGATGTTTGAAGCGATCTCCCGTTGCACTAATTCTTTCATCACAAAAGGTTTGAACAATTCGATCGCCATTTCTTTTGGCAAACCACATTGATACATTTTAAGGAAAGGTCCTACGACGATAACCGAACGTGCGGAGTAGTCGACCCGTTTCCCTAGTAAGTTTTGACGGAAACGACCTTGTTTCCCTTTCAACATATGAGAAAGAGATTTCAATGGCCGGTTACCAGGACCCGTAACAGGACGGCCCCGACGACCATTATCGATTAATGCGTCAACGGCTTCTTGGAGCATCCGTTTTTCATTTTGAACGATGATGCTTGGTGCGTTCAAGTCTAACAAACGTTTCAACCGGTTGTTCCGGTTGATCACGCGACGATACAAATCGTTCAAGTCACTCGTTGCAAACCGCCCACCTTCTAATTGGACCATTGGCCGCAAGTCTGGTGGGATGACTGGGATCACATCCATGACCATCCAGCTTGGTTTGTTCCCAGAAGTTCGGAAAGCTTCCAACACATCTAAACGTCGAATCGCCCGAGTCCGTTTTTGGCCTTGTGCGGTTTTCAATTCTTCTTTTAATTCAGCGACTTCACCTTCTAGATCGACTTGATCTAATAGTTGTTTGATCGCTTCAGCTCCCATAGCGGCTTGGAATTCTTGACCATATTGTTCACGTTTTTCCCGGTATTCCCGTTCCGTCAACAATTGTTTTTTCTCTAAGCTCGTATTGCCGGCATCGATCACGACATAAGAAGCAAAGTAGATGATCTCTTCTAACGCCCGCGGACTCATGTCTAACACAAGACCC
Organism: Enterococcus sp. CSURQ0835; assembly: GCF_902706605.1. Taxonomy (GTDB): domain Bacteria; phylum Bacillota; class Bacilli; order Lactobacillales; family Enterococcaceae; genus Enterococcus_A. The sequence continues at coordinate 18,641 of NZ_CACSLH010000031.1, read as the reverse complement.
ATCCGTGAAGGAATCCCTTTAAAATACCAAATATGAGTAACTGGAGCCGCTAATTCGATATGCGCCATGCGTTCACGGCGAACTTTTGAGCGAGTAACTTCAACCCCACAACGGTCACAAACGATCCCTTTATACCGAATCCGTTTGTATTTCCCACAAGCACATTCCCAGTCTTTAGTTGGACCAAAAATACGTTCATCGAATAACCCTTCACGTTCCGGTTTTAAGGTCCGGTAGTTGATAGTTTCTGGTTTTTTTACTTCACCATATGACCAGCTTCTGATTTTTTCAGGAGAAGCCAAACCTATTTGCATACTTTCGAATTTATTTACATCGATCAAAAGGGTTTCCCTCCGTTTCATTTATACGCGACTTAGCAAGCCGCAAAGCTTCCAATCAAAAGCTTCCGCTTGATCCGTTAAGGTGCTGGATCGGGCTGAGTCTTTGTCTCAGCCCTCGCCGCTTCAAATCCGTTCTAAAAAACTTTTAAGAACGGTTAATTCAGCGACCGTCTTTTCACGTACGGTAACGATCAGCTTCAGTTTTGATTTCCAGCTTTTGCCAAACTGTCTTTCACATTTGACACGATCTTACAACTTACTCTTGGACGTCTTCGGCAGTTTCGATTTCTTGATCTAGATCATCTTTGGCTTCGGCTTTTTCAGCTTCAGCTTTTTGTTCTAGTTCTTTAGCGGTTTGTTGTTGTTCCGCAAATTTGGTCAACGCATCAACGGTGATCAAATCGTCATCGTCATCATCCATATCCCGTAATTCGATTTCTTTGTCCTCGATATCCAAGACTTGCATATCTAGACCTAGCGCTTGTAATTCTTTGACTAACACGCGGAATGATTCTGGTACACCTGGTTTTGGAATAGGTTCACCTTTGACGATCGCTTCGTAAGTTTTCACCCGTCCGACCACGTCATCTGATTTATACGTCAAGATTTCTTGCAAGGTATAAGCGGCACCGTAAGCTTCCAGTGCCCAAACTTCCATTTCCCCGAAACGTTGTCCCCCAAACTGCGCTTTACCACCCAATGGTTGTTGGGTAACAAGTGAGTAAGGTCCAATTGAACGAGCATGCAATTTATCATCGACCATGTGGGCCAATTTGATCATGTACATTACCCCAACGGAGATCCGGTTATCAAATGGTTCACCGGTCCGACCATCATATAAAACAGTCTTCGCATCCGCAGCCATTCCAGCTTCTTTAACCGTATCCCAAACATCAGCATCTTGCGCGCCATCAAAGACGGGTGTTGCAACGTGGATTCCGAGTTGGCGAGCTGCCATCCCTAAGTGCAATTCCAAGACTTGCCCGATGTTCATCCGTGAAGGTACCCCTAATGGATTCAACATGATATCAACGGGGGTGCCGTCTGGAAGATATGGCATATCCTCTTCTGGCATGATTCGAGAAACGACCCCTTTGTTCCCGTGACGGCCGGCCATTTTATCCCCTTCATGGATCTTACGTTTTTGCACGATATAAACGCGCACTAACATATTGACCCCTGGTGATAATTCGTCGCCAGCTTCACGGGTAAAGATCTTCACATCGTGAACGATCCCGCCGCCACCGTGTGGTACTCGTAATGAGGTATCGCGGACTTCCCGAGCTTTTTCACCAAAGATCGCATGCAATAGACGTTCTTCAGCTGATAATTCGGTTACTCCTTTTGGTGTTACTTTTCCGACTAAGAGATCGCCATCGTGAACTTCAGCTCCGATGCGGATGATCCCCATCTCATCTAAGTTTTTCAATGCGTCTTCCCCAACGTTCGGGATCTCACGCGTGATTTCTTCAGGCCCTAATTTCGTATCACGAGCCTCTGATTCATATTCTTCAATATGGATCGACGTGTAGACATCATCTTTTACCAAACGACGGCTCATGATGATGGCATCTTCATAGTTGTACCCTTCCCAAGTCATGAAGGCAACGACGACGTTTTGGCCTAAACCTAATTCGCCGTTTTCCATTGAAGGACCATCTGCTAAAATATCGCCTTTTTCAACTTGTTCGCCAAGACCAACTAAGGCCCGTTGGTTATAACTCGTTCCTGAGTTTGAACGACGGAATTTAGTGATCGTATATTTGTCTAAAGCACCATCTTCACGGCGCACGCGAACTTCATTGGCATCGACAAACTCAACGACGCCATCGTGTTTACATAGTAATGCCGCACCTGAGTCATGGGCTGCTTTATATTCCATCCCGGTACCGACCCATGGTGATTTAGGGTTGATCAACGGAACAGCTTGCCGCTGCATGTTGGCACCCATCAAGGCCCGGTTACTATCATCGTTTTCTAAAAACGGGATACAAGCGGTGGCGACTGCAACTACTTGTTTTGGTGAAACGTCCATGTAATCGACTTTATCGATCGTCACTTCTAAGTTTTCACTTGTTGCCCGTGCCATTACGACTTCTTCTTTAAAGCTGCCGTCTTCATTTAACGGACTGTTCGCTTGGGCGACAACATAATGGTCCTCGATATCAGCAGTTAAGTAATCGATCTTATCGGTTACTTTTCCAGTTGCGCGGTCCACGCGACGGTAAGGCGTTTCGATAAAGCCAAACTTATTGACTTTCGCGTAAGAGGCTAGTGAGTTGATCAACCCGATATTGGGACCTTCAGGCGTTTCAATCGGACACATCCGGCCATAGTGAGAATAGTGAACGTCGCGGACTTCATAGCCGGCGCGATCACGAGTCAAACCACCAGGTCCTAAGGCCGATAGACGACGTTTGTGGGTCAATTCCCCTAATGGGTTGGTTTGATCCATGAACTGTGACAACTGAGAAGAACCAAAGAATTCTTTGATACTTGCGACAACTGGTCGAATGTTGATCAATTGTTGCGGAGTCAACGTTTCTTGGTCTTGGATCGACATCCGTTCGCGAACGACCCGTTCCATCCGAGCTAACCCGATCCGGAATTGGTTTTGTAATAATTCCCCAACTGAACGGATCCGACGATTCCCTAAGTGGTCGATATCATCTACATTGCCGATTCCTTCCATCAAGTTTAAGAAATAGCTCATAGAAGCGATCATGTCAGCTGGACGAACTGTCCGAACAGAAGGATCTGGGTAACCATTACCAATGATTGTTACTTCACGTTCTGGATCTTTTGGTGAAAAGACTTTGATCGCTTGGACGGTCATCGGATCAGTCACTACCGCATCATCTGATGGGTAATAAGTCACTGAATTCAAGCCAGCTTCTAATTTAGGACCAAGCTCTTCCATCACTTGATGGGTCAAAACAGTTCCTTTTTCAACGATCACTTCGCCAGTTTCAGCATCGACTAGCGTTTCAGCTAGCGTCAAGTTCAACAAGCGTGTTTTCAAATCTAATTTTTTATTGACTTTATAACGACCAACATTGGCTAAGTCGTAACGTTTCGGATCAAAGAAACGCGCCGTTAACAAACTCCGAGAACTGTCAGCTGTTTTTGGTTCGCCGGGACGTAAACGTTCGTAAACGTCTTTCAAACCTTCTTCAGTCCGAGAATCGCTTGGGTTTTTGTGTAAATCTTTTTCGATCGTGTTGCGTAATGATTCGCTTTCACCGAAGATCTCTAAAATCGTATCGTCAGAGCCAAAACCTAACGCCCGTACAAGCGTCGTCAATGGGATCTTCCGTGTCCGGTCGATCCGAACATACGAGATATCTTTCGCGTCAGTTTCCATTTCTAACCAAGCACCCCGGTTAGGGATCACGGTTGAACCGAAACCTTCTTTACCGTTTTTATCAACTTTGCCATGGAAGTAAACCCCTGGTGAACGAACTAATTGGGATACGATGACCCGTTCAGCTCCGTTGATGATAAATGTTCCTTGTTCAGTCATTAATGGGAAATCGCCAAAGAAGACTTCTTGGGATTTGATTTCGCCGGTCTCGCGATTGATCAAGCGTAAAACGACGTGTAATGGTGCGGAATAGTTGGCGTCATGTTGGCGGGCTTCTGCGACGGTGTATTTTGGTTCTTTCAATTCATAATCAACAAATTCAAGTGATAAGTTTCCGTTAAAGTCATCAATCGGTAAAATGTCTTCAAACATCTCCTGTAATCCTTCATCTAAGAACCACTGATAAGAATCCGTTTGAATCTCGATCAAATTCGGTAATTCCAATACTTCACTGATTCGTGCGAAGCTTCTGCGTTCTCGGTGTTTGCCGTATTTTACTACGTGTCCAGCCAAGTTCTTCACCCCTCTTAAAAGTTTGAAAACCGATCCGAAGATAAAGTTACGATTTTGTTACGAAGTTTAAATTTAAGTAACAAATGACATTTTTTGCGGCTTTTAGGCAAAAAAAAACCAAAAATAGAACGTTCGCTTAAAACTAGATCTACGCTTCTACTTTTGTTTTCCTATTAAAAACCGAAACGGACAATATTTCGTTCCTGTCTTTTATCATTTCAGATAGTTTTTGCAACTTCATATGATACATGTTCTGAAACTAAAAGTCAACCCCTCATCGTCTTACTGCTGCAATCAGAAATTTTTCTTAATGATTTCATTTTTTCTTTCTATTAATGGTGTGCAAAATGGTCCGATATCCCGGCGCGAATTTTCTGAATATTTCAACTTTAAGGTTGACAAGGGATTTTTCTTAGAATATACTAAGCACATCTTAATTCGTTGGAGGTTTTTATTATGAACACACAAACTCATTTATCCTCACAACTGAATAACCGCTACTACTTTAGCTATTTTAGATAGGTTTGTATCCTCGAACATCGGATACAAACATGACAAACCTGTTTGTATCTATGATGGCTAGAGAACTTTCACGTGCGGCCACGTAGATGATAATCTAAGTGGCTGAGGCAAAAACTATTTTTGTAGACTCGATCATCCACTTATTTTATCTAAGTGGATGATTTTTTTTACCCCGAAAACAAAATTGAAGGAGAGATTTGCGTATGAAAAAAACAGTTATCGTAACCAGTTTAGTTGCACTATTAAGTTTAGGAGCTGCACTCCCGGCTCAAGCCGCTGCCAAAAAAGAAGTCGGTGTTTTGCAATTAGTCGAACATGCTTCCTTGAACGCTTCTTATAAAGGCTTCAAAAAAGGACTAGCCGCAGGTGGTTACAAAGAAGGCAAAAATTTGAAACTTGATTACCAAAACGCACAAAACAGTCAAGATAATTTGAAAAGTATGAGCGACAAGCTGGTCAAAGAAAAACCAGATCTATTATTAGGAATCGCCACTCCAGCAGCGCAATCTTTATTAAATGCCACCCAAGATACTCCAATCGTCGTGACCGCCGTAACGGATCTAAAAGCGGCCAAGCTCGTGGACAGTAATCAAAAACCTGGCGGCAACGTAACGGGAACTACTGACATGGTCCCGATCAAAAAACAGATCGACTTACTACTTTCCATCAAACCAAAAGCAAAAACCATCGGCATCATGTATAACGCCGGTGAATCCAATTCTAAATTGCAAGCTAAAGAAGCCCAGAAAGTTTTGAAAAAAGCTGGCGTCAAAGTCAAAGTCAAAACCGCCAACACGACGAACGATGTCCAGCAAGTCACAGAGACATTAGCTGAACAGACCGATGGCATCTACATTCCAACTGACAACACGTTTGCTAGTGCTGCAGCGGTGATCGGGGAAGTCGCCAAAGAAAAGAAAACCCCGATCGTAGCTGGCTCCGTCGATCAAGTCAAAGATGGTGGCTTAGCAACTTACGGGATCGATTACGAAAAACTCGGCGAACAAACTGGTAAAATGGCGGCGAAGATTTTAGATGGTAAAGCCAAACCAGCTGAGCTGTCCGTGGAAAAAGCAAAAGATCTGAAATTAGTCATCAATAAAGAGATGGCTAAAGCATTAGACATCGATCCAAGTACGATCAAAGCCCCGAAATAAAGGCGGCTTCTAAAAAGGAGGAATCACCTGATGGATTTATTACTTTCTGCAACGTCACAAGGGTTATTGTGGTCCTTGTTAGCGATCGGAGTCTACTTGACTTTTCGCATCTTAGATATCGCGGATCTAACCGCTGAAGGCAGCTTTCCGCTTGGCGGCGGGATCGCAGCGATTATGATCACCAATGGGATGTCCCCGCTACTTGCCACGTTGTTAGCGTTTGGTGGTGGGACTTTAGCTGGTTTGATCACCGGGATCTTGAATACAAAATTAAAAATCCCCGCACTCTTAGCCGGGATCATCACGATGACGGGTCTTTACTCCATTACCTCGCGAGTGATGGGCGCGCCCAACATTCCGCTGCTAGGTGAAAAGACGATTTTTACGAGTGTGCAAGGTTTCGGACTCACTAAAACCAATGCTGTGATTTTAGTTGGTAGCGGCATCGCGGTAGTAGCCATCTTACTGCTCGTTTTATTTTTCAAAACCGAGATCGGACTTGCAATCCGGGCGACAGGAGACAATCCAGCCATGAGTGAAGCAAATGGGGTCAAAACTGAAAACATGAAACTGATTGGCTACATGCTTTCTAATGGCTGCATCGCATTGTCTGGGGCACTGCTGGCACAAAACAACGGCTTTGCTGATCTGAATGCCGGGGTGGGTACGATTGTGATCGGTCTAGCTTCCATCATCATCGCGGAAGTTTTATTACACCACAAACCGATCGGGATTCGATTGATCACAATCGTGGTCGGCGCGATTTTGTACCGACTCATCTTAGGACTTGTCTTTGAAATGAACGTCGAACCATCTGATTCAAAATTAGCTTCGGCGATCGTCTTAGTCTTATGTTTGTCACTTCCGCAAATTCGCGAAAAATTTACTTTGAATCCAAAATCCAAAACGAAAAAAATGGCAAAGGACGTGAAGGGTCATGCAATTAAAAATCACTGATTTACATCAAACATTTGAAAAAGGGACCGTCAATGAAAACCACGTCTTAAAAGGCATCGATTTTTCCATGGCGGCCGGAGAATTCGTCACGATCATCGGTGGCAATGGTGCCGGGAAATCGACTTTTTTAAACAGTATCGCCGGCACTTTGCCGATGGAGACCGGCAGCATCTTTTTAAACGGTGAAAATATCACCAAGCACTCGGTGACCAAACGCGCGAAAAAGATCAGTCGGGTCTTCCAAGATCCTAAACTGGGCACCGCCGTTCGATTGACCGTTGAAGAAAATCTAGCACTTGCTTTAAAACGCGGCCAACGACGAGGCTTTGGCGCCGGCGTCAAGAAAAAAAATCGCGCTTTTTTCAAAGAACAATTAGCGCAATTAAACTTGAATTTAGAAAATCGTTTAGATAGTGAGATCGGGTTATTATCGGGCGGGCAACGGCAAGCGATCACGTTACTGATGGCGACGTTGCAACGACCTGAATTGATTTTATTGGATGAACATACTGCCGCACTTGATCCGAAAACCTCCATCACCGTAATGGAATTGACAAAAAAATTGATCGCAGAAAATCAATTGACGGCTTTCATGGTGACCCACAATATGGAAGACGCGATCCGCTATGGTAATCGCCTGATCATGCTGCACCAAGGCCAGATCGCCGTCGACTTGACGGAAAGTGAAAAAGCCGATCTGACCGTCCCTCAGCTGATGGAACTCTTCCAAAAAAACAGCGGAGAAAAATTACAAGATGATGCGCTACTTTTAGCGTGACCGGCTGCTTTTCGCCGGTTTTTTTGTTACACTGAGACTCGGAGGAACCATTCATGACAGTTAAAGATGAAGTTTTAAAAAAATTAAAGCAGCAAACGGCATTTGTCTCAGGTGAAGCGTTGGCCCAAGAGCTGAACGTCTCTCGGACGGCCGTTTGGAAAGCGATCAAAGAATTGGAAAAAGCCGGCTATCACATCGAACATCGCTCAGTTGGCTACCGCTATTTGTCTTCTGATGTATTGGATCAAGCCGAGCTAGTCAAAAAAATCACGACGCCATTAGCAGTCGAGGTCTTCGAGACTTCTACTTCCACGATGAAAGATGCTCAACTAGCGGCTTTAGAAAATCGCTCAACACCGCGACTATTTGTCGCCGACATGCAACAAGCTCCCCACGGTCGTTTCAATCGTCCTTTTTTTGCCTTACCGCGAGCAGGGATCTACATGAGCTTACTGCTAAGACCGCAAGCAGAACTTACCGCGCTGCCTCAGTACACGATTTTAATGGCCGTCGCGTTAGCTGAAGCGATCGATCATTTGACTGGTCTGACCACTTCGATCAAGTGGGTCAATGACATTTATTTAAATGGAAAAAAAATCGCGGGCATCTTATCAGAAGCGACGACCGATGTTGAAGCAAACCGTTTGAACTGTATCATCATCGGTATGGGGATCAATTTTTCGATCCCCCAAACAGCGTATCCCGCCGCTTTACAAACGAAAGCCACTTCGATTTTTCCGACTGGCGAAGCGACTATCACGCGAAATGACTTGATCGCAGAGATCTGGAATCGTTTTTTTGAGTTAGTGACCGTTGATCCGAACGTTGCCCTGACTCGTTACCGGCAAAAATCATTCGTCTTAGGAAAAAAAGTCACCTTCCAGCAAAAAGGCCAAACTTTTTTCGGGACTGCGATCGCTATCACCGAACACGGTGAACTAGTCGTTGATCTCGGAAGCGAACAAAAAGTTTTAGCTTCCGGCGAGATCAGTTTAAGTGCGATTCAATAAACCTTGGCTAAAACCATCAATAGCTGTAACGACGCTTTAACCATTTAAGCGTCGTTACAGCTATTTTTTATTGCAAATGATCGTTCGCGATACCAAACTCGCCATTTTAAGACATTCTCCCTGCGCTTTCAAACAAATATGATAAATTCAATCTGGACTAAAAACAAATGTCTAGGAGGATTTTAAATGAACAAGATGCACTTGACAGACAACACTCTCAAAAAGATCCAAGCTGGGATATTGTTAAAAATTTATGGAATTACTATGTTCGAGGATACAGAGAACGAGTAGGAATTGAACATAAATATCATGTCTATACTGGAATTAGATGTCGTTAATTCTGATTTTTATTCCATTATCAAACTACGGAGAGCTAGCGATATGAAAAAAAATTCCTATGTTCAACTATTGTCATTCTCACTTTACTTTCTTTTTCAGGCTGTGGGAAGAGCGATCCAAAACCTACTAGTACTCATGAGGAAGAACAAGAGACAACTACAACAGACGGACCCTTTCTACAAGGAGTAAAGTCGATAGAAGAATAATTATTTTTAATATCACCTTTAAAAAAACTGAAAGCGAGCCTCAAAGAAATGGATCAGAACTCTTTGAGGCTATTTGTTTTGCCTTTCCATAAAGTGCTGTACTTTTAGCCAGCTCACACAGTTATTGGTCTAATTTATAAAAGATAATCCCTCTTAAAGGTACTATTTATTTTGCTAACTTAAACTTGTGCTGTAAATTTTTAGTCACGTAAATGCCTTGTTCTTTGGTCACTAAGATCCCTTCTACTGCAGGGTAGCGCTCTAAATAAGTGAGTCCGGCTTGGCTGCCTTTAACAAAAACTGCAGTTGCCAAGGCATCACTAACCGTCGCATCTGCGGCAATGATCGTCACGCTGGCAAGGTCGTTTTCTACTGGCTGACCAGTGTGCGGGTCCAGCAGATGAGAATATTTTTTCCCCTTTAAAGTCACGTAACGCGCGTAACCACCAGACGTGACGACGGCTTGATTTTTCACCGCGATTTGACCGAGTAAGTGTTGTCCTTCAAATGGCGACTTGATCCCGGCTTGCCACAGCTCACCTGTAGGACGCGTTCCTAACAAATACACATTCCCCCCTAGATCCAGCGCACCAGAAGTTACACCGGCGTTTTTTAATTGCGTCACCACTTTTTTAGTGATATAGCCTTTTGCGATCCCGCTCAAGTCTAATTTCATCCCGGCTTTTTTTAAGTAGACGGTCTGTTTGGCTTCATTTAAATCGAGCTCACGATGATCAACTAATGGTAAAGCAGCTGCAATCTCTGTGGCAGCAGGCTTGCGCGCGTGTTTCGTGCCGATCTGCCACAACGTGCTCACTGCGCCGATCGTAGGATCAAATGCCCCATCGGTCTTTGCAGCGAGTAGTTTAGCTTGTTGGAGCAATTGGAAAGTTGAGCTAGAAACTTTCACCGCGTGTTTTCCTGCCGCGGCATTGATCTGAGCGATCTCGGAATCTTTTTGCTGATAAGCTAGTTGGGCTTCTAAGTCTTCGATCGTTGCAAACGCCGCCGGTAACACGTGGGGATCGCGAGTCTCTACTTTTAATTTGACATACGTATTGAGTAAAAAGCCCTCTTGTTCTTTCAGTTGACTATGACAGCCGGTTAACAACAAGACTAATAATAATCCTAAGTAACGCATCGCAACTCCTTTCAGTCGTTATTTTTATGGTAAACTAAAAGGACCAAAAGGAAAAGGATAACGCGATGAAACGTTTGATTACTTTACGACCGGCAGATTGGTTACTTGTCAGCTTGCTGTTAGCCATCAGTTTTTTGCCGTGGCTGGTCGGATTCGAAAAAAATACCGTGGCAGTTTTAAAAGTCGATGGTCAGATCAAAAAAAAATTTCCCCTCACGCCTCAGCAACACTACACCTATCGTTATCGAGCGCCTGACGGAGACACCAACGTGATCGAAATCAAAGATCAAAAGATCCGGATCAAACAGGCTAGTTGTCCTGATCAGCGCTGCGTGCAACAAGGCTGGATCGAACACCCGGCTGAAACGCTCATTTGTCTGCCTCATAAGTTGAGTGTGACGATCACAGGAGGGGATCAGGTTGACCACTAAACGATTAATTTATTTAAGTTTATTAGTTGCCCAAGCGGTGATCTTAAACTTGATCGAACGCGCATTGCCAGCTCCGATCCCAGCTTTTCCAGTCGTCAAACTCGGCTTGACCAACCTCATCACCTTAGTCGCTTTTTACACGACGACTTACCGCCAGACACTACTCGTGATCACCGCACGTTTACTGTTAGTTACCTTATTAGGCGGGACGGTCTCTTTATTGTTATACAGTAGCGCGGGCGCGTATTTGAGTTTTTTAGGCTTAGTTGGCGCGCAGCGATTTGGCAGAGGAAAATTTAGCCTACTGGGTGCCAGTATGTTTGCGGCGTGGCTGCATTTAGCCGGTCAACTGACAGTCGTGTGTCTCATCACGGGTACGACTACGATCCTTTACAGCGCCCCACTCTTTACCGGCTTAGGGTTAGCAAGCGGGCTCATCATCGGACTGTTGACAAACGGTTTCTTGACCAAATTACACGTTTTACCTAAGTTTGAAAAACACGACTGATCGTTGCCTTAGAGTAAAAAAACGCGAACGAGCCAACTGTTAAATCCCAGAGACTTCGTTCGCGTTTATTTTTTTAACTTTTTACCGCATCGTGACAAATTCTTCACTGCCGGTGGGATGGATCGCCACCGTGTTGTCAAAATCTTTTTTCGTAGCGCCCATTTTGATCGCCACCGCAAAACCTTGCAACATCTCATCGACCCCGACCCCGATACCGTGTAAGCCAATGATTTTTTCTTCTTTTCCTAAGCAAATCAATTTCAGCTCACATTTTTGTCGATACTCACTCAACGCAAAATACATCGGTGTAAAGCGGGAACGATAGACTTTGATCTCCTCACTGCCGTAGCGTTTGATGGCAGCATCTTCAGTCAGTCCAATCGTTGCGATCGGCGGATGAGTGAAGATGACCGTTGGAATCAAATCATAATCCAAATACTCCTCGGTCTGACCGTTGAAGAGTCGTTCTGACAAATGACGACCGGCTGCGATCGCGACTGGTGTCAGATCGATCTTGCCGATCACATCTCCGACCGCATAGATGCCGTCAGCCGTTGTATTTTGGAATTTATCAACGGTGACAAAACCTTTTTCATCTAAGGTCACACCAGTGTTTTCTAACCCAAGCTGGCTCGTATTTGGTTTGCGCCCACCGGCAAATAATACGACTTCTGCGCTCAACGTTTCGTCATTTTCAAACGTTACCGTATACCCGGTCGCCGTTTTTTCAATTTTTTTAGCGACATAATACGGATGCAACTGGACACCGTTGTCTTGATAGATCTCCATGACATTTTCCGCCAACATCTGATCAAAACTGCGCAACGGTCGACCATACCGAAACGCCCACTCGACTTGCGCCCCCATACTTTGGATCACGCCACTGAGTTCCGCTGCAATATAGCCCGCACCTAACACGATCACTGATTTTGGTAACTGTTGCAACGCGAAAAAGCCGTTGGAATCGATCGCGAGTTCGCCGCCTTCAATCGACATCGTGCTAGGATGCCCCCCTGTTGCGATCAAAATGTGCGGTGCCGTGAATTCTTCTCCATTGACGGTGATCACGCGATCCGAGACAAAAGTCGCGTAACCTTTGATCCGTTCGACTTTATTAGAATCTAGGCCGCGATTATACGCCGTATGTAAAAAGTCGATATACTTTTCACGTCGAGTCACGAGTTCATGAAAATCAAACTTTTCTAATTGTGCATGGATCCCATAACTAGCGGCATCCCGTTCTAACATCTCTAACATCGAACTTGCTTGCCACATGACTTTTTTCGGTACACAGCCGACATTGACACATGTCCCACCGATCTCATTGCCTTCAATCAGCAACACACGCGCGCCGTGCATACCAGCCCGATTAGCTGAAGCGATCCCGCCGCTGCCGCCGCCGATCACGATATAATCATATTCTTTCATCAACAGATTGCCTCCCTTATTTTCATCTCATAAAGCGTAAGCTGTCGGTCAAAAATAGTCAAAATTTTTGCCTAACCGCTTAAGTGATCGAAAAAGCCGCGACCATTGAAAATCAGACTTGACCTTCAATGCTCCCGACTCGCTTTTACGCTGACCACGCGTCACTACTCTTTTTTCTTACGGATCATGTCCCCTGGCTCAACCGGTTGTTCGACTGGCATGGTGACGATCATCATCGGATTTGGTGCCCGATCAATCGATTCACCGTCTTCATTTTTCATCTCGGTCACAGTTTGGTGGAAATGCTGAAAATTCGGACCATAAAATTCGATCGCATCCCCCACTGAAAAATGATTCCGTTGTCGGATCGTCGCAATCCCCGTTTGCGCATCATATGCCATGACTTCCCCGATAAATTTATAGACTGGGATCTTCCGGCGTTCACCAAATAATTGTTCATTTTCAGTTGGGGTCTGATAATAAAACCCGGTCGCTAATTCTCGTTGCGCGACTTTCCACAATTCATCGATCCATTCTTGTTTGCAGACATAGTTTTCTGGATCTTCAATATAACTATCGACTGCGGCCTTATAGACATTTGAAACTGTCGAAACGTAGTGGATCGATTTCATCCGGCCTTCGATCTTCAAACTATCGACGCCGTTTTCGATCAGATCGGGGATGTGTTCGACCATGGACATGTCCACTGCACTCATGGAAAATTCTTCCGTGACATCGCCATTTTCCGTCAAGGAACGCTGCTCATTGGCAAAAGGAATATCGAACAGCCCGTATTTCCACCGGCACGATTGCGAACAGCCGCCACGATTGGCATCGCGCATCGACATGTGATTAGACAACGTACAACGACCCGAGTAAGAAATACACATCGCACCATGAATGAACGCTTCGATCTGGATATCGGTATGTTGTCTGATCTCAGCAAGTTCTGCCATCGAGACTTCCCGTGCTAAAACGACCCGTTCCAACCCTTCTGCTTTCCAAAATTCCAACGTTTCATAATTAGTCGCTGAAGCTTGGGTCGACAAGTGGATCGGCAAGCCCGGTGCTTCAGTAGCACAAATCGCGATCAAAGCTGGATCAGAGACGATCACCGCTGAGATCCCGATGTCCCGCAATGTGCGGAAAAATTCGCCCGCGCCATCCTCGTTGCCTTCATGGGTCACCATGTTGGCTGCGACGTAAACTTTCGCATCATGCGCCTTGGCAAACGCCACGCCTTCTTCCATTTCCGCAAATGAAAAGTTGCCGGCCCGCGAACGTAAACCGTACGCATCGCCCCCGATATAAACTGCATCCGCGCCATAATGGATTGCGGTCTTTAATTTTTCTAATGTCCCGGCTGGAGCTAAGACTTCCGGCCGTTTCAATTTCGTTTTGATCATCGGAATACTCCCTTTAAACTCAAATTTATTTGATCGTACTTGGATCTAAATGATAAAAACCAGTATCTAATCCGCGCTCTGCAGGATGATGAGCCTGGATCGCAGCAGCTAGTGCTTGACTCGCTTCAACATCCCAAACGCCAGCTTCGATTGCATTTTTTGCTTGAGCAAAAGCTTGCGCGATCGTTACAAAGTCTTCCCCGGGATTGAACAACCCGTCTAATTTCCACGTTGTAAAGGCCGCTTGGCACAATTCATTCAATTCAAGACTCAAATCAACATCGTTATTAGCAAAAATATGCGTACCGTGCTGATCTTCATAGATCGAATAATGGCTATCAGGTTTTTTCGGCTCTGAAATGAACAAGCCCCGCTTACGATCTGTCTGTTCCGTTTGCTGTGTGTAGTTAAAATAGTTTTCCAATAAAGGCCGCTTCGACTGATGGATACACGTTGGACCGTAAACTAGAACTTCCACTGGAACCGTGACTTGTGAATTCAATTCTTCCATCTCCGCAAACGGAACTTCTCGAGCCAATACTGCTCCAACTGCACCTTTTTGCTGCCAAAAATTGATTTGCCGTGCGTTCGTGACTAACGTTTCAGCATCATAAATAAATGGCAACCCATACTCATGCTGACGCAATAAATAGATCACTCCAGTGTCTCCTACGACGAGCCGATCCGGTTTGACTTGCGCCAAAAATTCTAAATACGCTGGCACTTGTTTCATTTTTTCCGGGTGCATGATCCCGTTCAATGCTAGATTGACTTTTTTGCCTTGCGCATGAGCATAGTCGATCAATTCTTTTTGTTCCGCGCGGGAAAAACTGTAAGGCAGACGCAAGCCAAACGTTTCTTCCCCGATATATAATGTATCGACCCCTGCTGCCAGCAACGCTTTGCCTTGCTGGAGCGAATCGGCCGTCGCGATCAATTCGATCATCTGTAAATTCCTCCAATTAAAGTAAGCTCTAAGTTCAAGTTGCCTGACTCAACAACCTACCAAGCTATAACTTTTTTTATACTATCACAGCTCCAAGTGCTTTCCAACACTATTCTTTCCTAAGATTTCACTAAAAAAACAGGCGCAATTTATTTTGTAACTCAGCACAAAAAAAGCACGCAGCTTAGTCGAACACAACTAAACCACGTACTCTTGGATGTTTTTTTAAACTTTTTCAGCGACCCGCTCTTCAGTCGGACTTTTGACAGTTAACGTGATCTTGCCTTTACTAGCACCGATTGTCACTTGATCACCTAGTTTGATCTGTCCAGAAAGCAAGGCTTCTGCCAAGCGGTCTTCGATTTCTTTTTGCAACGCTCGTCGGATCGGCCGGGCACCATATTCTGGATCAAATCCGACTTTACCGATCACATCGATCGCAGCCGGTGTGATCTTGACTTTAATCTCGTGTTCCGTCATCCGTTCCACGATCGAACGGCTCATGATCTTCACGATCTCATGGATTTGTTCTTGATCCAATGATTGGAAGACGACCGTTTCATCGATCCGGTTCAAAAATTCAGGTCGGAACGCTTTTTTCAGCTCTTCCATGATCCGTTTTTCCATCGCGTCATGATCTTTCGTGAGATCTTTCGCGTTGAAACCAACACTTTTTTCTTCTCGGATCTCCGTGGCGCCGATATTGGACGTCATGATCAAGATCGTATTGCGAAAATCGACTTTTCGACCTTTGGAATCAGTCAAATGCCCATCGTCTAATACTTGTAATAAAATATTGAAGACATCTGGATGCGCCTTTTCCACTTCATCAAGTAAAATCACCGAATACGGTTTTTGGCGAATTTTTTCCGTCAACTGACCGCCTTCATCGTAGCCGACATAACCAGGCGGTGAACCAATCAACCGACTAGTGCTGTATTTTTCCATGTATTCCGACATATCAACACGAACTAAGGCTTCTTCACTGCCAAACATCGCTTCAGCTAGTGCTTTAGCAAGTTCTGTTTTCCCGACCCCAGTTGGACCTAAAAACATGAACGAACCGATCGGGCGCTCAGGATCTTTCAACCCGCTGCGAGCCCGGCGAATCGCTCGCGAGATCGCTTTAACAGCTGCATCTTGTCCAACAACGCGTTGGTGCAAGACCGTCTCTAGATCTAACAAACGTTGACTTTCTTTTTTCTCTAATTGCTGCAGTGGGACACCGGTCCATTGGGAAACGACCGCGGCCACATCTTCATCAGTTACTTGATCTAAATAGCCGTTTTCTTGTTTGGCTTCCATGACAGCTGCTTGCTGTAATTCAGCTGTTAATTTTTTCTCTTTCAAACGCAGTCGTGCGGCAGAATCGAAATTTTGATTTTGGATCGCTTTTTCTTTTTCTTCGATCAAGCTATCGATTTGTTTTTGTAAACTATCCAGCTCTGACAATTCATCCGTCGTATCTAAACGGACTTTTGCCGCTGACTCATCCATCAGATCGATCGCTTTATCTGGTAGCTGACGCGAATTGATGTAGCGCACCGAAAGGGAGACTGCCGCATGTAGCGCCTCATCTGTGATCGCAACGCCGTGGTGTTCTTCATACCGCGGGCGCAAGCCTTTCAAGATCTCTTCAGCTTCTTCAGGTGTCGGTTCATCAACTTGCACCCGTGCAAAACGCCGCTCTAATGCGGAATCTTTTTCAATATATTTTTGGTACTCATCTAACGTCGTCGCCCCGATCGTTTGCAACTCACCGCGGGCTAACGCTGGTTTCAAAATATTCGACGCATCGATCGCGCCTTCTGCTCCACCAGCTCCGATCAACGTGTGTAATTCATCGATAAATAAAATGATCTGACCATCATGATAGATCTCATCGACCACTTTTTTCAGCCGATCTTCAAATTCACCACGGTATTTCGTTCCCGCAACTAAAGCGCCCATGTCCAGCATCATCAACCGTTTGCCCCGCATATCTTCTGGGACGTCTTCAGCAATGATCCGTTGAGCTAAACCTTCCACAATCGCTGTTTTTCCGACACCTGGTTCACCGACTAGGACCGGATTATTTTTCGTTCGCCGACTCAAGATCTGAACGACCCGACGTACTTCATTATCTCGTCCGACTACCGGATCAAGCCGCTTTTCTCGAGCCAATTTCGTCAGATCACGAGCTAGACCATCCAAAGTCGGTGTTCCTTGCGAAGTATTTTGCGGCATCGTTTTAGCAGGAGCTTTCCGGCGCATACCAGCTGGATTCCCATTGTTCGTCTCATTGACGCCCATCTTTTTCAATAATAACTGCCGCATCTTCGGCAAACTCAACCCTAGATTGACTAAAATATGGGAAGCTAGAATCTCATCATCTCGCAACAGACCTAACAATAAATGCTCCGTTCCCACTAATTTAACATTGAATCGCTTCGCTTCATCATCGGCAAAGATCAAAATTTGTTTAGCTCGCGGTGAGTATGGCAAGTAACTGCCTTCAGGATAAGCTTTCATCGAACCATATCCCGTCATGTGTTCGATCTCTTCGCGAATATCATTTTCATTGGCATTCATCTGCCGCAATGTTTTGCCGGCGATTCCTTGCTGTTCGATCACTAAAGCTAACAAGACATGCTCAGATCCCACTGAGCGATGTTTGAAATATTTGGCTTCTTCTTGAGCAATCGCTAAAACAGCTTTCGCTCGTTCGGTATATAACTGATCCATTTCACTTTTCACTCCTTTTCTCATAGCTCAATCGTTCTAAAAACCCGTGTAAGATCCGGGAACGCAAACGATTTTCGATTTGACTGATCCCTAAACTATTCTTTGACACGGCACTCAACATCAAATTGCCTTCATTTTCGGTAATAATTTTTTCTTCAAATAACTTTTGAATGATTCCAAATGCGTTCGCTTCAGACATTTCATCTTCGAAAGAATCCATCAACTGTTCCAAAAAGTAATGCTGATCCGAGATCTTGACTTTACTGATCCGGATATAGCCACCACCGCCACGTTTACTTTCCACTAAGTATCCTCGCTGAAACGTAAATCGGGTATTGATCACATAATTGATTTGAGACGGTACACAATTAAACAACTGCGCCATCTCAGCTCTGCGAATCTCAATGATCTCATGATCCTCTAAAATTCCTTTTAAGTAAGATTCGATCAAATCAGAGGTATTTCGACTACTCATTAGACTCCCTCCTATTGACTATTACTGACCTTAATTATAACGAATTTAATAAATGAAATAAAGAAGAAAGCCTTTTAATCCAAGATTAATTTAAAAAAACCGCTCAAAACAGTTTACCTGCTTTAAGCGGTTGCTATCTTTACAAAACAAAAAAAGAAGGTTTTCACCTTCTTAAAGTCGGGAAGACAGGATTCGAACCTGCGACACCTTGGTCCCAAACCAAGTACTCTACCAAGCTGAGCTACTTCCCGATAATAAAAAAAAACCTACGCGCCCAAGAGGAGTCGAACCCCTAACCTTTTGATCCGTAGTCAAACACTCTATCCAGTTGAGCTATGGGCGCATATTAAGTTAATGCCGAGGACCGGAATCGAACCGGTACGGTGATCACTCAC
>NZ_CACSLH010000030.1 GCF_902706605.1 Enterococcus sp. CSURQ0835 | reverse complement strand
TTCAGTTTAATAAAACGTACAATTTCTGGAATAAAAGTCATCCGCTGCGTAAGCATTTGATTTTTGGGCAATTTTGAATGAAATATAGTTTTCAGATTTTTCTGAAATTATTTGTGCAACACTAGTGTAGTTTTTAATGTAACTTTTTACGATTTCAATTACAATAGCTATAGAGCGTTTCTGCTCTGTTTGGATATAGAATGATGTTTCACACTTTAACGAGGAATCGGTGCGTTGTCTGTCGGAGTAACTACTATATTTAAGTTTCTTTGATAAAATTTTATTCGTTAGCGAGATCGATAGTCTTATTGAATAGTAGATATGCTCTCTTTCTTGATTTGAGAAGAAATCAACAGAGCTTTTCATTATGTACTTCAATGATTCCCATTCTAAAAAGTATCATCATTAAATAATCAAAACCACCCGTGTGAACGGGTGGTTTGCTCTTCGGCTGAAAGCCTTTATTGCCGGCCACGGCCTAAAAGGCCCTCTGAAAGGTCTCCCTTCCGCACCACTTCTACTCGCTGATTCTAAAAGAATCTCTCTACTTTCGCTTGTTTTTTACTCCTGTAAACGGATCATATTCTTCAAACAAGGTTAGTTGATCTGCTACATAATCTTCTTGTAACTGATTACGAATATATTCTGCTATTTTTTCCTTATTTCGTCCTACCGTATCCACATAATACCCGCGACACCAAAATTTTCGATTCCCATATCGATATTTCAATTCAGCATGTCGATCAAAAATCATCAAACTGCTTTTTCCCTTTAAGTATCCCATAAAACTTGAGACACTCAATTTTGGTGGAATACTTACCAACAAATGAATATGATCTTTACAGGCATTTGCTTCTAGGATCTCTACTCCTTTTCGTGCGCATAATTCCCGAATGATTTCTCCAATACTTGCTTTATATTTTCCATAAATGATTTGTCTTCGGTATTTTGGGGCAAAGACAATATGATACTTACATCTCCATGTTGTATGTGCTAAACTTTCATTATCCTTTTTCATAAAGGTTCCTCCTAATCTGATAGTGATGCGGTCGGTCAACCAGCATTATCTTATCATTTTGGGAGGATTTTTTGATACCACGCTAAAAGCTTTTTGGAACCACCCGCATAGCAGGTGGTTTTTAAATCATACAAAAAGACATCTCCTCTTATACTTGATGTTTCAAGTATAAGAGGAGATGTCTAACTTTTGTAGGTACTAAGTTATTCGCTACTTACATTGTAATCACCGAATAACTGATAATTAGTTACGTGTGTTTACTTTATTTCCAATTTCTTGGCTGTATTTTTGGGAAACTTTCTTCTCGGTATGTTTGCTGATTATCTCTCTGTATTGACCTAAAGTGCAACTTAATGCTCTTTCCTGACTGAGCATAATATGTTTCATCATAACTAGTTATAATGTTATCTACATTTTTCAACTATACTTAAGCACAAATGGGTTATAAATCATAGAAAGACTTAGACTTCCTGTATAATAAAAAATAAAATTAGTGACAATGGAATAAAAATATTCGATAGGATTATAAATAGTCGTAAAAACGTTATTTATAATTAGGTGAGTTACAAATATAGTTAGTATAGAAGCAATTCCACAAATAATCGAAATAAAGGCCTTTTTTTATCATTAGTATAGTTAGATAGCCATCCATCAAATGTAATCCTTTTAGAATTTTCTTGATACTTGTAAATACTTATAAACATAATAATGTATGCTGTAATAGAAATTGAGACCATATTCCCCCTCACATAAAGACATTATGATTGTAAATTATGCTTTTATAGTTACACATGCAGATAATAGTAATACGGACAGTGCAGTGGTGTTTGTGTAACTGCTTCTTCGCATCAAAAAATATACTCAATGATCTTAACTGCGAAATCAAAACTTGCCCACTCGTTTCAAGTTCAGTTGGCAACGAATAGCGTGTAGGTAATTTTTTTATTGTTGAAGTAATGGGGCACACGACGGCAAACATTGTCGAGCGATTGAATTCATAGCGTGAAACAACTAGTCCAGGTATTCTCTTTTGAATTTCTTTTCCAGCTGACGAGTCAAAATCGATCCAAACAATATCACCTTCATTTACGTTACTAAATGGATCATCAATTTTAGGAACTAATGTAATAGTTCCATCGGCATCATATAGCACAATGTATTCTTGATTTGCTTCAGGTTTTTCTCCATTATCAGTAGGAAGAGTTACTACTATAGAGCTCCCTTGTAATCTAGATTTTGTAATAATCATATTATCACTCCTTTCTTTTAATTATACTTAGTAACATATAATATATTAAATATAATTAAATGATACTTGTTTTAATAATTAAAAATAAAGTGTTCAGAATATGACCCATTTCTGAACACTTTTATTCTTGATCAGTTTTTATTCTTAAACTACACTTTTCATGTTCACAAACCCATAACAAAAACTATGTTCAGTTATATACCCTGTTTTAAAGTTATGTTACAATAATAAGGACAAGAAGGTGATTTTTTGAAAATAGGATACGCCCGGGTTTCGACGGGATTACAAAATTTAAATTTACAAGAAGATAGCTTAAAAAAATTTGGTTGTGATAAAATTTTTACGGATCATATCAGTGGCGCAAAAAGCCATCGACCAGGTTTAGAGTCCGCGATAGAATTTGTGAGATCAGGGGATACAATTGTTGTTTGGCGTTTGGATCGATTGGGAAGAAATATGGAGGATTTAATTCGGATCGTTAATCAGTTGAACGAACGTGGGATTGCATTTTACAGTCTTCAGGAAAATATTTCAATGGATAAAGCAAGTTCCACCGGACAATTGATGTTCCATTTATTTGCGGCATTTGCAGAATTTGAACGGAATTTGATTTTAGAGCGTTCAGCAGCTGGTCGTGAAGCTGCCAGAGCACGCGGTAGATTTGGTGGCCGGCCGGAAAAATTAAGCAACGATGATCTAAGATTAATAAAGACACTAGCTGATAGTGGGACCCCGATCAAATCAATTGCAGAACGTTGGGAAGTATCTAGAACTACAATATACCGTTATCTGGGAAAATTAAACTAAAATAAGTAAAGGACTATTAATTCGTTTGCGATATTAATAGCTTGGTATTTCGTTCGTTACTATCTAAAAACTATTCATTTTTGAGTCTGGGTTAACTCTTTTTTCAACATAGATTGATAAATTTTAACCATATAGTCCCCCTCACGTTCTATTAGAATATTTTCGACTTTTATAATTATACTTCTAACTTGATTCATGTTTGTTCGATCGACGGTATCTGATTTTTTCTCGCTGCCTATAAACTCTGATACGAAGTTTACGATAGATCTTTCCAATCCAAAGTAATTTTTTAATTCAATTGTCCCAAAAATATACATACTACGGTAGCTATAGCTAATATTGGAAAAAATACTATCGTGGAAAAACAGAACTTATCAAACTCAAAAAGTACCACCAACTACTCCGTAAGTGCGTCGGGACTTATTGATCAATGCCCAGGTAACTATGCAAATATGGGACATACTACTGCGTAATTAACCTGCGCAGGGATTTAAGTCAAGAACATCTGACATCATTATAGGAGGTTTTAAAATGAATCTAAGGACTAGCAGCAAAAGATTATGGTGGATGGTAGGATTGTTTTGATAAGTTGCTTTGTGCAATTGAAAATCCCTGATCTGCATTGGCAACTATTTTTGGGAAAATTAACTGATCTATTACTAAGTCTGATATTTTCTAAATACAAAAAACCGTCAAGTTTAAAAGCTTAACGGTTCGTTCTTAAATATTCATATCAGTTGAACTGATCACACCAGTGGCCGGTTCTTTTTTTATCTCACAATCGTTGATCATTTTTTTGATTCCAAAAATTCAAACATCTCGATGACAACCTCAGTTATATAGTGTGCTAAGCTTTGCTAATCATTATAACTTCGGTTAGTCAATTCTCCACGATCTCCCCTTTTCGGATGTAGCTGACAAATACTTCAGCTCTTTTGTCCCACAAAGTACATTGAATAAACGTGGTGCGCTCATTCCCATTTTTTATCAGGATGAGGGCGTATGCAAGCTAACATAAAACGTACTATGGGGATCCTTCACTGGTATATTTTAAATAGATATCTTTCGTTAAACAACCAACTGATTAAATTATTATCATCACTTTTTACGTTGCTTTCTTTTTAAAGTTTTGATGACAAAATATTTTTTCAAAACCAACTTTTTTTCTACCATTTTCATCATAAAATTCTAGTACTACATATGTACGAATCATCAGAGCAATCCTATCTATCTTTTTTATTTTTTTAAAATGCTATTGTTTCACTTTCTGACTGCCGTACTTGCCTCTGATCTTATTCATACTGTACTCTTTTTGACTACGTTTCTTATAATCACTCGGCACTTTGTACCAAAACTTTTTCTTGGACGGATACCGAAACGTCATATATTTTAACTGTTCTTTATGAGGCTTAGTATTTCCAGTTAACCAAATGAAACGACCAATTATTTCAATAGCGACATCTTGCATGTTTAAACCACATAATTTATCACTCATTTCTTTTATACGCTTTTTTTAATTCTTCAAATGTGGATACATTTTTTAGATAGATCATTTAATTCAGCCCCTTTTGATTTTTGTAAAACCATTTCGGAAGTATTTTTCTGAGGAAAAAAGTATTTAAATTTCTTTTTTTTTACTTGGCTTACTTTTCACCTGATCGAAAAATGTCCGTCTGATTTTCATTTCGTTTGACTATTCTCTTCGGCATGACTTCACTAAGTATATAATTATTCTGGAAAAAAAGGGGGTACTTTAGGCTAATCAAGCGAAACATTGTAATATGACTCAATGAAAAAAAGCGAGATCTTCCAGCCACTTGAGTCTCCAGTGTCAATTAGAAATTAATTTCGACAGCTATATTCCCAATATCGAAGAACTACTAGCTTACTTTGATTTACTCAATCTCACGATAAAACTAGAATTCGAGTAAGAGCATAAGGGAAACAGTTAACTGCTACAGCAGTTAAGCCGACAGTGTCGGCGTTTCTAAGAGTTTACTGAAATCGGTAAAAACCGAAATTGTAATACATTTGTATTACAATGAAAACGTTGATCTAAAGGCAAATATCAAAAAAATGTAATACAAAGTAATACAAAAGTAATACAATGTATTACATAAAAAAACTCCTAAAATTGTAATACAAAGTAATACATTTTTAGGAGTATGCTAATTTATTCCTTCAAATCTTTAGATTTACTATTCTTGTAATACTCTACTAAAATTTTACCATTTTTCAGATCGCTGATTTTTTTGTTCATTAAATGAATTCCATCAAGTTGTTTCTTTATCTCGTCTTTATTTTCTTTAATGGTTTTTGAATAAGTAGTAATATCAGATTTTAACTACTGACGGTCTTCAATTGCTTTTTCGTTTTGTTCATCTGTTCGATAAGCTTTATCCTTATCAATCTTATCTACTTGTACTTCGACATCATATATAGCTTGATTCAGTTTTTTGATACTTACTTTAAGGTCTTTGATTTTCTGTTTTGAGTCTTTTATATTCGATTTTGTAGACTGAATTGAAAAGTTTACTGGTGTATCAATAGCTAGTTTGTTGTTAGTAAACTTATCTTCTTTACTGATATAAAGTTTAGTACTAGGATAATTATTATCAGTAAGAGTATTCTCTGTACTTGAACTATCTGGATTATCAGAGTCATTTACAATATCTAAAGTTTTATTTGAATCTCTAACTAAATAGATTTTAATGAGTAAGGTTTTGAAGTTAGGTTTTATATTGTTTATGAGTAGTACAAAATCTTTATCAGTTGTTTGGATTACTTTTAATTTTATTGGATCATTGTTAATTGTTTTTGCAGTGAAATAATACTTATTTGAATTTATATCAGTAGTACTTTTACCATTATTTATGGTCAACTTTGTTTCAACAATTTTTTTGTTTTCATTATATTTAATATAATTCACTTTTTCGGTATCAGTGGAATTACCTAACGTTAAAGAACTATTTAATTGGATAGTTGGATATTTTGTTAAATCTGGCGTTGCTATTGCATAGATAATGAATCCTACATACCCTAACAAAAAGACGTATAAAATAGTCAATTTCCTTTTTCTACCTTTATTTATACTGTTAAGTCTTCTTTTCCTTTTAAAATGATAGATATCATTTTAAAAGCTTATCTAGAAAACTGTTTGACTCTTGATTAGTCATCTATCATCGCCACCATTTGTTAAAAGCATTTGTATTCTCTTTCTATTCGTACCTACGTAAGATTTTTTATCTTTAATTATTGTTGGAACTTCTTTTAAATTATATTTTTCAATATATTTTTTGTTTTTCATGTTATTCATATTTACAAATACTATATCATGGTGAACTATATTATGAATATACAATGAAGGATATATTTTTCTACAATCGGAGCAATCGTCACGATAAAACACGACTGCTTTGTTGAATAATTTATCTGGTGAAATGTATTCATTTTTAGATTCAGAAGGACTTCAAACAAAAATCGATTTGAAATTCTTTTTGGCCTTGGGACTGTTCTTGAATTCACGCTGCTTTCTTCCACGGTGAGCAAAGGAAGATACCCTTTTGAACACAAAAAACTGACAAAACATGATGAAATCAATGTTTTGTCAGTTTTGGATATGATATAATAAAGAGACAGTAAAGTTTGTGGCGGTGGCTATCCTATCGGAAACGAGGTGGTGCGTATGATCGTACTTCTAAAGTCTATGAAAGGAGAAGCCTGTTGTCTGTTGAATCAGCTTTAGGTCTGATGATTGGTTTCGGTTCTTTAATCGCAACTATTATCTTCGGGATCTTAACTGTAGTTAACAAAAACGACAAAAAATAACCGTCCACTTTGACTGGGGGGACGATTATTTTCTGAATAATTAAATTAACCAAGCCACCGTCTTAAACGGTACTGTCGAGAGAAGTTGTTGATGCAACTTCTCTTTTCATTTATAGTATACCAACTTCATTACGGAAAAACTAGTGATTTGGATCGAAAGTTGCTGATTTTGTATCAAAAAAGATACAAAACTTTTAAATCGATAACAATCTGAGTTGTAATTTAGAAACATAATTTTGAATTTAGCAAAGCGGGCTTTTACCCGCTTTTTTTGTTGCCCTTAAACGGTTGTAGCGTTGGGAGTGTGAGCAACAAAAAAAGAAGCTCTATTTCCAAATCCTACCAATATTAATGAATGAATCATTTGCGACTAGTTGCTGAACTTCTGTATTAAATTCTCTCGCAGAAAAAACATGCAGCCGTTCAAATAGATGTACTTCTTCTTTCGCGGTGAAAAGTCGTTTGAATCGTAATAATTCATCTTCTATGCTAGGTAATGGCGTTACGCAAATCAGCCTCGCATTCTGTTTTTTCTCCAATTTTGTAATGTACTTAGGAAAGATACCATTTCGATAGCGTCGTCTAGTCTTCATGGTCTGTTCAATTTCAAAAGACCCGTTTACTTCTAGCTGACGTTCATTTACCAATTGAAAGATAGAATTAGCCACGAAGTACTTGGCGGTGTTCAGACAAAACTTTTTTTAAGTTCGAATGATTTTGTGTGAGAGTTAAAATTGAAATCAAATAGTCGTTAGTCTCAAGGTGTTGATTTAAATTGTACACGGGCGCTTTCAGAATGGTATACATTTCACCGATACTACTGTGCTCATTTTTAGTTAGAAAGTAATAGTAGGGAGTTCCTTTTTTCATATGACCCACAATGTTATCGATTAAGTCATCCCGCTTGAGTTTCTGTAATCGTTTGTCTAATTTATTAATTCCGATGCTACCGTAAATATTTAGTATTTTTAACAATTGCTTTTTTGACATAATTCGCATTCTTGTAACAGACACAAGATCATATATTTAGTTGAGGACGTCTCACTAGCCAGTAATCCGTATGAGAATAGTAATAATAGGTGTTCCATATTGGTAACCTTTTAGAGCCATATATGTTCTCTCGACTTTATGTGGATCAGTTGGGGTTATATTCATCCTTATACCATTTTATTTCAAAATAGATTTCCAAACACACCATTATATATAATACTTGTGATTACACTAGAACGAGCGTTTTAAAGCACTTGTTTTTTGTTAGTTAATTATTTATTATATGTTATTTAGGTAGTTAACAATAAAAGCTCTTTTTAAAAAATATTATTCTACATATTGAACTGACTATTTTGAATTCATAATTGATCTTTTTGACAGCACGACTATTCATTTTTTGTCTCAAGTTGAGACTGATAAAATTTTATAGCTGGTATAACTTCTTCTTCGAACCAGTTTCGCGTATAGATAAAAATTACATTCTCCATATTTTTTACCTTCTCAGTTTTTTGCTTTTGGTAGGCTTTCAAAATAGTTGAATAAAGTTTTTGATCAGCAGCTATCCCTAACTGATCTTGAATTAATTCGTATATGATTGATGTTCCATTTCGATCTTGAGCAGAACGTTTCGCATTATGAATAGCTCTTACAGCCGCTTGAGCTTCTGCAAATGTTTCGGAGAAAGTGGCAATTGCTTTTAATACTTTTTCTGGAACAAAGCTATCTATGGAGCTATCCTTCATGAGATCTACAAAACCATCAAGTAGAATTGAGTCTTGCTGACGGATCTTTTCGTCAGTGTCTTTAGGTGTCTTAGAAGTGTCTAAAGAATTATTAAGTTCTTGTGCAGAATTTGCTAGTCCGCTATTATCAATGATTCCAGCAAATTCTGACCGTATAGCAGAATTTGCTAGTCCGCTATTATCAACGATTTTAGGAGTTCTGGATTTTTCTGACCGTGTAGCAGAATTTGCTAGTCCACTATTATCAATGGTTTTAGTGTTTTTTTCTCTTTGTTGCATTAGGTAAACATCTTTATCCGATACTTCCAGTTCGGCAAGATATAGGCGGTTCTTTTCATTTTTTCCGGTTTTTTTGTTAAACCCCATGTGTACTTGTTTTAACAGGTTAAATTCTTCTAGTTCTTTTTTTATTGTGGAAATTCTGCGTTCACTACAATTCATCATCTCAGCCATTTCTTTTCCAGTAAATTCAAAGTACAAATTTCCATCTTGATCAATTTGGTGGCGTAAAACTGCAAATTCACTTTTTGCTTTTAAAAGCATGTAGGCAATTTTCGCTCCTTCGGATAATTTTTTATAAGTGTCACTTTCAATAAAAACCTTTGGATACTGGTAGTAAAGCTCGTTATATAGTCTGCTTGCTTTTAAATATTTAAACTCTGACATTCTTTAACCTCTTTTCAAATTTAGAGTCGTTTGACATATCGAAATATTTTTTGCTGATATGAATTAAAAGCGACTATGAGTAGTTACTCTTGTTTCCGGACTTTATTATTTAAGCATTCACTCTAAATAACAAAGTATCTTTCACTGATTAAAATACACAATTACTTGTACAACTGCAAGAAGAAAAATAACCATTCTTTATCAAATACTACCTTAAATAGGAATTAACTACTACTTTAATTGGCTTTAACTACTACTTTAATACCCTATTAAAAACTACTTCAATCCGGATTGAAGTAGTTTTTAATTTAGATATTTTGACTATTAGTTACTACTATAAAGCACATTGCAAACTACTTTTATTACATATTGTATACTACTTTAATGACATATTGCATACTACTTTATTTGATCATTTTATATCACAATTACTATGCAATAAGGATTATTTACCTAAAACGATTAATTACATACTACTTTAATAACGAATTATAGTTGATTCTAAACTACTTTAATAGGGGGATAAAAACTACTTTAATTAGAATTAAAGTAGTTTTTAATCTGCGATTACAAACTACTTTTAACGGAATTACAAACTACTTTTAACGGCAATTATAGACTACTTTTATTTCGATTTTGGTAGTCATTAAAAGAAGTTTTTAACAAAAAAAAACTACCTTAATTATTAAGGTAGTAGATAAATATATTATCGATTATTTTCAAGTCCCCAACGTTCTTTCAGAGAAGCCAAAGTTTCCTTCTCAATTTCATCTGTGCTTTTTAAAATAATACCGTAGTCATCTTCTAACGGAATTGTTGGGTGGATACTTCGATAAGCATCTAAATCCCTAGACACATCTCTTAGCAAATCAATTTTATCTTCTTTTGTTAGATTTTGCTTAATGTAAAAGTCTAAGGCTTTTCTTAATAGATCATCCTTGGTCAAGCTAGTCTCATATTTTTCTACCATTACTCTAGTCATAGAATTTAATAAAGCAGATAGCTTAATTGGTTGGCTAGTTACGAAAGCACGATCATGATTTTTTATCGGTGCTCCAACTCTTCTTTTAGACTGTTTTTTTCGAATAGTTTCACTGGGTGTGGGTGAAGGGATAACTTTATTTTTTTGTGGGGGATTGTCTTTGATGGTAGCTGATTCTTTTTTTATAGCTGCCATGCCCTTATTGGTATTAAAAATACCAAGATCTCTTATGTCTGCCACTATTTATTCCTCCTAGTTAAACCATTTTTTATGTTCTTCAAGTTCATCATAAATATCCAGAAAGATAGTATGGGCTCGTTTATCCCAATGCTCAATTTTTCCACGACTAGTCTTTTCTAAGGATATTCCAGAACCATCATATCTTTTTAAACGTGCATTTTTTAAAACTACTGTTTTTAATAAATGTTGTTGATAAATATCTTTAGCTTCTTTATACATTTGAATATCAACAGCATCTCCGGATTCGAGCATAAAAGGGATCACACCGATAACTTTAAGACTAGTGTCGAATTGTTCGGTAAAGTATTCCATGTATTCCATGTATTGAATTCCATTTCTCATAGATTTAACTTGAGTTTGTAAAATTACGATTACCCATTCAGCAATATACATTGCTGCTTTACTATAAATTGAGATTGAAGGAGGAACATCGAGATAGATTCGATCATATTTATCAAATAGGGGAGACAGTCTCTCTTCAATATATTTGAATTGTTCAAGAGATGTTTGATACTTGGACTTAACCCAGTCATCAAACATCTCAAATGCAATGTTTGCCGGGATAACATCTAAATTATTTATAATTTGGTAGGTAGCCTCTTCAGCTGGTACTCCGTACATCAAGACATCATTTATAGTATACTCAAATTCAAGGGGAACACCAGCGCCACCACCTTCTTCTATTGAATAATTCATGTGTGTTAGATTCAAGACATCCGAAGTGTTACCTTGCATATCAAGATCTATTACAAGAGTTTTTTGTTTATGAACAAAAGCTGACTCAAAACTTAACATTTGAACAGCAGTCGATTTACCAACTCCACCCTTAAAATTACCTACGACAAATTTTTCTGCACTCATTTCTGATCCTCCAATCTATATTGAAAACTACTATAATATAGATTTTAATGTACTACTTTAATCAAAGCAATAGTTAATTATAAACTACTTTAAATTCGTTTTGAATAAATACCTATTTAACAGTAGTTGACTAAAATACTACCTTAATCTTAAAGGTAGTACATTATATTTTTTGCGGTAGTATTTTAGTTGTAAATTATAGGAATAGTAAGAAATTATAATGAACTCCATTTTGAAAACTTATTAACTCAATGTTCCTTATTTCATCATAGTTCACTTTTGACCGTCAATAAAAAATCCTAAATCGTTATGTCCAGTGATTAAACTAATAATATCTGGGGATAATGCTCGTCAAGATTGATTCCTTCTTTTTATATTGAAACTAATCTATCTTTTTGCTTAGCAGTCGCAAAAACAGATTCGATTTCAATTTTGTCAATTAGCGACTTTTTCTTAGTGACAGCTTTTTTGAATTACTTCTTTTACTAATTTCTTAGTGTGATCTGATGAATAAAAGCTATTCCATTTTACAATTTCTCTATTTTTATAATGTAAATTATTATCCATATAAAAGTTTATCCTAAGTGGTGTAATATCAGATTTTTTTGATACAGATCATTGGCAGGGAACACGTTAGCTATCCATGCTAATCTTCTCTCTAGAGCAAGCTTTAGTATTGAATTGAATTATATATCTGGCTAATAACTATTAACGGAGTGACATCTGCATTTCTGTAATTTCATAAAATTTATAGAAAGGATACATGTCAACTGGTAATCATTCATGGAATCATCTGAATAGTTAACATGTGATTGACTGTCCCCAATATACATACATTATGTCAAAGTATAGGTTTGTTAGTTAAAATATTGGCATGATATTTTAATTTGAACAATTGTGTGGTTTTAGTATATTATTATTTATGTAATAAAAAAATCGCATTAGAAATTTTAAAAATCTATAGTTCCAACCTCCCTATTTTTAAATACCCCAGTTAGAAGTTAATGGATACTTACTATGTTGATTAACTAATGAATTTTTCAGTATAAATATGCTAAGAGTATAATTTTTTATCTCTTATTTACTGAACTTACTGTAATAATAAGCTATCTAACGTATCAATAAAAGTAGATGTAAGAAACTAGATCAAAAACTCTTATTTATTCTAT
This sequence comes from Enterococcus sp. CSURQ0835, assembly GCF_902706605.1. Classification (GTDB taxonomy): domain Bacteria; phylum Bacillota; class Bacilli; order Lactobacillales; family Enterococcaceae; genus Enterococcus_A. The sequence continues at coordinate 22,649 of NZ_CACSLH010000030.1, read as the reverse complement.
TATGTTTATGTAATGAAACAATTGATGTTATTGATTATTAGAATTAAAGTGTATTGAAATATATTCTCAACCTGTTGGTTAGTTTTATAATTGAAGACAGGCTTTATCTTGATAAATACCAAAAATAAAATTCGCTATTTGAAAATTTTATTTTTGTGTGCTATTATAACTTTAAGAACTTTAGCAGGAGTTCTCCTGCTGGTATGTCCCCCTTACATTGGAGTTTTATACTCGTGGAATGGTCTCACCATTCTAATCTCATGGCCCGCTACAACACTGGCGCTAAGCTCCGGCTCGGCGCTGCGCGCGCCTCGCGTGTTCTTCGGAGGGGACCCTCCGAACACGAAATTATCAGGAAGGTCGAGCTCTTTTGAACCTCTTCTTCTTAGGGGAAGCCCAAATTAAAAATCTGTTGGGTTCAGAAGGAGTTTCTTTATGAAAATAAAAGATGAAAAAAATAGTTCTTCAACTAGAGCGAATTTAAGGAAACGGAAAAAGAAGAAAATAAAGATTTTGATTTTTTCTTTTTTTATGAAGGGATTAGAATTACTCTTATTAATTTTACGCATTGTAGAATTAGTATACAAATTCTTATTTTCATAATTTTCCTTAAATACCTTCTCGATTTTTTTAAATACTTGGGAGGCTTTAATTAATATGCGAATAGGGACAGTTTTAAAAAAAATACGTATGATTTATTCAATAAATGCAAAAGAACTTGCCCCACAACTAGATATTTCACCCAGTTATCTTTCAGAGATTGAACACAACAAAAAAATTCCATCATTAGAACTGCTAGAAAGATATTCAGAAATTTTTGATATCAAAACTTCTTCAATAATCTTAATGGCTGAGGATTATCAAAAAAACACTGAAAAGAATAAATCTGAAAAATTTATTCAAAAAAGAATGCTTAATCTCTTAACTAAGTTTTCTTCTAGTGAGGAAAAAAATGATGCCTAGAAAAAAAACAAATGTAAATTTATATGAACTAAATCAATGTGTTTTTTATAAATGCTACTCAAAGAAAAAGCTTGCAGAAATTTTAAAGATAACTCTGCGAGAATTAAAAAATACTTCTTGGAATGCTAATACTTCATACTATCAATTTTCTCAAAAGAAAAAAGGAACAGATGAATTAAGAAAGATTACTGCCCCTGATAAGGAACTAAAAAAAGTTCAGTCAACCATATATTCATTTCTAAGAAGAATTAAAAAACCAGAATGGGTAATTTCTTCTACACTAAAAAAATCTTATTTATCAAATGCTTTGTATCATAAGAAATCTAACTATTTTTATAAAACAGATATAAAAAAATTTTACGATAATTGTCATAGAGATCGAGTATATCGTTTTTTTAAAGATAAAATGAAAACTAGCTCTGACGTTGCAAAAATTTTAACTGACTTAACTACCAACGAAAACATCCCAACTGGGTGTCCAAGTAGTCAATTAATTGCCTACTTTGCTTATGAAGATATGTTTAATAATATTAAGATAATAGCCGATAAATATAAATGTATCATGACATTATATGTTGATGATATAGTCTTTTCAAATGCTGATAAGTTTAATTACAGGGCCCTTATAAGAGAAGTAGAAAACGAAGTTAGACATTTCGATCATAGTTTAAAAAAATCAAAAACTAAGTATTACACGGGGGAAAAAGGAGCACCTATAACGGGAGTAATCGTTAAAAATAACCTACTGTACGTTCCTAACAGCAATAGAAAAAGTATATTAGATAGTTTTTCTTTAGCCAAAGGGATAAACAAGATATCCGAAAAAGAATTTAAATCGTTACGTGGCAAGGTTAATGCAGCAAGGTTAATTGAAAAAAATCATTTTAATGGAATAAATTCCTATTTAAAGAAAAACAATCCCTGATGATTTCCTTTCGTAATCATTAGGGATTTTTAATTATTCCGCCATAATATTCGGCTCTTTGTCAAATAGTGTTATTCAGAATTAAATCAATAATCGTAAATAGGCTCTGTTGAACCATGACTCTCCGGCGCAAATGACGGAAGGCTCTTAATCCAAAAGCGATCCGTTTAATGACTTTGATCAGATTATTTTTCCCTTCAAGTTTCCCGTTTGAATACGGGTATTGAAGAGAATTGATGACGGCTTTTTTATGCTTCGTTAAGTACTTGACTGATTTTTTGAACTCGGTTGGAAGTGTTGCAGGAAGCGTCTCAATTAACTCAAAAAAGTTTTGAAATCTTTCGCATCAAATGCAATCAAAAGGTCTTGATAAAATTCATAGCAGACACGCAAGTCAGAATCGATCGAGAGTAAATAATCCACGACCTCAGACTCCACCAAGTACTTCTTTTGAAAAAGTGGGAACTGTTTGCGCGAAGTATAATTGAGCTTGGCATTCTTTTTCAGGATGATCCGCCAGTACTTCTTAAATTTCCGATAGTCTTTCCTAGCTTGCGCATTATTTTTATTCAGACGTTTCATGGCTTGGATGCGCTGTTTATTTAATGCTCTGGTCAGTTGTTGGATAATGTGAAACCGGTCAATTGAGATCATGGCTTTAGGAAAGGCCTCCTTAATGGCTTTGTCATAAGCGGCATTCATGTCCATCACAACATGTCGAACTCGTTTGCGGGCTTTTAAAGTGAAACGCATGAAATAGGCTTTTAGTTTGAAATTCCGACGATCATCTAGAATATCAAAAATCTTTCCACTATCCGCTGTTTGTACAATTCTAAGTAAGTCGGAGCTTCTTGGTAAGGCAGTAATTGGATCATAGTCTTTTTGAACGAGTGGCGATTGAAGAAAGTCCATCCGCAATGAGGACATCTTGGCGGATCATGGGATAAGAAACCCGTAAAGACCGTTGCCATATGGCCTCTTACTTTTCGTTTAGCGACAGCCTATTTTAGAAAAGTAATGTGAGAATCTTTAATATTAAGCAGTAATTTGATGGATTTATCTAGGTTTTTGTTTGCATGTTTGATATTCTTATTGATGGACACTTGGTTTTCCTCCTATGATTGGGTTTGGCGATTTAATTATAGAAGAACCAAGTGTCTTTTTGTCATAAAAAAGATATTTAGTGTTCCTACTCATTCGAGTAACAACACTAAATATCATAGAATCTAATATTCTTGTGCCTTTTCCAACATAAAAACATAAGACAACAGGATCCCCAATCGAAACTAAGGTTTAATGCAACGCTTGTAAATTGGATTGCACAATAGACTAAGTAAGCTGCCAATGATCAGAATGTTTGTACCTTAGTTAACTTATTGATAAAGAAGTAGATAATTACCTTGATTGTAAAGGCTAAATTTGGCAAAGTTAATATCTTTGACAATATACTAACATAATGACAGTAAATAGTAGGTTATTTTAAATAATTAAAAGTAACTCTAGAAATAGTTTAGAATTGTCGTTATATTCGATAAAGCATTATCAAAAATGACTATTGTAAACATTTGACGTTGTGAGACGGGAAATTACTTTTTACTTAAAATGATGAATTTGGATCATAGCATAGAGATAGTTAACTTTTCTCTATTTCAGGAATAATCATTGCTTCTTTGAAGGGATAAATTCAAAGTAAAGCTATGCGAGCAACATTCTAAATGAGCATCAGACTATCTGTCTTATGACTGGAAGGAAAAACGCATTTTTGATTTCCTTACTATACTAGCAGTAAGAACCCTTTTTAGTGTTTTAATGAGTGGAATTGGTTTTAAAAAAGGTCCCTAAAATGAGGAGTTTATGGTTCATCAGTGAAAGAGCACCAAAGCAAGTGAAAAATAAGTCGTTTAACCTATAACGAAGTATCTGATAAAAGGTAAGTTTCCGAACTTAGATTTTATTTTGAAGAGACCGATTATTTGAGTGAGAATAATCAATATGTAATAACTGATCTGTAAGTATTACAAATAAGGTCGAATATAGCAAAGATAGAGTAATGATAGTCTTTTTGATGTTTTAATTGCGTCACGGTCATAACGTAGTAGGTTTTGTGGCTATGTTAAATGCGTAATAAGAAACAGAAAAATATTGATATATTAGGTAGATCAATAATAATTTTATAATTATTGAGTTTAATGATCTTTGTGTGATTAATCATTATAATATATCTATTTATATCTACTATATTTGACTTTGTTTTAGAAAAATAAAATAGTTTTAAATTGGTATATCTGTTTTGTGAAGTGGTGTTTATAGGGAATGGTAATATTATTATTGAGGACACGTAACACGCGTGTTGAAAATATATCACTAAAACAGAAATTAAGGGGTAAATAGACGTTAAAAAGATAGTATTTATTACTTTTAAGCAGGGATAATTTCGTTTTAATTACTATGTCTGAAATATGGTAGGAAAAGTTTAAAGTAATAGATTTCTGAAAGTCATTAAATGACACAAGCAATGGTTATAAATTGGTATATGATGTTTCTAGTTAAGAAAAGGGTAATATATATCTTTAAAAAATGTAGAAGTATGTATATAATAACTTTGAAATTTAGCTGGTTAAGTACTTAATAATTATTTTAGCGTATAAATAAGTGTTGGTGGGGATAATTGATGAAAGAAAAATTAGTTAAAGAAAAAATATTGACAGCCTTAAATAAGGTAACAAAGAACAATTTTGAAGATTATGAATCAATTCAAAATTTCCAACTAACAGGTTGGAAAATAGGAATGAATGCAGTAGATCTAGCATATTTCCTTCTAGAATTAAGAAAAAAATTCAATATTTGTTTTACAGAGAATGATGTAAAAGATTATAGGTTCAATACTTTAAAAAGCATTGAAATTATAATAAATAAAAAAATTTAGTATAGGAGGATTTAAAAATGTTATTAGGAAAAAGAAGAAAATTATCTATGAATTCTATTGAGGCATATGCGTGTAATTGTTCTTGTGCAGCTAATTGTTCGTGTAGCTGCTGGGTCGGATTTTTACACAGCGGTGGATTTACAGGTAATAGATCAGATGTTCAGAATAGAAATGCTCGTGGAGCAAGTGGTAATCCCAAAATGTAATTCTAGATCTAAAATATTGTCGTTGAAGCCTCATGATTATTTTACAATTATGAGGCTTTATTTATATATAAAGGAGCAAATATGCTAAAAAAGATTATTTTCAAAAACATACATAAGGAAATTATAGTTATTTTATTTATTATGATCATATTATCATCTGGAATAAAATTACAATTGCCAAGCATAATCAGTTCTATTATAGACTTAGCAAATAAGAATAAGTCTTTAATAGAACTACCACGACTGGTTATTTGGGGAATAAGCTATTCAATTATTGGTTTTTTATTATCTTTATGTATTGAGAAGATAAGATTACATATTTGTCAAAAAGTTTCCTTAACAATTTATAGAGAAACTTTGAAAAATATTTTTAATAAGAAAAATGAATTTTATTTAAATAAAAACATTACGGAATTAATGAATAATCTAGATACAGATATAAATGCAATTGTATCATTATTTAACGATACAATTATCTGGAGTGCAATTTCAATTTTTTTACTTTTTGGAGGTATTTTTTTTATTTTTAAAATAAGTCCAATTTTACTTCTAGTGATTATCATTAGTGTGGGAATCAAATTATTAGCTATTATTTTAACTGGAAAAAAGCAAGAAGAATATCAAAAGATATCGTTTGCCTTTCATGATTCTTGGTATAAAAGTTTCAGCAATTTAATGGGCGTTGTTCTTGAATTGAAAAATTTCAGGACACATCCAAAAGCCATTTATAATTTGTCTAATGTATTAATTAATAGAATTAGAATAGAAAATAAAATTAGTATTGTATCAAAATTGACAACAGATTTTGTTCTCCTAATTGACGAAATATCTAATTTCATAGTTTATTTTATAGGGATATGGTTAGTTAGTAAATACCAATTAACAGTGGGAGAGTTGTTTAGTCTTAGTATCTACCTATCATATGTTTCAAATCCTATAGGTTTGTTTTCTAGCACTTATTTAATGATTAAGACGGTAGAACCTTCTTTTAATAGATTAAATAAATTATTGAATACATTACCTGAATCCTCTGAGGGTAAAGAAATATTTAGTATAGAGAATATTCAGCTTGATACTGTGTCTTTTAGCATAGGAAAGAAAGTGATATTTCGAAAGGCGACGTTTTGCATTAATAAAGGTGAAAAAGTTCTGATTGTAGGTGAGAATGGCTGTGGGAAATCAACATTAATAAAAATATTATTAGGTGTAAATAAATGTATCCAAGGAAAAGTGTTGATAAATGGAGAAGATATAAATAATATTAATATGTCATCATTGTGGAGTAATCTATCTTATATAAAACAAGAAGCCTCTTTAATGGATGATACGATTAATAATAATATAATTTTGTATAGAGATGCTATTGGAGAGGATGCACTTTTTGAAGTAATTAGGCAGTTAGGGTTGGAGCAGTTAATAGAAAAAAAGGGATTAAATTTTAAAGTTGGCGAGTATGGGAGAAATCTTTCGGGGGGAGAGAAGCAAAAAATAATACTTGGAAGAAACCTAATAGAAAAAAAGGATCTTATAATAATGGACGAAGCATTTTCTAATGTTGAAAAAAAGTATGAAACAGAATTTATAGAGAAAGGTCTATCTTTAATAGAAAAAGATAGAATCATACTTTTTGTATCACATGATTTATCATATATTCATCTTTTTGATAAAATATTGTTCATTAGTGAGGATAAAATAATATGCGATATTCCTGATAATATTTTAAAGTTGAAAGAATTCACTGAACTATCTGGAATAGCTACGGAGTAATTATGAAAAAAATTGTATTAATTGATACACCTATAAATGAGTATACAAAAAAAATGTTAAATAATAAAATTTGTTGTCTTACTGTTTTTAATGGAAAAATGAAAGCATCAGATGAACCACTAGTTAATGATGGGGTATGTACTCATGGTTCGGTTTGTTTATCAATAATGGATAAAGTACTTAAAAATATGGAGATTAAATTTTATGTTATTGAGCTACTTAAAAATGATAATTTGGGCAATATAGATGACTTAATAGTTGCTCTAGAATGGTGTAGTACTAATAAAGTAAGTGCTATTAATTTAAGTTTGGGTACAACCTTATACAAAGATATAATATTATTACATCCATTGTTAAAAAAAATAGCTAAACATACTCCCATTTTTTCTGCCCTTTCTAATAGAAATGAATTTAGTTATCCTGCGAAACATCCTAGTTTAATAAGTGTAGCATCTTTTGATAAAAAATTTGATAGTTTTATTCATGCAGATAAAATCATTAAAAATAATGAGCTATTAAAATTTAAAGAACTATGTTGTGAAACAGAAATTCTTAGTAATAGTTATGCTTGTGCTTTAGCGACAGCTAAATATATAAAGGAAGGAAATGACGATCGTTATTTTTATGTTGATAGAGATTTGTTTTTATATCCTGAATTAAAAAAAAACTACTTTTTATTTAAATACTCTAGCGATCAATATGTTAAATATATAGTAGAAAAATGTAATAATCTAGTTGTAAATATATATGGAGATGAAAATTTGTATTATAAGAGTAATCCTTTTCTTATACACTATAATACTGTGGTAATAATGGGTGTTAAGTTTGGTGATAGAGTGGAATCTTATATCTCAAATATCAATCGTGAATATCATCCTGATATTATAGTAATATTCTCTGAACATAAGTTAACAACTTCTAAATGTATAAAAGTATTCGCATCTTCTAAACTATTAATTAATAGAATAAAATTTAATCGCGTGAAGAAGAATACTATTCAGATAAAAAAAGGTTTTAGGAAGGTGTAATATGGACAGAGAACAGGTAAGATTAGAAAAAAGAGTCGACAGATATAGAGATAAAAGAAAAGTGAGTATTTCTTCTAATAGATCAGCACAAAGTATCATGATGAGAAGTACTGTGTGGTTAACTATTGGAAATATAACCTCTAGAGTACTAGGTGCGTTATATGTAATTCCTTGGTACAAATGGATGGGAGAAAATGCTCATGGGGCTCAATACTTATTTTCTAAAGGATATAATATCTATGCTCTTTTTTTAATGATTTCGACAGCAGGTATACCTGCTGCAATTGCGAAACAAACAGCAAATTATAATTCATTAGAAGATTATGCTTCTAGTAGAAGGTTATTAAAACAAGCAATTATTGTGATGACCTTTCTTGGAATTATTACAATGATAACTATGTTTACCTTTTCTGGTCGCTTTGCACAAGGAAATAAAGACTTGTCTTCTGTTATAAAGTTCCTAAGCTGGGTCCTATTGATTTTCCCAGCAATGAGTGTACTAAGGGGGTTTTTTCAAGGAAATAATGATTTAATGCCGTACGCTATATCCCAAATTTTAGAGCAGATAATAAGAGTTGGGTTCATGCTAGTAGTTACTTATTACATTATGATAGTAAGCAATAATAAAGACTATAGACTTGCCGTAATTCTATCGACTTTTGCCGCTTTTGTGGGAGTTTTTAGTTCTCTAGTTATATTGATATACTTTTTTATCAAGAAAAAACATACATTCTTTATAGCTGATAATGCAGAGAAGTTGGCAATAGCAACTAATAACGAATCGACTAGTATCTTAATTAAGAATATGATATTACAAGCAATACCATTTATATTTATTGGATGTGGAATTAGTATATTCAAGTTAATAGATCAATTCTTCTTTGAAAAGATCATGGTAGAGGTAACTGATTATTCTATTATTAGGATTAAGGATATTTTTACTCTTCTTTCTCCTAATCCAGATAAGCTAGTAATGGTCATTATTTCATTAGGTACCTCTATGGCAACAGCGGGGTTACCCCTTATAACTGAAAAATTCATCAAGAAAGAGATAGATAGTCTTAAAGATTTAATTATAAATAATATAGGTCTTTTCTTTTTCGTGATGACACCAGCTACGATTGGAATGATTCTAATTTCTGAACCATTAAACACCTTATTCTATGAAAAAAGTGAGCAAGGAACTCATTTACTAGCTTTAAACTGCGTGCTAGGTATTGCTATGGGGCTATTTCTAGTATGCGCTACTATGCTTCAAGGTTTAAATGGAAATTTTAAAGCGGTTCTATACTTACTACTGGGCATCATAACTAAAATCTTAACACAGTATCCTTTGATTTATTTTTTACACGAGGATGGAGCAATACTATCGAGCTTATTAGGTTTTACGATCATAAATTTATTTACAATTTATGAAATATATATTAGAACAAAATTTAATATCTTGAGTAGTCTAAAACTAATTACCAGGATTATTGTTATATCAATAGGGATGGGCATATTATTAAAACTAATTAAAATAATGTTAATGAAAAATCTAGATATTACTTTTAAGTCTCAATCTTTTTATTGTATTCTGATAATGGTAGTGGTAGGTGTACTATATTATCTTCTTGTCACAGTGAAAATCGGGCTATTTCAAAAAATTTTTATTAGAAGAAGCCTAAAATAGACCAATTTATCATTACTAATTTCAGATAGATGTAGATAATTACATTTTACGTGGTACTTGACCGCTGTATACTAAGCGTTCGAGTTTCAATGAAATCGTATTTAGGTGCGACATAATTAATGATTCAAAAATTAGGCTATTATTTGTCGGAGTATTATGTAGTTAATAAAAAAATTGGTAATAGGAGACCTTCGATAGTATCAAGGATATAATTGTTCAAAAATGGTTCGGAGATTATGTTACCTTAATAGAGAGTACATCTCAGAAGTTTTGTTGAATTCGAATTTCATTATAATAAGTAATGTATTCTTTTACCATTTCTATTACAATTGGTGTAGGCTCATTTGTGAGCCCATCTAAGTAGAACGTTTCAGACTTTAGTGAGGCATGAAACGATTCGACGCAGGCATTATCTGAGTATGTCCCTTTACGGGACATACTCATGGTAATGCCTTTTGTTTTTATTTGTTTCTAGTAGTCAAAAGAAGTATAAACAGAACCTTGGTCACTATACAATAGACAGTCTGTTGTTTTGGGCAGTTGATCAAGTGTATCTAGAACAAAAGCTGTATCTTGCTTATCACTGATTGTATAGCGATAATTTCACCATTGTACAAATCCATAATCGAAGATAAATACAATTGCTTTTGACCAAAAGGGAGATAAGTAATATCTGTTACCAATTTCTTTAAAGGGGCTTCTGAAGAAAATTGTCTATTTAACTTGTTCTCGACAACCATATAAGGTTGTCCAACTTTACTACGTTTCTTCATTTTCACACGACAATTCCAATGATATTTCTGCATAATCCTTTATATGGTATTTTTATTAACTTTATATTCCTGGTTAATCAACGCAGCGATCTTTCGATATCCATATCGAAACTTATGCTGGAAGCAGAGGCGACGGACAGCTTCTTCAAGGGCAGTTAACTTCCCTAAGTTCTTCCGATGAGTCCAACGATAATAAGAAGCTCGCGAAACTCCGAAAAACTGACATAATGTAGTAATAGTTACTTTCCCTTTCATTCTTTTGACTAATTCTACAAATATTTCTGGCTCCACATCCTTTCCAATTCTTTGTACTTTTTTAGCACCTCAACGTGCATTTTTAAAAATTTATTTTCATTTCTAAGCTGTTGTTCAGTTGATTGACCTTCTGGACCTTTTCCATAAGAATATTGTTTTCCCACCGGTTGAACTAGTCGGTGATTCTCCCCATTACGATACCAACGCCACCACGTTTCGACTTGTGTTTTGTTTTTAATGCCTAATTCTTCCATAATCGTTTTGGCAGGAACGTTTTCTTGTTTCATTTGTATAGCCATTTTTTTGATGTGAATCGGATAGCTCACTCGATTTCCCATTGAAAAAACACCTCCTAGTTAAATTCATTTTAACTTGAATTCAACAAGAGGTGCTTTTTTATTTTGTCTCAGTTTATCGGGTCAGTTCCTATAGGACTGAGTATGTTTTTTGTGTAGGTATATATTATTAAGCGCGTCCCTGACGGGTGTCTAATATTCTAATGTGCCGCGTAACCAAGTATAAATGCCATCAACTGATCTTATAATATTTTAAATTATCTATCCGTTAAATACTATCAATGTTGATATTTTATTCAACTTTGTACTACATTAGTATTAGCGAAAAAAACATAACTATGTAATTACTCTTTTGATAGAAAAAGTTTATCTTCTTTTTTAAATAAACAAAGTATAAATTTCTAATTATCTTTTTATATTTTCTTAAATGCTCGTAAAGCCTTATTCTATGTGCTTTCGAGTATTTTTACTGTAGGAAGATACTTCACGTTTCTTTGCATATTTCCTCATGTCTTAGCTGTCAGAAGTGGTAAATAAGTAGTAAATTCATTTGTACTACTAAGCAACAAGACGCTCCTGTTGCTTCTCTTTATTCAAGCGTTTCATTTCTGCCATTGCAGAATCGAATGTTGCATGTGCGTAATAGTTCAGCGTCATGGCTATATTAGCATGTCCCATAATGTACTGTAATGCCTTTGGATTCATTCCTGCATTTGCATAGTTGGTACAGAATGTATGTCGCAAACTATGTGGAGTGATGTGTGGCAATTTATCCTCGTTATACTTATTGTATTTCTTAACAAGACCTTTCATCATGCCGTTGTAATCACTTGCCACTTTTGGATAGTTCTTTCTATTAAGAAAGAGGAAATCACTATATCCATCAATCTCAACACGCTTATCATTCTTTCGATTCGCTAACACTCGCTTAAATGCTTGATAGGCTTCTTCAACCATAGGAACTTGACGTTCGCCACTTTTGGTCTTTGGTGTTTCAATGTAGTACCCAATTTCAGTATCTCTCAATAGCTGATGGTCTATATTGACAAGACGATTCTCAAAATCTAAATCTGGAAGTGTCAAACCACCAAACTCTGAAATACGAAGACCTGTTTTTAAGAGTATCAGAATTTCATCATAATTTTTGCTGTAGGTTTTATCAGCTTTTGCAAAGGCTAACAGTTTTTCTTCCTGTTCTTCTGTTAGTACGGTCTTAGGGACAGTATCATCATCAAGAACTGCTTTCAGTTGAAAGTCAAATGGATTCTTCCGAACACAATCATCTTGTATAGCAATATAGAATGAAGCCTTTAAAGAACGTTTGTAGTTATTGATGGTTTGATAAGCATAACCATTTTCACTCATTCTAATAGCCCATTCTTTAGCGTCTGATGGCTTAATACTGTCAATACTTCTTACACCTAACTTGTCTTTCTTCAAAATATCCATAAGATATTTGCGTCCAGTTTCAGTGTTTTTTCTAACCTTTGGTCTTTGAGCGTTCTGTTTTGCGTAAAGCTGGCAGAGTGTCATTTTCTTTCCTACAACATCAATACCATCATGAATGTCTTTCTGTAACTCTGCGATTTTCTCTCTAAGTGAGATACAATCACGCTTTCCTGCTGGTACTCGGTCTGTAGCCACAAGTTTCCACGAGTAAACAAATTGCGGTTCTCCAAATGAATCTATATATTTGTATAAGTATCTTCCGTCTTTTCGTTGGCTCTCTCCAGTCTTTAAGATTCGACCTTTATTGTCACGTCTTTTTTCTGACATGGCATTTGCTCCTTTCCTTTATGGAAAGAGCCTTGATACGACTTAATACTATTTTATCATATACAAGACCCTTTGGCGACGCTAGATTGCGTCCAATGTATCTATAATTTTTTCAAATTGTTTTCGTTTAATCTGAATACGATTGCCATTCATAATCAGCCAATTTGCATTTTTATTTTCCTCTGCCAAGCGTCGTAGCTTGTTTTCGCCAATACGAAAATATTTTGACGCTTCTTCAATGGTTAGGGTATAACGTTCCCAAATAGGAATGTCAGTCTGCTTCATAAAATCCTCCTTTCCAAATCACTTATTTGGATTTCATAAAAGTTGTTTTACCAGCAATCGAACAGCTTTAGCAAAGCTCACGGGAGTTCCACCCCTGCATGGTTCTCATGTAGCCATACTCATTGCCTGCGACGGTTTTATCACGCTCGGACTATTGACTGTATGGGAGTATCATTATCACGATAAGAATGTCGTTGCAGGCAATCCTGCTAAAGATTGCTTCTCGGATCACTAACATGAATCGCTCGCTATCTTTATAAGATAGGTCATGGCGGTTAGTTCCGTTGGCTCTTTTCTTATCGAAACGTATTCGATTACTTTTATTCAGTTTTCAAAGAACAATGGCTCGTTAGCCTATCAAAACACATTGAAAGCTCAATATGCTTTGGTGGAATAACAAACCTCCCTGTTCGGGAAGCGTGGAATGGTTTAGCACGCTTCCACGAAAGGAGAGAGGATATTACTTAATTTCAAATGACAAAATCTTTGTAATCAGTCTGGTTTCCATTCTTCCACGTAAGACTTCATCAACGACCATACTTTGATTGCCATATTCATCTTTCATAAGTCGTAGGGAACGCTTCGTTATGTACCCTCTGTAATGATGTAGAATCTGGTTAATCGCTTCGGTATCGCCATCTGTTGCCTTTACAATGAGAGGAAAGGGAATCATAGGATATTGTGTTTTCATTCTTCAAATTCCTCCATAAACTTTTTAATTAAGGCTAGTCCACTGGTTCTATGCCGATAGACAGTAGAACGGTTCAATTTCAACAGGTCTGCAATTTCTGAATCGCTCATGTCCATAAAGTAAAACAGCAGTAGAATTTCACGTTTCTTGTCTGGCAACTCACGTAATGCTTCACTCAACAAATCATTTTCAACGCCTACTGATAACCCATTGAGTGTAAAAATCTGAAAGTCAGTTGAATAGTTATCTGTTGTCGCAAACTGGCTAACAAGATAATCGCCAACATCCGAAAAGGACACCTCACGCTTTGCAATCCTTGAAAGATAAAGCATATAATTCTTTCGCTCGTCTTCCATAGCACGTTTACAGATATAGTCAAACTGATTTTCTATTGTGGTCTGAAAAGAAGATGGTTTCATGTTTCTCACCCCCTTTCTGTCTAGGAAAGGAAGTGAGCCTTGCTCGTTTATCTCCTTTCACTCTTAGTCCCAATGTGAAAGGGGGATTTGTTGCATTACTGATAAATAAACTTTGTAAAAAAGTTCTGAATAGCCAAAAAAGCATATAAACAGATTTATTTCTCTGTTTACATGCTTCTGTTATTCTATCTATATGATTTATAAAACCACATTGGTGGACGTACTTATCTATTGCAGATAGACGACTTTTTTTGACAAGAACCCAATGTAAGGAAATTTATTGTATATGATGTACTTCATGGCGACGTTGACCTCCAACAAACCGCCATTTGGAAGTAATATACAATATTTTAACAGCGTAAATAGCACTACCATATAACGGTTTTTTTTATTGGCGTTTAGTAGTGCTTTTTATTAAATATAAACCTATAAACCATATAACACGTTTTTCTATACCTGTTTTTAATTCAGTAGGAACAATAAAATGTATAGAGGTGGTCTACTATGCGTAAAAAAGAAGATAAATATGATTTTAGAGCCTTTGGTTTAGCCATTAAAGAAGCTCGATTGAAACGAGGTTTAACTCGTGAACAAGTGGGAGCATTGATTGAAATTGACCCACGGTACTTAACTAATATTGAAAATAAAGGGCAACACCCCAGCATACAAGTTCTTTATGACCTTGTATCGTTACTTCATGTTTCCGTTGATGAATTTTTCTTACCTGCTAATAACTTGGTAAAAAGCACCCGACGATTACAGATAGAGAAATACATGGATAGCTTTACAGACAAAGAACTATCCTTAATGGAATCTTTAGCCAGCGGTATCAACGAAGCAAGAAACATCGAAGACTAATTAAAAGAATCCATACATAACGGAAAGAGCCGATAAAATGAGATTGTATTAATCTCATTTTATCGGCTCTGCGTCTTTGCGTCTGGCTCTGTAATCACAGTTACTTTGAACTGCTTTATTTCAATTAAATTTTCTTGTCTGCATTTCGGACAATAGAGGGGGAATTTTTTTAATTCAGTATCTTCCCTTATCTTTAATCGTGTTTTATTTCCACATACAGGACACAATATCCACTTGTAGTTTATAATAACTATCTCCTCCTTTACACTTTAATTCAAATCTTTATTAAAAAATATTTCATCTTATTTAACAAGAAACCATATTTATATAACAACATAAAATACACTAAGTTATTTTATTGAACATATATCGTACTTTATCTATCCGACTATTTGGACGACGGGGCTGGCAAACAGGTTCACCGGTAGTAACATGGTACCCTTTTAACTCTGTTAAACAAACACTACGTCCATTTGTAAAGAAAGTTAAATCACTACGATATTCTTGAATACACCGAGCAGGGATTTCTCCACTAAGAATGACCTCATTATTTTTCAATTGAGTGTCTACGATGTTCGCACAATATTTAGGAGCATCGTTGTATGCTCGTGAAAGATATTCCTGTGGCGCATAAATTTTAAAACTAAGATATGGCTCTAACAATTCTGTTCCAGCTTTTTTTAAGACTTGTTCCAATACAATAGGAGCAAGCATCCGAAAATCTGCTGGGGTACTAACAGGGCTATAGTATAAGCCATACTTAAAACAGATTTTACAGTCCGTCACATTCCAACCATACAATCCTTGTTCACAGCCATAGCGTATCCCCTCCATAACTGCATTTTGAAACGATTGATTTAAGTATCCAAGAGAAACCGAGCTCTCATACTGCATTCCACTTCCCAACGGAAGCGGTGATACAGATAAACCAATGGAAGCCCAGAAAGGATTTGGCGGCACTTCGATGTGAATGGTATATTCTGCATTTTTTAACGGTCTCTCCATATAAATGACTGTAGGCTCTTTTAGTTCTATCTCCACATGATACTTTTCTTGCAACAGTGCACTAATCACTTCCATTTGTACTTTCCCTAAGAAAGAAAGTATAATTTCATGTGTCGTAGAATCCACGTAATATCGTAGAAGCGGATCACTATCTGAGATTTCCAAAAGGGCATCAAGCAACATTTCTCTCTGTTCAGGTTTACTCGGTTCAACAGTTGTTTGTAGTAGAGGGTGCGGATTTTCAATCTTTTTTCTCTGTGGCAATAGTTTTGTATCTCCAAGAACACTATTTAACTTCAAAAACTCATTTTGCAAAATAACAATTTCTCCAGAATAAGCTCTATCAATCTTACATAATTCACCATTTATTGAAGTATACATTTCTGTAACTTTTATTTTTTCTTTTTCTGATACTCTAACCGAATCTCGTAAATGTAGTACTCCACTATAAAGGCGTATATATGCAAGACGTTGTCTTTTTTTTGTATATTCAATTTTGAAAACATTTCCGCAAAGTTCAGACGGACCTCGATGTGTTGATGAATAAAATTTATTAGTAATAACTTCTATAAGGTTATCAATCCCTATATTACTTTTTGCACTTCCATGATAAAGAGGGAACAGAGAACAATTCTGAAATCTTATGCTTTCCTCTTGTTCGAGTTCCAATGCTTCTAATGATTTACCGGACATATATTTCTCTAAAAGGTCATCGTTTCCCTCTATTACCGTATCCCATTGTTCAGATTCGGTAAAGTTCGTCACACACATATTAGGATACAGTTCTACCTTCTGTTTGATTACAATTTCGGCAGAAAGTTTCTCTTTAATATCCTGATAAACCGTTGATAAATCAATTCCATTTTGGTCAATCTTATTGATAAAAAAGATTGTGGGAATCCCCATTTTCCTAAGTGCATGAAATAATATACGAGTTTGTGCTTGTACGCCATCTTTTGCAGAAATCAGTAGAATTGCCCCATCTAAAACTGATAATGAACGATATACTTCTGCTAAGAAATCCATATGTCCTGGCGTGTCTATGATGTTCACCTTCGTATTTTCCCACTGAAAAGAGGTTATTCCTGTCTGAATTGTAATTCCTCTCTGACGTTCTAAAAGCGTATTATCCGTCCTCGTTGTACCTTTGTCCACGCTTCCTAATTCTGTAATCGCTCCACTGTTATATAATAAGCTTTCTGTTAAGGTAGTTTTTCCTGCATCAACATGAGCTAAAACTCCAATATTAATAATTTTCATGTGATTTTCCTCCATTCAAAAACCCAAAAGGGCATAAAAATCCCAGTGATAAATACTTTTATCACTGGGATTTTTATGCATAACCATAGGCATACAAAGCATACAGATATTCTCCGGATACTTTAGAATCACATGATAAAGGTATTCTTAAACTGGGTACAAAAAACTAAGCCCTCCTAAAAAAGGACATCCAATTATTTGTTCCCACTATCAAATTGACAGTTTATTTAAGAATACCTTGCCGCATATTTATTAACTCCTTTTAAATAGATACTTAAATAATAGCACGTAAGAGCATATTTGTAAAGGAATCTCCAATTTTTTATCAAAGAGAGTACGTGATTACAAAATAGCTGTAATAATGTACCAATATTTGTTATTCTATAATCTTCCAATTACTCCCGTTCTTTTCAAGTACCAAATCAAATTGAGATACCTGCGTTGCTTTGGTCTGCTGGTCGATATACTCCACTGTCAGCGATACCGTGACTTGATTATCCTTACGATTGTGAATAGGATTTACCAGTTCTTGAAAGATGTACTCTTTTCCGATTGGTTTTAATATCCCGTCATTCACATAGTAGGAAAGTTCACTGGCTGTCGCTGTAGGATAGAGCTTGAAGAACGTCGTTAAAAACTCATTGATTTCATTGGTTGTAATGGAATCAACCGTCCCCTCACTTTCAATGGCTTTTGGTTTATAACTTGATTTCTTAGGTATGTTGGTAATGGTCGGATTCTTAACCAGTACCATATTTCCAGAACCATCTACATAGACACTCACTATATAAGCAGAGTGGACGGTCTTTGTATTTTCTCCCTCTGTAATGAGCTGGTCTACACTGTAGGTTACATTAAACTCATTGTCGCCAGTTGGCTCTACCGTCCATATCTGAAATCCTCTTACAGAAGACGATACAGGAATATCTTTGCGTACTGTATCAACATTGAGAGCTTGAAGTTCATCTGTCAGATAGCCTTTTAGACTTTCCATTCGATTATCAATGGACTTATCGGATTGCTCCCATGAATAGTAGACTTTCGCAAAGTTCTCTACAAAATTTTCTACATGATGAGTATCAACGTATTCCTTTTCTATGATAGTTGTTTCGTGAATAGTATGAGTATCTATAGCTGTAAAGTGCTTGAATATCGCAAAGCTGAAACTAAGCCCTAAAAGTACCCACAAGGCAATCACAACCTTTTTATGAGGATTGACCTTATAGACACGAGGTTTCTTTTCCTTTGGTATCTGTTTTTCTTTATTCTGATTTTTTCTAAATTTCATCATTAAATCTTCCTTTCTCATTGTTTGATTCGTCCTGCTCCCACTAAATGCTGTTGCCAGTAGGGGCTTGTTAAGTCGGCATAACTGATTGGGTCGCCTGCATGAAACATACGGTTATTGCCAAGGTATATCCCAACATGAGTAATATAAGAGCCAGCGTTATAGGTAGAATGAAAGAAAACCAAATCGCCAGCTTGTGCTTCCGATAGTGGGATATGCTGGGTCACATCATATTGCTGTTGTGCGGTTCGTGGTAAGTTAATTCCAGCTTTTCCATACGTCCATTGTGTCAGTCCGCTACAATCAAAAGAAGTAGTCGGGGAAGCTCCACCGTAAACGTATCGCCAGCCCTCATATTTCAGTGCTTCGTCCATGATGGCTTGTACCGTATCATCATCAAACTCTGTTGTGACAAGATACTGCGTTACCAGTTGCACATAAAACATATTGCCATAGTTGTATCGCCAGCCCCCATTGATAGGTATGGCTATGGGATTGGGGTAAGACACTTTTTCGCCACCTGAATACTCTTTTGAGAAACTTTGAGCCAGTTCAAAGGTATATTTATTTCCACGATTAGCCACATACCCTAAGAAACCACCACCATAATTGTAGGACTGGATAACCGATTCTAAATCTACACTGAGCCTTTCGCTACTGGCTAATAATTCACTGAAATACTTCACACCTTGCTTAATGGATTCTTCTGTACTCAATGAATTAGGTGGAAGACCGAGGGATTCCGAGGACTGCATAACATCTTCCGCAGTACCGCCCGATTCCACCTGTATAATCGCAAGAAGTATGTTGACATATTCTTCAACGCCATATTCTTTGGCATATTTTTCTACCATAGGCTTATGAGCCAGCACTTCTGCGGAAACATTCACACCTCCATAATGAATATTGGAAATTCCGCTGTCCTGTTCATCTGAAAATAAAATGGCAACAAACAGAAGCAGTGAGAAGACCATCAAGAATAATCCAGAACCACCAATCACTAAAGTTTTCAACTTCATGGTTTCTTACCGACTTTCTTAATGGTGGCGGTTTTGATTGGTGGTCTACTTCTTGTATTTTGTAGTGGTACTCTTTGAACAGTAGACGGACGTTCTTTTGTGATTGGACGTTGTGAAGTTCTATCTGCTGTAGTGGTTGAAGTTGCTGGCTTTTGAACGGTTTTTTCTTGAACGGTATTGCCTTGGCGTTCCACTTTTGGACTTGAAAAATCGGACTTAACTGCTGGACGCTCTTGTTTGGCTTGTTGAGATTCCTTATATGAAGTCTGAATATTAGACTGTTTTGAGGTCTGTTCATCATGATATTGTTCTTGTCTTGTAGTCGGTCTTTCATGAACAGAAGAAGCAGGCTGTTTTTTCTGTTTGACCTGTTCCATTTCAGAGCGACGCTTCGCAATGGTTTTTCGCCTTTGTTCCTGCTGTTCCTTGCGTCCACTGGCTCTGTCCGCTTTGGTTTGAGAAATACTACTGGTTAAATCACGGACATTCTCTTTTACTTTGGATTTTCCTTGATATACTGCATATCTTGCATTGGTCGGCAAATCTTTAACCTGTTCTTTCAAACCACTAGCAGTGTCTACCATTCTGTCTTTGGTATCAGCTACTGTACCGATGGTTTGACCGATACGTTTTCCAAGTGTTGATTTTTCCTTTCCGTCTGGTCGGGAGTGATCTGCTTGTGTCCTTGCAGAACTCCCCGAACCCGACTGTCCTTTTTTACCTGTAACAATGGCAGACCCAGCCCCTAGAGTAGTCATGGAACGTCCAAGTTTCCGCTGTAGACGGTGCATGTGAGCGTGCATAAGCATACGAGGTTTTCTCATCACACGACTTCCCACACTTTGAGAATCGTTACTCTGTAGAGAAAACATACTCATTAAATCGCCCAGCTTGAAGTAGATTCCTGCAAAGGTCACAATCTGTAGAAAAGCAATCAAAAAGAACGGATAACCAGCCGATAAGGTATAGAGCATGGTTGAAATACTAAATGCTGTCGTAATAATCAATGTGATTCCAGCTCGTGTCAAAATGGTATTAAAGAGCTTTGTTATGGCTCGTTTTGACATACCATCAAATGATGGAATCATGCTTAAAATAAAGCTCACAGGCAGAAACATAGCATAGATGATAAAAAGTACCTGCGAGAAAATCATGATTCCTGTTAATAGGAATACAAATATGGAAATCCCAATATTGAAGACAAATAGGAAGAAGACTGTACCTAAACGGTTAATGGTCTTTGTAATGGTTAGATTGGTATTGCTTCTGTCTTCAATTTCTTCCGCAACAATTTTTTCTCTGTCTTCGCCATTGTTGGAATCTGGGCTGGTGGAGAGCAGGCTTTCCACACGGTCAATACCGATACTTTCAATGTCTGAACTGTTGTATTGAAGCAGTAGCCACGGTTGCTGAACCTGTATGGAAAACAGGCTATCTCTGATTAAGTCCACGCTGTCCTTGCCTTGACTATCGGAATGGGGCATGACAATCTTCGTGCCAAGTGATAAACTGGCATTACTGATGTCTGATGAAAAGTCATTGATTTTTTTAATGTAGTCGGGAGCGTAGGCAATAAAGGAAGCCGATAGGATAAACACCAGCACAAAATTCATAATGGCATGAATTGCCTTTGTGGTTTCTCTCTTTATCAGTCCCGTATAGGCAACATAAACCCCAAGAACCAAAATCAAGAGTAAGAGGAATCCAACATAGAAACCCTCTGTTGAAAATCCGTTTGCACTCACACCAGCTAAGGTCTGCATATTCTTACCAATGGAATCTGCTGTAGCGGAAATGAAGTCTAAGGAATAGGCTTCCTGTACTAAGTAACCTGTCGCATTGGAAACATACAAACTGATTGTCCAAATAAAATTGGTAATGGCATATAGTCCATACATGACCTGTTTTCCAATCCCGTCCGACCAGTTCCACGGAAGCCAGCCCCAGCTATTATCCACATAAAAATCCAGTTGATAGTTTTCAAGTGGGTATCGGCTGTATTCATTTGCCACATTGACCGTATCATCTACCAAGCCCGCAGCTTGAACCACCGTTCCCAGCATGGCTAAAAGAAAAATGGCAATCACAAGTGTGAAAGCCACTGTCATTGCCACTTTACCTAGACGTTTCAGCGTCCAGTTTGATTTTATTCTGTTTACTATTGATGGTTTCACATTTACACCTCTTTTCGCACAGGTGGTCTGGTATCAAAGGCATGGAGCAGTTCTTCAAATACAGGGTGGAACTGTATCACACCGACACGACCATATAAATCACTGATAAGGCATTGCCCGTTTTCCAAATCACGCAATCGCTTCTGATTGTTTTCGTCCTCTGGGTCTACACCAAAAAAGGCTAAGGTCTTTTTAATCTCGTTAAGGTCAGTGGAACGAAATGCAAATTTTAAGCCGAGGTTATTTTTCAGTTTTTCATCTAAGAGGTCGTCTGTATTTTGGGTCACGAAATATACCCCAGCGTTCATAGCACGACCAGCCCGAACCAGCTTCATAGATAGTGTTTTTCCTTGTGCTACCTGTAAAAAGCTCCATGCTTCGTCTAAATCTACAATCTTGAAAATGCTTCGGTCTGTATGGATAAAGTCTAAAGCAAAGGTACTAATGACAATCAGCATAGCAACGGATAAAAGCTCCATAGTGGTATATTCCTCAAAGGAAGTTTCCTTGTCGGGAAGTACCAAGTCCGCAACCTGTATAATGTTCAGTTGTTTTTCTAAGCTGATAGACTGCTCCACATAACCATTACTGAATAATAAATGTGCAAAGTCATAGTCTGTAAAACTTTCGATATGGTCGGCTATACTGGTACTTAGTGGCGTATTCTCAACCCGTAATTCCTCAATCACTTTCATCAACCCTCGTACTTCACTATTGGTTACTGCACGAATGGCTTTTCTAAGGATTGGGAAGCGTTCCCCATCACGAGAGGAAATCCCCGTAAGGAATGTCAGAATATCAATAGCCAGTGATTCAGAATCTTTGGGATTTTTCATAATCACATAAGGGTCAAGTAAGCCTTTGTTTTTCTCATCAGAAGTCAGAGTGACGATATTGATTTCATGGGAAATCTCTGGCAAGGTTTCTTTCCATCTGCCACGTTATAGCGATAGGTAACTTTTTGATGTTATCTCCAAGTTTTCCCCCGCTTCACACCGTACATGAAACTTTCGCTTCATACGGCGTTCCATCATATCCAAATAGATTTATAAGTTATTTCCCA